>NZ_MKXB01000055.1:14119-54655 GCF_001865245.1 Streptomyces sp. CC53 | reverse complement strand
CGCGGCACAGCGAGCGCGCCGACGCCCTGGCGGCGGCCGACGGGTGGCCGCGGTACCGCACCGACCCGGGCCGGCCCGAGGTCACCGGCAACGACCCGCTGCTCCTGGGTGGCCAGGGCGCCTCGTACTACAGCAGCCACACCCCCGACGTGTGGACGAGGACGCTGGCCGCGCTCGGCGGCGGCTGGACGTCCAACGGCCGCAACGTGCAGAGCCTCGACAACCCGGTCACGGACGCGCTGTTCGCCGTGGGCGCCCGCTGGCGTGGGGACGGCGGGATCGTGCGGAACGACCGGGTGCTGCCGCTGCTCACCGTGCGGCCCGGCCTGTCGGAGGAGGCGGGGCGGGCGCTGCGGTACGGGCCGTCCGCGTTCCGCAACCAGGAACTCCTGCTCGGCGCCCGGGTCTACGACCTGCCCACCGACGGTGTGTGTCCGGTCGGCAGCGACGTCTTCGTCTGGGCGCCGGACTTCACCGGCTCGGCCCGGCTCGGCGCGGGGGGCCGCACGGCCGAGCTGCGCGGCGGGCTGCCCCGGCGGCGGGCCGCTATGGAGGCGCTCGGCACGCAGGTCACGGGGGGCACGAAGGTGGCGTGGCGCGGCAGGGGCGCGGTGCCGCAGGGCAGTGTCGGCTGCCTGGACCGGGACCGGTTCGCGGCGGCGGTCGCCGCCCTGGAGTCGGCGGGCGGCGCCCCGGACGTGGACGTCCGCGGCGACGGCGTCCGCGCCGTGTTCCCGGCGGGCACGGACGGCCTGGCCGTGCTGGCGGCGCCCCGCATCGCGGGCTGGCGGTGCGCGGGCCGGCCGGCCGGCGAGTACCTGGGCCTGGTGGCCGTGGAGCTGTCCGGGCGGGTCACGGTGAGCTGCGCGTTCCGGCCGCCGGGGCTGCGTGCCGGGCTGGCCGCCGGGGCGGGTGCGCTGCTCGTCTGGGCGGCCTGGGGGGTGCTGCGGACGCGGCGGCGCGCCGGGGCGGGGGGCGCCGCGGCGGAGGAGGCCACGGGGAGTTCACCCGTACGACACCGTGCCTTCGGCCGGGAGCCGATCGACGCGGCGTAGCTTGCCCGGCATGGCCTCTCTTCTGAGTAACCGGCTGGTGACGCGGGCGCTGCGGCCGGCGTTCACCCTGGTCGAGCAGCGTATGGAGCGTGTGACGCACGCGTTCCAGAAGGACCTGGACGCCCTGCACCACGAGGTGGCCGATCTGCGGCGGCAGAGCTACGGGCTGGGCCTGCTGCTCGGTGAGCCGGGGCGGGACGGCCACCGCATGCCGACGGCCCCTCAGGTGGACCGGCTGGTGGGCGAGGTGTGCGCGGTGACGGGCGCGCCCGCCGAGCGGGTGCGGGGTGAGGTCGCGGTGGCGTACCGGCATGTGGTGGCGCTGGAGGCGCTGGGGGTGGGGGCGGTCGGCGGGGCCCTGTCGGACGTGTGCGGGCGGCTGGCGGCGGTGCCGCTGCTGGCCGCCCGGGGCGGCGGGAACGTGCTGGAGGTGCTGGAGGTGGGCGCCGGGCACGGGCTGTTCGCGGCGGGGCTGCGGCGGATGCTGGGGCGCGGCGGTGCCGAGGCGCGGCTGACCCTGGTGGACGCGGCGGACGGGACGCCGCCCCGCGAGGAGGTGGTGCGGGCGAACCTCGCGCTGGGCGGCGCCGACGGGGCCGTGCGGCTGGTGCGGGGCGCCCTCGCGGACGCGGAGGTGCGGGCGCGGCTGGCGGACCGGCGCTACGGGGTGGTGCTGCTGTCCGACGCGCGGGACGCGGACGCCGTGCGGGACCTGGCGGCGCCGGGTGCCCTGCTGGTCGTCCCCGCCGCGGCGGCGGACCCGACCGCTGCTCCTTCCGCTTCCGGCGGCGGCGCGGGGCTCCCCGGCCACCGGGCGGCCACGGGCGGGCTGCGCGCGCAGGACCCGGTGCGGGCGGCGGGCACGACGCTGCTGGAGGACAGGCCCCCGTCCGGGGGCGGCCGGGCCGGGGCTCCGGTGCGGGGCACGTACCTCGGCCGGGTCGCGGACTCCGTGTACTTCCGGGCCGGCTGAGGCGCGCTGCGGGGCCGCCTGGGGCGCCGCTCCGTTCGAGGTACACCACCGGGCCGTCTGGGGCGTACCGCTCCGGCCGAGGTACACCACCGGGCCGCCTGAAGCGCGCTACGGGGCCGCCTGGGGTGTACCGCTCCGTCCGAGGCGTGCGTCAGGCGCGTTCGAGGCGTATGACGGGGGCCGCCTGGGCCCCGCCGCCCCGGGTCGGCGGCCGGGGCCCGCCGGGGCCCCTGACGGCCCGTTGCCTTCCTGGTCACCGGCCGCGGACTCCGGCGCCCCGCCGATCCCCCTACGGCCCGCCGCCCTCCGGGTCACCGGCCGCCACGGGACGGCCTGGCGGCCCCGCGCCTCCCGGTCACCGGCCGCGGACCTGCTGCTGGTGGAGGAGGGCGCGGCGGAGCTCCGCCGGGAGCGGGTGGTAGGGCCCGTACACCCGCTCCGTGTCGTACAACAGGTTCTGGAACTGCTGGTGGGCGGCGCTGTGCTCGCCGGTGGTGAGCAGCAGGTGCCCGATGCGGTGCCGGATGTCGAAGGCCCTGGACGGGTCGCCGCCCGGCTGCCGGGCGCCGCTCTCGTGGTACGGCAGGAGCGCCCGGTACTCGGCGAGCGCGGCGGCGGCCTCGCCGAGCTGCTCCAGGCACAGTGCCGCGTCGTACCGGTACTGGAGGGTCTTCGGGTCGCCGGGGCCGGCCTCGGCGGCGCGCTCGTCGGCGAGGCGGCGCAGCTCGGGCAGGGCCCGCCGGTACTGCCCGTCGTCCATGAGGGTCGTGGCGTACTGGCGGCGCAGGATCCGCACCACCGCCGACTGCTCGCCGTGCGCGGCGGCGGCGGCCGGGAGGATCGCGCCCAGCAGGTCGACGGCCTGCGTGATGCGGCCCTCCCCCAGCAGGCGTTTCACCTCGTCGACGGCCGACGCCACGTCGGTCCGGGAAGCGGCGGCGGGCACGGACGGCGGCCGGGTCGGCGGGGGCGGGAGGGGCAGGGGGGTCTGCTGGGGCACCGGGGTGTGCTGAGGCAGCGGGAGCGGCGTCTGCTGCGGTAGGGACGGGGATGCGGGGACGCGGGCGGCGGGGCCCGCGGGGCGGTCGGGCCACGGGGCCAGGGGCCGCAGGAACGGGCGCGTCGGGTCCATCGGCGCCGGCACCGGCAGCGCGGATCGGTCCGGCAGGAGCGGCGCCAGCGCCTCGTACACCTCCTGCGCGCCGGACGGCCGGTCCTTCGGGTCCTTGGCGAGGAGCCGCAGCACCAGGGCCTCCAGCGGCTCGGGCACCTCCGGGCGCAGCTGCCGGACGGGCGGCGGCGCCTCGTACAGGTGGCGGTGCAGCACGCCGAGGGCGGTGGAGGCGGCGAAGGGCACGTTGCCGCTGAGCAGTTCGTGCAGCAGCACCCCGAGCGCGTATAGGTCGGTGCACGGGCCGACGGCGCCGCCCATGGCCTGCTCGGGCGCCATGTAGGCGGGGCTGCCGATGGGTGAGCCGGTGTGGGTGAGCCGGGTGGTGTCGGTGTCCAGGACGGAGGCGACGCCCAGGTCGAGCACGGTGACCGTGCCGTCGGGCTTCACCATCACGTTCCGCGGCTTGAGGTCGCGGTGCACGATGGGCACGGCGTGCACGGCCGCGAGGACCGCGCAGAGCTGGGCGGCGACGGCGACCGCCCAGGGCCAGGGGTAGGGGTCGTGCTCGGCCAGGTGGTCGGCGAGGTCGGCGCCCTCGACGTACTGCATGACGAGGTACAGGTCGTCGCCGTCGCTGCCCGCGTCGTGCACGGTGACCAGCCCGGGGTGGGCGACCTGGGCGGTGACCCGGCACTCGCGGACGAAGCGGCGGCGCATCTCCTCCGCGGCGGTGGCGGGCGCCATGTGGTCGGGGCGCAGCAGCTTGACGGCGACTCGGCGGTCGAGCCGCCGGTCGTAGGCCGTCCACACCTGGCCCATGCCGCCCTGGCCGATGACGGTGGACAGTTCGTACCGGTCGGTGATGACCCGCCCGTTCACGGGCGCTCGTCTCTGCGGAGGAGGTCGCTGAGCTCGTCGAGTTCGGCGCGGACCTGGTGGATGCGCGGCGACGGCGGCCCCTGGGGCTGCGGGGTCGCCTGCGGCGGCGGTGTCTGCGCGTGAGCGGCACCCGTCGTGTGCGGCGGCGTCTGCGTGTACGGGTTGGGCTGGGGCGGCCGGGCCGGCCCCGCCTGCTGCGGGTACGCGTAGCCGCCCGGCGCGGGGGTCTGCGGGTGGGTGCGGGCGTACGGCTGCGCGGGGGCGGCGTGCGCGGCGTCGTGGTGGCGGATGTCCGCGTACAGGAAGTACCCGGTGAACAGGGCCGCGTTCAGCAGCATGGCGCCGGCCGCGAAGCTGTTGCGCACGGACTCCGGGTCGGAGCTCGTGAGCATCAGGCAGCCGATCGTCGTCACGATCGACAGGCCGAACAGCCACCAGTCGCGGGGGCGTCGCGTGACAATCGCCAGCCGCAGCGTCGTGGCGCCGGTGAGGAAGCCGATGCTCAGCAGCGGCAGCACGGCGAACAGCACACGCCACACGACGACGTGCGTGGGCGTGCGCTGCGGTGGCGGGGTGCCGGGGCCGTGGCCGTAGCCGTACATGGCGCCCTCCTGACGACGTGTGGGTGACGTGGTCGAGGGTATACAGCCACGCCGACATCCACCCCGCGGTGTACCCGACCTGTGACCCTGCCCAGGGCCACCACGAGCCCCGGCCCGCCCCGGCCCCGGACGCCCCGGCCCGCGGGCCGGGACCGGACCCGGCCCCTGGCGGGGGAGAAGCGTGCCTGACCCGTGGCCCGGACGCAACGACCCGCAGGACGGGAGCGGACCCGGCCCCGGCGGGGGACAACCGCGCCCGCCCCGTAGCCCGGACCCGACACCGGCGGCGGCGGCGGCGGACAACCGTGCCTGGCCCGGCCGGCGAAGGCCCCGCTCGCGCGCCACGAACAGTGCACATGGCAGGGCACGGGCGGGGCCGTCGCGGACGCGTCAGACCGGCCAGTGGTCGGCCGGATCGTCCAGCCAGGCGCTCTGCCCTTCCGCCGTCACGGTGAGCCCGAACCGCTCGTGACCGGGCTCGCCCTTGTCGCGCCACCACCGGTGGGCCGCCTCGGCCTCGTCCCACAGGCGGCGGGGACCGGACTGCCAGACCGACGCCGTGCCCGCGTCGCGGAACAGCGCGCACGCCCACGACCTGCCGTCGAGGCCGTACAGCCAGACGGGCCGCGCACCGTCGCGCTTGTCGGCCACCGCGTGGGCGCAGTCACGCACGCGCAGCCCGACCGCGAACCTCTGGGCGCTGAACCGGTCCTCCCCGAGGAACGCGCTCTCCGTCAGGTCGGTGGACGACGTGGCACGGCCGTCCGCGCCACCCGTCACGTACGCGTGGTGGTCAGGCCGGACCGCCCGCTGGGCCCGCAGCTTCATGAACTCCACCGGCCCGGTGAACGTCCCGGAGGCGCTGCGCCCGTCCCTGGCGACCACCAGCCGCGCCACGGCGTCACCGTGCCCCCAGTGGGTCCCCCAGGGTGCCACGATCACCCCAAGGGGACGGCATTGGGCCACCCACGCGTACGGCAGGGTCCGCACCGCGCACGTGGCGATGACCCGGTCGTACGGCGCGCCGTCGGGCCGGCCCGCGAGGCCGTCGCCGTGGACCGCGCGGACGGCCAGGCCGAACCGTTCCAGTGCCGTGCGCGCGGCAGCCGCCACAGCCCGGTCCACCTCGACGGTCACCACGTTCCCGGCGCCCAGCCGGTACGCCAGGAGGGCGGCGTTCCAGCCAGTGCCGGTACCGATCTCCAGGGCGCGGTGGCCCGGTGAGACGTCCAGGTCCCGCAGCATGCGGAAGACGACGCTCGGCATGGACGCGGACGAGGTGGGTTCCGTCCCCGGTTCGGTGCCCCGGTGCAGGCCGTCGTCCCACTGGGTCACGATCGGCACGTCGGCGTCCGCGTAGTCCTGCCAGCTCTGCGGGTCGTCGCTCCGCGAGACGGGCACGCTGCGCCCGGACGCCATGTCGAAGGGCCACATCAGGTCCGGCAGGAACGCGGCGCGGGGAACGTGTGCATAGGCGGGCGCCCAGTCCGGCGTGAGGGCGCCCGCTGCCATGAGGACGCGCCCCAGCTCCGTGCGGCTGGGGCGGTCCTGGTGTGCGTGGGTGGTCACGGTGTCGGCGGCCCTACTTCTTGGGCGGGTTGGGGACGCCGGGCCCGCCGTCCGGGGTGGGCGACGGGTGCGGGCCGGGGTACGGCTCGCCCGGCAGGCCGTCGCCCCCGGCGCCGGTGCGGTGGATGGTCTCGGGAGGGGTCATGACGTATCTCCTTCGTCTCTGTCTGCTGGGTGTGGCACCTGGCGGCCGGCCGTCACACGGCAGCCGGGTGGGCCGCCCCCTGGCCCGGACTCGAACCGGGGTCTTCGCGCGCCTCACGGGTGATGTGTACGAGCTCCCGCGCGCGGGCTCTTCCTGACTGAGCTACCAGGGGTGGTGCCGCCCCCGTCCCGGGACCGTCCCGGCGGTGGGGGGGCCGGACCGGGGCGTCCGGCACGGGGGCGGCGGTCTACCGGCGCATCCCCTTGAGCCGCTCGTGATGGAGTCGGGCCAGGGCCCGCAGCTGGTCGCGTTCCCGGTCGGTGGCCGGGCGCAGCCGATTCCCGTACGCGTCCCACTGCCGACCGGTGGGGCGGACGAGCCGCACCCTGGGCCCGCGGCATCCCGCCACCACGCCGGGCATCTCGTCGTCCAGGTCGTACACGGCCGTCCCGGGCCGCAGGTCCGAGGGGCGCGTGAAGGCGGACGGGCGGGCCCCGGCCGCGACGGTGGCCGCCGTGACCGCCGGTCGGGTGCGCTCGTGCGGATGACACGCCAACTCACGGTTGCAGTCGTCGACTTCGCCGCAGCGGCCGGCGGACCGGGCCTCCTCCCGCTGCCTGGCGAGCGCCCCGCACACGTCACAGCCGTCCACGGGCACGGGCTCCAGGGCGGGAAGCGGCACAACGGGCCGCGTCAGCCCGGCGAGGACCCGGGTCAGCAGGTCGGGGGTGGGCGGGGTGTGCCGGCCGTTCGGGACTCCGGCGGGATGCGGCACCCGCCCGGCGACCGCGCCGCCCCCTCCCGGGAAGTACGGCAAGCTCATGACCACTCCTCTCCGTAGTGACATCGCTACTCAGGGAGGTTCAGCGTGGCCCACGGAGGGGAACGCTTCAACCAATCAGAAGCGAACGAAGGGCCGGTGAAAGTCCCCTGAACCGCAAGGAGTTACACCCGGACAGCTCTCCACAGGCGGCCTACGGGGCGCGTTTGCGCAGCTTGCGGGAGGCGCGGTGCTGGACACAGGACGAGCTGGCCGAGCGCACGGGGTATTCCAGCGTGCACGTCTCGGCAGTGGAAACTGCTCGGAAGCCTCCAACCCTCCGGTTCGCGCGCTGCCTGGACCGCGCCTTCGGCATCGAGGGAGCCGAGACGTTCGAGCGCCAGTGGCGCGAGCTCCGTCAGGGCAGCCTGCTGGAGGGCTTCCCGGAGTACGTGGGCCACGAAGGCAGGGCGGTGGAGATCCGCCTCTACGAGGTGGGTGTCATCCCGGGGTTGCTCCAGACGCCTGAGTACGCGGAGACTCTGGCGGCTGACGCGGTTCGGAGGGGAGCCGTCACTGCCGAACAGGCCGCGGAACGTGTGGACGTCGTAGCGCGAAGGCAAGCCGCACTCGCGCGCACCCCGTCCCCGTTGATCCTTGCCGTGCTCGACGAGAGCTGTATCCGTAGGCCGATTGGTGACCGCACGGTCATGGAGGCGCAGTTCGAGCGCCTGTTGAGCTTCGCCGAGCAGCCTCACACCCTGTTGCAGGTGGCGCCGTTCTCCATCGGTGCGCGACGACCGATGAACCTGCCGGTCTACATACTGACGATGCCCGACCGCTCGCTGATGCTGTACTCGGGGTCGGCGCAGCGGGGCCACCTTGAGCGGGAAACCGCCTCTGTGGTGCCCATGCTGACGGCCTACCATCAGTTGCAGGCGGAAGCACTGCCCCAAGCGGCATCCGTGGCCATGATCGAACAGCTTCGAAAGGGCACTCCGTGACGACCGTACCTCTCCGTTGGGTCAAGTCCTCCTACAGCGACAACGGCGGCGCCTGCGTCGAGGTCGCCACACTGCCCGGCGCTGTAGCCGTCCGCGACAGCAAGAACCCGCAAGGCCCCCGACTCACCCTGACCCGCGACGGCTTCGCCGGGCTCGTGCAGCTCGCCAAGCACACGGCATGAAAGGGCGCGCGGTGACGACGACCGTACCTCTCCGTTGGGTCAAGTCCTCCTACAGCAACAACGGCGGCGCCTGCGTCGAGGTCGCCACACTGCCCGGCGCTGTAGCCGTCCGCGACAGCAAGAACCCGCAAGGCCCCCGACTCACCCTGACGCGCGACGGCTTCGCCGGGCTCGTGCAGCTCGCCAAGCACACGGCGTGAAGGGGCACGCTGTGACGACAACCGATTCCCTCCGCTGGACCAAGTCCTCCTACAGCAACAACGGGGGCCAGTGCATCGAGTGGGCCCCCGACCACGCCGCGACGACCGGCGAGTTCCTCGTCCGCGACAGCAAGAACCCCCACGGCCCCCGACTCACCCTGACCCGCGACGGCTTCACCGGGCTGGTCGAACTCGCCAAGCACGCGGAGCTGTAGCCGCTCCCACCACACTCACCCGGAGCTCCCGTCCCTGACGTAAGGAGGCGGGGGCTCCGGCCGTTCGGTCTTGCCGCAATGGCGGGCCGACAGGAGGGAGCCCGGTGGGGGCGACCGAAGCAGTCCGCGACGGCCTGCGCGCCGGTTCTGTGGCATGCACGAAGGCTGGACCGGGCGGTCAGCGCCGTCTGGTGCACCCTGACGCCGGCCGCAGGAACTCGCGGCCCCACGCATCCGGACCGTGATCGCCACCTGCTGTCTGTGCACTCCCCGCGGCACTGCTGTGCGGCACGCCCCCAGCCGCCCCTGGCGCGGGCAACTGCCGACGCCCGCGGCTCCGACCGCTTGAAGCTCCCAGAGACACGCGACCCCGGACCTGCCCGCTCCGTGCCCGCATCACCCCTGCTCCGAGGTCACCACAGGACGCCCCCAGGCAGGATGCCCCACGCGGCGAGTGCCGCCCAGACCACCAGGGAGTCCCCGCATGGCTGACTGCTATCCGTACCGGATCACGACCCACCGAGAGGTCCTGACGGTGATCTGGCAGCCCGGGGAGGACGATGGCCCCGATGCGCTCGCCGTCGACGACCACGGACGACTCCTTGTGGTCGAAGACCGTGAGACGCTCCAGGAGTACTGTGCTCGCAACGGATGGAAGCTCGTCGGGGAGGGTGAAGCCACTCTCGATCTGGACGTCGTACGGCAGTGGGTCGAGCACTCGGACCTCGGCCCGGTCACGGCAGGTCTGCTGTTGGACGCGTGGAACTTCATCGAGGACCTCTCCCACAGCCTGAAGACCGGCCCCTCCCTCCCCTCCCAGGGACCGATCCACGACAGCGCCTACGAGAAGATCTTCCGCGGCGATGCCCTCGTACCGGCCGCTGCCGCGGGGGCCTGGACGGACGAGGAGACGGCGGCCGTACGCGAACTCCTCCGCGCAGGGCTGAGCCTCTGGGAACGGGCCGTGCGGGGGCCCGGAACCGACTAGCGGCTGTGACCGGCGCTTCGGCTGCCGGCCCTCAGTCCGACAACTGCGCGAGGCGCTCAAGGTCGTCGCGTACGGACTCCTGTTCCGCCGCGGTGAGGTGGACCGCGGAGGCAGCGGCGAGAGCGGACGTCGCGGTATCCGTATCGCCGAGGCGAGTGGCGACGTCCGCCCGCAGCGCGAGGAGGCGGAGCAGTTGCACAGGCGTGGGCCGCTCGTCCTCAAGGCGCAGTGCCCGGTCGATGATCTTCGCGGCGCCCGCCGGATCCTCCTTGGAGTCCGCGAGGAGGGCTGCGTGGTGCAGAGCCCGGGCGAAGGTCTCCCTGGGGGCGGGCCGGTGATGCTGGTCGTCGCTCGTCTGCTGCCCGATGCGGATGCAGTTGCCGCCCGGATCGGTCATGAGGAACTGCCGCACGCCGTGTGACGTGTTCTTCAGCGGCCCGATGCGCGGCAGCCCTCGGTTCGGCACTCTGCCGTACGCCGCTTTCAGCCGGGCCCGGAAGGTCTCGTGGAGTTCGTCGACATCATCGGTCTGGACGATGCACGTGCTGAACGACTCGGCCGGCTCGTACTGCTTCATCGCGAAGAAGTGGAGCTGTATGCCACCGCGCTGGACGGCCGCGTACGGATTGGGGCTCTTCTGCTGGAAGGTCACCTCGAACCCAAGGGTCGTGTAGAAGTCGAGAACGGGCTGGATCGTCCGGCACGGCAGGATCGGAATGGTCTTCTCACCCATACCGTCACTCTAGTCAAAGTTGAGTAGTAGGTGGGTGGGATGTGTCGACGATCCACCCTCGGAGGCCGCCTGCCCCGCGGGGCCGTGCGGGACCGACCCAGGGGCGTCAGGCTCCCGGCATCCTCCCCGGGCGAAGACCCGAGACGCCCGGAGCCGCAGGCCCGGAGCAGCGGCCCCCGTCACGCCCGTAGCGTGCCGTCGGTGAGGCCGTCGTACACGCCCTGGACGAGTTGTTCGCCGAGGCGGCCCGCGAGACGGAGGGCCTGTTCGAACCCTTGACCGGGGAGGCGGGGGTTCTCGCCGCACTCCTACCGGCGACGACAGGCCGCGCCCTGCTGTGCGTATCGGAGGTGGCTTGGGAGGTGGGTTCGTCAGTCCCGAGGCGAGGCAGCGAGCCAGCGGTCGTCCTGGAATGCGGCGGGAACCAGGGAAGATCGGACTTAACGTCCCGCAGATGCCGGCTTCTCTAGACTGGCCAGATGTCTCTCAGGCTGGACAACGTCGGCATCGTCGTCGAGGACCTCACACCGGCGATCGAATTCTTCCGCGAGCTCGGCCTCGAACTCGAGGGGCGAACCACGGTGGAAGGTGAGTGGGCGGGGCGTGTCACCGGCCTCGGCGACCAACGCGTCGAGATCGCCATGATGCGCACGCCGGACGGCCACGGACGGCTCGAACTCTCGCGCTTCATCGCGCCGCACGTGGTCGCCGATCACCGGAGCGCCCCGGTGAACGCTCTGGGCTACCTCCGCGTCATGTTCGCCGTGGACGACATCGACGAGACGCTCGTCCGGCTCCGCAAGCACGGCGCGCAGCTCGTCAGCAGTGACGTGGTCCAGTA
This sequence comes from Streptomyces sp. CC53, assembly GCF_001865245.1. Taxonomy (GTDB): domain Bacteria; phylum Actinomycetota; class Actinomycetes; order Streptomycetales; family Streptomycetaceae; genus Streptomyces. The sequence goes on along the minus strand of NZ_MKXB01000055.1, from coordinate 43,395 downwards.
CGAAGACGCATACCGGCTCTGCTACGTCCGCGGGCCCGAAGGAATCCTCATCGGGCTCGCTCAAGAACTCCGCTGATCCCGAGTTCACCGTTCTTGCGGTCAGAGGTTCAAGAGCAAGGTGCCGCTGCGGCTCCTGCCGGATCACGCCAGACGTCGACCCCATGCAACCGGCGGGCGCTGCGGCGCAGCCGGATGCGCAGTCGTAGGCAGTACCTGCAGCCCGGCCGCCAGAAGACGACGGGTCGGCCGTCGACCGCGCTCCGGCGCTGTGCCTCCAGAGAACCGATCGGCCTCGGGAAGATCAGGGGGAGCTCACACCGGCGAGCACCAGGAACGCCGGCAGGAGTGCTGCGGCCGTGCCAGGGCTCCCCTTGAGGGCCCGCCCAGCCGCAACGGCTGAGCCGCTGAGCACACGCAGCATCGGCAGGATCCAGGTGCGCATCATGGACATGCATGCTATCGGTGATGCGAACCCCTCAAACCGGGCTGCTCACGGGGGTGTTCACCCGCCGCTGAGGCGGCCTTCGTCTGATCATGTGCTCCCGCCGGGGATGTACGTGACCAGGCTCCGGGCACCCTCCCCCGGGCGAAGGCCCGAGACGCCCGGAGCCGCAGGCCCGGAGCAGCGGCCCCCGTCAGGCCCGCAGCGTGCCGTCGGTGAGGCCGTCGTACATGCCCTGGACGAGTTGTTCGCCGAGGCGGCCCGCGAGGCGGAGGGCCTGTTCGAACTCGGCCAGGGCGTGGAAGCGTTCGCCGTACCGCCGCTGTTCGGCGAGCGGCAGCCGGGGGAGCTGGAGGCGGCGGACGTCGAGGCGGGTGGCCGTCGACGCGTAGCTGCTGGCCTGCCGCTGGTTCGCGCTGCCGCGCAGGAAGCCGGCGAGGAACCACGGGTCGAGCGCGGCGGGGTCGGGGCGCAGCGCGTGCAGGCCGCGTCCCAGTGCGGCCCCCGCGGTGGCGTCGTCGACGACGCGGACGACGGTGCCGCCGCCCAGGACCGGCACGACGACGTCCCCGGCGCGCAGGCGTACGGGCTCCTCGGCGGGGGCGTCCGGGAGGCTGCCGCTGGGGTCGCGGCCGGCGAGGACGTCCTGTTCGGTGAGCACGCGGCCGCCCCCCGCCGCAGGGCCCGTGGCCGCGACGGCGGTGCCCGCGTGCAGGTGCAGGGCGCCGGCGCGGGCCAGCTCGCCCACGGTGACGCCCGGCGGCCTCGCCCCCGTCCCGGGGGATGTGCCCGGGTCGGCGGGGGGCGGGGTGAGTGCGCCCGTGCGGCGGAGTTGGGCGGTCAGCCGGTCCCGCACCGCGTCGAGTACGGCGGCGCCGCCGCCTTCACCGTCCGGGGGGAGGTGGCGGGCGGGTGCCAGGTCGACGTCGTCGTCCAGCAGGTCGATGACCGGCACGGACCGGGCGGTGCCCGGGCGCGGCGGGAGCGTCCCGTCGCGGTCGAAGGCGGTCCACGCGTCGAGGACCGTGCCGTGGACCGCCTGCCAGTCCAGTCCGGCGCGTCCGCCGGCGGCGTGCCCGGCGGTGTCGGCCAGCAGCAGTTCCGGTGCGGCGGTGGTGCCGGGGGCGGGCCTGCGCAGGACCCACAGGTGCAGGGCGAGGTGGTACGGGGGCGCGGCCCCGGCCGGCAGGGCGACGACGGCCCGCAGGGCGCCGCGCCGCAGCAGGTCGGCGCGGATGCGGCGGCCGGAGCGGCGGGAGGCGGCGGCGGGCGGCATCATCAGGACGGCGGTGCCGCCGGGCCTGAGCCGGGCCAGGGCGTGCTGCACCCAGGCGAGCTCGGACTCGGTGCGTGCGGGGAAGCCGTACTCCCAACGCGGATCGTAGGCGAGTTCGTCGTGGCCCCAGTTGCGTTCGTTGAACGGCGGGTGGCAGAGCACCGCGTCGGCGGTGAGCTGCGGGAAGGCGTCGGCGCGCAGGGCGTCGCCGGCCTGGGCGTGCACGTCGGCGGCGCCGTGGAGGGCGAGCCGCAGGGCGGTGGCGGCCGCGAGGTCCGGCTCGGCCTCCTGGGCGTAGAGGGCGGTCGCGCCGGGGGTGGCGCGCAGCAGGGTGCCGGTGCCGGAGGCCGGGTCGAGGACCGTGCCCGGGGGGCTGTCTCCGGTGGCGGCGAGGGCGGCCATGAGGGCGGCGGGCCCGGGCGGGGTGAGGGTGTACTGCCGGGGGTTGGCGTCGAGGTGGCGGCCGAGGAGGAACTCGAAGGCGGAGCCGCTGCCGTCCTCGGCGGCCAGTTCGGCGGCGCCGCGCAGCAGCGGCACGGACGGCAGGAGCGCGCCCGGGTCCGGGGCGGTGACGGAGCGGGGGGCGCCGAGCCGTTCGGTGAGCACGTCGTCCAGTGCGGTGGGGACTTCCTCCGCGAGCCGGGCGTCCGGCATCGCGGCGAGCTCACGCCAGCGGCCCGGCCGTTCCCGTACGAGGAGGAGGGCGCAGCCCGCGTGCACGAGGGCGGTCATGGCGCCCGCGGGGTGGGCGGCGACGTGCTGCCAGACGCGTTCCCGCAGCGGCACCTCGGCGAGCTTCCCCTGGGCGCGCAGCCAGGCTTCGACGTCGGCGAGGGCGAAGGAGGGGCTGGTCTCGGTGCCGCCGACGGGCCGGGGGAAGTCGGCGTGCCGCCGCCGCCAGTTGCTGACGGCCGCGCGGCCGACGCCGGCGAGCCGGGCGATCCCGGCGGCGGTCACCTCGGCGCCGGGCGCCGAGGGGGCCGGTGCGGTGACGCGTGCCGGTGCGGTGACGGGCGCCGGTGAAGTGGCGTGTGCGCCTCCGGGTGGTGCTGTGCTCTTCGGCTTGTCCGGCACCTGGCCGCTCCCTCCGCCCGCTGTCCGATCCGTTCGGGTGTGCCGCTGATCCTACGGCTCCGGTTGCCGGTCAGGGTTTCACAGCGTGAGCAAAGACGATAGGCGTGAACGTGGTTGACTCGGTTCACAAGCTCTGGTGTGATTGACGCATCGTCAGAGGGGGCCGGCGCAAGGCTCCGCTCACCAGCCATGTCTCTGTGTCCGGGAGGGCATCCATGTCCCACTCCACGCACCAGTCACACCACACCGCCCCCGCCCCGGCAGCGGCCCGCAACGGCCTGGGGGTCGCCGCTCTGGTGCTCGGCATCATCGGCGCCCTCTCCGGCCTCGTCCCGCTGCTCTTCTGGCTGGCGGGCACCCTGGGCCTGCTCGCCCTGGTGTTCGGCCTGGTCGGCCGGGGCCGCGCCAAAAAGGGCCAGGCCACCAACAAGGGCATGGCCACGACGGGCGCGGTGCTCGGCCTGGTGTCGCTGCTGCTGGCCTGCTTCGGCGTCTACTTCACCTTCAAGGCCGCGGACGAGGCGCTCCAGGAGATCGACAAGGCCCTGCAGAGCGCCGCCCCGAAGGCCACACCCGGAGACCAGGACGCCGGCACGGGCGCTGGTACGGGGGCCGACGCGGCGGGCGGCGGAGACGCTGCGGAGAGCGGCAAGGCCCTCGCCGCCGGGGCCACCCACACCTACGCCGACGGCCTGGAGATCACCGTCTCCGCGCCCAAGCCCTTCGAGCCGAGCGAGTACGCCCTCGACCACACCGAGGGCAACCAGGCCTACCAGGTCACCGTCACCGTCGAGAACGGCTCCAAGAAGGACTTCGTCGCCGACGGCGTCCTCCTGGAGGGCCGGGCGGGCGCGGACGGCGTGGACGCCCCGCAGATCTACGACGAGGGCCTCGACGGCCTCAGCGGCACGGTCCTGCCGGGCAAGAAGGCCACCGCCACGTACGCCTTCGACGCCCCCGCCGACGCCAAGACGCTCACCGTCGAGGTGTCCGTCCTGGATCTGGAGCACGACTCCCGCCAGTGGGAGCTGAAGCTCTGAGCGCACCCCGCGGGGGACACGACGCGAGAGGGCCGGGAGGCCGCCGCACGGGCGGCCGTCCCGGCCTCCGGTGTGCGCGGGCGGTACGGGCGTCAGAGCCGGTGCCGCACCCACACGTTGGGCTCGACGTACACGGCGTGACCGCCGACCATGTCGCAGACGACCGGGGACAGCGCCTCCGGCACCTCCACGGCGCCGTCCACGTCGAACGGCAGCCCGGTCCAGGACCGCCACTGCTCCAGCGACCCGGCGATCGTCATGGATGCCGGGGCCACCGAGTGGACGACCCCGCCGGCCCGCACGTGGACCCGCAGCCACGGGTCGTGCGGCAGCCCGTCGTCGGGCCGGGTGCGGAAGGCGTACTCGTCCATCGGGGTGCGCGGCTCCAGGTGCTTGGCGTTGGGCCGGACCGGCGCCACGAGCTCCGCGAAGCCACGCGCCCGCGCGTTGTCCCGCAGCGCCGCCACCATGACCGCGGCGAGGCCCTTGCCGCGCAGCTCCGGCAGGATGGCGATCTCGATCGCGCTGACCGTGTCGGGCTCCCGCCCGTCGCGCCGGTCGGCGAACCCCCACAGCATCACCTGGTCCCAGCCCCGCGCGGGCAGCCTGCCCTGCCGGCGCGGCGAGTGCAGCAGGAACGGCACGCTGAACGCCCGCGCCACGAGGGTGCCGTCGGCGTCGGTGGCCACGAGCACGTACTCGGGCAGGTCCCGTGCCATCCAGTCGTACGTGACGGCGGCGACGGGATCGTTCAGCATGAACTCCGGCCACAGCCCGGCCATGTCCCACATCGCCTGCTCCAGCTCGGGGCGCTCGGCAAGGGTCGTGACGGTCAGCTCCAGTGCGCTCATCCCCGCAGGCTAATGAGCGTTCACCGGCGGCCCAACCGGTTTTCCGCCCCCGACCGTCGGCGCCCCGACCGGCCGCCCGCGCCTCCTCGGAGCCCCGGCCGCCTCGGCGCCCCCGGCCACCGTCCCGCGCCCCTTCGGACAGGCCGACCGGCCCCCGGCCCCGTCTCTCCCGCGGCGCCCCGCCGCCCAAGGGCCCACCGGCGCGGGTCCCGCACGGCGGACCGACCGCGCCGGAACCCCGGCGGCGGGGCCCTACGGCAGCGGCTCGTCCGGGCAGGTGTTCAGGACCCGCTTCATCGCGTCCCGCTCGGCGGCGGTCACCCACACCCCGTACTTCTTCTTCACCGCGACCTGCCGCGCCACGTAGGCGCAGCGGAAACCCTTGGCGGGCGGCAGCCAGGTCGCCGTGTCGCCGTCGCCCTTGCGGCGGTTGGCGGGCGCGTCGACGGCCAGCAGGTTCAGCGGGTCGTTTATGTCGGCACCCGTAACTGTCTCACCGACCCCTCCGTTATGTGCGCGTACAGCTTGTCTCACACCGGGGAGGGTGGCTCGCGCGTGATGGAGTCGGAAGAGACGGATGCCAGTTCCGGGACGCTGGTGCTACTGCACCGGACGGCGCTCGGGGCGCCACCCATCGACCCACTTCCCTTCGACGGGGACGCGGTCCTTCGGCGAGCCGGCGCCGACGAGGGCAGAACCTTCATCCTCGGACCGGACGGCGGCTACGACCACCACCTGAACCGCTTCCTGCGCGACCTGGAGCACTGGGGCGTGCGATCGGACAACAGCCGCATCGCCTACAGCACCGACGTCATGCTCTACTGCCGCTTCCTCCACGAATCCCGGGGCGGCAAGTCCATCTGGGACACGGACGGTGCCGATCTCCGCGCCTACAAGACCGTACGCCTGCACGGCAACGGACCGGGCAGCGTCTCGGTGGCGACCTGGAACCGCTCAGTTGCCGCACTCGACAAGTGGGTGCAGTGGTCGCTGTACGAGGAACTGCTGCCCGCCGCGCCGTTCCGGTACGTCGACAAGACCGTGGTGTCCCCTCAGGGGCCGAAGCGCGTAAGGGTCAACGCCGACGCCGAGCCCGAGGTGCCCCGACAGCCGATCCGGTTCCTCTCACACGAGGACTTCATGCTCTGGCGGGACGTCGGGCTGCGCGGGCTGCTGCCGGACGGCTCTCCGGACGCCAAGTGGCGCGGACGCAACGGCGAACGCAACGCTCTCTTCGCCGACCTCCTGGTCTGCACCGGCATGCGGCTGGGCGAGGCTGCGAGCCTGCTGACGACGGAACTGCCGCCGGTGACCGGCAGACGCCTCATCGGCGACATCACCGTCTCGGCCGCCGTAGCCAAGCGTGGCAGGACACGCACGGTGTATGTCCGCCCCCGGGTGGCCCGCGACCTGCACCACTACGTCGGTATGGAGCGTGACGAGCTGGTGCAGCGGCGGCGCGTCCGAGGCGTGTACGAAGCGGATGCGGACCGACTGCCGGTCCGCCGGGTGAGCCGGCGCGCGCTGGTGGTCGAGAACGGAACGAGCTGGTCGTACTCGCGCATCGGTGCGGCGGACCGGGCACGACTCGTCCAGGTCGACAGCCGAGGAAGCGCGGTCGGTCCCCTGTGTCTGTGGCTCGGTGAGAACGGGTTGCCACTGCGGCGCAGTACCTGGCAGTCGGTCTTCCAACGGGCGAACGAGCGGTGTGCCGCCTTCGGGCTCGACTTCGACGTCCACCCGCACGCCCTGCGGCACACGTTCGCGGTGCATATGCTCGGCCTGCTGCTGCGACAGACCGTCCGGGCACTCGGCATGCGTGAGGACCGCCGGTTCACTCATGCGGAAGTGAAGCGCCTGCTCATCGGCAACCCCCTGCGCAAGCTCCAACTCCTGCTCGGCCATCGCCACGAGGCGACCGTCTACACATACCTCGACGTCCTGGACGAGGCCCAGGAGATCGTCCTCGCCGCTCTCGGCGACTGGGACGAACAGGCCGCCGCCTTCGAGCGGATCCCCTTGGATGTGGAGGAGGACCGGTGAGCCCGCGCCGCGTCCGCTTCCCTGCCGTTGTCGAGACCCCCGCCGCGGCCGAGCCCGTGCCGACGATCGGCCCGGTGATCTTCACCGTGGATCTCAATGGGAGTCCCGAAAGCATCGACCTGTCAGGGCTCCCGTGTCCGCGTCTCACCCGGGCGCTCGCCTCCGCTCTCGCTGAAGTCGTCAGCGCTCCCGGCACCCTGCGTGACCGCAATGGTGTCCGCTATGTCGTCAAACGCATCCGGGAGTTCGTCGAGTTCACGGCCGCTGCCCTACCGGGCTCCGCCTCCGACCTGCGTCTCAGCGACCTGGAGCCCGATCTCCTGGACGCGTTCGAGACGCGTCTGATCGCCCAGTACGGAGGGACGAGCAAGGAGCCGTACCTCACCATGACGTACCTCGTGCGGCTTCTGAAGCTGGTGCACGAGGCACACCCCGACGCCTTCGGGGCCGCCTTTCACGCCCGTCTGGGCTTCACGTCGGCATCGGCCCACCGGGCGTCGAAGCCACTCGACGCGTACCCGTTCCCGGTGCTCGACGCGTTGGAGAACGCCGCCCGGGACGATGTCGCCCGCGTCCGTGACCGAATCCTGGAGGGCGAGAATCTGGCGGCCACGGGCCGCGACCCGCGCCGACACGGGTGGGACCGGCTGGAGAACGTCCTCTGGTACATCGCCAACCACGGCCCGCTGACCGTCGACGACGCATCGTGCAAGGTCCTGCGCCCCTTGGGCGGAAGAGAGGAACTCAACGGTCGTCTCCACCTCACCGCTAGGGACCTGGTGCCCTTCCTGCTCCTTCTCGCCTGTCAGACGGGCATGGAACCCGAGTGCATCCGGCAGCTGCGCTCCGACTGTCTGGCGAGTCCGGCACGCGGCTACGTCAGCATCGCCTACGTCAAGAAACGCGCCCCGGGTTCCACGCACAAGACAGTCAGGATCACCGATGGCGGCTCGCTGCGCTTCCCCGGTGGCGTGATCCGGCTGGCCCTGCGCCTGACGAAACACACCCGCGAGCTGATCGACAGCGACGCACTGTGGTGCGACGTCGGTCGTCACGGGCAGGCCCGGGCATCCTTCGACGGTCCCCAGGGGTCGGCCGTGAGCCGGCAGTGGATGTCCGAGCGTGGGCTCGACCGCCTCACCGACCGTGACGGCGGGCCCGTCGCCCTCGACCTGCGGCGGGTACGCAAGACCGTCAAGTCCCGTCAGTACCTCCGGGCCGGCGGGGTCCTTGAGGACTTCGCCTCCGGCCACACCCGGCCGGTCGCCGCGAAGCACTACGCGGACATCGGCGCGCACGAGGAGACCCACGAGCAGGCAGTGGAGGCGGGCCTTGAGCAGGCGCTCGGCGCGGCGCTTTCCCCACCTGTCGTGCTGTCGGATGACGGCGACCGGCTCGACGACGGCCAGGCGGCGCTGACCACGCGGGAAATCGAGTCGGCGCTCTCCGGCGAGCAGGACGTATGGCTCGCCTCCTGCCGCGACTTCTTCGCCTCACCGTTCGCCCGCAAGCCCGGGGCTGCCTGCCCCGTTCCGGCCTGGGGGTGCCTGGAGTGCCCGAACGCGGTGTTCACCAGCCGACACCTGCCGAGCCTGCTGTCCTTCCTGGACTTCCTGGAGCGACAGCGCGAGGAGTATCCAGCCGCTGAGTGGACCACGCGGTTCGGTCTCGCGTGGGACCGCATCGTCCACGGTGTCCGCGCCCGCTTCAGCACGCGCCAGATCGCCACGGCGCAGGTCATCGCCGAGGGCGGCGGCGATCGCCTGCTGCTGCCCGCGTCGTTCCTGGAGGTCATCGCATGACTGCCTTCCCCGAGTCGCGGACCGGTGATCACGACCTGCCCTCAACCTCGGAGTACGTGCTCCCGGAACGGCTCACGCGGGGCCTGCCGAGCCGGGGCCCACTCCTGTCCGAGGACGTCTGGGACCTGCGGTGCGTGCTGCCCCGCACCTGGCGGACGTGGCGGCTCGACTTCACGCAGATCTCTGATCCGGTAACGCGGCGCACGGCGAAGGAGTACGTCGCCTCCCGCCTGCGTCGGGGGTCGCTGGGCCTGGTGCCGATCAAGGCCACTGCGGCGTACGGAGAGCTGCGTGTCTTCAACACCGTCATGAAGGATCTACGGGAGGCGGGCACGCCGCGGCTGTCCGAGGTGGACCGCGCCCACCTGGACGCGGTGCTGAAGAAGTGGAAGGGCAGCCCACACAACGCCGTCCGCAACGTGACTCTCCTCAAACATCTGTCGGCGCACGGACCGTTCCTGTCCCAGGACAGGCTGCACGTCCTCCCGTGGAACGGTCGCAGCGCCTACAACGTCGCCGGAGTGCAGCGTGTCAAGGGCGAGAACGCGACGCCACGCATCCCCGAGGATGTCCTCGCGCCCCTGCTGCGGGCAGCGGTCTTCTATGTGGAGACCGCGAGCGGCGACCTCTTGGCCGCACGGAGGGAGATCTCCGCACTCGAAGCAGCACGCAGGGGCAGAAAGCTTGGACACGGCCAGGCGCAGGAGCGCGTGTTGGCGTTCATCACCGAGCGTCGGGCGGCAGGCCGGGGCATCCCGGCGGTTCCTCGTGAGGCCGCGCATACCGTGCCTGATGCCGCCGTCGCCGACGGGATCCTGCAGGCCCCCAACCACACTCTCGTCTCTCTCCTCGCCGGCTGCGGGACGGCCAGTCATCTGCGAGCGCTGATGGCCGAGGCCGGGGAGGCCCTCGGATACGAGGAAGGCGGACTCGACACGCCGATGTCGAAGTGGCCCGACTCGGGCAAGCCGTGGCGGACACGGCTCAGCCCCTTGACCGTGGTCAACGAGCTGTCCTTCCTGCGCACGGCGTGCTGGATCGTGATCGCCTACTTGTCCGGGATGCGGGATGTGGAAGTGCGTGAGCTGGGCCGGGACTGTGGGCTCACCGAGCGAGGGGCCGACGGCCGGATCCGGTACAAGATCCGAGGCAGGGTCTACAAGGGGAAGGGGCGCAAGCTCAGCGGAGACGAAGCAGAGTGGGTGGTCCTCAGCATCGTCCACGAGGCCGTTGCGGTGCTGCAGCAGATCAATGACGACCCCGGCCACCTCTTCGGCTACGACGGTGGCGGCCGCAACGGGTATGTATTGCTGAGCAACATGCCAGGCCGTATCCGTGCCTTCCGGGATCACCTCAACGAGTTGTTCAGTACACCGGAGAGCTTCTACGTTCCCCTGGTCACGGCGGCACCGGCCGAAGCCGTCCCGGACGCCGACGGCACAGCCGGGAAAGACTCCGCTCTCCCCTGGGCCTTCGACACACGGCAGTTCCGGCGAACCCTGGCCTGGCACATCGCCCATCAACCCTTCGGCGTGGTCGCGGGCGCACGCCAGTACAAGCACGCGGCGATCACCATGTTCGAGGGATATGCGGGGACCTCCGCCTCCGGCTTCGCCGACGAGGTAGCCGCCGAGGAAGCCGTCGCCAAGCTCGACTACGTCGAGGACCTCTACCACGACTGGAACGAGGGCGGACGCTCCGCGGGCGGAGCCGCCCAGCGCATCGAGGCCGAGTTCGACCGTATCCGCAGCGAGCTCGGAGATCTTCCCGGTGCGGTGGCCAGCCCCTCCCGCCTCCGGACGCTGCTGCACCATCTGACGAAGACCCTGCACCCCGGCGTGCTCAACGACTGCTTCTACCAAGCCGAGACTGCCGTGTGCCGCAAGCGCGCCAAGCCACTGGGCCGTCCTGTTCCCATGCTCGACATGTGCATGCGCTGCCCCAACTCCCGCCGCTCTGCCATCCACGTGCCTCGCCTGGAGCGAGCGCACGACATGGCACAAGCAGAACTGGGCGAGGCAACCGGCCTCCCGCGACTCCAGCAGCTCGCCATCACCGAGCACTTGGCCACGCTCACCCACCTGATCGCCGAGATCAACCACGAGGACACCCGCCGATGACGGATTCCACGAACGAGACCCTCCTGGCCGTCCGCACTGCCTTCGCCCGCTTGGCCCGGGAGAACTCCGGGCTGACCGACATCGACCACAAGATCATGCGCGCCTTCGAGCAGCTCATGCTCGGCCGCCCCGAGATCACGGACGGCCGCACGTCGGCGGTGAACATCTGCGCCGAGGCCGGCGTCTCCCGAGCCTCGTACTACCGCTCTCCCGTCGCCCCGGTGATCAAGGGGATTCTCGGCTCTCCCGAGGCCAGACGCCCGGAGTCCGACGAGCTCAGGCAGGAGATCACACGCCTGAAACAGTCCGATCGGGAACTCCGGAAGGAGAAGGCGGACGAGATCAGGGAACTGCGTGCCACCGTCGCGGCGTACGCAAACCAGATCCAGGTTCTGGCCCTCAGGAACGCGGAGTTGGAGGCGGACACCCGGCGTCTTCAGGCCCAACTCGACGGAGGCCGGAAAGACGTGGTCAAACAACTGAGGCGATCGCAGGAACCGGCCACCTGACTACCTCAAGCCGCAAGCAGCATGCAGGACGGTGCTCAGTCGGTGTCCGTCGCGGCCAGCACCGCCAGCCGTCGGCCTTCTGGGGAGACCGAGGCAAGGCCGATGTCCCAGGCCACGCGCTCGAACCACTTGGTGGCGGCGTCGAAGCCGTACCAGGCACACTCTCGTGCACGTGCTTCGACCACCTCAGCAGGGACACCCTCCGCGGCCCCGGCGAGGCAGGCCAGGGACTGCCACGCGGCCAGTCGGCCGTAGGCACCGCGAGCACCGGAGTTGTAGGCCCCTCCCGAGGACGCGGCGGCGAAGAGCACCCGCCATGCCTGGTCCGGTGGACAGGCCACGACCGAGAAGGCGGTCTTCCTCCCCGCGTCCTTCAAGCACTGCAGCCCCAGCGTCAGCAACGCACTCGGCACCGATTCGGCGTCGAGAGGAGCTGCCAGGCCGAAGACTCGTGCCTCGATTCGTCCGTTCGATTCCTCGGCCCAGTTCGCCGCGGCCGCGCTGATGCGCTTGGCAACGGCGGGGGTCGTCGTCTCCTCGGCCGACGGCACTTGCGCCCCGCGTTCGACCACCACACGACCGTTCTCCAACGAGCCGTACGGCATCGAATGGCTGCTGCCCCGGGTGCTGTAGCTCGGCAGATCCAGCTGTCCTTCCACGTCCGACAGCGCCATCGGCAGCCATCCCAGAGGGTGGTGCCTCCAATGCGGCGATGTCGCCCACCCTGCGATCCCCGGCGTCTCCATGACTGCGACACCCCTGAGTACGAGCTCATGGACGAGGCAGGCACGCAGTTCCTCAGAGGCGTTGCCTGTGAACGCCTCGGCGAGTTCCTCTGCCGGGTGGCTGGAGGCCAGCAAGGATGCCGTGTAGTGATCCAGCTTCCTGTGGGCGGCTTCCGTCGAGGAGACCAGGCGTAGCGCCTGCCTCACGTTCCCCGGGCCGGGATTGGTGGCCAGAAGCCGGAGCAGGTAGTCGAAGACGCTCCCGTACTGCCAGATCGGCCTGGGTTCGGAGCCGTACGCCCCGGCGAGCGCGATACCGAGGTCCGCGATGAAGGCGGCGTCTCCTTGTGCCAGACGGCGGTCGGCCACCTTCCAGACGTCGGTGACGCTCTTCAGGCCCGGCAACTCCGTCACGATCTTCTGTATGCGATCAGCCACAGCAACGGAGCATAGGCGTCCCGCAGCGCGGAAGCGACGGCATTTCCCCAGGTCATCGCAGCCCTCTCAGTCCCCGCACTGCTTGAGCATCATTGCCTTGTCCGAGGCCGTCACTGGGAGCTCATACTTTGCCGCGACCTGCGCGAACCGCACCACGTAAGAGCACCGGATCGCCTTGTTCGGCGGCAGCCAGGACGCCGGCCCGGAGTCGCTCTTGGCGGAGTTCGCGGATCCCGAAACCGGCAAGAGGTTCAGCACGTCGTTGGCCAGCCGCTGCCGCTTCTCCTTGCTCCAGCGAGCGGCGCCCATCTGCCAGGCGTACGACAACGGCACTACATGGTCTATCTGCACTTCGGCGGCCTTCGCCTTCTTCCAGACGATGTCCTTGCCGGTGTACGGGTCGTACAGGTCCATCGAGACGACCACGCAGTCGGAACCGGCCCGAAACCGAACGTTCCGCCCATGCAGCTTCAGCAAGTCATTCCGCGTGTCACAGCCGTTCCGGGCCAGTGGCACACCGTCCGCCGTATCCATCCACGCGTAGCCGAACTCGTCCCGGTCGTATCCGGTCTTCGGCCCTCGCCCCTTGGTCGACAGCTTGGAGATCAGCTCACGCGCTGTCGTCTCGTCCTTCTCGGACGCGATCGGGGCCAGCCCTGGACTGATTCCGTCAGGCTCGGCCAAAGGATTCGTCCCGTACTCGGCGGACGAGCCGCCACCTGTCGAACCGCTCTCACCGGAAAGCCCGCCTCCCGTGCAGCCCGCCAGAGACGCCCCGACAACCAGCACGGCGCCGGCATGCAGCACGCCGCTCGTGAGACACCGCTTGGACACGCAGCCACCCCGCCCCTGAGACACATCACCGTGAGACATCTATGCCGCCAACATAAGGTCGTTGGCGAACTCCCGCCGCTTGTCCGCGTCCCACTGCCGGGCGCCCTTCTGCCAGGCGTCGGACAGCGCCACCACGTGGTCGATGTCGACCTTGCCGTCGCCCCGCGCGAAGGCGATGCGCCGCCCCGTGTACGGGTCCTCCGGCAGGACGCCGCGCGCCACCTTGCAGCGCCGGCGGTCCTTGTACGCCACGTCCACCGCGTCGCGGGCGAGTATGTCCTCACGCGTACCGCAGCCGTTGCCGTCCGTGTCGGCCCAGGCCCGGCCGAACTTCTCCCTCTCGTACCCCGTCTTCGGCGCCCGCCCCTTCACGGTGAGAGAGTCCACGGCGGCCAGCGCCGACCCGCTTCCGGCCCCGGAACGCCCGCCGCCGCTCCCGTCGTGGGAGCAGCCGGACACCAACAGGGCAGCGGCGAGGGCGGCCACCGGAGCCGTACGGAGCAGTCGAGGGGCGGGCATCCCCGCATCCTAGGCGCCGGGGGCCCGCGCCCCCGGCGGCAGGGGCGCCTTCGGGCCGCCCGGTGCTCGGGCCGCCGCGAAGGCCGGCCGGCGGCGTGGCCGTTCGGCTCACCGTCCGGACCCCTCGCCACGGCCCACGCCGTGCGGTGGGGCCCCGGCTGCCGCCGCGGGCGGACCACAGCGTGGTGCAGGGCACGGGCCCGGCGCGGCAGTGCACAGGCCGGGCTCAGAGGATCAGCAGCAACGCCCGGGAGACGAACGCCTCGATCGCCTGCTTCGCCTCGGTGTCCCGCGCGTCCCGGTCCGCCTGCTCCTGTGCGTGGGACACCTAAGACGTGCAGCGGTAGGCCCGCTCGGCGGCGAGGACCACCTCGCGGCCGTCGGTGAGGAGCTTGACGCGGTACAGCGCCTGCCGGGCCGCTGTCCGCAGGCGGTGCGCTTCGTCCCGCGCCCTGAGGAACGCCTCTCCGTCCGGGTCCTCCAGCTTGCGGTACCAGCGGTCCGACTGGCCGTGGCGGTAGTCCTCCGCCGCCGCGGCGAACGCGCTGTAGTGGCTATGCGTTCCTGCCGCAGCGCCTCGGACCTCGTGAACACCTCACTCCGCCGGGAGGCGAGACGCTGGAAGGTGTGCGTGATCACCGAGCCCAGCAACGTACCGGCAACCGCTACGGCACTCGTCCAGATGGCTTCCATGCCGCCAGTCGACCACAGGGAAGCGGGTCCGAGGCGCCGGAAGGACCTTCCCCTCTCCGCCCCGGTCCCCGCGTTCCCGGACGCGACCCCCCGCCCTTCTGACGCGCCTTCGGCCGACCGGGCGGCGCCGGCTCCAGAAGCCGGCCGGCGGCCACGGCCGGGGCGTCGACGGCACGCCCCGGGCCGCGGGCCCGCCGGTCCGGACGAAGAACCGGCTACGAGCCCAGGATCGTCGTCAGGAACTCCCCCGTCCACGCCAGCAGTTCACGTCCGACCAGCGGCTTCCCGCCGATCTTGCCGGTCTTCGGGCGGGGCACCAGGACCTGGTGGGCCGCCGGCTTGATGACCGTGCCCGGGTGCAGCCGCTTCAGCCGCAGCTCCTGCGACTCGCGCAGCTCCACGGGCGCGAAGCGGACGTTGGGGCCCTGCAGCACGATCTCCCCGACCCCGCAGGCCCGCGCCAGCATCCGCAGACCGGCCACCAGCAGCAGGTTCTCGACCGGCTCCGGCAGCTTGCCGTACCGGTCGACGAGTTCCTCGCGGACCGCCCGGATGTCCTCCTCCGAGTTCGCGGAGGCGATGGACCGGTACGCCTGGAGGCGCAGCCGCTCGCCGGGCGCGTAGTCGTGCGGGACGTGCGCGTCGACCGGCAGCTCGATCTTCACCTCCAGCGGCGGCTCCTCCTCGACACCGCCCTCCAGGGAGGCCCGGTAGTCGGCGACGGCCTCGCCCACCATCCGCACGTACAGGTCGAAGCCGACGCCCGCGATGTGCCCGGACTGCTCGCCGCCCAGCAGGTTGCCCGCGCCGCGGATCTCCAGGTCCTTCATCGCCACGTACATGCCCGCGCCCATCTCGGTGTGCTGCGCGATGGTCGCGAGCCGCTCGTGCGCGGTCTCCGTCAGCGGCTTCTCCGGCGGGTAGAGGAAGTACGCGTAGCCCCGCTCCCGCCCGCGGCCGACCCGGCCGCGCAGCTGGTGCAGCTGCGACAGGCCGAAGTTGTCGCCGCGCTCCACGATCAGGGTGTTGGCGTTGGAGATGTCGATGCCGGACTCGACGATCGTCGTCGACACCAGCACGTCGAACTTCTTCTCCCAGAAGTCCACCACCACCTGCTCCAGGGCCTGCTCCGACATCTGCCCGTGGGCGGTGGCGATCCGCGCCTCCGGAACGATCTCCCGCAGCCGGGCCGCGGCACGGTCGATGGACTCGACGCGGTTGTGGATGTAGAAGACCTGCCCCTCGCGGAGCAGTTCGCGGCGGATCGCGGCGCCGATCTGCTTCTCCTCGTACGGCCCGACGAACGTGAGGACCGGGTGCCGCTCCTCCGGCGGGGTCGTGATGGTCGACATCTCGCGGATGCCGGTGACGGCCATCTCCAGGGTGCGCGGGATCGGCGTGGCCGACATCGTCAGCACGTCGACGTTCGCGCGCAGCTTCTTCAGCTGCTCCTTGTGCTCGACGCCGAAGCGCTGCTCCTCGTCGACGATGACCAGGCCGAGGTCCTTGAACTTCGTCTCCGACGAGAACAGCCGGTGCGTGCCGATGACCACGTCGACGGAGCCCTCCCGCAGCCCCTCCAGGGTGGCCTTGGCCTCCGCGTCGGACTGGAACCGGGACAGCGCCTTCACCACCACGGGGAACTGCGCGTACCGCTCGCTGAACGTGCCGAAGTGCTGCTGCACCAGCAGCGTCGTCGGCACCAGCACGGCGACCTGCTTGCCGTCCTGCACGGCCTTGAACGCGGCCCGCACGGCGATCTCCGTCTTGCCGTAGCCGACGTCGCCGCAGATCAGCCGGTCCATCGGGACCGTCTTCTCCATGTCCTCCTTCACCTCGGCGATGGTGGACAGCTGGTCCGGGGTCTCCGCGTACGGGAAGGCGTCCTCCAGCTCCCGCTGCCACGGGGTGTCCGCGCCGAAGGAGTGCCCGGGCGCGGCCATCCGCGCCGAGTACAGCTTGATCAGGTCGGCGGCGATCTCCTTGACGGCCTTCTTGGCGCGCTGCTTCGTCTTCGTCCAGTCGGCGCCGCCCAGCCGGTGCAGGGTGGGCGCCTCCCCGCCGACGTACTTGGTGACCTGCTCCAGCTGGTCGGTGGGGATGTACAGCCGGTCGCCGGGCTGGCCGCGCTTCGCGGGCGCGTACTCGACCAGCAGGTACTCGCGGGTGGCGCCCTGCACGGTGCGCTGCACCATCTCGATGTAGCGGCCCACGCCGTGCTGCTCGTGCACGATGTAGTCGCCCGCCTCCAGGGTCAGCGGGTCGATGGTCTTGCGGCGGCGCGTCGGCATGCGGCGGCCGTCCTTGCCCGCGGCCTTCTGGCCCGACAGGTCGGTCTCCGTCAGGACGGCGAGCTTCAGCGCGGGGTCGACGAACCCGTACTCGATGGACCCGCACGCCACCTGCACCACCGACGGGGACAGCTCGGTGAGGTCCGCTTCGAGGCGGGCCGCGACGCCCTCGCCGCCCAGCACCTCGACGGTGCGGGCGGCCGGGCCGTGCCCCTCGGTGACGTACAGGACGCGCCAGCCGTCGGCCAGCCACCCCTTCGTGTCGGCCAGGGCGCGGGCGGTGTCGCCGCGGTACGCCTCGGCGGCGTGCATGCCGAGCTGCAGGGTGTCCTCGTCCAGCTCCGCGTCGGCCGCGAACGGCGACACCGACCACCACGCCATGCCGAGCTCCCGCGCCCGGTCCCGGACGTCGGCGATGCCCCACAGGGAGGCCGCACCGACGTCGATGGGCGCCTCCCCGCCGCCCGCGGTGGCCGCCCACGACGCCTGGAGGAACTCCTGGGAGGTCGCCACCAGGTCGGCGGCCCGGGTCCGCACCCGCTCCGGGTCGCAGACGACCGCCAGCGAGCCCTTCGGCAACACGTCGAGCAGCAGCTCCATGTCGTCGACGAGCACCGGCGCCAGGGACTCCATGCCCTCGACGGCGATACCCTCCGCGATCTTGCCGAGGAGTTCGCCGAGCTCCGGGTGGGCCTCGGCGAGCGCCGCGGCCCGCTCCCGC
The DNA here is from genome assembly GCF_001865245.1 of Streptomyces sp. CC53. Lineage (GTDB taxonomy): Bacteria > Actinomycetota > Actinomycetes > Streptomycetales > Streptomycetaceae > Streptomyces. Next base: position 26,017 of record NZ_MKXB01000055.1, on the reverse strand, counting down.
ACGTCCTGCGTCAGCAGCAGCTCCCGGCACGGCGGCGCCCACAGCCCGTGCTCGGCGACCTCCAGGGACCGCTGGTCGGCCACCTTGAAGTACCGGATCTCCTCCACGTCGTCGCCCCAGAACTCGACGCGCAGGGGGTGCTCCTCGGTGGGCGGGAACACGTCGAGGATCCCGCCGCGCACGGCGAACTCGCCGCGCTTCTCGACGAGCTCGACCCGCTGGTACGCGGCCGCCGCGAGGCCCTCCACGACGGCGTCGAGATCCGCGGCACGCCCGGTCCGCAGGCTCACCGGCTCCAGGTCGCCCAGCCCCTTGACCTGCGGCTGCAGCACGGACCTGACGGGCGCCACGACGACCCGCACCGGCCCCGCCGCCGGGTCGTCGGGCGACGGGTGGGCGAGCCGCCGCAGCACGGCGAGGCGCCGCCCGACGGTGTCGCTGCGCGGGGACAGCCGCTCGTGCGGAAGGGTCTCCCATGCCGGGTACTCCACGACGGAGTCGGGGTCGAGCAGCGACCGCAGGGCCGCCGCCAGGTCCTCCGCCTCCCGCCCGGTCGCGGTCACGGCCAGCACGGGCCGCCCGGCGTCGCGGGCGAGCGCGGCCAGCGCGAAGGGCCGCGCCGCGGGCGGACCGACGAGGTCGACGTGTGCCCGGTGCCCGTCGGCCGCGGCCTCGACGGCCTCGGCGAGGGCGGGGTCCTTGACGACGACGTCGAGCAGACCGTGCAGACTCATGAACTTTTCCGTCCGTGGTCGGGGGGCGGGCCGGGTGAGGTGGCGCCCTCGGAGGCGTGCAACGCGAAGAGCCCGACACGTGCGACGGGCCGGGTGGTCCCAGCGTACGACGCCGGGCCCCCGGCGACCGGGCGGAAGGCGCGGGCCGGGCAGAGCGAGGGAGCCGGCGCCAACCTGTCGGGCGGACCGACGGGGTCGACTCCCCGGAGCTCGCCGACGAGGTCAAGGAGCTGCTCGACACGGATCCGCACGCCCACGTCAGTGCCGTCACGCCCTGGGAACTCAGCGTCAGGCAGGCCCTCGGCAGGCTGGACTCACCCGCGGATCCGCCCGAGCGCAGCGCGCACTGCCGGCTCAAGCCGCTGCCGGTCACGGCGGAGCACGCCATGCGGGCGGGCCGCCTGTCCCTCCAGCGCCGCGACCCCTTCGACCGCATGCTCGTCGCGCAGGCCCGGGCCGAGGAATCGACGATCAGCACGTGCGGGGTCTGGATCCCGAAGTACGACGTCCGGGTCCTGCGGGTGTGACGGTGGCCGTGCCCGGCACGGACCGACCGGACCACCCCCGTCGAACGAACGGCACCCCGGCGAACGACCGCGACGGCGATCGGCGGCGCGGCCGGCGAGGCGGGACCAGGGCGACGGACCGGCGGCCGGCGGGGCGGGACAGGGGCGACGGGACGGCGGCCGGCGAGGCGGGACAGGGGCGACGGGACGGCGGAGCCCGGCACCGGAGAGCCCTCGACTCCCGGCACCGGGCCCCCTCCCGCCGGGCGCCCCGGGTCGTCACCGGGCGCCCACGACCGCGCGCTCACCCCGCCCCCGCCCCACGCCGCCCGACAGGAGGCCCCACCGCAGGAGCCCCACCGCGGAGCAGCCGCGGGGAGCCCGCCGGGCGGGGCCGGGGCGGCGCCTCCCGGGCCACTCGCCGGGAGGCGCCGGGGCGTCACTCCGTGGCGATCGCGGCCAGCACGTTCATCCGGCCCGCCCGGAACGCCGGGACGAGCGCCGCGACGAAGCCCACCAGGGCCGAGCCGAAGAACACCGTGACGATCGTGGACCACGGGATCTCCAGCACGTGCAGCCCCTGGAGCGCCAGCAGCTTCTGCGCCGCCACGCCCCAGGCCATGCCGAGGCCGAGCCCCAGCAGCGCGCCGAACAGGGCGATGACCACCGACTCCAGGCGGATCATGCGGCGCAGCTGCCGCCGCGACAGGCCGACCGCCCGCAGCAGCCCGATCTCCCGCGTCCGCTCCACCACCGACAGCGCCAGCGTGTTCACCACACCGAGCACCGCCACGATGATCGCCAGCGCGAGGAGCCCGTACACGATGTTCAGCAGCTGGCCGACCTGCGCCTGGATCTGCTCCTTGTAGTCGGTCTGGTCGTACACGGCGTACTGCGGGTACCGCTCCAGGGCGTCCTTCAGCGCCGCGTACACGGCCGCCTCCTGCCCGTCCTCCGCCTGCACCAGCAGCAGCCCGGGCTCGGGGAGCCGGTCGGCGGGCACGTACCGCTCCAGCGTGGCGGGGGACGTGTACATCATGCCCTTGTCGATGTTCGTGTCGTCCGAGGTGACCGCCCTGACCGTGAGGGTCGCGGGCCGGCCGCCGGGGAAGACGACCTTCAGGGTGTCGCCCACCGCCACGCCGTGCTTCTCGGCGTACTCGCTGCCGACGGACACCGCGTCCTTCCCGTACGCCTCCCTCAGCTCACCCGCGACGGTCTCGCGCCGCACGTCCTCGACGTACGTCACGCCGGTCACCGCCACGTCGGCGTCCGCCTCGGTCCCGTCCGGGGCCGTCACCGCGGCCTGCACGTACCGGTACTCGGTGACGTGGGCGAGGCCCGGCGCCCCGGTCACGGCGGCCCGCGCCTGCGGCACGACCGGCACCGGCTGGCCGGGGTTGGCGGGCTGCACCAGGAAGTCCGCGCCCACCGACCGGTCCAGTTCGTCCGCCGCCGACGCCGTCATCGACGAGCCGACCACGGACATTCCGGCCACCAGCGCCAGCCCGATCATCAGCGCCGCGGCGGTCGCCCCGGTGCGGCGCGGGTTGCGCAGCGCGTTGCGCTCCGCCATCCGCCCGACGGGCCCGAACGCCCGCAGCACGACCGCGCTCAGCGCCCGCACGCCCCCGCCGACCAGCAGCGGCCCGACCACCACGAACCCGACGAGCGTCAGCACCACACCGGCCCCGAGGAACAACGAGCCCGCGGCTGCCTCGTCCGCCCGCGCGGCGGCCACCAGGGCGGCGGCACCGGCGGCCGTCAGCAGCAGCCCGGCGGCGCCGCGCACCCGCCCCGCGGCGCGGCTGTCCGCCGCGGTGCCCGCGTCCCGCAGCGCCGCCATGGGCGACACCCGTCCGGCGCGGCGGGCCGGGACGTACGCCGACAGCAGGGTCACGACCACGCCCAGCACCACACCGACGACGGGGGTGGTCCACTTGACGGTGAGGTCCTGGGTGGACAGCTCCATGCCCAGGGCGCCCATCAGCTCCATCAGGCCGACGGCCAGCCCGACCCCGGCGGCCACGCCGAGCGCGGAGCCGAACAGGCCCAGCAGCAGGGCCTCCGCCAGGACGGAACGGTTCACCTGGCCGCGGCTCGACCCGACGGCCCGCAGCAGTCCCAGCTCGCGGGTGCGCTGCGCGACGAGCATGGAGAAGGTGTTCACGATCAGGAAGACGCCCACCAGCAGGGCGACCCCGGCGAAGCCGAGCATGGCGTACTTCATGACGTCGAGGAACCCGGCCATGTTCTCGCTCATGGCGTCGGCCGCCTCCGCTTGCGTCTGCAGCCGGTACGCGCCGGCGTCGCCGCCCAGCGCGGCGGCGATGTCCCGCTTCAGCTGCTCGTGTCCCACACCTGCTTCGGCAGCGACGTTGATGTGGGTGAACAGCCCTTCCCTGCCGAGGAGTTCACGCTGCACGGTGGCGGTGTCGTAGTAGAAGACGGCCGCGCCCGGGTTGGTGATCCTGAAGGTGGCGATACCGGACACGGTGCTGGTGAAGTCGCCCTTGACGGTGATCGTCCGCAGTTCGTCGCCGATCTCCAGCCCGTGCTTGGCGGCGGTGTCCGCGTCCACCATCACGTCGGTGGGGCCCCGGGGGGCGTGGCCGGAGCTGATCTCCATGGACCGCAGGTCGTTGCGGGTCCAGTTCCCGGCGATGGTGGGGGCACCGCTGGTGGGTCCCAGGTTCGTGTTGCGGGAGTCGACGACGGTGACCTCCGCGGACGCGACGACGCCTTCGGCGTCGGCGACGCCGTCGGCCGCCGCGACCCGGTCGACGAGCGCCGCCGGCAGCACGTCGGCGCGGCCCGGCGCCGGCGCCCCTCCGTCGCCGTCCTCCGCGGCGGGACTGACCGTCACGTCGGCGGCGGAGACCGTGAACAGCTTGTCGAAGGTGGTGTTCATGGTGTCGCTGAACACCAGGGTGCCGCTGACGAACGCCACCGACAGCAGCACCGCCACCGCGGACAGCGCCATGCGGCCCTTGTGCGCGAGGACGGTGCGCAGGGAGGTCTTCCACACGGTCACGACGTGCGCCCCCGCCCGTCGAAGTCCTTCATCCGGTCGAGGACGGCCTCGGCGGTCGGCGCGGTCATCTCGTCGACGATGCGCCCGTCCGCGAGGTACAGCACGCGGTCGGCGTGCGAGGCCGCGACGGGGTCGTGGGTGACCATGACGATGGTCTGCCCCAGCTCGTCGACGGACCTGCGCAGGAAGCCGAGCACTTCGGCACCGGCCCGCGAGTCGAGGTTGCCGGTCGGCTCGTCCCCGAAGATGATCTCGGGCCGGGCGGCGAGGGCCCGGGCGACGGCGACCCGCTGCTGCTGTCCACCGGACAGCTGGGCCGGCCGGTGGCCGAGCCGGTCGCGCAGGCCGACGGTGTCGACCACCTTGTCCAGCCACGGACCGTCCGGCCTGCGGCCCGCGATGTCCATCGGCAGGGTGATGTTCTCGATCGCGGTGAGCGTCGGCAGCAGGTTGAACGCCTGGAAGACGAAACCGATCCGGTCGCGGCGCAGCCGGGTCAGCTTCTTGTCGTTCAGCCGCGTGATGTCCACGTCGCCGAGGAGGATCTCCCCGCCGGTGACGGTGTCGAGCCCGGCGAGGCAGTGCGTGAGCGTGGACTTGCCGGACCCGGACGGGCCCATGATGGCGGTGAAGCGGCCGCGGGCGATGTCCACGTCGACGTGGTCGAGGGCGACGACACGGGTCTCCCCCGACCCGTACGCCTTGACGACCTGCCGTGCCCGCGCGGCGACGGCCGTACGCCCTCCGGTACCCCCGTGCTGGGGAGTGGTGACAGCCGTGGTCACGGTGTGCCTCCTGGCGATGGATGAGAACGACGGGGAAGGTGCCGGTCGGTGTCCGGACACCGGCCGGCCTTCCGGAGCCGGAGCCGACCCCCGCGGCCCGCAGCCGGAGTCCCGGGCCCGCAGCAGGGCCCCGGGACTCCGGAGCGGTCCGGCTCCGGCTCCGTAAGGACAAGGTAAGGACAGGCAGGTCACCGGCTCGTCCTCCGGCGGTACGACCCCACCCGGGTTCCCCCCGGGGCGCTCCCCCTAGGGGTCCGGGCCGGTCCGGATGAGAAGGTGTCCGGGGCACGGGCGCGGCGCAGGGGCGGACGAGCGAAGGGGCGGGCCGGGTGGCGGCGCACGAGGACGCGGGGAGAACGGGCCCGGAGCGGGCGGCGGGGCGCGACGACGCGGGGGGAACCGCCCCGGACGGGGCGCCGCGGCACGGCGGCGCCCACGGGACACGACCGGACCGTAGGGCGGGGCCCGAGCACACCGGCACAGCTGCCGATGGCCGGGCGGCGGCACCCGCACCCGCACCCGCACCCGCACCCGGAACGGCCACGGGACACCCGGCGGCACACCGGCGCGCAGAGGCCGCAGACCCGGGGCGGGCTGCCGGGCCGGGGGACGCGGGCGCGGCCGCGCCGGCCGCGGGGCCCCGCCGGGGGCCGGTGGTCGCGGCGCTGATGCTGGCGATGGCACTGGCCGCGCTCGACGGCACCGTACTCGCGACGGCGGTCCCGCAGATCGTCGGCGACCTCGGCGGCTTCTCCGTCTTCTCCTGGCTGTTCTCCGGCTACCTGCTCGCCGTGACGGTCACCCTGCCCGTGTACGGCCGGCTCTCGGACACCTACGGCCGCAAGCCCGTCCTCGTCGGCGGCATCGCGCTGTTCGTGGCGGGCTCGCTGCTGTGCGGCGCGGCCTGGAGCATGGCGTCGCTGATCGCGTTCCGGGTGGTGCAGGGCCTCGGCGGCGGGGCCCTCCAGGGCACCGTGCAGACGATCGCCGCCGACCTGTACCCGCTGGAAGAGCGCCCGAGGATCCAGGCCCGGCTGTCCACGGTGTGGGCGGTGTCGGCGGTCGCCGGGCCCGCGGTGGGCGGGCTGCTGGCGGCGTACGCGGACTGGCGCTGGATCTTCCTGGTGAACCTGCCCCTCGGCGGCCTCGCCCTGTGGCTGACCGCCCGGTACCTCGTCGAGCCGGCGCGGCCCCGCCCCGCGGAACGCCTGCCCGTGGACTGGCCCGGCGCGCTGCTGCTGCTCGGCTCGGGCACGCTGCTGCTGGCCGCCCTCGTGCAGGGCGGCGTGGCGTGGCCGTGGCTGTCGCCGCCGTCGCTGGCCCTGCTGGGCGGCGGCCTCACCCTGGTCGCGGCGACCGTCGCCGTGGAACGCCGGGCGCGCGCCCCGATCGTGCCCGGCTGGGTGTGGCGCCGCCCCACGATCGCGGCGGTGAACCTGGCCCTCGGGGCACTGGGCCTGCTGATGGTCGCCCCGGCGGTGTTCCTGCCGACGTACGCGCAGACGGTCCTCGGCCTCGGCCCCGTCGCGGCGGGTTTCGTCCTGTCCGTGATGACCCTGAGCTGGCCCGTCAGCGCGTCCCTGTCGCACCACGTGTACCGCAGGGTCGGCTTCCGCCAGTCGGCCGTCATCGGCATGACCGGCGCCCTGCTGGTCCTGCTGGCCTTCCCGCTCCTGCCGTACCCCGGCGCGGCGTGGCAACCCGCCCTGCTGATGCTGGCGCTGGGCGCGGCCCTCGGCCTGTTCCAGCTCCCGCTCATCGTGGGCGTGCAGGCGACGGTGCCGTGGGCGGAGCGCGGCACGGCGACGGCCTCCGTGCTCTTCTGCCGCCAGATCGGGCAGAGCCTCGGCGCGGCCCTGTTCGGCGCCGTCGCGAACGCCGTCCTCACCGCCCGCCTCGGCCCGGCCGGCGGCGACCTGGACGCGGTGGCCCACGCCCTCGACCCCCCGGGCGCCGCACCGCCGCCGGAGCCCGTGCGCCGCGCCGTCGACGCGGCGGTCGACCACGTGCACCTCGGCGCGGCCGCCGCGGCGGCCCTCGCCGTGCTGGCCCTGCTCCTGGTCGCCCCGCGCCGCTTCCCGGTGCTCGCGGACGACGACGCCCCCGGCCCGTGACCCGCGGGCCCCTGCCGGAGAGCGGCGCGGACCGGGGCGGGGCCCGCTGGTCAGGATGAGGGGCCCGCCCCACGGACAGGGGGCGCGGCCGCCCTCCCGGCGGCAGCCGCGCCGCGCCCCTTCAACAGCCCCGCCGCACCGCTACGGCAGGCGGGCCCGCATCACAGCAGCCCGTCCCACATCTGCTCCAGCAGGACCGACCACCAGCTCTCCGGCGACGACAGCGCCGCCGGGTCCAGCATCGCCAGCTGGGCCTGGAAGTCGACCGTCCAGCGGCCCGCCTGCTCCGGCGTCAGCCCGTACCGCAGCCGCCACATGCGGCCCAGCAGCGCCATGCACCGCGTGAACTCGGGCAGCCCGGAGTTCACGAACTGCGGCGCCACCGACCGGCCGCCCGGGCCCGCCTCCACCGGCACGGCGACGATGTGCGCCGTCCCGTACTGCACGCACACCGCACGCCCGAAGTCCGAGCCGACTACCAGGTACGAACCCGCGTCCGGCGCCGGCTGCACGCCGCGCTGCGCCGCCAGCTCCGCCAGCGTCGGCACCACCGGCTGGGCCGGCTGCGCCCAGAAGAACGGGCCGAAGTCCGCCGGGAGGCCCGCCCACACCAGGGTGCGCGCCACCAGGTCCGGCACGCCCTGCCGGGACACCGCCCGCTGGTCGAACCGGCAGATGCCGTGCGGCCCGAACGCCGCCGCGAGCTCCTGCGCGACGCCCTCCGGGGGCAGCGGAGGCGCCGGCTGCACCTGCGGCAGCGGGGCCCGCACGGGCGCCGGGCGGGCCGGGCCGTCCGCGACCTGGTGCAGCTCGCCCTGGTGGGCCAGCAGTTGCGCCATGCCCTGCCGGCGGCTCGCGTGGTCCCTGCCGTACGAGGCGATCGACGTGATCCGGGCCTGCGGCCACGTCTCCCCGATCATGCGGGCGCAGTACCCGCCGGGCAGCTCGCAGCTCGCCAGCTCCGTGTGCAGCTCCAGCACCTGCTGCGGCGGGACGTTCATGGCCCGCAGCTCGTGCAGGATCTGCCACTCCGGATGCGGCACGCCCGGCGCCGACCTGCGGATGATCTGCGCCTCGGAGCCGTCGGGGGCGCGGTAGCGCACCACCACCTGGTAGCCGGGACCCACGGTCGGCAGGCCCGAGGGCTGCTGCGGGTAGCCGTACGAGGGCGCCGCCGGCACCGGACCGGGAGGCGCCGGCGGGCCGCCGGGGCCGGGGTGGGCCAGCATCGTCGCCGCCGCGTGCACCCCGCCCGGAGGCGTGCCCGGCGCACCGGGCGGCCCCGGAGGCGCGGGAGGACCACCGGGCCCAGGGTGGGCCAGCATCGTCGCCGCCGCGTGCGCGCCGGAACCGGCGCCCGGCGGAGGCGTCGCCCCCGGCGCGGGCGGCGGACCGGGAGGACCGGGAGGTGCCGGCGGCCCGGGAGGCGCGGGGCGCCCCGGGGGCGGCGTCGCCCCCGCGACCGGTCGGGCCAGCATCGTCGGCGCCTGGTCCACCGGCGCCCCCGGCGGAGGCGTCGCCCCCGGCGCGGGCGGCGGACCAGGAGGACCGGGAGGCGCGGGCGGGCCCCCGGGAGCCGGGGTGGCCGTACCCGCCGCGGGCGTGCCGGGCTTCGGCGCGTCCGGGCTCAGCGCCGCCACCAGCTGCGTCGGCACGTACCCGCCGGCCGGCGCGCCCGGAGCACCCGGACCCGACGCCGCCGGACCCGCCCCCGGCGCACCGGGCGCACCGGGCGGCGGCGTCGGGCCCCCGCCGGGCGCCTCCGCGGGCCGCCCCGCGTCCGGGTCCAGCGCCGGACCCACCGTCGTGCGGGGCAGGCTACTACCACCCTTCATCAGCGCCGTCGGAGCGTCCGCGGGCACGGACGGCGGCGGAGTGTCGTCCTCGTCCGAACCGGACAGCGGCGGCGCGAACACCGTCGCGGGCAGCGGCACCGAACCGCCTTCCCCACCGGACGCGTTCACATCGGTCCACAGCGAACCCGTGTCCGTGAAGGAACCCCCGCCCGTGCCCGGAGCCGTAACCGGTCCCGTGCCCGAGCCGGTACCGGAGTCACTGCCCGGGCCCGGAGCCGCGCCCCCGCCCCTGCCGGCACCCGTGTCACCGCTCGTGCCCGCGCCGGAGCCCGCGTCGCCGCGCGACCCCTGGCCGGCGCCGGTGTCCGGGCCGGTGCCGGTGTCCGGCCGCGCGTCCTCGACCGCGCCGGTACCGCCGTCCGCACGGGTGACCGCGGCGGCCTCCGCGTCCCGGACCGCCCCCTCGCCACCCGGCATGCCCCCGCCGGACACCGCCGGCCCCGGCTCCCCGCCCGGCTCGCCCCCAGACGCCGCGGAAGCCACCGGTCCGGCGGACGCGGCATCCTCCCGCCGGTCCGGGACACCCATCCGGTCCGCCGCCTCCTGCAACCACTCCGGCGGCGTCAACAGGAACGACGTCTGGTTCAGGTCGATCCGCTCCGGCGACCGCACCGGCTCCGCAGGCACCTGCGCCACCGCCCCGTACTCCTCCTCGTACCGGCGGATCACCTCACCCACCGGCAGCCCCGGCCACAGTGTCACCTCCCCGCTGTCCCGGGCGATCACCAGCCGCTGCCGGCCGCCGTCCGACACCGGGCCCTCCGGGCGGTCCTCCGCCCACACCACGAACCCGGAACCGAACTCCCGCACCCGCACCTCCCGGTGCTGGTACGCCGGCACATCGCCGTTGACCCACTCCTCGGCGCGCTCCTGCGCCTGCGCGAACGTCACCATCGGACCGTCCTCACCCCTCGCCCGCCACGACCGGAACCACCCGCGCGAAACCGCCGTCCACCATCAGGTTCGCCACCGTCTCCAACTCCGGCGGACTTCCCGCCAGACGCTCCAGGAACGCGTCGAAGTCATCCCCGCACGGCAGCAACAACCGCTCCATCCGTTCCTCAAGCACCGAACCGTCCCCGTCCCGCGCGTCGTCGTACGGGCAGAACCACACCGAACCCGCACCGGCCCCCCGCACCTTCACCGCCAGCAGACCACCCTGCACGAACCCCACCCCGAGGTAGTCCTTCGTCAGGTGGTCCCGCAGGCACTTGTTCGCATACACCAGGTCGTTGACCGCCGCCTCGTCCCGCACCGTGAAGAACGGCTGGTCCACCAGCAGCCCCAGCTCCGCGTCCAACGCCACCCCCACCGGCGCACAGCCCCCGGCCGCCTTCAGGAACGACCGGTACGCCCCCGGCAGCCGGAACCCCAGGTCCTCCTCGACCCCCTGGACCTGCGACTCGGACACCGCCACACCGCTCTTCGGCACCGCCACGTGCGCCGGACGCGTCTCCTGCAGCGGGCGCGTCCCCCGCTTGCCGTGGTCCACCGGCGCCGTCGCCAGCCCCCCGTGGTGCCGCAGCAGCGCCTTCACCTCCACCGGCACCAGCTCCAGCCGGCGCGACCCCGACACGTGGTGCCACGTCCACCCGTGCGGCGTCGCCACCGGCGCCACCGTGTCCCACAGCGGATGCCCCGAAGCGTGCAGCGCGGCGTTCGCCGACACGTAGTCCGTCAACCGCAGCTCGTCCACCCCGAAACCCTCCGGCGGCTCCGCGATCTCCGCCGCCGCCCGCGCGTACGGCGAGAAGTCCGGGTAGCCGTCCGCGTCCACCCGCACACCCCCCGGGTGGCGAGCGGCCCGCACCGGATCCGGGAAGTGCACGACCTGCCCGGCATAAGCCGCGTTCGGCGGCGCGGCCTGGTTCCCGAGCCGACCTGTCGTCATGGCGGTAGCCCCCTGCTGCTCTGGCTGGTTCCGCACAGCCTATGCCGTGCCCCGACGCAGCCAACCCCGCCTCCGACACCGTGACCAACCGTCACCCCCAGGTGACGTATCGACGACCTTCCGACACACCCGTGCCACGAAACCGCCACCGCGTTTCCCAACACGTCACCGCATTTGGCAGGCTGTCCAGGCAACTCGGGGGATTGCACAGAGGGGATCACCACGCACCATGCACACCGCGCGACCAGCACCGACCGCCACGGCCGCCACCGCGGACACCACCGCGGACACCGCCCCCGCACGCCCGGCCGCCGCACCCGGCGACCCGCGCCTCACGTGGAGCACCACCCCCGACCAGGCGCCCACCCTGCGCCACCGCCGCGACGGCATACTCCCCTCCGTCGGCGCCGCCCTCTCCGTCCGCGGCCACACCCTCACCTGCACCGCCGCACGCGGCAACCACCCGCCCACCCTGCACCCGCTCGTCCAGGACTTCCTCGACACCCTCGCCACCAGCCAGCGGGAACGCTTCACCGGCCGCTGCCCCGAAGCCATCCTCCTCTCCCGGCACCTCACCGCCGCCGAGGACAACCGCTCCAAACGCGCCCGCAGGAAACCCCTCACACCCGGCGAAGCACGCCGCTCCCTCAAGCACGCCAAGATCACCGCACGCCGCATCCGCGAGGACGGCGACCCCCTCCACGGCAGCTACGCCCCGCCCTGCCGCACCTGCGCCGCCCTCCTCGCCCACTTCGGCGTACGCCCCGTCGACCCCACCCACCCGAACGGCTGACACCGCCCCGCCATGCCCGACCTCAACACCACCCGCTTCCCCGTCTCCGTCGACGCCGCCCTCCGCGAAGCCGGCTGGCAACCCGGCCGCTGGGACATGACACAGGCCGAGCACTGGGCCGACGCCCTGCGCGCCCACACCTCCCCCGCCGGCCACCGCCACGAGGTCTTCCCCGCCGCCGTCGA
>NZ_MKXB01000055.1:0-13875 GCF_001865245.1 Streptomyces sp. CC53 | reverse complement strand
CCCCCGGACCCGGCCGCCACATCGCCCCCACCCCCCTGCACATCGACCCCCTCACCGGACTCCACCTCGCCCGCAGCCTCGGCGACCTCGGCCGCGCCCTCGAAACCCGCCTCGCCCCCCTGGGCACCGAAGCCGACCACCAGGCCATCCTCGCCATCGACGCCGACGGCCGCGTCTACAGCCTCGACCACACCGGCGACTGGTACCTCGGACCCGACATCGACCACGCCCTCGTCACCCTCATCACCGGCGCCCACCCCACCCGACTCACCAACCCGTCAACTTGACCCGGGCCTGAAGGACCGGGTTTGGAGGTAGCGCCCAGCTGGCTGCTGGGTTGGCTCCTCCGTCCAGACACCCCCTATGGGGTGGCAGGGACGCGTGACTCACGCCCCGCGGCCCCGGCAGACCGCACCACCGACCCCCGGCAGCCGCAGCGGCCCCACCACCCCGCAGCCCCACCAACGCCGGCACCCCCAGGCGCCCCTGCCGGCCCCAGCACCCGCACACCCGCGCCACCCACCAGCAGCACGCGCGGCCCCCACGTGCAGCCCGCGGCCGACGGCCCGCGCCTACGCACCCACCGGCAGCACCGCAGACACCCGGAACCCGCCCGCCTCCGTCGGCCCCGACACGAACACACCCCCGAGCCCCGTCACCCGCTCCCGCATCCCCACCAGACCGTTCCCCCCACTCGGCAGCCGCGCATCCGCCGCCGCCGCGTCCGACGGACCGTTCTCCACCTGCATCGCCACCTCGTCCCCCCGGTGCGCCAACCGCACCACCACCTCCGCACCCGGCGCATGCTTGTGCACGTTCGTCAACGCCTCCTGCACCACCCGGTACGCCGTCTGCTCCACCTCCCGCGCATACGACCGCACCTCCCCCGCCACCACCAGCTCCACCACCGTCCCCGCCGCCCGCGACTGCTCCACCAACGCCTCCACACCGTCCAACCCCGGACCCTCCTCGCCACCAACCCCACCCGCACCTGCCACAACCGCCACCCCACGCCGCACCGCACCACCCTGCGACCGCACCTCAGCACCCGGCTTCTGCACCGGAGCCTCCGCACGCAGCACCCCCAACATCTCCCGCAACTCCGTCAGCGCCTGCCGCCCCATCTCCCCCACCAGCGCCGCGTTCCTCACCGCCTTCTCCGGATCCTTCACCGCAACCGCCTGCAACGCCGCCGCGTGCACCACCATCAGACTCACCCGGTGCGCCACCACGTCGTGCATCTCCCGCGCGATCCGCGTCCGCTCCTCCGTACGCGCCAACTGCGCCCGCTGCTCCGCCTGGTCCGCCAACAGCGACAACTCCTGCTCCAGGCTGTCCGCCCGCTCCCGCAGACTCTCCATCAGCCGCCGCCGCGCCCCTATATACAGACCGAACAGCACCGGCGGCGCCGTCAGCCCCAACGCCACGAACCACGCCATCGCCGGCACGAACCACGCGTCCGGACTCAACTCCTCCGACGCCGCCGCATCACCCCGCACCAACACCCACGTCACCAAGCCCGTCGCCACCAGCGACATTCCAGCCAGCACCGCCGTGATCCGCCGCGGCACATCCGACGCCGCCAACGTGTACAGACCCACCATCCCCAGCAGAAAACCCATCTCCGCCGGCGTCACCGCGATCGACACCAACACCACGACGACCGGCCACCGCCGCCGCACCACCAGCACGGACCCCACCAGCGCCCCGAACAGCACCCCCACCGGCACCGGCACCGCCGTCTGCTGCGCGAACCCGACACCCTCCGCCGCGCACTCCGCCATCGACAGCACACCGAGCGTGACATCAAGCACGGCGCTGCGCCGCCGCTCCCACCACCACGGACCACGGCGCTCGACGGCGCCCGCAGCGTCCTGGACTACCCCCGTTTCGGTCATGCGCCCCAGCCTACGGGCGGGCCCGCCACCCCCGCCCTGCGAGGTGCGGCCCAGCACGGACACACGCGGCGCGCATCCGAAACCGCCACCTTTCGCTCGAACAACTGAACCGCTGCGACTTTCGAGCCGGTAGCTCACATTCCGGTCGACGCTGTCCGCATGACGAACACCACGACCAGCCCCCACGCCGACTTCGAGCACCTCCGCCAACAGGCCGTCGCCCTCCGCCGGCAGGGCTTCAGCCTGCGCGAGATCCGCGACGCCCTGGGCGTCCGCAGCAAGGACGTCCTGAGCCGCCTGGTCAGGGGCGAACCTCCGGCAGAACGGACGAGGCGCCACCGCGCCAAGGACGACCTCCGCGAACGCGCCCGCGAGCTGCGCCGCCAGGGCATGACCTACGACGAGATCAAGGCCGAGCTCGGCTGCTCGAAGAGTTCGGTGTCCCTCTGGGTCAGGGACCTCCCGAAGCCGGAGCGCCGGCCACCGTCCGAGCAGGCGAAGCTGGCGGCACGCAAGCGCTGGGAGCACGAACGGGAGCGCCGCGAGGAGGATCGCCGCCACAGCAAGCAGACCGCCCGGCAGGCCGTCGGCGACCTCTCGGAACGCGAGCTGTTCCTGACGGGGGTGGTGCTGTACTGGGCGGAAGGCGCCAAGGACAAGGCGTACGCCCGCCGGGAGCGCATCCACTTCGTCAACAGCGATCCGAACGTGATCCGGCTCTTCCTGAGGTGGCTCGCCCTGCTCGGCGTGAGCCCCGACCGGCTACGTTTCCGGGTCAGCATCCACGAGTCGGCCGACGTCGGCTCGGCAGAGCGGTTCTGGGCGGACGTGGCGGGCGTCGACGTGTCCGCCCTCCAGAAGGCGAACCTCAAACGGCACAACCCCAAGACGGTGCGCAAGAACACCGATGACGCGTACCGGGGGTGCCTGCTCGTCTACGTGACGCAAAGTGCCGAACTCTACCGTCGCACGGAAGGCGCTTGGTACGGCATAGTAGGGGCTGCGTCCGCAACCGATCACAAGAATCGGACATAGCGACCATCCCGGGTCGTCTAAGGGCAAGACGTCAGATTTTGGCTCTGATCATGGGGGTTCGAGTCCTCCCCCGGGAGCACGTTGCAGGTTCGGATCCTGACCCACCGGTCAGGATCCTTCTTCATGCGCGGGGCGCACACGGCGGAGCCGCCTCGTGGCCCGCTCCAGGCCGCTTCGAGTCCCCCCGGTATCCTGCGGATGTCCACCACCCGATTGCCGAAGGGCCCCTCCGTGAGCGCACCACGCCCGGCCGCCGTCGTCGTCCTCGCCGCGGGTGAGGGCACCCGCATGAAGTCCAAGACCCCGAAGGTCCTGCACGAGATCTGCGGGCGCTCCCTCGTCGGGCACGTCGTCTCGGCCGCGCGGGAGCTGGACCCCCGGCATCTGTGCGTGGTCGTCGGGCATGCGCGCGAGCAGGTCGCGGCGCACCTGGAGGAGCACTTCGCAGGCACCCGCACGGCGGTGCAGTACGAGCAGAACGGCACCGGGCACGCCGTGCGCATGGCGCTAGAGGAGCTCGGCGGGGAGCAGGTCGACGGGACCGTCGTCGTCGTCTGCGGGGACACGCCGCTGCTGTCGGGCGGGACGCTGCGGGCGCTCGCCGCGACGCACGCCGCCGACGGGAACGCGGTGACGGTGCTGACCGCCGAGGTGCCGGACTCCACCGGGTACGGGCGGATCGTGCGGGACGCGGCGAGCGGTGCCGTGACGGCGATCGTGGAGCACAAGGACGCCACGGAGGAGCAGCGGGCCGTCAAGGAGATCAACTCCGGGGTGTTCGCGTTCGACGGGCGGCTGCTGGCGGATGCGCTGAAGCGGGTGCGGACGGACAACAGTCAGGGCGAGGAGTACCTGACCGATGTGCTGGGGATCCTGCGGGAGGCCGGGCACCGGGTCGGGGCGTGTGTGGCGGTGGACCACCGGGAGATCCTGGGGATCAACAACCGGGTGCAGTTGGCCGAGGCGCGGGCTCTGATGAACCGGCGGCTGCTGGAGGCGGCGATGACGGCGGGGGTGACCGTGGTCGATCCGGCGTCGGTGCAGGTGGATGTGACGGTGACGTTCGAGCGGGACGCCGTGATCCATCCGGGGACGCAGCTGCTGGGTGTGACGCATGTCGCGGAGGACGCGGAGGTGGGGCCGAACACGCGGCTCCGGGACACAACCGTCGGTGCCGGGGCGCGGGTGGACAACACGGTGGCGGACGGCGCGGTGGTCGGGGAGCGGGCCTCGGTGGGGCCGTTCGCGTATCTGCGGCCGGGGACGCGGCTCGGGGTGCAGAGCAAGATCGGGACGTACGTGGAGACGAAGAACGCGTCGATCGGTGAGGGGACGAAGGTTCCGCACCTGTCGTACGTGGGTGACGCGACGATCGGTGAGTACACGAACATCGGTGCGGCGTCGGTCTTCGTGAACTACGACGGGGAGAAGAAGCACCACACGACGATCGGGTCGCACTGCAAGACCGGGTCGGACAACATGTTTGTGGCTCCTGTCACGGTCGGGGACGGGGCGTACACCGCCGCGGGCTCCGTGATCACCAAGGATGTGCCGGCGGGTGCGTTGGCTGTCGCCCGTGGTCAGCAGCGGAACATCGAGGGTTGGGTGGCCAGGAAGCGGCCTGGCAGCGCGGCTGCGCAGGCGGCGATGACGGCTGCTGGAGAGGCCGGCGGCGAAAGCTGACCGAAAACGCGTGCGTCGAACTCGGCGTAACGTGGTACGTGCACACATTTTCGGCTGGTTCGCGGGATCGGGACACGCGGCCAGAGGACACGTCTGAGGAGACAGTGCTGTGACCGGGATCAAGACGACCGGCGAGAAGAAGCTGATGCTCTTCTCCGGCCGCGCCCACCCCGAGCTGGCCGAGGAGGTCGCGCAGCAGCTTGGCGTCGGTCTGGTGCCGACGAAGGTCTTCGATTTCGCCAATGGTGAGATCTACGTCCGGTACCAGGAGTCGGCGCGCGGCGCGGACTGCTTCCTGATCCAGAGCCACACGGCACCGATCAACAAGTGGATCATGGAACAGCTGATCATGATTGATGCGCTGAAGCGGGCTTCCGCGGCGAGCATCACCGTGATCATCCCGTCGTACGGCTACGCGCGGCAGGACAAGAAGCACAAGGGGCGTGAGCCGATCTCGGCGCGTCTGGTGGCGGACCTGCTGAAGACGGCGGGTGCGGACCGGATCCTGACGGTGGATCTGCACACGGACCAGATCCAGGGCTTCTTCGACGGTCCGGTGGACCACCTGACGGCGCTGCCGGTGCTGGCGGACTACGTGGGCGCGAAGGTGGACCGGTCGAAGCTGACGGTCGTGTCGCCGGACGCGGGCCGGGTGCGGGTGGCGGACCGCTGGTGCGACCGGCTGGACGCGCCGCTGGCGATCGTGCACAAGCGGCGTGACAAGGACGTGGCGAACCAGGTGACCGTCCACGAGGTCGTGGGTGAGGTCGAGGGCCGGGTGTGCGTGCTGGTCGACGACATGATCGACACGGGTGGGACGATCTGTGCGGCGGCCGAGGCGCTGTTCGCGCACGGTGCGGAGGACGTCATCGTGACGGCCACGCACGGCATCCTGTCGGGTCCGGCGGCGGACCGGCTGAAGAACTCGAAGGTGAGCGAGTTCGTGCTGACGGACACGCTGCCGACGCCGGGCGAGCTGAACCTGGACAAGATCAAGGTGCTGTCGATCGCTCCGACGATCGCGCGTGCGGTGCGTGAGGTGTTCGAGGACGGTTCGGTGACGAGCCTCTTCGAGGAGCAGGGCTGATCCGCCGCCCCTGAGACTGCTGGAGGGCCGTCTTCCGCCTGCGGGCGGGGGGCGGCCCTTCGCCGTGTGCGCGGCCACCACCGCGGGAGGGCGGTCCGGTCGGGCGCCCGGGCCCGTACGGGCCGGGGGCGGCGGGTGGCGTGCCGGCCGCAGGGCCGGGTGGCGTACCGGGCCCACCGTCCCACCGTCCCGCCGGCCCACCGGCACCGCCGGAACGCTCTCCGCGCTGCCTCCGGCCCGTACGGCCCCGGCGCCTGACCGGCCCGCCCCCGCTGCCTTCGGGGACGGACGACACGGCGGCCCCCGCCCGGTTGATCGAATTGGTGGCCGGTGGGGGGCCGAGTAGACTGGCGCAGTTGCTCGGCGAGGGAGGCCGTGGTGGAGACGCCCGGCGGTCCGTTATCGACGCGCTCTTCGTAGCAGGCCAGGTCGTGGCCGAGTGACCACGAGTTGTCCGTTCGAGAGTTACGAGGAGTGCTCATGTCCGAGGTGAAGCTCACCGCCGAGGCCCGTACCGAGTTCGGTAAGGGTGCCGCCCGCCGTATCCGTCGCGCCAACAAGGTTCCGGGTGTGCTGTACGGCCACGGCACCGAGCCGGTGCACCTGACGCTGCCGGGCCACGACCTGATGATGGCGCTGAAGACGGCGAACGTTCTGATCTCCCTGGAGCTGGAGGGCAAGAACGAGCTGGCGATCCCGAAGGCCGTGCAGCGTGACCCGCTGAAGGGCTTCCTGGAGCACGTCGACCTGCTGCTGGTGAAGCGGGGCGAGCAGGTCTCCGTGGAGATCCCGGTGCAGACCGAGGGCGAGCTGGCCCCGGGCGGCAACCTGCTGGAGCACGTCCTGTCGGCGCTGCCGGTCGAGGCCGAGGCCACGCACATCCCCGAGTCGCTGACCGTGTCGGTCGCGGGCCTGGAGGCCGGTGCGTCGGTGCTGGCGAAGGACGTTCCGCTGCCGAAGGGTGTCACGCTCGCCGTGGACGCCGACGCCGTGGTGCTGCAGGTGCTGGCCGCGCAGGCCGAGGAGCCGGCCGGCGAGGGTGAGGGCGACGAGGCCGCCGAGGCCTGAGCCTGATCCGGTTCGTCTTGAGTTCGTGGGGGGCGCTTCGCGCCCCCCACACCCCTATGGAGGCACACGCGGATGACGGCGGACGCGAGTACGCCCTGGCTGGTGGCCGGTCTCGGCAATCCGGGTCCGGGGTACGCCGGGAACCGGCACAACGTCGGGTTCATGGTGGTCGAGTTGCTGGCGCAGCGGATGGGCGGTTCGTTCAAGCGGCACGGCAAGGCGCAGGCGCAGGTCGTGGAGGGGCGGATCGGTCCTCCGGGGCCGGCGGGGCGCCGGGTGGTGCTGGCGAAGCCGATGTCGTACATGAACCTGTCCGGTGGGCCGGTGGTGGGGCTGCGGGACTTCTACAAGGTGCCGACGGGCCGTGTGGTGGCGGTGCACGACGAGTTGGACATCGACTTCGGGGCGCTGCGGTTGAAGCTCGGTGGCGGGGACAACGGCCACAACGGGTTGAAGTCGATGACGAAGGCGATGGGGGCGGAGTACCACCGGGTGCGGTTCGGTATCGGGCGGCCGCCGGGGCGGATGCCGGTGGCGGATTTCGTGTTGAAGGACTTCTCCTCCGCGGAGCGCAGGGAGTTGGACTACTTCGTGGACCGGGCGGCGGACGCGGTGGAGTGTCTGGTGTTGGAGGGGCTGGAGCGGGCGCAGTCGGCGTACAACTCGTGACCTGGGTGAGTTCTCTCCGGAATTGACGGGTTGCGGTCCTATGGCCAAGGATCGCTTGCCCATGAGCCCCAGGAACACCAGTACCCCTCAGCGTTCTCGGTCCGCGAGGCGGCCCGCGCGTTCCCGGCGTGCCAGGAAGCGGATGAGGGTGTTCCCGTATGTCCGTGACGGTGTGCTGGTGCTGGTGGTGTCGGTGCTGCTGGTGGCGGGGGTGTGGGCGTCCTGGGGGACTGCGCAGCATGTGCTGTTGTCGAAGGGGCGGGTGCACGGGGTGATGACGGTCACGGGGTGCGGTGCGGAGGTGTGCACGGGGCGGTTCGTGCCGGATGACGGGGTGGCGCCGGCGCGGACGGACATGACGATCGCGCGGTCCGTCGCGGTGGCGAAGGGCGAGGCGTACGCGGTGGTGGTGAAGCCGGACACGTCCGAGGTGGTGCGTACGGGCTGGGCTGGGGGTCTGTACGCGTGGCTGCCGCTGGCGGGGGCGCTGGTGCTGGCGTCGTTCGTGGTGGGGGGCGGGTTGCGGTGGTCGCGTACGGCGTGGTGTGCGGGTGTGGCGGGCGGGGCGCTGTTCGTGGCGTCGTTCCTGGCCCTGTGACGAGATTTCTACGGGATGGCGTACAACCATTTCAGTTGTGGCTGAATAGTTATGAGGGATCCGGCGGGCAGGTCAGGTGTATCGGGACGTATGGGGTTCTTTCTGCTTGACGGGGTGGCCGGGTCGTCAGGAGGCTGAGCCGCCGCCCTCCACACGGCCCCTGCACCTCTCTCACGTTGGACTGCCCATGCGCCTTTCCACGACCACCGGCGCGCTGGTGGCGGCTGCGGCCTGCTCGCTGCTGCTCGCCCCCGCCGCGCACGCCACCAACGCCTCGGACCCGTACGAGGTCCCGTTCCACCACGCGAAGGACCTGCCGATCACTGCCACCTCGTGGACTGGTGACACGGAGAAGGCCTGCGCGGACGTCCCCGCGGACCAGGACGGCTGGCACTTCGTGCTGCCGAAGAAGGCCTACTCGTTCGTCAAGCTGACGGTGGAGTTCAAGGAGGGCGGGGAGCAGGTCGTCGAGACCTTCGGCCCGCCGACCGACAAGCACGCCTATGTGGGCTCCGCGGCCGGGGACACGCTGCTGTCCGCCACGGCCGAGGTGAAGGGCCTGGACAAGAAGGGCCGTAAGGCGGCGAAGTTCAACCTGTCGCACGTCTGCCCCGCGACCGAGGAGCCGGAGCCGTCGGGCTCGCCGGACCCCTCGGGCTCCCCCGACCCGAGCCCGTCGGTGTCGGAGTCCACGGACCCGAGCCCGTCGGTGTCCGAGTCCACGGACCCGTCGGAGTCCCCGGCCACGGAGCCGACCCCGTCGGCGTCCGCGTCGATGCCGGAGGAGACCGCTTCGTCCGCCGCTCCCGCGCCGTCGGAGTCGTCCGCGACCGGTGACCTCGCGGAGACCGGCTCCAGCGCCCCGGTGGGCGCCCTGGCCGGCGTGGCGGCCGCCCTGGTGGCCGGTGGCGCGTTCCTGGTGATGCGCCGCCGCAAGGGCGCGCAGCAGCACTGACGCTGACCCGCGTAAGGGGGAAGGGCCCCCGCCGGAGCGATCCGGCGGGGGCCCTTCCGTATGCGGGGGGTGCGGGCGTCAGCCGGTGTTGCGGAGGCCGGCGGCGACGCCGTTGACGGTGAGGAGGAGGGCGCGGGCGAGCAGCGGGTCGGCGGGGGCCTCGGCGGCGGCCGCGTCGCGCTGGCGCTTGAGCAGGGCGACCTGGAGGTAGGAGATCGGGTCCAGGTAGGCGTCGCGGATGGCGAACGTCTGCTTCAGGACGGGCTGGGCGTCCAGCAGCTCCTTCTCACCGGTGACGCGCAGGACCTGCTCGACGGTGAGGGCGTGCTCGGCCTCGATGGTGGCGAAGACGTGCCGCAGGTGCTCCGGCACGAGCGTCTCCACGTAGTGGCGGGCGATCCGCAGGTCCGTCTTGGCGAGGGTCATCTCGACGTTCGACAGGAAGTTGCGGAAGAAGTGCCACTTCTCGTACATCTCGCCCAGGACGTCGTCGAGTCCGGCGTCGCGCAGCGCCTTGAGGCCGGAGCCGACGCCGAACCAGCCGGGGACGATCTGGCGGGACTGGGTCCAGCCGAAGACCCACGGGATGGCGCGCAGGCCGTCGAGTCCGGCGCCGGAGTCGGGGCGGCGGGACGGGCGCGAGCCGAGGTGCAGTTCGGCGAGCTGGTCGACGGGGGTGGAGGCGAAGAAGTACGCCGGGAGGTCGGGGTCCTCCACGAGGCTGCGGTACGCGGTGTGCGCGGCCTCGGACGCGGTGTCCATCGCGGCGTCCCAGCGGGCGAGGGCCTCGTGGGTCTGGCGGGGCCCGGTGTGGAGCGCGGACGCCTGGAGGGTGGCGGCGACGGTAAGTTCCAGGTTCTCCCGGGCGAGGGACGGGATGAGGTACTTGTCGGAGATGACCTCGCCCTGCTCGGTGACCTTGATCTCGCCTTCCAGGGTGCCCCAGGGCTGCGCGAGGATCGCGTCGTGGGAGGGGCCGCCGCCGCGGCCGACGGTGCCGCCGCGGCCGTGGAAGAGGCGCAGCCGCACGCCGTAGCGGTGGGCGACGTCGCGCAGCCGGCGCTGGGCGCGGTGGATCTCCCACTGGGAGGTGGTGATGCCGCCGAACTTGGACGAGTCGGAGTAGCCGAGCATGACCTCCTGCACGTCGCCGCGCAGGGCCACGAGGCGGCGGTAGGAGGGGTCGGCCAGCATGTCGTTGAGGATGACGTCGGCGGCGCGCAGCTCGTCGGTGGTCTCCAGGAGCGGCACGATGCCGATCTTGGCCCAGCCGGCGTGCAGGTCGACGAGGCCGGCCTCGCGGGCGAGGACGGCGGCGGCGAAGACGTCGTCGGCGCCCTGGCACATCGAGATGATGTAGGACTCGATGACTTCGGGGCCGAAGCGCTCGAAGGCGGCCTTGACGGTGTGGAACACGCCGAGGGTCTTCTGGCCGGCCGCGTCGAGCGGGGCGGGGCTCGGGGCGAGGGGCCGGCGGGAGCGCAGCTCCTTGGCGAGGAGCTTCTGCCGGTACTCGCGGGGCATGTCGGCGTAGCGCCAGGACTCCTCGCCGAGGCGGTCGAAGAGCTGGCCGAGGGTGTGGTGGTGGGCGTCGGCGTGCTCGCGGACGTCCATGGTGGCGAGCTGGAGGCCGAAGGCGGACAGGGTGCGGATGGTCCGGTCGAGGTGGCCCTCGGAGAACAGGCCGCCGCGGTGCTCGCGCAGGGAGGTCTGGATCAGGCCGAGGTCGTGGAGGAGCTCGGCGGTGCCGAGGTAGTCGCGGCCCTCCTGATGGGGGGTGCCCTTGGCGAGGCGGTCGCGGGTGTTCTCCAGCTTCTGCCGGATGCAGGTCGCCTTGAGGCGGTAGGGCTCCTCGGCGTTGAGCCGCTTGTAGCGGGGGCTGATCTCGGGGAGCCGGTCCAGGTCCTTCTGGAGGGAGTCCAGGAGCTCCTGGGTGGCGCCGGCGTAGCGGATGGAGTTGGAGAGCAGGCCGCGCAGCTCGTCGATCATGTCGATGGCGTCGTTGAGGCCGTGCTCGTGCTGGAGGATCAGCACTTCCCAGGTGACGGCGGGCGTCACGTTCGGGTTGCCGTCGCGGTCGCCGCCGATCCAGGTGCCGAAGGTGAGGGGGCGGGTGCCGGGGGGCAGCTCCACGCCGACGCGCTCCAGCTCGGCGGCGAGGTCCTCCAGGACGTCACCGACGGCGCCGGCGTGCAGCTCGTCGAGGTAGTAGATGGCGTTGCGCGCCTCGTCGGCGGGCTCGGGGCGGACGACGCGCAGTTCGTCGGTCTGCCAGATGAGGTCGATGTTCTCGGCGAGGCGCAGGTCGTGGCGGCGCCGGTCGGCGGCCGTGACGGGCTCGTCGAGGAGGGCGGCGATGCGGCGCAGCTTGTTGAGGACGGAGCGGCGGGCGGCCTCGGTGGGGTGCGCGGTGAAGACCGGGCGGACGTTGAGGTGCTTGACCGTCTCGCGTACGTGCTGCGGGTCGCCGTCCTTGAGCATGTCGGCGGTGCGGGCGAGGAGACCGCCCTCGGCGGCGCGCCGGGCGCGCATCTCGCGGCCGCGGTGGACCTGCTCGGTGACGTTGGCGAGGTGGAAGTAGGTCGAGAAGGCGCGTACGAGCTTCGCGGCGGTCTCGAGTTCGGTGCCGCGCAGCAGCTCGGCCGCGGCGTCGCCGTCCTCGCGGGTGAGGCGTCGGACCTTCTCGACGAGTTCGAGGAGCTCGGGGCCCTCCTGCCGTACGAGGGTCTCGCCCAGCAGGTCACCCAGGCGGCGGATGTCGGCACGCAGCTCGGTGCTGGCGGAAGGGGTCTGGTCGGCACTGCTCACAGGTGCGGCTCCTTGCAGTGATGAGCACGTCGTCTGGAGGGGTACTGCTGTGGTGTCCCCGGGAATGCCCCTTCGAACGGGTGGCCGGTTTCGCTGGGCGTTCCCTTCGGGGAGCTGCGGACCGCGCTGTCCGACGACACACAGGATAGGTGTCCGCCGGTGCCACGCCGTCAACAGCCCTCTTGCCGTCGGGCGGCGCGCTGCCATACTTACGATGCCGTAGGTTACGGGACCGTAGGGACATCTCCCTCGGACCGCGCGTGCCGCCTGTGTCGTCGTGCGGCGTTCCGTACACCGATCTCATCGTCGTCTCACCCCCCAGGGACCCACATGACCACGAGCCCCGACGTGCTCAGGGACTCCGTGCAGGACTCCGCGTCCGGCACGGAGACCGCCTCCGTACCCGCTTCCGCACCCGGCTCCGGCCCGGGTTCGCCGTCCGCGACGCTGGGCGGCGACAACAAGCGCTCGATCGAGCAGATCGCGCTGCTGCTGTTCATCACGGTGCCGTTCGTCGCCCTGGTGGCGGCGGTGCCGCTGGCCTGGGGGTGGGGGGTGAGCTGGCTGGACCTCGGGCTGATGACGGCGATGTACTTCATCGGCTGCCACGGGATCACGATCGGGTTTCACCGGTACTTCACCCACGGTTCGTTCAAGGCGAAGCGGCCACTGCGGATCGCGTTGGCGATCATGGGGTCGCTGGCGGTGGAGGGCCCGCTGGTCCGCTGGGTGGCGGACCACCGCAAGCACCACCGCTTCTCGGACGCGGACGGCGACCCGCACTCGCCGTGGCGGTTCGGGGAGAGCGTCCCGGCCCTGCTGAAGGGGCTGTGGTGGGCGCACATCGCCTGGATGTTCGACGAGGAGCAGACGCCGCAGCAGAAGTACGCACCGGACCTGATCAAGGACCCGGCGATCCGCCGGATCTCCCGCCAGTTCGTGCTGTGGACACTGGTGTCCCTGCTGATCCCGCCGCTGGTCGGCGGCCTGGTGACGATGTCCTGGTGGGGCGCGTTCACCGCGTTCTTCTGGGGCTCGCTGGTGCGGGTGGCGCTGCTGCACCACGTGACGTGGTCGATCAACTCGATCTGCCACGCGGTCGGCAAGCGGCCGTTCAAGTCGCGTGACCGCTCCGGGAACGTGTGGTGGCTCGCGGTGCTGTCGTGCGGCGAGTCGTGGCACAACCTGCACCACGCGGACCCGACGAGCGCCCGGCACGGGGTGATGCGCGGGCAGGTGGACTCCAGCGCCCGGCTGATCCGCTGGTTCGAGAAGCTGGGCTGGGCGTACGACGTGCGCTGGCCGTCCGAGTCCAGGATCGACTCCCGGCGGCAGGACCAGCCCGCGCAAACGGCATGATGGACGGCGTGGCGATCGACAGCAGCATCAGCAGCGACAAGCCCAGGCGCGGCCGCCGGGTCCGGATGACGGGCGCGGAGCGGCGCCAGCAGCTGCTCGACATCGGCCGGACGCTGTTCGCCCAGAAGGGCTTCGAGGGCACGTCGGTAGAGGAGATCGCGGCGAAGGCCGGGGTGTCGAAGCCGGTGGTGTACGAGCACTTCGGCGGCAAGGAGGGGCTGTACGCGGTCGTCGTGGACCGGGAGATGCGCCAGCTCCTGGACATGGTGACGGGCGCGCTCACGGCGGGGCACCCGCGGGAGCTGCTGGAGCAGGCCGCGTTCGCGCTGCTGGACTACATCGAGACGTACACGGACGGCTTCCGGATCCTGGTGCGGGACTCGCCGGTCGCGCAGTCGACCGGTACGTTCGCGTCGCTGATCTCGGACATCGCCACGCAGGTGGAGGACATCCTGGGCCTGGAGTTCAAGGCCCGCGGCTTCGACCCGAAGCTGGCGCCGCTGTACGCGCAGGCGCTGGTGGGGATGGTGGCGCTGACCGGCCAGTGGTGGCTGGACGCGCGGAAGCCGAAGAAGGCGGAGGTCGCGGCGCACCTGGTGAACCTGGCGTGGCACGGCCTGGACGGCCTGGAGCCGAAGCCGCGGCTGATAGGCCACCGCAAGAACTGACCCCCGGCCGGCCCCGGCCCCGACCCGGTCCGGCCCGGCTCCGGCGC
>NZ_MKXB01000054.1 GCF_001865245.1 Streptomyces sp. CC53 | reverse complement strand
GTGCTCCCGGGCCCGGTTGAGCAGTTCGACGTCGTCGGACGACTCCCGCAGCGGCGACCGGGGGGCGCCTCCGCACCGCAGGTAGAGGTCGGCGGTCAGGGCCAGGTTGTGGCCGTGGCACAGCACGTACGGCGTGCGGTAGCGCGGGTCCCGGTGCGCCCTGCGGTACCGCCCGTACAGGGCGGCGACCCGCACGAGGGCGGGCAGCAGGCGCCGTTCGGCGAGGGTCGGGGACTCGTCGGCGCGGGGGACGCTGCGCCCGCACAGCATCTCGGCGCCGCGGGCGAACTCCGCCCGTGCGACGGCGGTCCAGTCGGGGGCGGGCAGGCAGTCGGCGTCGGTGCGGGCCAGCAGCGCGGCGCCGTGGGCGGCGGCGTGGCGGAAACCGGTGTCGACGGCGGCGCCCGGGCCGGGTTGGGGCTCGTGGAGGAGGTGCACGGGGAAGGGCGCCGTGCGGGCGAAGCGCCGCACGGCGTCCGCCGTGCCGTCCGTGGAGGCGTTGTCCACGACGGCGAGGGTGAAGTCGGTGTCGTCCTGGGCGGCGAGCGCGGCGAGGGTGGCGCCGATCGACGCCTCCTCGTCGTACGCCGGGACGACCACCCACAGCGGTCCGGTCACCGTCCGCTCCCGTCCAGGCGGGCGGCGGCCCAGCGGGCGGCGGCCGCCCGGTCGGGTTTCGACGAGCGGCCGGACAGCGGGATGTCGCCGAGCAGCACGGCGTCGGGCCGGGCGGTGCCCATGCGGCGCAGCGGCGCGGCCAGTGCGGCCCGGACACGGGCGGGGTCGGCGTCGCGGTGCGGCTGGACGACCGCGACGAGCCGCTCGTCGCCGTCGGCGGCCGGGACGCCGACGAGCAGGGCGAGATCCACGCCCGGCACGTGCAGCGCGGGCTCGTACAGCCCCGGGTAGATGTTCTCGGCCCGGCGCAGCACCATGTCCTTGCAGCGGCCCTCCAGGACGATGCGGCCGCCGTCGAGGTGGGCGCGGTCGCCGGTGGCGACCCACGGGTCGGGGTCCTCGCCCAGGTACCGGTCGCGGGCCGCGGGCCCGGACAGCAGCAGTTCCCCGGTGAGGCCCGGCTTGGCCGTGACGCCGGGCAGCGGTGTGCCGACGAGGTCTCCCCCGCCGGTGAAGGCGGCCTTCTCGGCCTGTTCGACGGCGGCGGCGGGGAACAGCTCGGTCAGTGCGTACACGCCCCACGCCTCCTGGGCGCCCGCCTGCTTGACGCGGGTGAGGAGCGCCGCGCTCGCGGGGGCGGAGCCGGTCCACACCCGGCCGGTGAAGCGGGCCCCGGCATCGAGGGCGGCGCGCAGCTGGGGCGGTGTCAGGTAGGTGGCCTGCGGGTCGAGGCGGCGCAGTTGGCGGGCGAGCGGGCGCGGGGACCGGGCGGGCAGGGCGACGGGCGCGCCGTTCGCGAGGGAGGGCACGAGGACGAAGAACGTCCCGCCGAGCACGGGCCGGGCCTCGCGCGGGGCGACCAGGCCGGTCACGGCGGCCATGCCGGCGGCGAGGGAGGCCCGGGTGTGGACCACGGCTCGGGGGCGGGACGTGGTGCCGGAGGTGAACACGACGACCGCGTCGCCGTCCTCGTCGACGGGCCGGGGCGGCACGCCGCCGGAGGGGCCGTCGCCGAGGGCGGGGGCGCAGCCGGGCAGCCGCGGCCCGACCGTCGCGACGGGGCCGAG
>NZ_MKXB01000053.1 GCF_001865245.1 Streptomyces sp. CC53 | reverse complement strand
CATAGAGGGCGGGGCCGGCGGGGGTGGTGAGCGTGCCCCACTGGTCGGCCGCCGGGGCGGGGTCGCGGCCGGGACGCGGGCCGGCTGCCGCCTCTTCGTCGGCTGGGTGCGGGGTGCGCGCCCTGCTCGTGCCGTCGCTCATGGTGTGACGGCCTCCTCTCGTGACGGGGTCTGCGGGGCTTTCTGCGCCCACTGCCGCCAGGTGCGCCACAGCCACAGCAGGCCGGCGAGCTGGACGCAGCCGAAGACGGCGAAGGTGGCGGAGCCGCCGAGGGCGTCGGCGAGCGCGGGCACGACCAGCGGGCCGGCCAGCACGGGAAGGCCGAGGACGAGGTCGACGATCCCGCCCACGCGGCCCAGGGCGTCGGCCGGTACGAACTGGAAGACCATCAGGTCGCTCGCGACGCCGAGCGCGCTCTGGAACCCGAACATGACGACCATCGCGCCGACGAAGACGGCCAGTGAACCGGACGCCATCAGCAGCAGCGCCACGCCCATGCCGAGCGTGCCGACGAGCACGATCGCCCGGAACGGGAAGGTCTTGCGCTCGGACACGAGCACCGTCCCGAGGACGCCGGCGATCCGCACCGCCACCAGCACCAGTCCCACGCTCTGCGGCGTCAGCTGCCAGTCGTCCTGGAGCCGGAACAGCGACAGGGTCATCGTGCCGGTGGTGCCGACCAGCAGCATGGGGACGAACACGAGGATCGCGTGCAGCAGCACGGGCGTGCCGAGCATGACCCGCCCGCCGTCGACCAGTCCCCGCACGACGCCCCCGCCGCCGGAGGCGGCCCGGCGCGGGGGGTGGATCCCCATGAGCCACACGGCGATGGGCGCGAAGAACGTCAGCACGTTGAACCAGAGCAGTCCGGCGTAGCCGACCCACAGCAGCGCGACGCTGACCAGGAGCGGACCGACGACGTTGGTGACGGTGTAGAGGCTGCCGAGGCTCGCCCGGGAGCGGACCGGGTTGTCGGGGAACATGTGGGCCACGCCCGTCATCCAGCCCATCCGGTAGCCGGCGCCGCCGATCTGCACGAGCGCGCCGAAGACGAACAGCGGCCAGACGGGGGCGTCCTCGGCGAGCCCGGTGAGGTTCAGGGCGATGGCGGCGGCCGCCTGGACCAGCAGCCCGGGCACCACCAGCACCCGGGCGCCGTGGCGGTCGACGACGGCGCCGAGCAGCGGGGCCAGCAGCAGCGTGGCGGGGGTGAGCACGGCCAGCATCGCCATCACGGCCAGCGAGCCGGTGCGTTCGTAGACGAACAGCGGGAGGGCCACCGTGTAGACGGCCTCACCGATGTTGTTGACGACGTTGCCGACGGCGAAGATCCGGAACCTCCGGTCCCGCCAGGGGGACGGCCGGGCCTCCGTGGCGGCC
Source organism: Streptomyces sp. CC53 (assembly GCF_001865245.1). GTDB lineage: Bacteria > Actinomycetota > Actinomycetes > Streptomycetales > Streptomycetaceae > Streptomyces. The sequence continues at coordinate 6,202 of NZ_MKXB01000053.1, read as the reverse complement.
GTCCCGCCGTCCCCACCGGTCACGGCGTGGTCCTCTGCCGGGGCAGGAGCAGGTCCCGCACGCGGGTCAGCGGGGCCTTGACGCCCTCGCCGCCCGTGCGGAACACCCGGATCCAGCCGCCCCGGCCACCGACGAGGAGGACGTGGCCGTCCTCGAACGGCACCGCGGCGACCGCCTTGGCGAAGTCCGGCAGGTCCTCGACGAGGGCCAGGATCTCGGTGGACTCGCGCTCGTAGACGCCGAGCTGGGCGCCGTAGGACACGGCGTACACGCGGTCGGGCAGCACCACGCCGTTCTCGACGGTGTTGTCGAGCAGCTCGGTCCAGCGGTGGGTGACCTTCCGCTCGCTGACGGAGATCCGCTTGAAGCCGTTCTCGCCGCTGACGATCAGGGTGTCGGCGTCCTCGGCCCACATGCGCTTCGGGTACTCGGTGGTGTCCAGCTCCCACAGCACCTCCTGCCGGTCGGCGGCGAAGGCGGCGACGAGGCCGGTGCTGGAGGCGACGATCCGCTCCCCGCCGGGCAGGTAGCAGCCGGCCCAGGCGGACGCCCGCCCGATGTCGATGCGGGCGATCACCTCGCCGGTGGCCGCGTCCAGCTCGTCCACGCCGTCGTTGTGGCAGGCCAGCAGCCTGCTGTGGTCCGGCGAGCCGGAGACGGTGTGGGCGAGGGCGGCCACGCGGTGGCGCCACAGGATCTCGCCGGTCCGGGTGGCGCGGAACACCCACCGGTCGCGGGTGACGCCCGCCCAGCCGCCCGGCAACGGCACCACGCGGCGGGTGAAGCCCATGCCGTGCACCAGATGGTCGCGCACGGCGAGGCGGGGCTCGCCGACCGGGTCGGTGGCCAGGGACAGCACGGCGACGCCGTCGTCGGTCGCGGCGTACAGCTCCGCCGGGTCGTCGGCGGACTGCCGGATGTCCCACACGCACTGGCGGCGGAAGGGGGCGCGGGCGAGGACCTCGCGGCCGTCGGCGCTGAGCCGGCGGATGTCGCCGTCCTGGGTCAGGGTGTAGAGGGTGCCGTCGTCGCCGACGGTGAAGTCGGTGAGCTGGTGGGAGAAGCCGGTGACGGTGTCGGCGATCCTCGGCTCCGGGGAGGTGTTGTCCAGCAGGTGCAGCACGCCGTCGAACCCGCCGACGTAGACGGTCCGGTGGTCCGGGGAGAAGGCGAGGAACTCGACGTCGTCGCGGGCCAGCAGCACCTGGTGGGTGATGGTGCCCTGGGCGTCGAGGGTGAGGACGCCGTTGGCGATGTTGTCGTTCTCGTCGGTGCCGTCGTCCTGGGTGGCCCAGAAGCGGTGGTGCAGCGGGTCGTAGAGGATGCGGTGGATGTTGCCGCCGTCGGCGCGCACCACGGTGGGGAAGTCGAGCCTCTCCAGGTCGCCGAGGAAGACCCGGCCGGCCTTGTCGGAGGCGGCGTCCACGTCCGGGTGGTCCTGGCAGAACCACTCCAGGGGCACGTGCCCGGCGAACGACGGCTCGACGCGTTCGACGGCGAAGGTCTCCAGGTCGAGGACGGCCATCTGCCGGTAGCCGTTGTTGACGTACACCTTGCCCCGGTGGACGGTGATGCCGCGGCTCATCACCGGGGAGGGCTCCTCGCCGTCCATCAGCTCCGTGTGGTCGGCGGTGTGGTCCGCGTCGAGGACGTCGACGAGGTCCAGGGTGTCCAGCCGCCACCGCAGCAGCGTGCCCCGCTTGTCCCGGCCGACCACCCACGGTCCGGAGGCGGTGACCGTGTAGACCGGGGCGTGCCCCGCGGCCACGGTGCCGGTCGGCGCCGGCGACGACCTGACGACCTGCAGGTCCCCGTCGAGCAGGTGGATACGGCCCGTCACGTCGGCTGCCAGCAGTCCTGCGTCCGGCACGTACTCGATCCGCACGACGCGGTCGGTCAACTCCATGTCTGGCTCCTCATGTGGGTGTGGTGGGGCGCACTCGTGTGCAGGGACCTGACGGGAAAGCGGCGTGGCGGGCACCGCGGAGTCCGCCGTGCCCGCCACGCGCGGGACCCTGATCAGTGGTTCACGATCAGAAGGCCGCCTTGCGGGAGCTGACGCCCCGACGAACCGGCTTGCGCACCATGGCCTTTCCTCCTCTCCTGAGTCGTACGGGCAGGACACGGGCCGGCACCCGGTGGTGCCGGCCCGGCCGGCGCGGTGACGGATCAGTTGATGACGGACTTGCGGGAGCTCACACCGCGGCGAACCGGCTTGCGGATCATGGCGTTACCTCCTCTCGGAGTGCGTCTGCGCCGTCCGATGTCCGGCGCGTACGTCAGCTTGGGGCCCGGCCCTCGAAGGCGGCTCGTGGTCCGGTGGCCCGGGGCTCGAAGCGTGGACGTGACCGGTCGGGGCCGCGGATGTGATGCTGGGGAAGGAGAGACGAGGAGCGTGACGACATGACGCCGGCCCTGACCGTCCTGACCACCACCGACAGCGCGGCGAAGGCCGAGGAACTGGCGCGCGGAGCCGTGGGGGCGAGACTCGCGGCGTGCGCGCAGATCTCGGCGCCCGTGACGTCGGTCTACCGGTGGGAGGGCGCGGTCGAGTCCGCCCGGGAGTGGCAGGTGCTGTTCAAGACGGCCGACGACCGGTACACCGCGCTGGAGGCGTACCTGCGGGAGCACCACCCGTACGACACACCGGAGATCATCGCGACACCGGTGCTGCGCGGGAGCGCGGAGTACCTGGCGTGGATCACGCGGGAGACCCGGTGAGCGGGCGGGCGTTCCGGACGGGCGGGGCGGCGGCGCGCCGCTGCGCCACGGGGGAGCGCCGGTGACCGGGGTGGCGTCCCGCGGACGGGGGCCGGCGGCCGGGACGCCCCGCCGTACGGGCGGGGAAGTGCCGCACGACGGGGGACGGCCGGCGGCCGGGGCGCCGCACCCCGCGGGCACGGCTGAGGACGAGCTGCCGTACGGCGGAGGGCATGCGGCGGCAGGAGCGCCGCACCGCGCGGGTCGGCCCGCGGCCGGGCGGCACCGCACGGTCGCGGCCGGGGCCCCCGACCCGGGGGGAGAACCCGGATCGGAGCTGCCGTTCTTCGTGTACGGGACGCTGCGGCCGGGCGGGCGCAACCACGGCCGGTACCTGGCGGGCCGCACCGTGTCCGAGGAGCCCGCCAGGCTGCCGGGCGCCCTGCTGCACGACGGGCCGGGCTACCCGTACCTGCGGCTCGGCGGCACGGGCACGGTGGTGGGGGACCTCATGTGGGCGGCGCCCGGCGGGTACCGCGCGCTGCTGGACGCCCTGGACCGGCTGGAGGGCCGCCTGGGCCCGGGCGATCCGCGCAACCTGTACGAGCGGGTGGTGTGCGGCGCCGTCCGCGTGCGGGACGGGGCGGAGGTACGGGCGTGGGTGTACGTGGCGGCGGCCCGCACCGTGGTGGGGCCGCCGCTGGCGGGCGGGGACTGGCTCAGCCGTCCGACGGGGCCGGGTCGTTCGGCGTCACCGGTTCCAGGCGGACCGCGCACACCTTGAACTCCGGCATCTTCGACGTGGGGTCGAGGGCCGGGTTCGTGAGGGTGTTGGCGCGCCCCTCGCCGTACCAGTGGAACGGCATGAACACCGTGTCGGGCCGGATGGCCGTGGTCAGCCGGGCCGGGGCGACCGCCCGGCCCCGCCGCGAGACGACGGCCACGGGCTCGCCGTCCGCCACGCCGACGCGCTCGGCGAGCCGCGGGTGCAGTTCGACGAACGGCTCGGGGGCGGCGGCGTTCAGCTCGGCGACCCGCCGGGTCTGGGCGCCCGACTGGTAGTGGGAGACCACGCGGCCGGTCGTCAGGATGACGGGGTAGGCGTCGTCCGGCTCCTCCCCCGCCGGACGGTGGGTGACGGGCACGAACCGGGCGCGGCCGTCGGGGGTGGCGAACCGGTCGAGGAAGAGCCGCGGGGTGCCGGGGTGGTCGGGGCCGGGGCAGGGCCAGAAGACGCCGTCCTCCTCGGCGATGCGCCGGTAGCTGATGCCGGAGTAGTCGGCGAGACCGCCCGCGGAGGCGCGGCGCAGCTCGTCGAAGACCTCCTCCGGGTCGGTGGGGAAGCCCTTCTCCCAGCCGAGCCGCCCGGCGAGCGCGTGCATGACCTCCAGGTCGCTGCGGACGCCTTCGGGCGGGGTGAGGGCGCGGCGGCGCAGCAGCACGCGGCCCTCCAGGTTCGTCATCGTGCCGGTCTCCTCCGCCCACTGCGTCACGGGCAGCACCACGTCGGCGAGCGCGGCGGTCTCGGAGAGCACGACGTCGGCGACGGCGAGGAAGTCGAGGGACCTCAGCCGGTCCTCGACGTGTCCGGCGCGCGGCGCGGAGACGACCGGGTTGGAGCCCATGACGAGCAGCGCCTTCACGTCCCGGCCGAGCGCGTCGAGCAGTTCGTAGGCGCTGCGGCCCGGTCCGGGCAGCACGTCCGGGTCGACGCCCCACACGGAGGCGACGTGGGCACGGGCCGCCGGGTCGTCGAGCTTGCGGTAGCCGGGGAGCTGGTCGGCCTTCTGACCGTGCTCGCGGCCGCCCTGGCCGTTGCCCTGGCCGGTGAGGCAGCCGTACCCGGAGTGCGGGCGGCCGGGCCGGCCGGTGGCCAGGCACAGGTTGATCCAGGCGCCCACGGTGTCGGTGCCCTTGGCCTGCTGCTCGGGCCCGCGGGCGGTGAGCACCATCGCGCTGTCGGCGTCGCAGAACATCCGCACGGTCTCGCGCAGTTGCGGCACCGGGACACCGGTGAGCCGCTCGACCATCGCGGGCCAGTGGGACATGGCGGCGGCGCGGGCCTCCTCCCAGCCGGTGGTGCGCTCCCGTACGTAGTCCTCGTCGACCCGGCCCTCGGCGACGACGAGATGCAGCAGTCCGAGGGCGAGGGCCAGGTCGGTGCCGGGGCGGGGCGCCAGGTGCAGGTCGGCCTGCTCGGCGGTGCGGGTGCGGCGCGGGTCGATGACGACGAGCCTGCCGCCGTTCTCCTTCAGCTCCGTGAGGTAGCGCAGCGCCGGGGGCATGGTCTCGGCGATGTTGGAGCCGACCAGGATGACGCAGCCGCTGCGCGGGACGTCCTCCAACGGGAAGGGCATGCCCCGGTCCACCCCGAACGCCCTGGTGTGCGCGGCGGCCGCCGACGACATGCAGAAGCGGCCGTTGTAGTCGATCTGCGAGGTGCCGAGGACGAGGCGGGCGAACTTGCCGAGGCTGTACGCCTTCTCGTTGGTGAGCCCGCCGCCGCCGAACACCCCGACCCCGTCGGGTCCGTACGTCTCCCGGGTGCGCCGCAGTCCGTCGGCGACGGCCCGCAGCGCCTCCTCCCAGCCTGCCGGTTCGAGCGCGCCTGTGGCGTGGTTCCGGATCAGCGGCCCGGTGAGCCGGACGCGGGAGGACAGCACGGCGGGCGCGGTGCGCCCCTTGCCGCACAGGGCACCCCGGTTGACGGGGAAGTCCGTACGCTCCACTACCTCGACCCCGCCCTGCGGGTCCTGGGCGGGCCGGAGGTTCATCCCGCACTGCAGGGCGCAGTACGGGCAGTGGGTGGCGGTGGTGGAGGGGGAGGTTGCGGCGGCGGCGAGCATGGCACCGAGCGTGCGACGCGCGTGTTACGGCCGCGGTCACGCCGTATTACGCACGGGGTACGTCGCGCTCCGGGCGTGCGGCCCGGTGCGGTGAGCGGCGGCGGCCCGGTCCGGAGCCCGCCGGGAGGCCCGTCCGGGGCTACTCCGCCGAGGCCAGGGCCTCCCGGACGCCGCTCTCCTCGCGCCCCAGGAACGTCGGGTCCGGTCGGAGGACGACGTCGAGCGCGGCCTTCCCGGCGGCGGCGAGCTCGCGGACGCCCCCGTAGTACCAGACGGCGTCGTGCAGTTCCGCGACCCCGACGCCGTACGCTTCGACTCCCGCCGCCTGGCAGAGGGTGACCGCGCGCCGGACGTGGAAGCCCTGGGTCACGAGGACGGCGCGGTCCACGCCGAAGATCCTCTTCGCGCGCACGCAGGAGTCCCAGCTGTCGAACCCGGCGTAGTCACTGACGATCCGCCCGTCCGGCACCCCGCGCTCGACGAGGTACGTGCGCATCGCGTCCGGCTCGTCGTACTCGACGCGCGAGTTGTCACCGGTGACGAGGACGACCTTGACCTTGCCGGTGCGGTACAGCTCGGCGGCCGTGTCGAGCCGGTGCGCCAGGTACGGGGTCGGGCGGCCGTTCCACAGCCCGGCGCCGAAGACGACGGCGACG
>NZ_MKXB01000052.1:15478-18450 GCF_001865245.1 Streptomyces sp. CC53 | reverse complement strand
CCCGGTCGGTCCAGGTGCTGCGCCGGGGGCGGGCGGCGCCGGTCGGTGTCGCGCGGCGCGGGCGCGTCCCGCACAAGATCCAGGGAAGTCCGGTGTCAACGCCCGGCCCTGCGGCCATACTTCTGGGCGGGCAGCCGCACCGGCAACCGCCGGGGCGGCCGACGTCGGCGACCGAGGGGGAGATCACGTGGCACAGCCGCCGTTCCCCGGCCCACGGGCCGCGGCCGCCCCGGCAGGCCCCGGGGCCGTCCGCACCGTACCGGCCGCCACCACCCCCGCGTCCGCCCGCCACAGCCCGCCCGGGCCCCGCCCACGGGGCCTCGATTCGCTCAAGGTGCTGAACGGCGCCCGGATCGGTTCCCCGGAGACCCGGACGGACGAGAACCTGCCTCCTGTGGCACGGAGCACGGAACCGACCGGGAACGGCGGTCACGACGGGGCGGGGCGGCGGCGGGCGGGCAGGGCCGCCCGGCCCGGGCCGGGGAAGCCGGCCGCGCGACGGCGCGAGGCCGGTCCGGGGAGGGAGCCGACCGCGACAGGACGCGGACACCGGTGGCGACCGGCAGCCACGGGCGCGGGGGGCGCGGCCGGGGCGGCAGCGCGGGCGGCCGCCGCGCCACCGGGCCGGGCGCCGTCCCGTACGGCTGGCCGGGCACGGTCCGCAAGGGCCGCGGCCGGCGGACCTGGCCCCGGGGCGGTCCTGGCCGCCGCCGCGCCCGGGCCGCCGGAGGCGCGGTGCGGGGCGGTCCGGCACCCGACGCGATGACGCCGGGCTCCGGAACACCGGCACGCGGCACACCGCCGTACGGCTCCGTCCCTGCCCGGCCCGGGACCGGCCCGGCACTCCCGGTGCGGTCCCCCCTGCCCCACTCCACCCACCACCGAAACGACATCGACGAACAGCAGTCCCACGAGAGCGAGAGGTGACCGATGAGCGCCACGGAGCTCCCCGGGTCGGTGATGGACCGGGATCAGGTGGACCGCGCGTTGGCGCGGCTCGGCGCGGAGCGCCGGGCGGTCGAGGATTCGCTGCTCGCGTTGCAGGACCACGCGGGCCGCCGACTGCTGGAGGGCGCGGAGTTGACCGGGACGACGAAGGAGCGCTGGGCGGCGACCGAGCGGACGGTGACCCGGCTGTGGGCCTGCTTCGACGCGTACACGGCCGCGCTGCACGAGCTGCGGGAGGTACGGGGCCGGCGGCACTGGCCGGAGCCGGAGGAACTGGCCGAGCTGACCGAGCGGCTGGCCGGTGCGAGCGTGGAGGTCGCGCACGGCGAGGGCGAGCCGGTCGAACGGTACACGCTGGAGCGGTTGGTGGAGCGCATGAACGAGCTCTACGCCCGCTCCCTCGACGTGGTCGTGGCCGCGGAGGCGGTGTGGTCGGCCCTGCCCGCCCGCATAGACCTGCTGGCCGCCGAGCTGCACCGGACGCGGGCACTGGCCCGTTCGGTGGGCGTGCGGCCCGGGGAGCACCCGGCGGGGGACGACCTGGAGGCGATCACTGCTGAGCTCTCCGCGCTGCGCGCGCAGGTGGTGAGCGACCCGCTGGCCTTCTGGCACCCCGCGGAGGGCAGTTCCGCGCCCGGCGGCGGACGCCCCGACACGCGGCGGTACGACGCGGCGGCCCGGGCGCTGGAGGACGTGCGGCGGGAGATCGAGGCCGTGCTCCAGGTGCGGCAGGACTCGGAGTCCCGGCTGCTGCGCCTGCGCGACCTGCTGTCCCGGGCCGACCGCACGCTGGCGGAGGCGCGGACGGCGCGCGGCGAGGTACTGGCGAAGATCGCGGCGTCCGAGGTGCCGGCGGTGAGCGGGCCGCCGACCGCGCTCCAGGAACGTCTCGCGATCGCCGCGGAGCACCGGCGGCACGCCCGGTGGCACCGCTTGTCCCCGCTGCTGGAGGCGCTGGAGCAGGAAGCGGAGGAGGAACTGCTGCGGGCCCGGGAGTCGTTGACGGCCGTGACGGCCCCGCTGGCGATCCGCGCGGAGCTGCGGGGACGCCTGGACGCGTGCCGGGCGAGACTGTCCCGGCAGGGACTGGCGGAGGACGCACTGCTCGTCGAGCGGTACGACGCGGCGCGCCGGAGGCTGTGGAGCGCTCCCTGCGACCTTCGGGCCGCGGAGCAGGCGGTGCTGCGCTACCAGCAGGCGGCGGCGGAGCTGCTCTCGGGCGGGGGCGGGCGCGGGGGCCGAGGCTGAGGCCCCGGCCGCGTCCGGCACGCGGGGGCGGCGCCGCCCGGCGGACGAGCACGGACCGCGGGCCGCGGGCCGCGCCCATGCCCGGGGCCATGCCGAGCCGGGGACCGCGGCGAGGGCCGGGCCTGCCCCTCACCGGGCCGGCCCGGGAAACCTCGGCGGCGGCTGCGGAAGCGCCCGGGGCCCCGGGTCCGGGGCCATACCCACGTCGGCCACCCGGCTCCCGGGGCAGGGCCGGGGGCCGATCGGGGGCGGTCGAGGGCCAGGGCAGGAGCGGAAGCCAGCCGAAGGCCGGGGCGGGGGTCGGGGGCCGGTTCCTGAACGCACATGCGGGGTTAGCGCCCGGCGCGGTGGGACAGAGGGGACTGGCAGGGCGGCCCGTCCGCTGCCGCCCCGGGACGAAGGTGTGAGCGATGGCGCAAGGACACGAGCAGACGTGGGAGTCGGAGCAGGAGCAGGACTGGGACGCGGCTCGTGGACCCTCCGCGCCCCCGGTGCCTTCGGCGCCGCCTACACCCCCCGAGGCCCCCGCGCGCCCCGCGCCTCCTCCCTCCCACGAAGCCCCCGCACGCCCCGGGCCTCCCCTGCCGCCTGAAGCCTCCGCGTCCCCTGCGCCTCCGCCCACAGGTGAAGCACCCGTACGCCCTGTGCCTCCTGTGCCTCCCGTGCCGCCAGACCCGCCCGTACCTCCGGCGCCTCACGCACCTCCCACGGCCCCCACATCGTCTGCATCTCAAGCACCTCCTGAAGCTTCCACACCTCCTGCGGCTCCCCCACCT
>NZ_MKXB01000052.1:0-15221 GCF_001865245.1 Streptomyces sp. CC53 | reverse complement strand
CCTCAGCCCATCCGGCCCATCCGCCCCGCCCACGCCCGCCCGAACTCTCCAGCCCCCCATGCCCCCTGCGCCGCCACAGCCTCCACAACCGCACTCGGCGCCCACATCTCCTTCGCCTCCTCTGCCTCCTCCGCCTCCCCTGCCTCCCGCACCACCCGCCGTGCCGGTGGCCCAGGCGGTATCCGCTGCACCGGCCGTGACCGGCGGGCCCGGCGGGCCTACCGTGTCGGGTATGAGCGCCACACCCGACCACCCCGTACGCCACGATCCGCCGGGTGGTCAGCCGCACCCCGCCGCTGGAGGGGACTTCGTCCTCGCCGCGCCCGACCCCCGCGCCGCCGCGCAGGCCGCCGCCCGCGCGACCGACCCGTCACCCGGCACCGGGGCGTGCGTGGCCTGCCGGGCCGGGCGCGTCGACCGCGACGGGTACTGCGAGCACTGCGGGCACGCCCAGCCGCGCCCCCGCGACCACATGGAGCAGGAGCTCGACAGCGTCGCCGCCGTCACCGACCGGGGCCTGCGCCACCACCGCAACGAGGACGCCTTCGCGGTCAGCGCCGCGGCCCTCGGGGACGGCTCGCCCGCCGTCGTCGCCGTCGTCTGCGACGGGGTGTCCTCCGCGGCGCGCCCCGACGAGGCGTCGGCCGCCGCCTCCGACACGGCGAACGCGTGCCTCACCCGGGCCCTGGCCGACGGCGCCCCTCCCCACCAGGCCCTGCACGACGCCATCATGGCCGCCGGGGACGCGGTCACCGCCCTCGCGGGCCGGGACGGCGACAGGGCGGGCCACGACCCGGACGCGCAGCGGCACCGCAACGCCCCCGCCTGCACCCTCGTCGCGGCCGTCGCCGCCGGTGGCCGGCTGACCGTCGGCTGGGTGGGCGACAGCCGCGTCTACTGGGTGCCCGACGACCGCACGGCCGCGCCGTGCCGGCTCACCGAGGACGACTCGTGGGCGGCGCAGATGGTCGCTGCGGGACTGATGACCGAGGCCCAGGCGTACGCCGACGAGCGGGCCCACGCCATCACCGGCTGGCTGGGTGCCGACGCGTACGAACTGGAGCCGCACACAGCCGTGTTCGCCCCCGACCGGCCCGGGGTGGTCGTCGTCTGCACGGACGGCCTGTGGAACTACGCGGAGTCTGCCGAGGACATGGCGCGCGCCGTTCCGCCGGACGCCGCGCGGCGGCCCCTGCACGCGGCCCGGGTCCTCGTCGGCCACGCCCTGGACGGCGGAGGCCACGACAACGTGACGGTGGCGGTGCTGCCGTTCGCCGTACCGCCGCAGGGGGCGGGCGCAGCCTGACCGCGCCCGGCCGCCACGGGTCCCCGCACCCTCAGGGGCGCCCCCGGGCGTCCGGCGCGGACGTCCACAGGGCGGGGTGACCAGGGCACCCGTACGAGCGGGCCGCGTCCCCGCCCAGGACGGGCCCCGCCCACGACCCCGCGGGGGCAGTCGCCTGCGGGCCGCGGGGCCGGGTGCGGACGCCGGGCGCGGGGTTCTGCGCGCCGCATGGGGAGGAGTGGCGGGGGCTGCGGGAAGGCAGTGGGCGCGGCGGCCCGCGCGCGCCGTGGAGGCCACTCGACGGCGGCCCTGGCCGGGAGCGCGTACGGCGCATCCGTTCCCCGTACCGCGCAACGGCGCACGGTGCGCCGCGCATCGGCGGCGGCCGCGCCGGGCAGGCCGCGCGGCGGGCCCCGCGCAGGTGGCGCGGGCCCCGCGGGAACACGGATACTGCGAAACTGCTTTCGAAGGCGGCCGACGTCGACGCCACGGCGGCGGGTACTGTGCGACGGAAGGCGAAGGTCGCGGAGGCGGACGAGATGACGCTCGCAACGCGCTCCACCAAGACGGTTCGCGTGACAAGGCCACAACGGACGAGCGTCATGACCACGGCCGCAGCGGCGGCCGACGAGGAGAGGGGGAAAGGCCGACATGCCGACCTGCCCGAACGGACACCAGTCGCCTTCCGACGACTGGTGCGAGGTGTGCGGTCACCGCATGGCCGGGGCGGGCACCCCGGCGGGCGCCGCCCCGCCGCCTCCTCCCCCGCCGCCGGCTCCCGGGTACGGCTACCCTCCCCCGCCACCGCCCGCCCACGGCTACGGCACGGCGGGCGGCGACCCGAACGCCACGCAGCAGGCGGAGCTGTGCCCGCGCTGCCGCAGCCCGCGTGAACCGGGGGCGCCGTTCTGCGGCGAGTGCCGCTGGAACTTCGCACCGGGCCAGACCGACCCGTACTCCCCGATGTCCACTGCCCCGCCGACCTCCGGACCCACCGGCGGCCCCGGCGGCCCCGGCCCCTTCGGTTCGTCGGCCGGGATGGACCTGCCACCCGGCTTCCTGTCCGGCCCGCCCTCGCAGGGGCAGGGGCACCAGGACCCGCACGCGTACCAGGGCACGCCTCCCCCGCAGGGGCACCGCCCGGCCGGGCCGCCGACGCCCGAGCCGCCGCAGGGGCCGACGGGCCGGAACCCGGGACCGCCCGGGCCTCCGCCTCCGCCTCCGCCGCAGGGCTTCCCTCCGCCGGGCCAGGCCCCGCAGTCGACCGGGGGCGACGACTGGCTGCTGCCGCCGCCGTCGCACCGGGACGGCCCGCAGCACCAGGGCGGCCCCCAGCCGGGCCCGCGCGCCCCGCACGGCATGCCTCCGCAGGCGTACGCCCCGGCACCCCCGGCGCCGGGGCCCGGCACGGCGGCCCACGACCGCGGCCCGGCTTTCCCGCCCGCCCCCGCCCCGGCCTTCCCGCCGCCAGGCCACCAGCCCGGCCCCGGCGGTGCGACCGGTCCCGGCGGGCACGGGCCCGGTGCGGCGCCCGCGGGCTGGTCGGTCGTGGTCGCGCCGGACGGTGACTACTTCACGGCGATGATGCGGCGCAGCGGCCCCGAGGCCGCGGGTCTCACCCTGCCGGGGTACGCCCCGGAGCGGCACGTTCCGCTGACCGGTAAGCAGGTGAGCATCGGCCGGCGCCGCCAGTCCACGGGTGAGTCCCCCGACATCGACCTGTCGGGGCCGCCGGAGGACCCGGGCGTCTCGCACCAGCACGCGATCCTGGTCCAGCAGCCCGACGGCTCCTGGGCCGTCGTGGACCAGAACTCCACCAACGGCACGACCGTCAACGGCGGCGAGGACCCGATCCAGCCGTACGTCCCGGTGCCGCTGCGCGAAGGCGACCGGGTCCACGTCGGGGCCTGGACGACGCTCACGGTCGTCCGCGGCTAGCCGCGGGCAGGTGGTGACCCGAGGGGCCAGGCGTACGGCCCCTCGGGGTCGTCCAGCCACGCCCACTGGCGGTCCCCGGCGACCGTCACCCCGTAGCGCTCGCGCTCGGGCCTGCCTTCCCGCTGCCACAGCGCGTACGCCTCGTACGGGTCGAGGTGGCCCGCCGCGAGGGTGAGCAGGAACCGGAACAGGTCACTGCCGAGCGCCTCCTGGGGCAGCCCCGCCGTGCGCGCCTCGGGGAGCGGCGACAGGGCGCCGCGCAGCGGTACGAAGTACGCCGACGTGTGCAGGAACCGCCCTTCCGCGTGTGCGGGGTCCACCACGTGCAGCCGCAGCACTCCTGTGGACAGCGGGGCCACGATCCGGGCGCCGGGCCGGCACTGGGCGAGCCAGGCGCGCGGCACCTCGGGCATCGCACACGTGGCGATGACGAGGTCGAAGGGCGCACGCCCCGGGCAGCCGCGCGCCCCGTCGCCGGTGACGACGACCGGGTGGCGGCCGGCCCGGGCGAGGTGGGCCCTGGCAGCGTCGGTGAGGTCGGTGTCGAGGTCGACGGACGTGACCCGGTCGTCGCCGAGGCGGTGGCAGAGCAAGGCGGCGTTGTAGCCGGTGCCGGTGCCGATCTCCAGGGCGGAGTCCCCGTCGCGGGCGTCGAGGGCGTGCAGCATCGCGGCCATGAGAGACGGCTGGCTCGCGGTGGACACCAGCTCGCCGTTCCGCATCCGGATGCCTACGGGCTCGTCCTCGTACGCGCCGAGGAGCCATGCCTCGCGGCGCAGCGGGTCGGGGTCGTCGCACCGCAACCGCTCGTAGCCGCCGATCGTGCCGACGAAGTACGAAGGCACGAAGAGGTGGCGGGGCACCTCCGCGAACGCCGCCCGCCACACGGGGTCGGGCAGCAGGCCCTCGGCGATGAGCGAGGCCACCAGGCGGCCGCGTGCTGCGCCGGCCGCCCCGGCCCACGGGTCGTGCACGGACAGGCCCATGCCTCCACTGTGACATCGGTCACGCGGCGCGGGCCCCTGGGGGCGGAGGGCTCCCGGGGCCGGGGGCTTCGCGTGCGGGGTCTGAGACGATGGACGGGTGACAGACATCCCGCACGGCGCCGTCCAGGAGCAGACGTTCTACGAGCAGGTGGGCGGCGAGGAGACGTTCCGGCGCCTGGTCCACCGGTTCTACCAGGGTGTGGCGGAGGACCCCCTGCTGCGGCCGATGTACCCGGAGGAGGACCTGGGTCCGGCAGAGGAGCGGCTCGCGCTGTTCCTCATGCAGTACTGGGGCGGCCCGCGCACCTACAGTGACCGGCGCGGCCACCCGCGGCTGCGGATGCGGCACGCGCCGTTCGTCGTCGACCGGGCCGCGCACGACGCGTGGCTTCAGCACATGCGGGTCGCGGTGGACGAGCTGGAGCTGCCGGAGGAACTGGAGCGCCAGCTGTGGGGCTACCTCACCTACGCGGCGGCGTCGATGGTGAACGCCCACGGCTGAGGCCGCGGGACCGGGACCACGCGCCGCCGACGGGTGTGCGACGGTTCCGGAGCGGCGCGGGTCGTGTGACGGGCTTCGGTGAGCGCTGCGTGCGGGGCCCGCGCACCGCGGGACCACGTCTGCGCCGCGTGTGGGTCATAGGGCGGGCTTCGCGGAGTGCTGGGTGCGGGCCGCGCACCGCGGGACCACGTCTGCGCTGCGGGTGGGTCACAGGGCGGGCTTCGCAGAGTGCTGCCTGCGGGGCCGCACACCGCCGGACTCCCCCGGCGCTGCGTGCAGGTCATGTGACGGGCCTTGCGGAGTGCTGCGTGCCGCGTCCGCTCTGCCATCCGTGAATGCCGTGAGAATGCCGTAAACGCCGTCGACTCCGGGGCCGGCGTCTCCGGAGGGTCCGACGGTGACGTCGGGGCCCGCCCGGTGGCGCCCGCGGTGAGAAGCGCCCGGGCGTACGGACCCTTCCGGCCCGGCGGCTGTGGTCCCGGCACTTCGGGGCTCCGCCCGCCGGACGGAGGTCACCGTTGCCCTCCGCCCGGTGCCCTCCCCAGCCGGGCTGTGGCGCGGTCAGCCGTGGCGCAGCGGCGTGACGCCGAGCTCGCCCAGGCCGGTGCCGGTCCGCACGGCGACCGAGCCGAACGGGGTGCGCAGCCGCAGCCACGGGCCGGCCGCCAGCAGCGTCACCGGCGCCTCGCGCGGCAGGAGGCCGGGCGGCGGGAGGAAGCCCAGCGACTGGGCGGCGTGCGCGGCGCGCAGCGGAAGCCCGGTGCCGGCGATGGTGCGGGACCAGATCTCACGGCCGAGCCGGTCCCGTTCGGCGCGGGTCCTTCGCTCCTGCGGGAGCTGCTCGTCGCGCCCGCGGAACTCGGCGACGGCCGCGGCGACCGCCCGGCCGAGCGCGTCGGCGCCGGGGAGGCCCGGCACTTCCTGCCAGCCGCCGCGCGGCGGCAGGACCCCGCTCCACGGAGGGCCGGTGACGGGTGCGGGCAGGGCGAGCCGGCCGTCCGTGTCGTCGATGCCGTCGAGCAGTTCGCCCGCGGACACGGTCAGGTCGAGGGGCGGCGCCGCGTCGCCGTCCCGCAGCAGGGCCGTGCGGACCGCGATCACCTCGAACGACGGCGGGCGTCCGAACACCGCCAGGACGCCGCCGCCCGACTGGAGACGGACGGCGGCGGCCCGGTCGTAGTGGAGCAGCCGGGTCAGGAAGGCGGCGAGGCCCGCCGCCTCCCTGACGTCGGCGCACTGCAGTGACGCGGTCGGCGCCGTCATGCGGCGGCGTCCTCCGAGGACATGGCGTCGTCCACGTACTCCTGGAGGAACGCCCTCTCCTCTTCGGAGATGCGGCGCGGACGCTGCGCCTCCAGGTCGAACGGGACGACGACCGTCGAGGCCCGCACGTAGACCTGGTCGGCGTCCTTGATCTCGTACGCGATCGTGAGCGACGCAGCGCCGATCTTGGTGACCCACGACTCGACGGTCACCGGCTCGTGCCGGTGGACCAGGGGCCGCAGGTAGTCGATCTCGTGCCGGGCCACGACGGACCCGCCGGAGAACGACGGCGAGCCGTCACCCGGCGCCAGCCGGAACATGAAGTCGATGCGGGCCTCCTCCAGGTAGCGGAGGAAGACCACGTTGTTGACGTGCCCGAAGGCGTCCATGTCCGACCAGCGGAGCGGGCAGTGGTAGAGGTGTCGAGCCACGAGTCAGCGCCGCCTCAGCCGCGGGTGAGCTTCTTGTAGGTGGCGCGGTGCGGACGGGCCGCGTCCGGGCCGAGGCGCTCCACCTTGTTCTTCTCGTACGACTCGAAGTTGCCCTCGAACCAGAACCACTTGGAGTCGCCCTCGTACGCCAGGATGTGCGTGGCGACGCGGTCGAGGAACCAGCGGTCGTGGGAGACGACCACGGCGCAGCCGGGGAACTCCAGCAGCGCGTTCTCCAGCGAGGACAGGGTCTCGACGTCGAGGTCGTTGGTCGGCTCGTCGAGGAGCAGCAGGTTGCCGCCCTGCTTGAGGGTGAGGGCCAGGTTCAGGCGGTTGCGCTCACCGCCGGACAGCACGCCGGCCGGCTTCTGCTGGTCCGGGCCCTTGAAGCCGAACGCGGAGACGTAGGCGCGGGACGGCATCTCGACCTGGCCGACGTTGATGTAGTCGAGCTCGTCGGAGACCACGGCCCACAGGGTGCGCTTGGGGTCGATGTTCTCGCGGCTCTGGTCGACATAGCTGATCTTGACGGTGTCGCCGACCTTGATGGAGCCGGAGTCCGGCTCCTCCAGGCCCTGGATCATCTTGAACAGCGTGGTCTTGCCCGCGCCGTTCGGGCCGATGACGCCGACGATGCCGTTGCGCGGCAGGGTGAAGCTGAGGTCGTCGATGAGGACCTTCTCACCGAAGGCCTTGCTGAGGTTCTCGACCTCGACGACGACGTTGCCCAGGCGCGGGCCCGGCGGGATCTGGATCTCCTCGAAGTCCAGCTTCCTGGCCTTCTCCGCCTCGGCGGCCATCTCCTCGTAGCGGGCCAGACGCGCCTTCGACTTGGCCTGGCGGCCCTTGGCGTTGGAGCGGACCCACTCCAGCTCTTCCTTGAGCCGCTTGGCGCGCTTGGCGTCCTTCTGGCCCTCGACCTTGAGGCGGGCCTGCTTGGTCTCCAGGTAGGTGGAGTAGTTGCCCTCGTACGGGTAGGCGCGGCCGCGGTCGAGCTCCAGGATCCACTCGGCGACGTTGTCGAGGAAGTACCGGTCGTGGGTGATGGCGACGACGGTGCCCGGGTACTTCGCCAGGTGCTGCTCCAGCCACTGCACGGACTCGGCGTCCAGGTGGTTGGTGGGCTCGTCGAGGAGGAGCAGGTCGGGCTGCTCCAGCAGCAGCTTGCAGAGCGCGACGCGGCGCTTCTCGCCACCGGACAGGTTGGTGACCTGCCAGTCGCCGGGCGGGCAGCCCAGGGCGTCCATGGCCTGCTCCAGCTGGGCGTCCAGGTCCCAGGCGTTGGCGTGGTCCAGCTCCTCCTGGAGCTTGCCCATCTCCTCCATCAGCTCGTCGGTGTAGTTCGTCGCCATTTCCTCGGCGATGGCGTTGAACCGGTCGAGCTTGCCCTTGACCTCGCCGACGCCGTCCTGGACGTTCTCCAGGACGGTCTTCGTCTCGTCGAGCGGCGGCTCCTGGAGGAGGATGCCGACGCTGTAGCCCGGCGTCAGGAAGGCATCGCCGTTCGACGGCTGCTCCAGACCGGCCATGATCTTGAGGACGGTGGACTTACCGGCGCCGTTCGGGCCGACCACACCGATCTTCGCGCCGGGCAGGAAGCTCAGCGTCACGTCATCGAGGATGACCTTGTCGCCGTGCGCCTTGCGCGTCTTGCGCATCGTGTAGATGTACTCAGCCAAGAGAAACCGTCCGGCAATCCGTAGGGGTCGAGTCAGCGGCTCCGCCTCGTCAGGGCAGATACACCCCATCTTGCCGTACCGCCACCCCAGGGCGAAAACGAGTAGGTGGGCGGCCCGCCGACGGGGCCGGTGCCCCTCCCCGCCGCACCATCGGGGCGCTGCCGGTGGTCGCCGCTGCCCGCCGGGCGCTCCGACGGCCGGAGGGCGGGCCTCGGCGGGCGGGGCGGCGCTCACGTCGGCGCGGCTGCTGTCACTGCGGACCCGCGGTGTCACCGCCGCTGCCGCAGCCCCGGCCCGCCGATGGGCAGCGCGTCAGCGGTGGCGGGGCCGGACGCGGCGTCGGCGAGTGCCCGGCACGGCAGGAGACCAGGCCGGGCTGCCGCGGCTCACCGCGGCCTGACGCCCGTGGCCACCCACTCCTCCCGAACCGCGACCGGCGTGGCGTTGATGGTCGTCAGGGCCTGCCGGCAGACCTTGCCGAGGGTCTCGTCGGACACGCCGTTGGCCTTCAGCGCGTCGATCATCGCGTCCCAGGTGACCGGGTCGAGCTCGCACATTCCGTCGCTGCCGAGTGCGTTCATGGATCCTCCGGGTGTCATGTGCTCTCTTGCCGTCCCATCATGCGGTCCCTCCTCGCCCGCATGCTTTCGGACGGTCGCCGGTGAGGCCGTCTGCCCTGCGGTCCGCCCCGGGGGCGGGGGAGCCACGGGGCAGGTGGTTCCCGGTCCGCCGCACCGCCGCTCGGGGCGCGCGTGCAAGGGCGAGGTGGTGCAACGCAAGCCGAGGGCGTCAGGCGGCAGGTGGCAGGCGGCAAAGCGATGCGGCGGCCCCCGGTGCGCCGTGCCGTCGGGGCACGGGCGCCGGGGGCCGCCGAGGGGCTGCCCGGGGTGCGGGGTGCTACCCGGCGGAGGCGCCCTTGCGCTTGCGGAGGAAGAACACCGCTCCGCCGCCGATCAGCAGGAACGCGGCGGCGATGCCCGCGATCATCGGGGTGGCGCCGGAGGCGCCGGTCTCGGCCAGGTCACCGGCGCCGCCGGTGGAGCCGCCCGTGCCGGTGGTGCCGGAGGAGGTGGCCCCGCCCGACTGGGGGCTCGGCGCGGGGCCGGGCTCCTCGGTGCCGCCGCTGCCGCCCCCGGTGGTGGGGGTGGTGCTGCTGGTGGTCTTGCAGTCGAGGACGCCCTTGAACGTCTTCTTCTCGCCGCCCGGGAGCGCGATGGTGAAGTCGTACGGCTGGTCCTCGGCGACCGGGATGGTGACGGTCTTCGACTCGCCGGCGCCGATGGTGTACTCGCCGCCCATCAGCTCGAAGCCGAAGGGCTCGTCGCCCTCGTTGGTGGCGGTGATGTCGACGCCGCCCTTGGCGCAGTTCTTCTCGGCGGAGAGCGCCGGGATGGCGCCCTTCTTGGCCCAGGTGGCGGTCGCCGTGGCGGAGACCGTGGACACGCTGGACCCGGCGAGGATCTGCGTCTGGCTCTTGCTGAGGCTGGCGAAGGCGCGGCCGACGGACACGGAGGTCGTCGCCTGCACGCCGAAGGAGGCGGAGCCGTCCTTGGCGCCGGCCGGGACGTCGACGTACAGCTCGCTGCCGTCGGCTGCCTCGGTGACCGGCTTGCCGGCCTTGTCGGTGACCTTCACGCCGGTGGCGGCGACCTCGGAGGGCAGGTTCACGGACGCGCTGTCGGCGTTGGTGTGGACCGTGATCGGGCCGAGCCGGGTGCCGGCGGGACCGGACACCGCGGCGGGCTCAAGGCTCAGCGACGCCTTGGGCTCCTCCAGGTTCTCGGCCTTCTCCTCCAGCCAGTCGGCGAGCTTCTCGGCGGCCGGGTCGACCGCGGTGACGTCCACGCCGTCGGAGTAGCGCCAGATCGCGACCTGCGTGCCGGCCGCGGCGGTCTCCGGGGTCAGCGTGCCCGCACCGGCCTTCTTGGCGAGGTCCACGAGGTCGTCGACCTGCGGGTAGGAGTTCTGCAGGATCCAGCGGATCTTGCCGGCCTCCTCGTTCTGCCCGAGGGACGTCTGGTCCCACGGCGTTTCGAGGTACTTGGCCTTCGGCTGGGTCGGGTTGTGGATGTCGATGCAGTACGTCTTGAGGGTGCCGCCGCCCTCCACCTCCATTTCGAGAGACCGGCGGGCAGGGGCTTGTCGGCCTTGCCCTCCTCGTGGATCTCCGCGCGGTGGTAGGTGGTGAGCCCGTTGAGGGTGGCGGACGCCCCGCCCTGGTGCGGCGCCTCCTCCGCGGAGGCGGTGGCCGCCCCCGCTATGGAACCGCCGGCGATCAGGCCGGACGTCAGGACGGTGGCGGCGACGCGGCGGGCCATCCGCCGGCGCCCCTGGACAGAGAACGAACCGAACACGTATTTCCCCTCTGGGCGAGACCCCTTGGCGCGAGAGCACACCATGAGACACAAGGGGGGTGGGACTCGCCGAACGACTCAAGTGCCCCGTGAGTACCGGGAATCCTAGAGATGCGGCCAGCCGCATTCCCCCGGGATGCCGACGATCAATCGTTCTGAATCAGAATCGTTACCGTGAACCGCCCGTGTGTGCGGTACGTGTTGCCTCCATGACGCTGGCAAGTCGGCCCGACGTTCCCTGCTTTCGCGTCACGCTGTGACCGGTTCCCGCTGCGGCCCCGTGCCGGTGAGGGCGCCTTCCGACGGTGCGGCGCCGGGCAGGACTTCCGGGGTGGCACCGAGCGGGTCCCTCACGGAGCCGTCCGGCGGGGTTCGCGCGTCCGCGTCCGCCGGTGCGTCCCGGCCGGTGTCCTGAGGGTCGTCCCGCCCGGAGCCGGGCGGTCCTGCCGCGGGCGCCGGGATGCCCGTGCGGCGGAACGCGGCGGTACCGAGTGTCAGATCGTGCCCCACGGCCAGCGCGTCGATGTCGACGAACGTCGCACGCCGCCCCTCCCGGGCACCTTCCTCCCGCACCCTCAGCCGGCCGTGCACCACGAGCCGTTCGCCGACCGAGACGGACGCGGCGACGTTGGCGCCGAGCCGCCGCCACGCGTTGACCGTGTAGAAGTTCGTCGGGCCGTCGGTCCACACGCCGCGCTCACGGTCCCAGCGGCGCGGCGTCGCCGCGAAACGGAACCGGGCCACCCCGCCGCCCTGCGTCTCCCGGTACTCCACGCTCGTCGCCACGTTCCCCACCACGGTCACCAGGGTGTCGTTCATGTGCGTCGCTCCTCCCCTCCGGCGGCGCCCGCCGCCGTGTGCGTCCATGATGGGCGCCTTCGGCGGATCCCGCCGGGGCCTGTGGACGAGGGGGCCGCTGGGGACAACCCCGTCACCCGTCAGTGGCGGCGGAGGCGGCTGCTGCCGGACACCGTGGCGTACTGCTGGCGCACCTCCCGGTAGCGCATCAGCTCCGCGGCGATGGGGTCGAGCACCATGGCCCGCCCGCAGGCCGCCGCGGCCTCCCGCAGTCGCCGCTCGATGTCCTGGCCGTGGCGGCGCGCCGGTCCGCGGGCGGCCGCGGCGCAGCCCCACTCGATGAGCGGTCCGCCGACGATGCCGGTGAGCATCACCAGCACGGGCGCGAGCAGGCCCGGCTCCAGCACGCCGGCGATCTGGCCGACGAGCCACAGCGCGCCCGCGATCTGCAGCAGCGTCATCGCCATCTGGAGGAGCACCGCGACGGGCCACCAGGCCGGCCGCAGCGGTCGGCGGCGCCGTGCCCGCTCGGCGCGCGGCGCGGGCTCACGGGTCGGTTCCGGGCCGTCGGGGCCGGCGGCGGCCGCGGCCCGGGGGTCCCGCTCGTCCGGCGCGCGGACCTTGACCGCGAGGTCGTCGAGGGCCTCCGGGAGCCGGCGTGCCCCGCGCACCGCGGCTTCCCGTACCGCCTGGGCCCACGGCGCGGGCAGTCCCCGGGCGGCTTCCTCCGCGACGATCCGTACGGCCTGCTCGACCCGCTGGCGGGCGGTCGGTTCGTCCTCCGCGGGCGGCGGGCCGCCCGGGGGTTCGCCGCCGCCGGGAGTGCGCAGCCGCTCGTACCAGCGCCACAGCCGCAGCCACGGGGTGCCGCAGGCGCGGCCGGCGTTGCGCTGCCACTCGCGTTCCGCGGCCTCGCCCGCGGCGCCGGCACCGACGGCGACGGCGAGGCGGGCGGCGAAGTCCTCCTGGGAGCGCTCGCCGAGGCCCGGGCGCCCCTCCGCGACGTACACGGGCCGCAGGCGGGTGGCGGCCGCGTCGACGTCGGCGGCGATCCGCCGGGCGGCGGCGGTCCTGCTCTGCACGAACGCGCCGAGGAGTTCACGCAGTTCGCCGATGCCCTCACCGGTGACGGCGGACACGGCGAGGACGGTGGCGCCGGGTTCGCCGTGCTCGCCGAGGGCCATGCCGTCCTCGTCGAGGAGGCGACGCAGGTCGTCGAGGACCTGGTGGGCGGCGTCGCCGGGGAGCCGGTCGATCTGGTTGAGGACGACGAAGGTGACGTCGGCGTGTCCGGCGAGGGGCCGCAGATAGCGCTCGTGGAGGGCGGCGTCGGCGTACTTCTCCGGATCGACGACCCAGATGACGGCGTCCACGAGGGCGAGGACGCGGTCGACCTGTCGGCGGTGCGCGGTGACGGCGGAGTCGTGGTCGGGCAGGTCGACGAGGACGAGCCCCTGGAGGGCCTCGTCGCAGGCGCCGCCGGCGAGGGGGCGGCGGCGCAGCCGGCCGGGGATGGAGAGCCGGTCGAGGAGCCCGGCGGCGCCGTCGGACCAGGCGCAGGCGATGGGGGCCCCGGTGGTGGGCCTGCGCAGGCCGGTCTCGGAGACGGGCACGCCTGCCAGCGCGTTGATGAGGCTCGACTTGCCGCTGCCGGTGGCGCCGGCGATGGCGACGACGGTGTGACGGGCCGACAGCCGCTGCCGGGCGGCCGCCTCGTCGAGGACGCGGCCGGCCTCGGCGAGGACGTCGGTGTCGACACGGGTGGCGGACAGGCCCATGAGTTCCCGCAGGGCGTCCAGGCGGGTGCGGAGGGTGCCCTTGTACGGGGTGGTCTCCAGGGTGTGGGCCGCGTCCTCGGCCGGGACGCGGGGGTCGTGGGGGGCGGGGGGGTCGGGTGGGGTGTCGTCGTAAACGGCGTGGCCGCTCAGGCGGCGAGCGATGAGTCCGTCGTCCCAGCTCTGCTCCACGGCGCTCAACTGCCGTCACCTCTCCTTCTGCAGTACGGACAGCGCGGCGATGAGCGCGGCCTGCGGCTCGGGGGTCACTCCGAGGCCGTCGAGGGGGGTGAGGCGGAGGTCGCGTTCCTCGCGCAGGATGCGGTCGATGGACGTGGTGGTGAGTTCTGCGGCCCGGTCGCGCAGCCGCAGGGTGGCCTGCGCGCCGAGCAGTTCGGCGAGCTGCTCGCCGGCGCCGCGGGCGCGGCGCCCGCCGAGGAGGGCGGTGGCGAGGAGGGCGGCGACCGTCTCGGGGGGCGGCGCGGAGGGGCGTTCGGTGCGGCGCGCCTCCTCGTCGGTGAGTTCCTCCAGGACGCGGCGCCAGCGGCGTACGGCCATGCCGATGCGTTCGGCGGCCTCCCGGTCCTGGCGGGCCCTGTCCTCGGCGGGCAGGGCGCCGGCGGCGGGCTCGCGCCGCACGGCGTCGTGGAGTCGCTCGTCGGCGGCGGCGACGGCGCAGTGGAGGAGGGCGGTGAGGGATTCGACGAGGGCGTCGAGGAGTTCGGCGGCGGTGCAGTCGTGGGGGTGGGCGCGCCAGCGGGTGCGGGCGTCGCCGGCCAGGACGGCGCCGCGGCGCAGTTCGCTGCGGACCCGGTCCCGTTCGCGTTCGTACGCGTTCTCCACGGCGCTGGTGAGGCGGACGGCGGCGGCGCACTGGGCGGCGACGGCGGCGGCGAGTTCGGGGACGCGGGCGCGCAGGGAGTCGATGACGCCGCGCGCGGTGCGGCCGACGGCCTGCTGCCGGGCGGCCGGGTCCTGGGCCCGGTGGGTGAGCCAGGCCCTCAGGGGGGCGACGGCGGTGTCGGGGAGCAGGCCGTGGCCGCCGCCGGCCGACTCGGGGAGCTCCGGGATCGTGAACCGCGGGACGTCTCCGAGGCCGGCGCGGGTGAGCAGGGCCCCGTACTGGCGGGCGACGTCGGTGATGACCTGGTGGGGCACGCGGTCGAGGACGGTGACGAGGGTGGCGTCGTACTCCTTCGCGGTGCGCAGGAGGTGCCAGGGCACGGCGTCGGCGTAGCGGGAGGCGGTGGTGACCATCACCCAGACGTCCGCGGCGCAGATGAGCCGGGCGGCGAGTTCGCGGCTCTCGACGACGAGGGAGTCGATGTCGGGGGCGTCGAGGAGGGCGAGGCCGGGGGTGAGGGTGTCGGACTGCTCGACGCGCAGGGTGCGGCAGCCGCCGGGCTCGTCGTCGGGGGTGTCGCGGTCGGCGGGGCCGGGGCCCCAGACGCGTGTGAGGTGCGGGAGGACACGCGGGTGGGCGAACCAGTCGCGGTCGTCCGGGTGGCAGACGAGGACGGGGGTGCGGGTGGTGGGTCTGAGCACGCCGGCTTCGCTGACGCGGCGGCCGACGAGGGAGTTGACGAGGGTGGACTTCCCGGCTCCGGTGGATCCGCCGATGACGGCGAGGAGGGGCGCCTCCGGGTGCTGGAGCCGGGGGACCACGTAGTCGTCGAGCTGGGCGAGCAGCTCGGACCGGGTGCGCCGGGCTCCGGGGGCGCCGGGGAGCGGGAGGGGAAGACGCACAGCGGCGACACTGTCGCGCAGGGCGGAGAGTGCGTCGAGGAGCTGAGGCCGTACGTCCAAGGTCACCACATGTGAAGAATGCCCAATTTCACCATCTTTTTGAAGCGTATGCCCTCTCTGCGCGCCGACTGGACACAATGGATAGAGGGGAACGAGTGGGACTCAGGCATAACGAGTGCACAACACCCGGCGCGCGTGGCGCGAAAAGCGCTGCGGAAATCGCACCTGCCTGCGATTATCGGTGTCGCTTCACTGAACCTCCACATCGTGCCACGCAGGTGAAGCGCCCGGCCCAAGGCGATCGGAGCCCTATCCTTGACCCCGGCAAGGTCACGGACCACCCACCAGGGCTCCAGAGGCCACCAGGCCACCACCGGCCCCAGTAGCTCAGTGGATAGAGCAGGCGCCTTCTAAGCGCTTGGCCGCAGGTTCGAGTCCTGCCTGGGGCGCTCACCCCACTTGAC
>NZ_MKXB01000051.1:29873-41764 GCF_001865245.1 Streptomyces sp. CC53 | reverse complement strand
CCCCGCCACGTTTCGCACCGTCGCGCGGTCTGCTCGTCAGCCGCTCGTCAGGGGCCGGGAACGGGGCGGTCTGCGGCTCCCGCCGGGCGTGACCGGCGTGCGCTCCGAGCGCACCGCCGCGTGGGCACGCGGCTGCGACAGCGTCGTGCGGATGCTTCCGGGGCGTCCGCCGCCGGGCGCCGCCCCCACCGGTGCGGCCGCCGGCTCCGCGGGCGCGGCCGGTCCCGGCGACCGCTCGGGCACCGCCGCGACCGGCACGGGACGCGGCTCCGGCTGCCGCACGGCGGCCGGAGCGGCCACCGGGGCGAGCACCGGCCGGACCGGGGCGGCAGCGGGCCGACGGGCCCCGAGGCGCTCGCGGACCCGGTCGCGGACCGCCAGGACGCGGACCTCGGCACGGGCGATCAGCGGCTCGCACCAGGGCAGCCCGAGCAGGATCAGGAGGCCGGCGGCCCAGCCCAGCAGGACGTCGCTCAGCCAGTGCGTACCGAGGTAGACCGTGGTGAGACCGACCCCGAGGGCCACCACGGCGGACAGCGCCGACAACCAGCGGCGGGCCGAGGGCGTCGTGGCCAGATAGGCGAGGATTCCCCAGGTCACGACGGCGTTGGCGGTGTGACCCGAAGGGAATATATCCCCGCCCGCGAACATCTCGGCGGAGCCGATCTGCGTCGCGTAGTGCGGGCCCAGCCGGCCCAGGCCGAGCTTGACCGAGCCCACCGTCACGTTCAGCAGCAGCAGGGCCGTGCCCAGCACCAGCAGGGGGCGCAGCGTGTGCATGCGCCAGCAGCGCCAGCCGAGCCAACCCGCCACCATCAGCGACGTCGGACCGCGCTGGCCCAGAACCACGAAGTAGTCCAGCGGTGCGTGCAGCGCCGGCCACTGCTGGTACGGCCGGAACAGCATGACCTTCCAGTCGACGAGCACCAGCCACGTCGAGGCCAGCACGGCCACGACGATGGCCGCGTAGAACACGGCCGTCCCGCCGAAGAGGGCGAGACGGGTGCGGCTCATCCGCGGGATCTCAATCTTCGGCGGTTCCGGCTCCCGGTCGAGCCGGGCAAAGATGTCGGTACGCACCCAATCGACGTTACAGGGAGTGAGTGTCAGGCCCGGTCGATCAGGTCTCTTTGTGATGACGATGTGATGTGGAGTGGGTCTCGGCGCCTGTTTATCGGATGTCTTCCATAAAACGTCCCGGCGGTCGCCGGTAATACCGCAAGGGCTCCTTCCGTAAGGCGGTGGCCGGGGCGCGGGAAAATGCGCACGCAGGCGTGCGCCGGGAAATTCGCGCCGGTGTGCCCTGCGGGCCGGCTCCGCCGGGCGGCGTGTCGCGCCGTCCGGCCCGGCGCTCCGGCGCGCGTGTCGCGGCGCGCCGCGGGCCCGGCGCGTGGACCGCCTGGGCGTGGCGTACGCCACACCCACCGGCCCGTACCGGTGAGAGCTGGGCCACGCGCCACCCGCCCGCCGTCACGTAGGCTGACGTCTCGCTCGCCGTCGATGCCGGCCGCCCCGGGAACGTCCCCTCCCGGAAGGGCGCCCGCCGAGCGCGAGGGTTCCACGGGAGGTTACGTATATGTCCGGAACGACCACTGCCGGAGCGCGTCCGCGTGTCGCCGGTGGCGGTGTCAACCGCTGGGTCGTCCTGGTCGTCCTCTGCGTGAGCCTGCTGCTCGTCGCGCTGGACGCGACCGTCCTGCACGTGGCCGTGCCCGCGGTCACCGAGGACCTGCGCCCCAGCGCCACCGGTTTGCTGTGGATCGTCGACGCCTACCCCCTTGGTCTGCGCCTCGCTGCTGATCCTGTTCGGCACGCTGGGTGACCGGATCGGCAGGCGCCGGGTCCTCCTCGCCGGCTACGCGCTCTTCGGCGTGGCGTCCGCGGTGGCCGCGATGGCCGACACGCCCGCCGTCCTGATCGCCGCGCGCGCCCTCCTCGGCGTCGGCGGGGCGATGATCATGCCGGCCACACTGTCCCTCCTCCGCGCGGTCTTCCCCGACCGGCGCGAGCGGGCCACGGCCATCGGCATCTGGACCGCCGTGGCCGCGGTGGGTGCCGCCACCGGGCCGGTCCTCGGCGGTTTCCTCGTCGAGCACTTCTGGTGGGGCTCGGTCTTCCTCATCAACATCCCGCTGATGGCGGTCATCCTGCCGGTCGGGCGCTGGCTGCTGCCCGAGTCGCGCGGCAGCGGCGACGGCCCCTGGGACGTGCTCGGCGCCCTGATGGCCGCGGCGGGCGTCCTCGGCGTGGTCCTCGGCGTCAAGCGCGCCGGGGTCGGGGGCGACCTCCCCGGTCCCGCCGCGCTCGCCCCGCTGCTGCTCGGCGCGGCCCTGCTGGTGCTCTTCGTCCGCCGGCAGCGGCGCCGCGAGCACCCGCTCATCGACATGCGGATGTTCTCCCGCGCCGCCTTCACGACCTCCGTGGGCTGCATCGTGCTGGCGATGCTCGCCCTCGTGGGCCTGGAGCTCATCGCCGTCCAGTACCTCCAGCTGGTCCTCGGCCTGAGCCCCGTCGAGACCGGGCTCAGACTGCTGCCGCTGACCTTCGCCGCGATGGCCGCGGGCGCCGCCGGCTCCGCCGTCCTCAGCAGGCTGGGCCCCCGCCGGATGGTCGGTGGCGGCTTCACCCTCACCGCCGGTGCCGTGCTCCTGCTGGTCCTCATGAACCACGACGACCGCCCGCTGCTGCTCACCGCCGGTTTCGTCCTGCTCGGTTTCGGCCTCCAGACCACCCTGTTCGGCGCGTACGAGTCGATGCTCAGCGAGGCACCCGCGGAGTGCGCGGGGGGCGCCGCCGCCATCGGCGAGACCTCCTACCAGCTCGGCGCGGGCATGGGCATCGCGCTGCTCGGCAGCGTCATGAACGCCGCCTACGCCCCCGGGCTGACCGGAGTGCCCGGCGTCCCCGCCGAGGCCGGCGCCGCCGCGGCCAACTCACTGGGCGAGGCGTACCAGGTGGCCGCCCGGCTCGGCGGCGAGGCCGGCGAGGCCCTGCAGACGGCCGCGCGCCACGCCTTCGTCCACGGACTGCACGTCACCCTGGTCGTCAGCGCCGGGCTGCTGCTCGCGGGCGCCCTCATGGCGCTGCGGCTGCCCCGCGCCGTGGAGGCGCAGGCGGACGTGACGGACGCCGTGCCCGAGGACGCCGCCCCGGCGGCCGACGGCCCCGGCACCGAGGCGCCCGAGGGCGGAGCGGCGCTTCCGGACGGGCACGGGAAGCCCGGCACGGGCGGGGACCGTCGCACGGACGCGTCGTGCGAGCCCCGCCGGGCACACGAGACGGGCCGCGTCCCGGCACGACGTGCCCCCGCCGAGGCGGCCGGATCTGGACGCGCGGCACACTGAGCCGTAACGTCAGCGCGCGGCCGTGACTATCGGCGATAGTTTCAGCGGCCCGTTGTCCTGGTTGGCCAGCCGCCGGAGGTCCGCATGACCGCATCCGCCCAGCCCGCGAAGCTCCCGCCGTTCGACCCCGGGGACCCCCTGGGCCTCGACGACCTGCTCGACCCCGAGGAGCTCGCCGTCCGCGACACCGTGCGCTCCTGGGCCGCGGACCGGGTCCTGCCGCACATCGCGGAGTGGTACGAGAAGGGGGAGCTGCCCGGCATCCGGGAGCTGGCCCGCGAGCTGGGCGCGCTCGGCGCGCTCGGCATGTCCCTCCAGGGCTACGGCTGCGCCGGCGCGAGCGCCGTCCAGTACGGGCTCGCCTGCCTGGAGCTGGAGGCAGCGGACTCCGGCATCCGCTCCCTGGTCTCCGTCCAGGGCTCGCTCGCCATGTACGCGATCTGGAAGTACGGCTCGGAGGAGCAGAAGCAGCGCTGGCTGCCGTCGATGGCGGCGGGCGAGACCATCGGCTGCTTCGGCCTCACCGAGCCCGACCACGGCTCGGACCCCGCCTCCCTGCGCACCCACGCGAAGAAGGACGGCCCGGACTGGGTCCTCAACGGCCGCAAGATGTGGATCACCAACGGCTCCGTGGCCGGGGTCGCCGTCGTCTGGGCGCAGACCGACGAGGGCCTGCGCGGCTTCGCCGTACCGACCGACGCGCCCGGGTTCTCCGCCCCGGAGATCACCCGGCAAGTGGTCCCTGCGGGCCAGCGTCACCAGCGAGCTCGTCATGGACGACGTCCGGCTGCCCGCCGACGCGGTCCTGCCGGGCGTGACCGGTCTGAAGGGCCCGCTGAGCTGCCTGTCGCACGCCCGGTACGGCATCGTGTGGGGCGCCATGGGCGCGGCCCGCGCCTCCTTCGAGGCCGCGGTCGACTACGCCAGGAGCCGCGAGCAGTTCGGCCGCCCCATCGGCGGCTTCCAGCTCACCCAGGCCAAGCTCGCCGACATGGCGGTCGAGCTGCACAAGGGCATCCTGCTCGCCCACCACCTGGGGCGCAGGATGGACGCGGGGCGGCTGCGCCCCGAGCAGGTCAGCTTCGGCAAGCTGAACAACGTGCGGGAGGCGATCGAGATCTGCCGTACCGCGCGGACGATCCTGGGCGCGAACGGGATCTCGCTGGAGTACCCCGTGATGCGGCACGCCACGAACCTGGAATCGGTGCTCACCTACGAGGGCACCGTCGAGATGCACCAGCTGGTGCTCGGCAAGGCGCTCACCGGCCTGGACGCCTTCCGGGGGTGACCCCGCCAGGGGCCGCGCCGCGCGCCTGGCTCCGGCAGCCGGGCCGGGGCCTGCCGCCGGTGAGCGGGCCGCCGCCGGGCCGCCGGGCCGTCGGACGGCGGCCCCGGCGCTGGCGGGACCTCAGCTCTGGTTGAAGAAGCCGTCGTCGGTGCGGCCCCGGGGCTCCCCCGTGATGATCCGCGTGTCCGCGGGGGTCAGCAGGAAGACCCGGGTGGCCACCCGCTCGATCGAGCCGCGCAGTCCGAAGGTCAGCCCGGCGGCGAAGTCGACGACCCGCTTGGCGTCGTCGGGCTCCATAGCGGTCAGGTTCACGATGACCGGGACGCCGTCGCGGAACAGCTCGCCGATCGCCCGGGCGTCGCGGAACCCGTCCGGGGACACCGTGGCGATCCGGCGGCCCTCCTCCTGCGCGGTCTCGGAGGCGACCCGCACCCGCGGGTCGGTCACCCAGGCGTCGCCGCTGTCAGCACCCTCGGCGTACTCGTCGTCGTAGTAGCGCTCGTCGTTGTCCTCGACGAGTCCGAGCCATGCACTCGCCCTGCGCACCGATCCCATGGACGCCTCCTTTCGACACGGTCACTCGTGGTCCCGTTACCTCTATGGTCGTCCATGATGCGGATTGCGCGCCAAGTGGATAGTCGCCGCGCGAGCGATTCGTGACGGGACTGGTGCAGTGCGTATGGCGGTCCGTCAGAGTTCTTCCTGCACAGGGGCCATGAAGGCCCCCGATTGTCACTCAAATATGACATTCGGGCCGTACGGGTGAGCGTACGGACGTACGGGTGAACGGATCCCCCGACTACGATGCCCCTCCGAACACGGCACAGACACGGGGGAACGCCCATGTTCGGCATCGTCCGACCCTGCACGCACCGGCTCACGGGCGGGCTCAAGGCGGAGTGGACGGCGCACCTGTGCGGTCTGTGCCTGGCCCTGCGCGCCGACCACGGCCAGTCCGCCCGGGTCGCCACCAACTACGACGGGCTCCTGGTCTCGGTGCTGACGGAGGCTCAGGCCAGTACCGCCGGTGCCCGGCGCACCGCGGGCCCCTGCCCGCTGCGGGCGATGCGCACCGCCCCCGTCGCGCACGGCGAGGGCGCCCGGCTCGCCGCGGCGGTCTCCCTGGTCCTCGCCTCCGCGAAGGTGCGCGACCACGTGCCCGACGGGGACGGGCTGCTGGCCCGCCGTCCCCTCGCCGCCGCGGCCCGCGGGGTGGCCCGCCGCTGGGACCGCGCCGGAGTCCGCGCCGGCCGCGAACTGGGCCTGGACACCGCGGTCCTGCTGGACGCGGTGGGGAGGCAGTCCGCCGTCGAGGCGCTCGCGCGGCCCGGCACCCCGCTGACGGCCGTCACCGAGCCCACCGAGACGGCCACCGCCGCCGCCTTCGCCCACACCGCCGTGCTCGCCGGCAAGCCGCACAACGCGGCACCGCTCGCCGAGGCCGGCCGCCTCTTCGGCCGCCTCGCCCGCCTGCTCGACGCCGTCGAGGACCGGGAGGCCGACCGGGCGGCGGGCGTGTGGAACCCCCTGGCGGCCACCGGGACCCCGCTCACCGAGGCCCGGCGGCTGGCCGACGACGCCGTCCACGGCATCCGCCTCGCCCTGCGGGACGTCGACTTCGCCGACGGCCGGCTCGCCCACCGGCTGCTCGCCCACGAACTGCCCCGCTCCGTGGACCGCGCCTTCGGCACGGCGGCCTGCGGCCACCGGAGCGGTCACGCCGCGCCCGGCACGACGGCCGGGTCCGGCGGCGACCGGCATCCCTTCCCGCACAGGCCGCCGCGCGGCCTCCTGGCGGGCTGCGCCGCCTTCGCCCTCCTGTGCTGCACCTGCCGAATGTGCTGCGCCGAGGAGTACGAGGGGCCCTGGTCCCGGAAGAAGCGGGAGGGCTGCTGCCGGGACTGCGACTGCGGGTGCGATGGGTGTGGCGAAGGCTGCGGCTGCGGTGACTGCTGTTGCTGTCCGTGCGACGGATGCTGACCCCGTACGGTGTCCGGCATGAGGAGTTCAGTCACTGACGGCGACCCGCGGAGCGACTGGGAGCACTGGCACGAGGAACGCGTCACCCAGGTCGCGGCGCCCCACGGCCCGCTCTCCCTGACTGGCACCCACTGGCTCGCCGACCACCCCGACGGCCGCCTGCCCGCCGTACCCGGCAGGTGGCGCGACGACGGCGACGCGGTGCTGCTGAGCGCCGCCCCCGAGGACGGCCTGACCCTCGACGGGGCGCCGTTCACGGGCGAGGTCCGTCTCACCGCCGACCACGTGCCCGTCGACCGGTCCCGGGTCGCCTGCGGGGACCGGCGGCTCGTGGTGATGAGCCGTGAGGGGCACCGGGCGGTCCGCGACTTCGACCCGGGCGCACCGGCGCGCCGCGTCTTCACCGGCATCGAAGCCACCCCGTACGACCCGCGCTGGGTCGTGCCGGGGCGCTACCGGCCGTACGGGGAGGTGCGGGCGGTCCGCGTGGAGAACGCCGACGGGCGGGAGCGCGGACTGCACCTGTCCGGAGAACTGGCCTTCACCCTGGACGGCGCCCGGCACGCCCTCCAGGTGGTCGAGGAGGACGACGGCGCGCTGTGGGCGGTCTTCGCCGACGCCACCAGCGGCCAGGACAGCTACCGCTTCCGCTTCCTGCGGCCCGCGCCGCCCGCCTCCGACGGTTCCGTGACGGTCGACTTCAACCGCGCGCTGCTGCCGCCGTGCGCCTTCTCCGCCCACTTCATCTGCCCCTTCCCGCCGCCCGGCAACACCCTCGCCGTCGCCGTCGCCGCGGGGGAGCGCCAGGTGCTCGCGGGCTGACGGGCGCCCGCCCCGGCCCCGGCGTGCCCGCCCGCGCGAGGAACCGAGGGAGCCCTTCCCATGTCACGACCCCCGCGGGCGGCCGGGCCCGCCCGGGCGAGGAGCCGAGCGGCCCCGCTCCGGCCCCCGACGGACCGCGCCCGGCGGGGGCCGGGGGCTTCGCCCGCCTGCTCGTCGCGAGCCCGCTTCCCGGGCCGGACTCCCGACGCCGTCCCGTCGCGCACTCGCCGGGCCCGCGCGGGGAGCCTTGCGGGGCCGGGGTGTCGGAGCTCGCGCCGGCCGCCATCTGGTGACGCTCCGTCATTTACTGACTGTCCCCCAGGGGGCGGTATCCAGACAGGACTAGTCCTCACGCGCCGCACACCCGTCCGTTGCAGCCAGTGTTCGCAATCGAAACCGACCAGTGGTGACCAGGGGTAGCCCCATCCGTCACAGGTGCCCGATGCGCCTCGACCGTCCGTCCTGAAGTCGACCTTGTGTGCGGCCCGCCGGCCTCGGAATAGTGGGCGGTCCATCCTCCGTGCCAGGGCACCCCACGCGCCCGGGCACGGCCCCCACAGGAGGTCGATGTTGAAGCACCGACGCATATCCACGCGCCGTGCGGCCGCCGCGGGCGGAGCCGTGGTGGCTCTGCTGGGCGCGGCGATCACGTTCCAGACTGCGAACGCCAGTGAGGACGCGCCGCAGTTCGAGGCGAGGACCCTCACCGCGGGCGCGGCCGGAAAGCTCGCCTCGTCACTCGGCGAGCGGCTCGGTGACGCGGACACCGCGGGCGCCTGGTACGACAGTGCGTCCCGCACCCTCGTCGTGAACGTCGTCGACGAGGACGCCGCCCAGGCCGTGCGCCGGGCCGGCGGCCAGGCCCGGATGGTCGAGCACTCCCTCGCCGAACTGAAGGGCGCCCGCAGCACCCTGAAGGAGCGGGCCACCATGCCCGGCACCTCGTGGGCCGTCGACCCGCGCACCAACAAGGTCGTGGTGACCGCCGACAGCACCGTCAAGGGCGCGGCGTGGAAGAAGCTCACCGGAGTCGTCGCAGGGCTCGGCTCCAAGGCCGAAGTCAAGCGCGCCGAAGGCGTGTTCACCCCGTTCGGTGCGGGCGGCGACGCCATCCTCACCGGCGGCAGCCGCTGCTCCCTGGGCTTCAACGTCCTCCGGAACGGGCAGCCGCACTTCCTCACCGCCGGCCACTGCGGTGCCGCCGGCAGCCGGTGGTCCGAGAACCGGGGCGGCGGGGCCGTCGGCACGATGGTCGACTCCCGGTTCCCCGGCGACGACTTCGCCCTCGTCCGCTACGACCGGGACGTCCCCCGCCCCAGCGCCGTCAACCTGTACAACGGCACCGGGCAGCGGATCACCGGCGCCGCCGAGGCCGCCGTGGGCATGCGGGTGGTGCGCAGCGGCTCCACCACCCAGGTCCACGACGGCGTCGTCACCGGCCTCGACGCCACCGTCAACTACGGCAACGGCCAGATCGTGGAAGGGCTCATCCAGACCACCGTGTGCGCCGAGCCGGGCGACAGCGGCGGCTCCCTCTTCTCCGGCGACCAGGCGGTCGGCCTCACCTCCGGGGGCAGCGGCGACTGCACCTCCGGCGGCGTGACGTTCTTCCAGCCCGTCACCGAGGCCCTCGCCGCGTACGGCGCGACCATCGGCTGACCCGAGGACGCCCCCTGCCACCGGCCCCCGGCCCCGCGCTCAGGCGGGCCGGGGGCCCCGCACATGTGGGGACGTTCGGCCCGGTGGCGGGGTCCTTCTCCCGCCGGGCCCGACCCGGTCCCGGTGTCGAATGGAGGCGTAAGAGGTGGCGGCCGGCAGCTAAGGAGTGCGCCCCATGCAGGCCCAGGAAACGGTCCCGCACACGACCCGGGAAACGGTCGCGGAGAACGTCGACGGCCTCGTCCGGAAGGCGCTCGCGGCGCTCGACCGGTTCGGGTCGTACGACCAGGAGCAGGTCGACCACATCGTCAGGAGGGCCTCGCTCGCGGCGCTCGCCCGGCACGGCGAACTCGCCGGCCTCGCCGTCGAGGAGACAGGCCGCGGCCTGTACGAGGACAAGGCGGTGAAGAACCTCTTCGCCTGCGAGCACGTCACCCACTCGATGGCCGGCTGGAAGACCGCGGGCGTGGTCTCCCGCGACGAGTTGTCCGGCATCACGGAGATCGCCGAACCGGTCGGCGTGGTCTGCGCCATGACCCCGGTGACCAACCCCACGTCCACCACCGTCTTCAAGGCCCTGATCGCCCTGAAGACCCGCAACCCGGTCGTCTTCGCCTTCCACCCGTCCGCGCAGCGCTGCTCCGCCGAGGCGGCCCGCACGGTCCGGGACGCCGCCGTCGCGGCGGGCGCTCCGGAGGACTGCGTGCAGTGGATCGAGGAGCCGTCCATGGAGGCCACCGGGCTGCTGATGCGCCACGAGGGCGTCTCCACGATCCTCGCCACCGGCGGCAACGCGATGGTCCGCGCCGCCTACTCGTGCGGCAAGCCGGCGCTCGGCGTAGGCGCGGGCAACGTCCCGGCGTACGTGACGCGCAGTGCGAAGCTCCGGCGGGCGGTGCACGACATCGTCCTGTCCAAGACCTTCGACAACGGCATGATCTGCGCCTCCGAACAGGCCGTCATCCTGGACACCGAGGTGTACGACCAGGGCATCGCGGAGTTCGAGCGGCTCGGCGCGTACGTCGTCAGCGCCGCCGAGAAGGCCAAGCTGGAGGAGTACGTCTTCGGGGTCACCGCCCAGGGCGCGAACTGCGCCGAGGGCAGGCTGAACCCGGACGTCGTCGGGCGGTCCGCGCGCTGGATCGCCGAGCAGGCGGGCTTCTCCGTCCCCGAGGGCACCGCCCTGCTGCTCGCGGAGTGCGCGGAGGTCGGACCGCGCGAGCCGCTCACCGCGGAGAAGCTGTCCCCGGTGCTGGCCGCGCTCCGGGCCGACTCGACCGCGCACGGGCTGCGGCTGGCCGAGCAGATGGTCGAGTTCGACGGCCTCGGTCACAGCGCCGCCGTGCACACCGAGGACGACGGGCTCGCCGAGGAGTTCGGCCGGCGCGTCAAGGCGGTGCGGATCATCGTGAACGCGCCCTCCACCTTCGGCGGCATCGGCGACGTCTACAACGCGTTCCTGCCGTCGCTGACGCTGGGCTGCGGCTCGTACGGGCACAACTCCGTGTCGGACAACGTCACCGCGGTGAACCTGCTCAACATCAAGCGGATCGGGCGGCGCAACACCAACATGCAGTGGTTCAAGGTCCCGCCGAAGATCTACTTCGAGCGCAACGCCCTCCAGTACCTGGGCACCATGCCGGGGCTGGAGCGGGTCACCGTCGTCACCGACCGGACGATGGGCGAACTCGGCTTCGTGCGGCGGGTGACCGACATCCTGCACGCCCGGCCCGAACCCGTGGTCGTGCAGATCATCGACAACGTCGAGCCCAACCCGGAGCTCGCGACCGTACGGGCCGGGGCGGCGCTGATGCGGGAGTTCCGGCCGGACACGATCATCGCCCTCGGCGGCGGCTCCCCGATGGACGCCGCGAAGATCATGTGGCTGATGTACGAGCACCCCGAGGTGGAGTTCGCGGACACGAAGGAGAAGTTCTTCGACATCCGCAAGCGGGCCTACACCTTCCCGGGGCTGGGGGAGAAGGCGAAGCTGGTGGCCGTGCCGACGACCTCGGGCACGGGCAGCGAGGTCACGCCGTTCGCGGTGATCTCCGACCCCGAGGCCGCCCGGAAGTACCCGCTCGCGGACTACGCGCTCACCCCGCACGTCGCCATCGTCGACCCCGTGCTGCCCCTGCACCTCCCGCCGACGGTCACCGCGGACTCCGGCTTCGACGCGCTGACGCACGCCACGGAGGCGTACGTCTCCGTCTACGCCAACGACTACACCGACGGGCTGTGCCTCCAGGCCATCAAGCTGATCTTCGACAACCTGGAGCGGTGCGTCGTCCTCGGGGCGGAGGACCCGGAGGCGCGCGAACGGATGCACAACGCGTCGACGGTGGCCGGCATGGCGTTCGCCAACGCCTTCCTCGGCCTGGTCCACGCCATGGCACACACCCTCGGCAACACCTTCCACGTCGCCCACGGCCGCACCAACGCGATCCTGCTGCCGCACGTCATCCGGCACAACGGCCGGGTCACCGGCAAGGCCACCCCGTGGCCGAAGGCGGAGGTGTACCGGGCGCCCGAGCGGTTCCAGGACATCGCGCGGATGCTCGGGCTCCCGGCGGCGACCCCGGAGGAGGCCGTGGAGTCCTACGCCCGCGCGGTGGAGGAGCTGCGCGCCCGGTGCGGCATCCCGGCGTCGTTCCGGGAGGCGGGCGTCGACGAGGCGGCGTTCCTCGCGGCGCTGCCGCAGCAGGCGCTCAACGCGTACGCCGACCAGTGCGCCCCCGCGAACCCGCGGATGCCGATGCTCGCCGAGATGGAGCAGCTGATGACCCTCGCCTACTACG
>NZ_MKXB01000051.1:0-29632 GCF_001865245.1 Streptomyces sp. CC53 | reverse complement strand
GGGGCGGCGGGCGCGGCTGCTCCCGGCGGTTCACGAGCCGATCGCCCTGCCGGGGATGCCGGGCCGTCGCACCGACGACACGACCAGGGTCACCACCGTGCCCACGGCCGCCCAGATCGCCAGCACCTGGAGCGATCCCGAGATCGCGTTCCCGTTGAAGTAGGCGATGGAGCGGGCCGCCCACGTGCCCGCGCCCGGCGGCAGGGCGGGGCCGATCGCCCGCCAGAAGTCCGGCAGCATCGGTCCGGGGAAGACACCGCCCGCGCTCGGGTTGCCGGCGATCACGATCAGCAGGACGGCGAGGCCGATCCCGACGATGCCGGTGAGCGACTGGAGCGCCAGGGTGGCCGCCCCGACCGCGAACACCACCAGCGCGCCGAGGCCCCACAGGGCGGCCAGGCTCCCGGGCAGGGCGTCCAGGACCGGGCCGACGATGAGGGCGCCGCCCAGACCGCCGAGGACCGCGGAGAGCGCGAGCACGGACAGCCGGATGATCGCGCGCGGGACGTTGGCGGGCCGCGCGCCGGCGCTGACCGCCAGGGCGGACGCCAGCAGGTAGCCGCCCACGCACCACCCCACCACCAGGTAGAACGAGGTCAGTCCGTTGAAGTCCTGGCGGGAGGCCGGGGCCAGGTCCACCGTCCGCACGGTGCGCCCCTGGGCCCGTTCCGCCCGGGTGACGATCTGCTCCAGCGTGGTGGCCATGGCCTTGCCGCCGCCGGAGGCGACCAGCAGGGTGTCGGTGGTGCCCGCCGGGTCGACGACCAGCGCGCCGTACACCTTCCGGTGCAGGACCTGGGACCTGGCCTCCGCCGCGTCGCCCAGGGCGCGCGGGTCCAGCGGGTCGCCGGGCAGCCGCTCCAGCCGCGCGGCGGCCTGCTCGGCGGCCGCTCCCGGGGCCGCGACCCCGAACGGCACGTCCTTCGGTTTCGGATCGTGCAGGGCGCCCACGTAGGAGGCGATGAACAGCAGCTGGAGCGCCAGGACGCCGAGGACCAGCAGCGCGGCCCGAGGCGTGACGGCACCACGGAGTTCGGAGGCGAACGTCATGGTGCCACGCTCCGGGGTGTACCACGTTTGTGCAGGTGGGAGGGGTCCGAATGGCTGAGGAGGGGGCGGTGGCGCCGCGTGGGCGGGCCGTGCCCAACGGAGTCGTACATCCGTTCGAACTTGGTCTATGGTGGTGAGCAAGGGGGTGGTGAGGTTCGGATCGACTCAGGAGGTGCGGGTGCCACCGTTCACGCATCTGCACACCGTCTCCGGCTTCTCCCTGCGCTACGGGGCCTCGCACCCGGAGGCACTGGCCGCGCGTGCCGCCGAGCGGGGCATGGACGCCGTCGCCCTGACCGACCGCGACACCGTCGCGGGAGCGGTCCGGTTCGCCCAGGCGTGCGCGAAGGAAGGCGTCCGCCCGCTGTTCGGCGCCGACCTCGCCCTCGGGCCGCGCCCGGTCGCGGACGCCCGGCCCACCGAACGCCGCCGCACCCCCGTGCGCGGCGGCGCCTTCGTCGACGAGTCGGCGCCCCGCGCCGTCTACCTCGCCCGCTCCCGGCACGGCTGGGCCGCCCTGTGCCGGATGATCGGCGCCGCCCACGCCGACCGGCCGGACCGCCGGGCCGGCGCGCCCGCCCTGCTGCCCTGGGACGACAACCACGGCGAGGACCTGACCGTCCTGCTCGGACCCGCCTCCGACGTCGGCCGCGCCCTCGCCGAGGGCCGCCCCGACCGCGCCGCCCGGCTCCTCGCCCCCTGGCGCGAGCGGTATGGCGACGCACTGCGCCTGGAGGTCGTCCACCACGGACGCACCGGCACCGGCCCCGGCTCGCTGCGGCACGCCGCCCGCACCCTCGGGTTCGCCGCCGACCAGGGCGTACGCCCCGTCCTCGGCAACGCCGTCCGGTACGCCGACCCCGGCCAGGGGCCGGTCGCCGACGTCCTCGACGCGGCCCGCCGCCTCGTCCCCGTCGACCCGTCCAAGGGCCTCGACGGCGGCGAGCGCTGGCTCAAGGACCCCGCCGCCATGTCCGCCGTCGCCGAACGGGTCGCCGAGGCCGCGGGGCAGCGCCGCGACACCGCCCACCGGCTGCTCGCCCTCACCGAGGAGACCGCCGCCGCCTGCCTGGTCGACCCCGAGGACGACCTGGGCATCGGCACCGTCCACTTCCCCGAACCGCACCTCGTCGGCGCCGGCCGCCGCACCGCCGAGCGCGTGCTGCGCTCCCGCTGCGCCGCCGGCATGGTGCTGCGCGGCCTCGACGGGAAGCGGGAGTACTGGGAGCGGCTGGACGACGAGCTGCGCACCGTCGAGCGGCTGGGCTTCGCCACGTACTTCCTCACCGTCGCCCAGGTCGTCGACGACGTCCGGGGCATGGGCATCAGGGTCGCCGCGCGCGGCTCCGGCGCCGGCTCCCTCGTCAACCACCTGCTCGGCATCGCCCACGCCGACCCCGTCGAGCAGGACCTGCTGATGGAGCGGTTCCTGTCGGTGCGGCGGCCCGCGCTGCCCGACATCGACATCGACGTGGAGTCCGCCCGCCGCCTGGAGGTCTACCGCGCGATCCTGGACCGCTTCGGCCCCGAGCGGGTCGCCGCCGTCGCCATGCCCGAGACCTACCGGGTCCGCCACGCCGTGCGGGACGTGGGCGCCGCGCTGTCCATGGACCCGGCCGACATCGACCGGATCGCCAAGTCGTTCCCGCACATCCGCGCCCGGGACGCCCGAGCCGCCCTCGACGAGCTGCCCGAGCTGCGGGCGCTCGCCGGCGAGCGGGAGCGGTACGGCAGGCTGTGGGAGCTGGTCGAGGCGCTGGACGCGCTGCCGCGCGGCGTCGCCATGCACCCGTGCGGGGTGCTCCTCTCCGACGCCTCCCTGCTCTCCCGCACCCCCGTGGTGCCCACCAGCGGCGAGGGCTTCCCCATGGCGCAGTTCGACAAGGACGACGTGGAGGCGCTCGGCCTGCTCAAACTCGACGTCCTCGGGGTCCGCATGCAGTCCGCGATGGCCCACGCCGTCGCGGAGATCGCCCGCACGACGGGGGAGCGGATCGACCTCGACGACCCGGCGCAGGTGAAGCCGGGCGACCCGGCGACGTACCGGCTCATCCGGTCCGCCGAGACGCTCGGCTGCTTCCAGATCGAGTCGCCGGGCCAGCGCGACCTGGTCGGGCGGCTCCAGCCGGCCACCTTCCACGACCTGGTCGTGGACATCTCCCTCTTCCGGCCGGGTCCCGTGGCCGCCGACATGGTCCGCCCGTTCATCGCCGCCCGCCACGGCCGCACCCCCGTCCGCTACCCGCACCCCGACCTGGAGGAGGCGCTGCGCGAGACGTACGGGGTCGTGGTGTTCCACGAGCAGATCATCAAGATCCTCGACATCATGACCGGCTGCGGCCGGGAGGAGGCCGACGCGGTGCGCCGCGGACTGTCCGACCCGGAGTCCCAGGGGCGCATCAAGGCGTGGTTCGCGCAGCAGGCCCGGCGCAAGGGGTACGCGGACGACGTGGTCGCGCGCACCTGGGAGATCGTGGAGGCGTTCGGCTCGTACGGCTTCTGCAAGGCGCACGCGGTGGCGTTCGCCGTGCCGACCTACCAGTCGGCGTGGCTGAAGGCCCATCACCCGGCGGCCTTCTACGCCGGGCTGCTCACCCACGACCCGGGCATGTACCCGAAGCGGCTGCTGCTGGCGGACGCGCGACGCCAGGGGGTGCCGGTGCTGCCGGTGGACGTGAACCGGTCGGGAACCGCACACCGTATCGAACTGGTGTCTGAGGGCGCGTCTGCTTCACCCCTTTCCTCCCGCGTGTGGGGGCTGCGGCTCGCCCTGGCCGACGTCCACGGCATCAGCGAGACCGAAGCCGCCCGCATCGAGGCCGGGCAGCCCTACGCCTCCCTGCTCGACTTCTGGGAGCGGGCCCGCCCGAGCCGGCCCGTCGCCGAACGGCTCGCCCAGGTCGGCGGACTCGACGCGTTCGGCGCCAACCGCCGCGACCTGCTGCTCCACCTCGCCGAGCTGCACCGCGTCCAGCGCGGCACCGGCTCGTACGGCGACCAGCTGCCGCTCGCCGGCGGCCGCAGGTCCGCCCCCCTCGGCCTGCCCGACCTGACCGACGCCGAACGCCTCAGCGCCGAACTCGGCGTCCTGTCCATGGACGCCTCCCGCAACCTCATGACCGACCACCACGCCTTCCTGGAGGAGCTCGGCGTCGTCACCGCGCGGCAGCTCCGCATGACGGCGAACGGCCGGACCGTGCTGGTCGCGGGAGCCAAGGCAGCCACCCAGACCCCGCCCATCCGCTCCGGCAAACGCGTCGTCTTCACCACCCTCGACGACGGCACCGGCCTGGTCGACCTGGCCTTCTTCGACGACAGCCACGAGCGGTGCGCCCACACCGTCTTCCACTCCTGGCTGCTGCTGGTCCGCGGCACCGTGCAGCGGCGCGGCCCGCGCAGCCTCAGCGTCGTCGGGACCGCCGCCTGGAACCTCGCCGAACTCGTCGAACTGCGCCGGGAGGGCGGCCTC
This sequence comes from Streptomyces sp. CC53, assembly GCF_001865245.1. Taxonomy (GTDB): domain Bacteria; phylum Actinomycetota; class Actinomycetes; order Streptomycetales; family Streptomycetaceae; genus Streptomyces. The sequence goes on along the minus strand of NZ_MKXB01000051.1, from coordinate 25,113 downwards.
GACGCGGTCGCCGCCCGGCTCGCCGAGCCCGGCCCCGGCCCCGCCGGACGGCCGGCCGGCGACGACCGCCGGATCACCATGCCCACCGGGTACGCGATGCACCCCTGGGCCGACCTGCGCCCGGCGGGCGAAGCGGGCGCGGCACCCGGACGCAAGCTGTGGCACCAGAGCCAGGGGAGCGCGGGATGAGCGGCGCGATCCTCTCCGTGCGCTTCCGGACGGAGCAGGCCCACGAAGGCGGCGGGCCCGCGGCGGAGGCGCTGCTGCCGCACCTCCTCGGCCTCCTGGGCGCGTTCACCCCGCTCGTGCAGGCCGACCCGCCCGACGCGGCCCTGGCCGACCTGCGCGGAGCCGTGCGGTACTTCGGGCGGGGCCCCGCCGAACTGGCCGCCGTCATCCGGGTCCGGGCGCTCGCCCTGTACGGCGTGGACTGCGCCATCGGCGCGGGGCCCAACCCCCTGCTGGCCCGCATGGCGGCGCGGCGGGCGCGGCCCGGCACGACCCTGGTGGTCGACGACCCGGAGGAGTTCCTGCGGGACCAGCCGGTCGGCGCGCTCGACGGCGTCGGCCGGAGCACCGCCCGCACCCTGGGCGCCTACGGACTCGACACGGCCGGCCGGGTCGCGGACACCCCGCTCGCCGTGCTGCAACGGATCCTCGGCGCCCGCGCGGGGCGCGACCTGTGGGAACGGGCGCGGGGCGTGGACCGCACGCAGGTCGTCCCGGACGCCGCGGCCCGCTCGGTCGCCGCGGAACGGTCCTTCCCGCGCGACGAACTCGACCGGGACCGGCAGCGCCGCGCCCTGCTCTCGCTGGCGCAGGAACTGGGCGCCCGTATGCGGTCCGAAGCCCAGGTGTGCCGCGCGCTCACGCTCACCGTGCGGTACGCCGACCGGTCCGCCACCACCAGGACCCGCACCCTGCGCGAACCGACCGCGCACTCCGCGGCCCTCACCACGGCCGTGTACGCCCTGCACGACGGGCTCGCCCTCCAGCGGGCCCGGGTGCGCGGCGTCACCCTGCGCGCCGAGGGGCTCCTGCCGGCCGAACAGGCCGCCCACCAGCTGTCGTTCGACCCTGCCGACGAGAAGGCCAGGAAGCTGGAGGAGGTCGCGGACCGGGCCCGGGCACGGTTCGGCCCGGACGCGATCAAGCCGGGATCGCTCGCGGCGTAGTCACGGTCACCGCCTTCGCCCAGATGGCGGGGCGGGTGGCGTGCGGCCGCGTCGCCGGTGGCGGCTGACGCGGACTTGGCGGTGTCGTCCGCGTCGTTGTCGGGACCGGTGCGGGGAGGGGCCCACGGCGCCGGCGGCGGTGAAGGCGGGCCGACGCGGCCGGCGCCCCGGGGCCCGCTCGTCGGCCCGCCGCCGGGGCCGTCCCTCGTCGGCCCGCCGCGGTCAGGCTCCGGGGGTGACGGACTGGGCCGCCTCGAAGGCCGCCTCCTCCTGGTCGCCGAAGTGGGTCCCGGCCATGTAGGGGCTGGGGGCGCGGGACTCGGCTTCGGCGACCAGGTCGAGTCCGCCGCTGACGGACTGGGCGAAGTGCGACGTGACGCCCGCCAGGATGCCCTCACCGGTGGACGGGTCGAAGTCCTTGAACCAGGGGCCGCCGCTGGAGCCAGGGCTGAACTGCGTCTTCATCAGGTCGCTGTTGGTCTCCCACCACCACTCGCGGTTGATCCAGGACGGGCCCTGGCTGAACAGCAGCGAGCGCCCGTCGTAGATGCGCTGCTGCGCTGCGGGGACGCCGTTGGCGTTCGGGGCCCCGTCGATCACGGCCGCGCCGGTGCTGGAGAAGTTGGGGCCGCTGTGGCTCTTGACGTTGGCAACGGGGTAGCCGAAGTTCGTACGCGGCGTCTTGCGGGCCTGGTGGAAGCCGATCGGCTGGCCTCCGCCCACGACCTCTTCGACAGGTCGGTCGTCGGCCGGGCTGTCCACGACCATCGCGGCCATGTCGTTGTTGTTGAGGTGGTTGGCCTGGGCCGCCCAGCCCTCGGTCCACCACGCGCGGGTCACCGCCCACACGCCGTGGGGTGCCACGTCGGGGCCGGTCGCGGGGCCCTGGTCCAGGTCGGTGCCCGGCGCGACGCGTGGCAGGTTCTCGCCCCGGAAGCCGGGGATGAACAGCGCGTTCGTCGCGACCTGGTTGAGGTCCAGTGGGGCGTTCAGGCCCCAGTTGACGCGCAGGCAGTGGGCCGCGGTGACCACGACGCTCTTGTTCCGGCTCTTGACCACCGTGGCGGTGCAGGCCGCGAGGCCGTCGGTGGCGCTCGCGCCGTCGGCGTTGCGCATCCGCATCACCAGCTTGCCCACCGTCCGGGTGATCTTCCCGGCCCCGGCCCAGGGGCGGGCGGTGTCGTCCCATCCGGCCGCCGGAGCGGCTGCTTCGGATCCGTCGCCGTTGAGCGCGGCGGCCGACAGCCGGTTCAGGTTCCAGTAGTCGACCTGCCGCTGGAGCCCGGCCCGGTAGTCGGCGCCGGACGGGACGAGGCGGAGCTCCGCGGGCCCGGCGGCCCGCGCAGCGGGGGCGCCGCCCACGGCGGTGGCCGCGACGGAGGCCAACACGACGGCAAGGACGGGTAACCGCCGGCGGACCGACTCACGCAAGGTCATGGTGCACTCCTCATCGGACGAAGGGGTCCGGTGCCCGGGCGGTGCTGCGGCTCCGCCCCGTACGCGGACCGGGGTGACCTGTGCCGGGTGGTGCCCGACGGCGCCGACCGCGTACCCGGGCACCTTGTGCGGGCACTCTAGGCGCAGACCGGGTACGCATCTGCTCCGAACTCATCGGATGTGGCGCATAGTCGGCGCCGCACGGCCGCGGTCGTGGCGCGGCCCGTGCGGCGTGTGTCCGTCGGGCGGGCGGCCGCCGTCCTTGCCGGGCGGGCGCACCGCGGAGCCCGCGCGCGGGGTCCCTAACCGGAGGCCGCACCGCCACCCGGCCCGCGCTGCGCGAACGACACCCGCTAGCAGAGACCGAAGCGAGCGCCCCACATTTTACCGACGCGTAACTTCCCACCCGACGCTACCCGTACGTAACTTGGCCTGAAGCGCGGCCGTGCCCCGCCGCGCCGAAATCCCCCTTCATCAGTGGTCCGGGCCGCTGGGGCGTACCGCCATCGCCCATTCCTTGAGCCGCAAGGAGACCACTTGATGCTGCCCTCACGCATACGATCCCGGGCCCACCGCGCCTCCAGAGCCCTCGTCGTCCTGCTGCTGGCGCTCGCCGCCACCCTGCTCCCCACCAGCACCGCCCAGGCAGCCGCCGGGCCGTCCTCGGGCTGGAACGACTACACCTGCCGCCCGTCCACCGCCCACCCGCGCCCCGTCGTCCTCGTCCACGGCACCCTCGGCAACTCGGTCGACAACTGGCTCGGCCTCGCGCCCTACCTGGTGCGCCGCGGCTACTGCGTCTTCTCGCTCGACTACGGCCAACTGCCCGGCGTGCCGTTCTTCCACGGCCTTGGCCCCATCGACAAGTCCGCCGAACAGCTCGACGCGTACGTCGACCGGGTCCTGGACGCCACGGGCGCCGCCGAGGTCGACATCGTCGGCCACTCGCAGGGCGGCATGATGCCCCGCTACTACCTCAAGTTCCTCGGCGGCGCCGACCACGTGAACGCCCTCGTCGGCATCGCGCCCGACAACCACGGCACGACCCTGTCGGGCCTGACCAAGCTGCTGCCCTTCTTCCCGGGCGCGGAACGGTGGCTCACCGAGAAGACCCCCGCCCTGACCGACCAGATCGCCGGCTCCGCCTTCATGCGGAAGCTCAACGAGGGCGGCGACACCGTCCCGGGGGTCCGCTACCACGTCATCGTCACCAAGTACGACCAGGTCGTCACGCCCTACACCTCCGGCTACCTCAGCGGGCCGAACGTCACCAACGTCCGCATCCAGGACAAGTGCGCCCTGGACTTCTCCGAGCACCTGGCCATTGGTCTGATGGACCGCATCACCTTCCACGAAGTGGCGAACGCCCTTGACCCGGCGCGCGCCACCCCGACGACCTGCGCGTCGGTGCTCGGCTAGCCGCTCAGGGCCCGGGCCGTGAGCGGCCCGGGCCCGTGCCTGGTCAGGCGGACGTACGGCGGCGGGCCGCGCCGAACACCAGGGCCGCGCCCGCCGCCAGCACCACCGCGCCGCCGACGGCGACGTACGCGGTTGCGTCCGAACCGCCGGTCTCGGCCAGGTTCTGTTCCGCCGGGGCGGGGCCGCCCGGGGCAGCAGCCTCGGGAGCGGCCTGCGCCGTGTCGGCCACGGGGGAGGCTGCCGTCCCGGCGCTCTTGGGCTCGGGCGCGTTGCCCCCCTCCGGCGCCGGCTTGCCGGACTCCTCGCCCTGACCGCTCTGACCGGCCTGGCCGTCGTGCTCGCCGTGCTCGTCGCCGCCGTGGCCGCCGTGGCTGACCGTCGACTTGTCGGCGTTCTCCTCGATCTGCTCGTCCGTCGGCGCGGACGCCACCGGCCCGGGCTCCGCCGTACCGCCGAACACCACGTCGGAGCACGTGTAGAAGGCCTCGGGGGAGTCCGAGCGCTGCCACACCGAGTAGAGCAGGTGGCGCCCTGACCGCTGCGGGACCGTGCCCTCGATGACGTACGCCCCGTTCTCCAGCTTCGGGTCGGTGGCCGTGGCGAACGGCTTGTCCTCCAGATCCGCCCAGGTCAGCGGCTTGGACGGGTCATAGCCCGCCTTGGTGAGGTACAGCGCGAACGAACCCCGGTGCGGCGCGGTCGCCTTGTACCGGAACGTGTGGCTGCCCGCCTTGAGCGGGCTGGCCGGCCAGTCGGCGCGCGGCAGGTCGAGGCCCTTGTACTTGTCGCGGCCCGCGCTGCACAGCTTCCCGTCCGGGATGAGCTGACGGTGGCGTCCGGCGGCGTCACCGATGTTGACCTCGTTCCAGTCGTAGAACGCCTGGGTGCCGCTCGCCGCGACCGCCGCCTTGCAGGCGTCGGACTTCGGGTTCTCCGGTCCCTCGGCGTGGCACGCGGCCACCCGGCTGACCGGGTCGGTCATCGAACCGTGCGCGGCGGCGGGGGTGGCGGTCGCGACCAGCATGAGCGGCACGGCGGCGAACGCGAGCGCGGCGGCCCCGTTGCGGAGTTCGGACATGGGGATCTCCTTCGGCGAAGCGGATGTGGGGGTGGGGACCCGGCCCCGAGGGAACGGCCCGGGGCGGGCGACCGGGGCGGACGGAGCGCCCGGCGCGGCCCCCCGACAGCGCCGGGAACCACCGGGACCGGGCCCCGGTGATCAGCAAACTAGCTACTCGCACACGCCACTTGACCCGGAAGGAGCCGCGGAAGGCGATCTTTATGATCCGCTTAAGGAGACGCTAAGAGCACGCTCAGGAAGGCGCACCCAGAGTGGTCGTCTGGGCCTGGCAGTCCGGTGTTCATCGTCCGCCGTAGTCCGCCGGAGTTCGTCTGATGTTGTGGTGTGTGGCTCCCTGTACGGCTCCCTCGGGGAGCCACCGCCGTTCCACTTTCGCGAATGGAAGGTACTGCTCAATGGCCCTGTCACCCGTTCTTCTCCCCGGATACGCTGGTACGCGCCAGACGACGAAAGGGAGTGCACTCAGGATGGGTCCGAAGTCCACGAGGGTGTACGAGGCGATCCGGGAATGGATCACCTCGGGCAAGCTGGCTCCCGGAGACAAGCTTCCCTCCGAGCGGACCATGACCGCTGACCTCGACATCGGCCGGACAGCGCTCCGGCAGGTACTCGCGCGTTTGGCCAGTGAGCGCCTGATTGTCGCGTACGGGCGTAGCTCCTATCGCGTGGCTGGTGGCGTCAGTATCGAGACGCCCCCGGAGGGACAGCCGTGGCAAATCCACGGGAGTCGCACCATCTACGACAACCGGTGGGTCAGCCTCGACCTGGTCGATGTTGAACCGCCGGGCGTGGAGCGTTTCGAGCACCACGTGGTGCGTCTGCACAGGGTGGCCATCTCGGCTGTGCTGGACGATCAGGACCGGGTGCTGATGCTGTGGCGGTATCGCTTCGTCCCGCAGCAGTGGGGGTGGGAACTCCCTGGCGGGATCGTGGACGAGGGCGAGGATTCCCTGACGACCGCACTACGTGAGACCGAGGAAGAGACTGGCTGGCGCCCGCGGTCGCTGGAGCATGTGGTGACCTATCAGCCCATGGTGGGCATGGTCGACTCCCCGCATGAGATCTTCATGGGGCGCGGCGCCGATCTGGTGGGGGAGCCCAGCGACGCCGAAGAGGCCGGCCACGTCGAATGGGTGCCGCTGGCGGACATCCCTGGGCTGATGGCAGACGGCAAGCTCATGGGGTCCGGCACGCTGGTTGGACTGCTGCATGTCCTGGCGAGTGCGCCTACAACCGGTCGCTGAGCTGGTCAATGCGCCGACGCTGGCGAACCGAGCCCGTACGGTTCGCCAGTAGACGTGCCTGACGCAGGTGGTCACGTGCCTGGCCGAACTCTTCACGGACCAGGTGTGCCTGTGCCAGGTCGCAATGCAGCCCTGCCTTGGCTCGAACAAAGGAGGGGTCCGTCGCCTTGAGCGCATCGTAGAGACGCTCCATGGCTTCGCCGTCACCGAGGGAGGCGAGGACGTTTCCGTGCCACCGCGCGAGGTGGGCGTGGTTGAGGAAGATGCTCAGCATGTCCGGGTCCCGTACGTCCTCGCCCCCGGGCAGGCTTGCGACGGCCACGTCCAGCGCCCTGCGGGAGTCATCCGGGAACCCCGCCTTGGCGCAGATCTCTGCCTCCGCCGCGGAGAGCCACGCCCGAAGTCGGGGTGAGAGTCGCTGGCCACCGCGTTGCTGGGCGTCTCTCACGAGCTGCACCGCCAGCTCTGGCCGACCGGCATCACAGAGCACGTACGCCTGCTCGCCCATCGCGTGCGCCAAGTACATCGGCGCATCGGCCTCCTGGGCGGCGCGTTTGCCCAGCTCGTAGTGTCGCCACGCGCGCTCGATCGCCCCCGCGTCCAGGGCTTGCCACGCCGCCAGAGTGGCAGCGCCGGCGAGCGCGACGGCGACCGGCTTCCGCGTGTCCGGCAGTACGGCGAAGGTCAGTGCCTCTTCGAGCGCTGACAGGTGCCCAGTCATTTGGTCGACCAGCGAGGCTGCGCCCATCTGCCGGTCCAAGGTGCGCAGGAGTTCCGTCTGGTCCATGAAGGTCTTGACCATGGACTGACTCACGCTTCGAGCTGAATCGATGCGGCTCAGCAGGTCGTCGTAGCCGTCGGCAAGTTGGGGCTGAGCGGGAGAAGGCTCGCCATTCAGCTCTGGGTCGGTTACCCCCAGCAGCGGGCGCAGGATGGCCCCGTACCGCTCGGAGATGGATCGCCGTCCGTTCTCCCACTCCGACACGTACACGCGGAGGCTGGCCGTGGTCGCCACGTCGAGTAGGTGCCTCTCCGCGTAGTGCTGGATCTCTCGCACCAAGCGCTCTTGCGACCAGCCGCGCGCCGTGCGCGCTGCTCGAAGTCCCCGGCTGCTCATGCGTGTGACCTCCGCTGGCAGTACACGGCCCCAACCCGCGTTCGCGTCGGTGCAGGTCAGAAGGGGTTAACGCCCTTGAGGTTAACCCCTGTTGGCTACACGCGCATGGGTGTTGGGCCGTTTCCTGGAGTCCGTCAGGAGCCACCGCGAGGTCTCGAAAGGCCGAAGGGCTTGCATCTGGTGCGCACCAGATGCATCCTACTGGTGCGCACCAGATGAGCCCGCTGGGTTCGGCTTCTGGCAGTGCACCGCTGCGCCCGGAGGAAAGCCCGAGGGGGTGAGTACGAAGGCAGCGCTAGCTCCTTGAGAACTCCACAGAGTGCTGAGGATTCGTCGCCTCTCCTCGCTGCAAGCAGGCGGCGCGCACGGCCAGCAGGCCGTGCGCAGAACAGTGCATTCCAACCACTCCGCAGCTCCGTACTGCGGCCGGTTGCCTCCTCCGCCCGTCCGGCCCCCGCGTGGGTGCCGTACGGGCGGGGTTGAGGGGAGCCGGAGCGAGATTCCGCTCTTCCACAAGAGACGGCCCCGGTGGTGGTGCACCGGAGCCGTCGTGTGGGCCGTTCCTGTGTGAAGGGAGCACGACCCAATGAAGTTCATCGTTGCACTTCAGGCGGCTGTTACGGCCGTTCCGTTTGATGGTGAGCCGTCGGACGGCGAGTTGGACGCGATCGAGCAGGAGTTGCCGCTGATCCTGGCGGAGGTCGACCTGCTCGACGCGCAGATCATGACCCTCGACCGCCCGGCCACGGTGCTGGACGAGCGGCGTATCCGCCGGGCCCACAACCGGGTCATGGTTGAGCGCCGCAACCTCACCAACCGCGCCGGCGCGGGGCTGGCGGGCGGTGCCGCATGAAGCGTGTGCTTGGCGCGCAGCTCAGCCTGCGGTGCTGCGGAACGACCTACCCGCGACCCACCGCGGGGCCGTGCTGGCAGGTGTACGTGGTGATGACGGGGTTGGTGAGCGAGTGGCCGACGTACACGTGGCCGCCGTCGCTGGAGATCCCGACCCCCGCGCAGCGTGAGGCGGCGCTCGCAGAGCTGGGCTACACGCTGGCCGACGGCGCCGGGTGGGAGTGGAGCGAGGACACCGGCCCGGAGTACCACGACCACCCGGCCCGCATCGCCCTGCTCGCCTCCGCCCACGTGGAGCCCCTCGGGAACGGGGGCGCGTCATGACCTCGACGGGTAGGCCGCTGTCCCGGGTGCAGCGGGTCGTGCTGGGGTTGGCGTTCGTGCCGATGCTCGCCACCGGCGGTGCCGGCGCGTACGGCACCTACACCAACATCAAAGCCGCCTACGGTTCCGGCACAGCCGTCGGAGCGGTCGCGGCCGGTGAAGGCGCGACCGCGGTGCTGGCGATCGTGCTGCTCGGGTTGACGCTGCTGGGGCAGTCCGCCCCCACGGTGGTTCGGGTGGGGCTGTGGGCGCTTCCGGCCGCTGCTTCCGCCATGTCGGCGATGGCCGCGACCGGCCCGGGCGAGATGGTCATCTACGCGCTGACCCCGTTGGGCATGACGGCTGCGGCGGAGGGTGCGGCATTCCTGGCGCGGCGGATCGTGGTCTACCGCGATGGCCGCGACGCCGAGGCTGAGCGGCGGGTGGCGGAAGTCGTCCAGGCTTTGGCGTATCACCGGGCGCGGGCCGCGAACCACCCCGATGAGAAGGTGCGGCGCCGGTCGGACCTGGAGTCGTGGAAGCTCGCCCGGAAGGTCGGCGCCGGTGACCTCGCGTTGGGTGAGGCGCTGCTCGATGTGCAGCGCGCCCAGCTCACCGGCGGCGCCGCCGCTGCTCTGGCCGCCATGTACGCCATCACCCCCACTTCGGTCGACCACACACACGCGGTGAAGGTCGATGTGGAGGTGGATCGGTCCACCCGACCGATCCACCTCCAGAATGCGGAGGAATCGACCCAGACCGGTAGGGAACGGTCTACCTCTGAGCAGGCCGAACCCGCCCTTGCACCCGCCCCCGCACCAGCGGCCCCAGACGAGCGGGAAGAGCCCGCCCTGCACCCCGCTGCGGAGCCCGTGGAGTCGACCCCGTCGACGGGGTCGACTGGTGTCGCGGTGGTGCGGGCGGTCGCCGCGGAGCAGGCGGCGGTGCAGCGGGTGACGCGCCGGATCCCGCAGGCCGCCAAGTCGACCCGCCCCCGGCGCTCGAAGGATGAGTTGCTGGCCGAGGCGCGGCAGTTCACCGAGGCGTGGCCGGTCGAGCATCTGACCGCGGATCGGATCCGTAAGGCGCTGCGTACGTCTCCGGAGAAGGGGCGGTGGCTGCGCGACACCCTGAAGGCCGAGCGGGCCGCGGCGTGAGCGGGCTGCGGATCGGGCGGACGTGGAGCCGGTCGACATCGTGTGCGGCGGGTATCCGTGCCAGCCGTTCTCCCTTGCCGGCAAGCGGAAAGGAACCGCCGATGAGCGGCACATCTGGCCGTACATCGCCAACGCCCTTCGCGTTCTACGACCCCGCATCGCAGTCTTTGAGAACGTCGCAAACCACCTTCGACTGGGGTTTGCCGATGTCCTCGCCGACCTTGCCCGCCTCGGGTTCGATGCGGAGTGGTGCGTTGTACGCGCGTCGGAGGTCGGCGCTGCTCACGACCGACGCCGCCTCTTCCTCCTCGCGCGGCCTGCCGACCCCCAGGGCCCGCGACAGCCGGGGGAAGGGCTTCGAGGACGCGCTGCCGAACGTGGTCGCCCTGCTGCCGACGCCGACAGCATCGGAGGCGACCGGCCCGGGCCACGCGGCCAGGGGCGGGATGAACCTGCGGCACACGGTGACGCTCCTGCCCACCCCGCGCGCCTCGGACGGCGAGAAGGGCGACCTGGCCCTGCCGTCTGCGATGGTGCGGCTGCTGCCGACACCGACCGCGACGGACGCGAAGAGCAGCAGCGGCGCAAACCCGGCATGGGGACATGGGGAGACCCTGACGGACGCGGCCCGGAGCGTTGGGGCCGTTTCGCCCCCGCCGTCGCCCGCTGGGAGCAGGCCACCGGACGCTGTGCCCCCTGGGCAACTGACGATCGAGGACGCCTGAGCCCCACCTTCGTGGAGTGGCTGATGGGCCTCCCGACCGGCCACGTCACCCAGGTCCCCGGCCTAACCCGCACACAGCAACTCAAAGCACTCGGCAACGGCGTCGTGCCGCAGCAGGCCGAAGCCGCCATCCGCCTCCTGACCACCCAGACCGCCGACCTGGCCGCACCCGCTAGGAGACCTCGTGGAATCGCTGCCTGAACCCGCCTGGGTCGTACAGCTCCCGGACGGCACCTACGCCTACACCCGCCCCACCGACCTGCCCGTGCAGGCGCAGGTGCCGGTGGTGCAGCACATCCACCACGCGCCGCCGGATCGCACCGTGCAGCGCATTGCGCTCGGGGCCGGGGTCGGTGCCGGGACGGTGGCGGCCGGGGTCTACTTCGGCCCCCTCCTTGTCGGCGTGCTGACCGCCATCGCCGCGAACCTTGCCCTCCTCGCCTTCCTCGCCGCGGTGTGCGCCTGGGGCGTCGTCACGGTCGTGAAGAACCTCGACAGCCGCGGCCGCGCGGGTAAGGGGAGGGGCTGACATGACGTTCAAGGCCGGCGACAAGGTCCGGATCGTCGCGTGCGAGGACGACCCCCGTGCCGTGGGGCGGACGGGCCGGATCCTGGACGAGGTCCCGCCCGGCCCCCTCACCGACGGCCGCTGGACCGTGGACCGGATCGCGTTCTGGATCGCCCCCGTCCTCGCCCACACCCACGAACTGCGGCCCGCCTGACGGCCGCCTGCCCCGCCCGCGAGCTGCGGACGGGGTGGGGAGCCGGACAGTCCGGCCCAGACAAGGGGGACCCCGAGGTGAGCACCACCCGCGAACAGTTCGCCGTCGCCGCGGTCCGGGCGGGACGGGAGATGGTCCGCGCCGCCGCCGCGTTCGGCGTCGACTCCGTGCCCGCCCGGCGGGCCGCCCAGCGCGCCCAGCGCGCCTTGGACGCGGCCGAGTCGGCCGGATGCACCCGCGCCGACTATGCCCGCGCACGCCGCACCCACTGACCACGAAGGAGCACCCGCCATGGGCCTGTTCTCCCGCAAGCAGAAGACCGCCACCACCGCCAGCACCTCCGAGGCCGTGACGATCAGCGGTACGGACCTGGACCACGCTGCCCGCGAGCTGAACCGCGGCAATCAGAAGCCCGCGGACGACCTCCTCGACCGCGTCGGCAACGACACGGTCCTGCGCCGGTGCATCGCGATGCGGATCCTCGGCGCGTCGATCGACCAGCAGTAGCCACGCCCCGGGGTGGCCGACAGCCGCCAAGCATTCACCGGCCGCCCCGGGCCCCTCATCCGCCCTGTTGCAGCAGACAGGAGACACCCAGCATGACGGACAACGTCGTACACCTCTTCAAAGACCCACTCCCCACCACCGACCCGGCCCCCGCCCAGGTCACCCCGATCGCCCCGACGCCCGCTGCGGTGCCGCGGCAGGCCTCCGAGGCCCGTCCGCAGCCGGTGTGGCGCCGCAGCGGTCGGGCGGTGGCCCGTGCGGTGCGGGACGAGCGGACGCGGACCGCTGCACGCGTCGCGGTCCGGCACGGCTCCTACGTGGTCGGCGGTACCCGGATCGTCGCCCGACGGGCGTGGGACGGCCGCACCGCCGCCCGCTACGAGCGGATGATCCGCGCGGCTGAAGCCGCGGGGAATCTGGAGGCGGCGGCGGAGTGGGAGGAGCGGGGGCGGCAGTACCGGGCGGCGCGGCATCAGCGGCGTATGGAGTTGCTGACGTCTCCGGAGCGGGTGGTGAAGAACGCCGCCTACGCCGCCGGCGGCACCGTGGGCGGTCTGCTCCTTCTCGGTGTCGGGCTCGCTGCGGCGACGAAGCAGCCGGGTGATGTGGTGACGCCGCTGATGGCGATGGTGGAGTTCATCGAATGGCTCGTGGTCATCGTGACGGTCGTGTGGGGTCCGGCGGTGGCGGTGGCGCCGTGGCTGGCCCTGTCCGGGCTGTGGGCCCTCGGGCGTCACCAGCAGGCGGCCCCGCAGTGGGCCCTGCCCGCCCAGCAGCGCAGCAGCGACGCAGGCGCCCCGATCACCCCGTCCATCGTCGTCACCGCCCTGCGGGACCTCGGTATCGCGCCGCTGCGGAAGGCCATCAAGGAGATGGGTGATGCCGGCGCCGCCATGCTCAGCCCGATCAAGATCGCCGGATGCGGCGTGGAAGTCGATGTCACCCTGCCCTCAGGGGTGTCGACGCAGGAGGTACAGGGCAGGCGGCGCAAGCTCGCGGAGAACCTGGCCCGGCACGAGCACGAAGTGTTCATCACCATCCCCCAAGCGGCCCGCACCGTCCGGCTGTGGATCGCTGATTCGGGGGCGCTGGACGAGCCGATCGGCCCCTCCCCGCTCGTTCTCGATGCGGATCTGCGGGCCGACTACAAGAAGGGCAAGGCCCCGTGGGGGCAGGACCTGCGCGGTGACGCCGCGGCTCTGAGCCTGTATCAGCGGCACATGCTGGTCACCGGTCTGTCCAACCAGGGCAAGACCGCCGCCGTCCGGGCCCTGGCCCTGTGGCTGGCGCTGGATCCCACGGTGGAGTTCAGGGTGGCGGACCTGAAGGGTGCGGGGGACTGGGCGATGTTCGACGGGATCGCCACCGTCCTCATCCAGGGCCCCACCGACGACCACGTCATCCAGGCCACTGAGATGGTCGAATCCGGGGTGAGCGAGATGGAGCGGCGCCTGACCGCCCCGCCCGGCACCGCGTTCCCGCCGCTGATCGTGCTGGTGGACGAGGCGCAGGTGGCGTTCATGTGTCCGGCCGTGGACGAGGACAAGCGCCCCTACGGCGGCTCCAAGGCCACGTCCCGCTACTTCATGGCCGCCCGGAAGATCCACAACCAGGGTCGGGCCGTGAACGTGCTGCTGTGGCAGGGCACCCAGGACCCCACCGACCAGAACCTGCCCAAGCTCGTGCGCGAAGGCGCCCACACCCGCGCATCCCTCGCCCTCGGCACCGAATCCCAGTCCCGCATGGCCCTGGGGGACAAAGCCGTCGACGGCGGCGCCGCCCCGCACCTGCTGCGCCAGGGCCTGGACAAGGGCACCCTCGTCGTCGCCTCCGACGGCATCGCCATCCCCGCCGGACAGGCATCCATCACCGTCCGGACGCACTACATCGACACCGAGCAGGCCACCGAGATCGCCGCCCGCGCACGGGCCCTGCGCGACGGAGTCACCACCCTCACCGTCCTCGACACCGACGAGCCGACCGACCCCCTCACGGACATCGCCCACGTCATCGGCACCGCACCCCGCGTGCTCACCCAGGACGTGCTGCAGCGGCTCGCCACCGCCAACCCGACCGCGTACGGGTCGTGGACGCACGCCGACCTCAAGCGCGTCCTGGAGGGCACCGGGGCGGAGCCGTACAAGTCCGACGGCCGCATGGTCATCAGCCGCGACCGCATCACCCGAGCCCTCACCAACCGCAGCGCCGAAGGTTCCGCTTCCGCCGCCCAGTAGAGGGAAGCGCACCCCACACCGGCCAGGGAGGCAGGGAGAACTCCCTAACCCCCTCCCTAACCCGCATCCCTCCCCCTGACCTGCGCAAACGACCTTGCAGGGAGGCAGGGAGGCGCCCCAGCTCACAGCCCCGAAACCCCCGTTCCGGCACGCGCCAAGGGGGGTGTATCTGCCTCCCTGAGCGACGGGCCAGCACCATTCCGCTTCCCGTCACGGAGCCGCCATGCGACCGCGCATCCGCACGACCACCTGGCCCCGCCGGGCCCTGATTCTGACCGACACCCCTCGCCCCGACTGCCCCGGCTGCCGGGGCGAGGGAGGCCACAACTACGACTACGGCGACCCCTTCACCGGCGAGTACGAGGGCACCGAGTGGGAGCCCTGCCCCTGCTGGAACGAAGACCGCCGCTGGATCCTGCTGCCCCTCCCGTACCTGTCCCGCCGACGCCGCACGAGCCCCGACCCGTGGGGCGGCGGCTACAGCGACGAACCGCCCTTCTAACCCGGAGACCCCGTGACCTTCGACATCCGCATCATCTGCGACCACGACGACGCCGACCGCATCACGGCCGCGCTCGCCCAGGTCCTCACCACCGGCCCCGCACGCACCTACCCCACCCGCGACGGCATGCGCACCCGCCTCTACATCACCGCCGACCACCGCGACACCGACCAGTAGCAAGCCAAGGGCGGCCCCTCTCGCCAAAGACCGGGCCGCCCTCTCATCCAGCACATTCCACTGAACTGGAGACACCAGCATGACCCAACCGACCGAAGACCGTCGAGCGTTACTACAGAACGCCGCCCTGGACGCCGCCGAAAGGGGCTGGCACGTCTTCCCGCTCCGGCCCGGCGTGAAGCGGCCCGCCCTCCACCGAGAAGAGCGCTGCCCCCGCACAGGGGCCTGCGCCGGTGGGCACCGCAAGTGGGAGCAGCGAGCCACCACCGACCCGGACCGCATCCGCGCTGCGTGGGCCACGGGCGCGTTCAACGTCGGCATCGCCACCGGCCCCTCGAACCTTGTCGTCGTCGACCTCGACATGCCCAAGGGCAAGGGCAGTTCGGACGCCCCTTGCGGGGCGACGACCTTTGGAGCGCTCTGCGAGCGCGCCGGGCAGGCCGTCCCCGCCACCCGGACGGTGCGGACCGCGACTGGCGGGACGCACCTGTACTTCACCGCCCCGCCCGGCATCCGGCTGACGAACACAGCGGGCACCCTCGCGCCGCTGGTGGACACCCGGGCCCACGGCGGGTACGTCGTCGCCCCCGGCAGCGCCACCCCCGCCGGGACGTACACGGTGGAGGACGACCGGCCCCCGGTCCCGCTGCCGGAATGGCTGTGCAGCCGTCTGGCGCGCCGTCATGCGTCGCGGGGCCTGAGCGTCGCGCCCGTGGCCGTGGGGGCGTCTCGGCGTGCCACAGCGGCTCTGAATGCCGAAACGGCCGCCGTGGCTGCCGCGTTCGAGGGCGGGCGGAACGCGCGGCTGCTTGCCGGTGCGCGGGCGATTGGGCGGTTCGTCGCGTGGGGCGACCTCCCCCGGGACGTGGTGGAGGAGGCGTTTCAGGAGGCGGGCGAGGCTTCCGGGCTCCCGCCGGCCGAGTGCCGCGCCACCATCCGCAGCGCCCTGAACTGGTCCATCCGCACCGCCCGTCCCCGGGAGGTGGCATGAGCGACCAGGCCCGTCGCCCCACCCTGAAAAGCCTCCCCGCCGACGAACAGCCGCAGGAGGGCACCGGTATCCGCCCCGGCCTCCACGTCCGCATGAGCCTGCGCCCACCGGTCGCGGACTGGCTCTGCCGCTGTGGCCACCACGAACGCGCCGTCGGCAAGGCCGCCGTGAGCAAGCTGACCACGCGGGCACGGGCGTCGCACTGCCCCCACATCGCCCACGAGACCGCAGCGCCCACGGCGGAGGGCGGCCCGATGGGCGCCGCCCGTATGGGCGTCCGCTCTGTCACTGACCTGCACCTGCCCACCACCGCCGGTACGCCGGACAGGAGGACCGCCGCATGACCCCGAACACCACCCCGACCCCGGCGATCGACGGGGCCGCACTCCTGGACGAGGTCGAAGCCTTCCACCGCAAGTTCAACGTCTTCCCCCGGGAAGCCGCCTACGTCGCCGTCGTCCTGTGGGACGCCCACGCGCACCTGATCGACTGCTTCGAGACCACGCCCCGCATCGCGTTCCTCTCCCCGGAACCGGGGTCCGGGAAGTCGCGGGCGCTGGAGATCGTGGAACTCCTCACGCCCCGTCCGGTCAGTACCGTCTCGGCGTCCGCGAACGCCCTGTACCGGCTGGTCGACTCCGCCGAAGGGCTGCCCACGGTGCTCTTCGACGAGGTGGACACCATCTTCGGCCCGAAGGCCGGCGCGGACGAGGCGCTACGGGGCTTCCTGAATGCCGGGTACCGGCGCATCGGCGGCGCGCTGCGGTGCGTCGGGGACGGCTCCAACCAGAACGCCCAGGTCTTCGGCTCCTACTGCGCCGTGGCCATGGCGGGGCTCGGCTCCCTGCCCGACACGGTCCTGACCCGCTCGGTCATCATCCGCATGCGCAAGCGCGCCCCCAACGAGAAGGTCGAGCCCTACCGGCAGCGCATCCACGAGAAGCAGGGCCACGTCCTGCGTGACCAGCTCGCCAAGTGGGCGGACACCGTCCGCGACCGCGTCGCCAACGCGTGGCCCGAGATGCCCGAGGGCATCACCGACCGGCCCGCCGACGTGTGGGAACCGCTCCTCGCCGTGGCCGACGCCGCCGGCGGCACCTGGCCCACCCGGGCGCGGGCCGCCTGCCTGGAGCTGGTCCACGCCGCTCACGACAACGACGAGGCGTCCCTGGGGGTCCGGCTGCTCACCGACCTGCGTGACAAGGTGTTCTGCGGCGCCGACCGGATGCCCACCGCCGCCATCCTCGAATGCCTGCTCCGCATGGACGACGCCCCGTGGGGCGACCTGGACGACAAGCCGATCAACTCCCGCACCCTCGCCAAGATGCTCGGTCAGTACGTCACGCTGGCCAACAAGCCCATCAAGCCGCGCGGCATCCGCACCGCGTCCGGCTTCCCGAAGGGCTACTACGCCGAGGACCTCACGGACGCGTGGACGCGGTACTGCCCTCCGCCCCCCGGAGAATCCGCCACGTCCGCCACGTCCGCCACACCGCAGGTCAGCGGGGGTGAATCCGTGGCGGATACCGCCACGACGATCCGCCACACGCCCACGGAAAGCGCCACACAGCTCACCACCACCGGGTAGCGCGACCGGCCACGCCCCGTGCCGCCGCACCCGCCCGGGTGTGGCGGCACCTATCCGCCACAAGACCGCTATCCGCCACACGATCAAGGCTCTGACCTGCGATGTGGCGGCGTGGCGGACGTGGCGGATTCCCCGGAAGAGGACAGGCCCTCCCCAAGGGACAACGCCGAAGGAGTCTTGGACACATGGGAAAGGTCCCTGCCGCCTCCGCCGTCCAGCCCCGGCTTCACCGCGTCGAGGCTGCGGCTGAGCTGCTCGGAGTCAAACGCACCGTC
Organism: Streptomyces sp. CC53; assembly: GCF_001865245.1. Taxonomy (GTDB): domain Bacteria; phylum Actinomycetota; class Actinomycetes; order Streptomycetales; family Streptomycetaceae; genus Streptomyces. The sequence goes on along the minus strand of NZ_MKXB01000051.1, from coordinate 7,608 downwards.
ATCTACGAACAGATCCGTCTCGGGCGGTTGCGAACGGTCCGGGTCGGGCGCCGTCGGCTCGTGCCGACGGAGTACATCGATGAGTACATCGAGTTGCTCAAGCGTGAGTCCGAAATGGCTGCTGCCTAACCAATCTTTTTGTGGGGCCGGGCGAATTCCAGTCCGGCCCCACCCTTACATAATCGCAAGGAAGATTCGTGAGTGAAACTGCTGGTCGCCCCCGAAAGGCGGCAAACGGAGAAGATTCGATCTATTGGGATAAGTCCAAGGGTCGATACGTAGGCGCCATCTCCTTGGGGAACACACCGGCTGGAAAGCGCAAGCGTCCCAAGGTGTCAGGCAAGACGAAGACGGAAGTGCGGGCGAAGTTGCGAGAGCTTCGCGCCGAACTGAAGCAGACGGGTGTCAAGTCGTCGGCCACGTACACGGTGGAACAGGCGGTGAATGATTGGCTGGCTAAGGGCCTCAAGGGGAGGGACCCGAACAGTGTCAGCACATACCGGAGCCTCGCGGTGAATCACGTCATTGCCGATCTGGGTAAGGCCAAACTGCGCGACCTGTCGGCCGATGCGGTTGACTGCTGGCTCGACGAAAAGTCCGAAGTGCTCGCCACTAGCTCAGTGGAGATGGTGCATTCGATTCTGCGGCGGGCTATCACTCACGCTCAACGTAACGACAACGTGGGAAGAAATGTGGCAGCACTGGTGGAGACCCCCGAAGGGCAAGTTGGCCGCCCCAGTAAGTCTCTGACGCTGGAGCAGGCCAAGGCGGTCCTGACCAGTACATCCCGTGGAGGCTGGATCCGCGCCTACGTGGTGGTGTCGCTGCTCGTGGGAATCCGCACGGAAGAGGTGAGGCCGCTCAAATGGAGCCGTGTGCATCTCTCGCCGGCCGATGGTGTGGTACCCCACATTGAGGTGTGGCGGTCGGTGCGCCGACGGGGCGAGATGAAGACACACAAGAGCCGACGCACCTTGGCAGTGCCGCGACAGGTGGTCGTCGTGCTGGAAGAGCTTCAGGCCGAGCAGCGGCGGAGGAGAGAGGCACTCGGGCTGGCATGGGACCCCGAGGGGTTCGTCTTCGGGACGGACAGCGGCGAACAGCGCACCGCCGACCAGGTTCGGCGGAGTTTCCGGGCGCTGCTGCGGCAGGCTGGTTTTGAGCAGCCCGAGAAGTGGACGCCCAGAGAACTGCGACACAGCTTCGTCTCGCTGCTCTCCGACCGTGGAATCCCGATCGAAGTCATCGCGCGGGTGGTTGGACACAGCACCACGGTGGTCACCGAGAAGGTCTACCGTAAGCAGTTGCGGCCCGTCATCACGGAGGGGGCGGAAGCCATGGAGGACATCTTCGACGACGGTAGGGCGGCTACCCCGTAGGTGTTCGTGTGGGGGGCCGCGCCGCCCGTGGCTCCCTCTTTGGCTCCCGGCCCGTGAGAATTCGCCGCTGCGCCGCAGCTCATGCGCCCGCCCACCTGCGGGGGTGATGGTCCTGCGGCACAGCGCGCCGTTTACGGAGACGCTAAGAGCACGCTCAGGAAGTGGCATGCGGGGGTGGTCGTCCCCCCTGCGTCAGACGATGTTCCCCGTCCGCCGCGGCCCGACCGGTGCCGGGGCGGGCGGCTCCCTCTGAGGCTCCCGGGGGGAGCCGCTGCCAGTGTCCGCGGGGGCCGCACCAGGCTCACGACGCGCGCCCTTCCGGCCCGCGTCCCCCACCCCCGAGGCTGCCCCCTACCGCAGCTCGCCGCCGCTGCGGGCGGTCCGCTCCAGTGCGTCCAGGGCCTCCCGTGCCCGGGCGGCGGCCTGCGGGTCGCGGTCCGTGAGGCCGCTCGCCTCGAACTCGTCCTCGTCCAGGCGCAGCACCAGGCCCCGGTCCGCCGAGACCCACAGGTCGAGGTCCAGGTCCTCCACCACCACCCGGCCCGCGGTCACCACCGCGGGCCGGGTGATGTCGCAGTACCAGCCCTTCAGCGTTCCGTCCGCGGCCCGCACCTCCTTCACCGAGTACCAGTGGTCCCGCCAGTAGTGCTCCGTGAACACGTCACCCGGCTCGAACCGCACGAACCCGAAGTCCCGGACCCCGTCACCCGCCCACGCGGCGCGGACCGTCACCACCGCGCCGTCGTCGGAGAGCAGCTCCGCCGGGTAGCGGATCTTGACGCGGCCCGCCTTGACGAGGACCACCTCCACCTCAGCCGAGTGCCCGGCCATACCGCACCTCCGTCCCGCACGGCTCGTACCCCAAGCGGGAGTTGACGGCCAGCATCGGGCCGTTGCCGTCGTCGTTGCTGGTGAACGCCTCCGTGCAGCCCGCCGCACGGGCGCGGCGCAGCGAGTCCGCCTTGACCAGTCCCGCCAGCCCCCGGCCGCGGTACGCCCGTAGTGTGCCGGTCATCCCCGACAGGTAGCGCCCCCGCCTGTCGACGTGGGCGGCGGTGAACGCCGCGACCCGGCCGTCGACCGTGGCCACGCTGGACAGCTCGTGGTCCAGGAGCGGGTGGTGCCACGTGTGCCGCAGCCACTCCTCGTAGTCGCCGAACTCCTCCGGCACGTCCGACGGTTCGTCCGCCGTCACCTCCGCGTCCGCCTCGAACATCGGCCGCGGGTCGTCCGCGAAGTCCGCGGCCGTGCACAGCGCGACGCCCGGCGGCAGCGTCTCCGGCGGCCCCGGCAGGGTGGCTCCCGCCAGGTCGAGCCGCTGGAAGCGCGCCGAGCGGCCCCGGCGGTAGCCGCGCCGCTCGGCGAACTCCCGGTGCTCCGGCAGGTCCAGCACCCAGGCGTGCAGCACCGTCGCGCCCTCTGCGGCCAGGTGCTCCTCCGCCACCCGCAGCAGCAGCCCGCCCACGCCGTGGCCCCGGTGCGCCGGGTGGACCATCGGCGAGGCGAACGCCCTGCCGGGCTCGGGACTGTCGTGGGCGATGCCCGCGTGCGACGCCCCGACGACCTGCCCGTCCCGCTCGGCGACCAGCAGCCGGTGCCGCCGCGCCGCGGGCGCGTTCCGTACCTGCGCGTGCAGCGACTCGGGCGTCTCCACCAGGAACGGCAGCACCGCCCGCCGCACGTCGACGATGCGCGGCAGGTCCTCGGGGCGTGCGTCCCGCACGATCACAGTCATGGCTGGGCACGCTACGGGAGGCGGCCGGGCGGCGCCCCCGGTTTTCCGCCCGCTGGGGGAGAATCGGGCACGTGAACCTGAAGATCGCCCTTGACCCGGACTCGGCGACCGCGCCGTTCGAACAACTCCGTGCCCAGATCGCCGAGCAGGCCCGCACCGGCCGGCTGCCGGTCGGCGGCAAGCTCCCCACCGTGCGCGCCCTGGCCGAGGAACTGGGCCTCGCGGCCAACACGGTCGCGAAGGCCTACCGCGTGCTGGAGGCGGACGGGGTGGTCGAGACGCGGGGCCGCGCCGGCACGTTCGTCGCCGCGGCGGGTGACGCCGCGGAGCGCCGCGCGGCCGCCTCGGCCGCGGCGTACGCCGCCGAGGCGAGCCGGCTGGGCCTCACGCGCGCCCAGGCGCAGTCCGCGATCACCGAGGCCCTGCGCGCGACGTACGGGGCCTGACGGTCGCCGTCCTCGCGGCCCGCCGGTCCCCGCCGCGGCGTCGGACGGGTACGTCCCCGGCGCGGGCGGCGCCTACCGGGACGGGCCGTCGGGCGCGGGTCTCACAGGTACAGGCCGTCGGCGGTGCGGCGGGGCTCCGGCAGGGACAGCGGGGACACCCCGCGGCGCAGGGCGTACAGCTCCGCCAGCGTCGCCCCGTCAGAGCCGACGCCCTCGTCGCTGCCCAGCCAGGCCACCGCCTCGGCGCGGTCCAGCGGGCCGACCTCCACCCGTGCCAGGCACCGCCCGGGCCGCACCACCGCCGGATGGAGCCGCTCCAGGTCCTCGTTGGTGGTGACCCCGACGAGGACGTTGCGGCCCTGCCCGAGCAGCCCGTCCGTCAGGTTCAGCAGACGGGACAGCGCCTGGCCCGCGGCCTCCTTGGCCTCGCCGCGGATCAGCTCGTCGCAGTCCTCCAGCAGCAGCAGCCGCCACCGGCCTTTCCCGGACTCCTCCTCCTCGCCGATCGCGATGTCCATCAGATAGCCGATGTCCGAGAACAGCCGCTCGGGGTCCAGCACGCAGTCGACCTGGCACCACTCCCGCCACTCCCGCGCGAGGGTGCGCAGCGCGGACGTCTTGCCGGTGCCGGGCGGGCCGTGCAGCAGCAGGAGGCGGCCCGCGATGTCGTCCGGCGTGGTCCCCATCAGCCGGTCCAGCGCGTCCGCGACCGGTGCCGTGTAGTTGTGCCGCACCTCCGGCCACGTCCCCGCGGAGATCTGCCGGGTCGTACGGTGCGGCCCGCGCCGCGGCGACAGGTACCAGAACCCCATGGCCACGTCGTCCGGCTGGGGTTCCGGCTCGTCCTGGGCGCCGTCGGTGGCGGCCGCCAGGATCCGTACGGCCAAGTCCTCGTCGACCGCGGTGACGGTGATGTCCGCGCCCCGGTTCCAGCGGGACACCAGCAGGGTCCAGCCGTCCCCCTCGGCGAGCACGGCGTTGCGGCTGTCGCCGTGCGCCGCGCGCAGCACCGTGGCGCCCGAAGGGAGGAGCGACGCGCCGGACTTGACGCGGTCGATCGAGCGGCTGCGCGCGTACGGCTGCTCCCCGGTCGTGAAGCGGCCGAGGAACAGCGCGTCCAGCACGTCCGAGGGCGAGTCGTTGTCGTCGACGGTGAGCCTGATCGGCAGGGCGTCCTGAGGATTGGCTGGCATGCGCCCATGATCCGGCACGGCCGCCGCCACCGCACCGGTTTTTGCCACCTGCCGGCCCCGGATCGCAGCAGCGCCACCGCCCTGCGGGTGCGGCGCGCTGCCGGGTATTCCTCGTAGCCGCCCAGCCGCCCAGCCGCCCAGCCGCCCAGCCGCCCAGCCGAAGCCGCGCGGCCCCGGTCCTTCACGAGCCGCCGGGACTGCCCGACGGTCGGGGGCGCTTGCTCCGGCGCGTACGGTCTGGGGCTCGGCCCCGGCCCGTCGCCGGCCGTGGGTGCCTGCGCGCGCACACGTGGTGCCCGGGGTGCCGCCCTCGTCGTACCGGCCACGCAGCCGGCCCGAGGGCACGGACGGAGCCGGCGGGAAGCGCGTGCCAGGGCGACGGGGGGTCATGGGTGATCCCCCGGGGACTCCGCTGTGGCGCGCGGCACTTGCGGCGCGGGCCGGTGGCAGGGATGCGGTGTCCGGGTCCGGTGCGCATCCCGTACAGGCAGGGGTGAGTCGGGGTGAAAGGTGCTTCCTGTGGGTGACCCGCGAGGGGCCGCGTGCCCCCAACGGAGTGAATTCGGTGCGGACACACGTCATGTGTATTGGCATGAACACGGCGACGCGCTACGACAGGGGTGCCGCATCCTGCCGAAGGGACCCCCCCATGAAGACATCCCGCACCGTCGCGCTCCTGTCCTCGCTCCTCCTCGGCTCCGCCCTCGCCCTCACCGGAGCGGGCGCCGCGCACGCCGACTCCACCACAGCCGCGGTCGACTACGTGGCGCTCGGCGACTCGTACTCGTCGGGCGTCGGCGCCGGCAACTACGACGGCTCCAGCGGCTCCTGCAAGCGCACCAACCGCGCGTACCCCGCCCTGTGGGCGGCGGCCAACGCCCCGTCGTCGTTCGCGTTCACCGCCTGCTCGGGCGCCCGCACGACCGACGTGACGGCCAACCAGCTCGGCCCCCTCAACGGCGGCACCGACCTCGTCTCCCTCACCGTGGGCGGCAACGACGCCGGGTTCGCCGACGTGATGACCACCTGCGTCCTGAACTCCGAGGCCACCTGCATCGCCCGCGTCAACGAGGCCAAGAACTACGTCGACTCGACCCTCCCCGCACGGCTCGACACCACCTACTCCGCCATCCGCTCCAAGGCCCCTTCCGCCCACGTCGTCGTCCTCGGCTACCCCCGCTTCTACAAGCTGAACGGCAGCTGCGTCGCCGGCCTCACCGAGAACGAGCGGCGCGCCATCAACGGCGGCGCCGACCACCTCAACGCCGCCCTCGCCAAGCGGGCCGCCGACCACGGCTTCACCTTCGCCGACGTGGCCCCGGCCTTCACCGGACACGAGATCTGCTCCGGCGCGTCCTGGCTGCACAGCGTCAACTGGCTGAACATCGGCGAGTCCTACCACCCGACCGCGAACGGCCAGTCCGGCGGCTACCTGCCGGTGTTCCGCAACGCCGCGTGACCCCCGGCCTGCGGCGCCGTGACGGTGGCGCCGTAGGCCGTACCGGTCGTGCCGTCCGGCGCGCTTCCGGTCGAACCGCCCGACGGGTCCCTGAGCGGGTCGTCGGGGGCACCCGCCCCTGACGGCCCGCCGTGGCTCCCGCTCACGGCACCGCCGTCCGAGTCGCCGCCCGCACCGGCGGTTCCGCCGCCGGACGGGCCACCGGCATCCCCGGGACCCGCGGTGGCCCCGCCCGGACCGCTCCCCCCGGTCGTGCCCCCGCCGCCGGACGGCGCGGTGCCGCCCGTGCCCCCGGTCGTCCCACCGGTCGAGCCGCCGTCCGTCCCACTGCCCGTGCCGCCGTCCGTCACGCCGGTCGTGCCGCCGTCCGCGGTGCCGCCGGTGGTGGTGCCCGCCGCGGTGCTGCCCGCTCGGCAGGTCACCGTGAACCACGCCCAGGCGGAGTGCGCCTGCGCCGGGCTGCGGACCTCCAGCCGTATCCGGTCCCGGTGCGTACCGCCCTCCCGGTACGCCCGCTCCGTGTGCGTGATCTGCGCCCGCGCCGGCTCCCCCTGCGCGGAGTCCGCGTCCAGGGTCCTCCAGTGCGCGCCCCCTTCGCCGCTCTCCGTCGCCCAGCGGTAGGCCACCGACGCGGGGCCCCGCCCCACCGTGACCGTGGCCGTGAAGTGCGGGGCCTCGTCCTCGTGCGGCGGGCACTGCCCGTGGTACGCGTCCCGTACGGTCCGCACGGCCACGTCCACCGACGGCGGCTCCGGATCGGGTGAACCCCCGTGGGCGCCCCCGGCCGTGCCGCCCAGGCCGACGCCACCGGTTCCGCCACCCGTGCCCGTGCCCGTGCCGGAGGCCGGGGCCGAAGCGGTGCCCGTCGCGGGCCCGGAGGCTCCGGCCGTCCCCGCCGACGGTGTGGCCGAGCCGTTGCCCGCCGGCGCCGCGGACGGCGCCGTGCCGCCCGCCTGCCCTCCGGGGTCGGCGGGGTCACGGTCCGTCAGCGGGGACACCAGGACGCCCAGCACCAGCACGAGGACCGCAGCGGCGGCCGCCGGCGCGGCCACCCGCCGGGTCCACGGCCGCGGTTCACCCTCACCCCCACGAGCCCGGGGGCCGCCTGCCCCGCGTCGGCCGTCCCCGCCGCCTCCACCACGGGGGCGGGACCCAGGGGCTCCGCCTCCCGGGCTCCCCATGCCGCGGCGCCTCCGGGATCCCGGACGGCCGTCCCCGTCCCCGTCCCCGACGCCGCCGGTGCCGGTGCCGGCCCCGGTCCGGTCCTCCGCGTCGCCGGGCCGATGCCCGCCTCCCGCGCCGCCGGGCGCGGTACCGCCGCGTGCACCGGTACCGGCGGTTCCGGCGTCGCCGCCGGACCCACGGGCTCCGTCCCGGCTCCCGCGTGCGCCGGCCC
>NZ_MKXB01000050.1 GCF_001865245.1 Streptomyces sp. CC53 | reverse complement strand
CGGCGGCGCCCGGTGCGGTGGAGGTCGGATCGGTCATGGCGTCGTCAGCCGGCGACCGCCGCGCCCCAGCCCTGGGCCAGGGCCTTCTTGGCTGCGGCTTGCTGGGCCTCGGTCGGGAAGGACGGCGTGCCGTCGACCTTCGGCAGCTTCGCGGCGGCCGCCGTGTCGACGGTGCCGTCCTGCTCCATGGCCGGGAGCAGCACGGGACGGGCGTAGCCCTTCAGCCACAGGTTCTGGCCCTCGGCGCTGTAGAGGTACTCCTGCCACAGGCGCGCGGCGGCCGGGTGGGGGGCGTCCTTGTTGACGGCCTGCGAGTAGTACTGCGAGAACCTGCCGTCGGCCGGGACGTGCACCTGCCAGTCGACGCCCTTGCTCCGGAACTCCTCGGCGTACCCGGCGTTCAGGTAGTCCCAGTCGATGGTGATGGGCGTCTCGCCCTTCTCGACGGTGGCCGGAGTGGCCTCGACCGGCGTGTAGTTGCCGTTCTCCTTCAGCTTCGCGAAGAAGTCGAGGCCCGGCTGGATGTCGTCGAAGGAGCCGCCGTTGGCGAGGGCCGCCGCGTACACCCCGGCGAAGGCCGAACCCGACTTGGTGGGGTTGCCGTTGAGGGAGACCTGCCCCTTGTAGACCGGCTTGAGCAGGTCTTTGAAGGTCTTCGGGCACTCCTTGACGCGCTTGGCGTCGCAGCCGATGGAGACGTAGCCGCCGTAGTCGTTGTACCAGCGCGCCTCGGCGTCCTTCTGGCCCTCCGGGATCTTGTCGTAGGCCTCGACCCGGTACGGGGCCAGCAGGCCCTGCTGCGCCGCGCTGATCGCGAAGGACTGGCCGAGGTCGAGCACGTCGGGGGCGCGGTCCTGGCCCTTGCGGGAGGTCACCGCGTTGATCTCGTCCTGGCTGCTGGCGTCGGGGTTCTCGACCTTGACCTCGATGCCGTACTTCGCGGTGAACCCGTCGATCACGGCTCCGTAGTTGGCCCAGTCGCGGGGGAGGGCGATCGCGTGGAGGGTGCCTTCCTTCTTGGCGGCCGCGATCAGTGCCTCCATGCCGCCGAACTCCGCGGCGGAGGTGGCGGTGGCGGCGCTCTTGCCGCCGGCGCCCGCGGCCGGTGCCTTCGCTTCGGGTGCGCTGCCGCAGGCGGTGAGGCCGAGGGCCGCGGCGGTGAGGCCGCTGATGAGGAGGGCTGCTCTGGGGACGGACACGCTCACGATCTCTCCTGAGGGAAGAAGACGGTGACTTGTTTGAACAAGTCGGCCTCAGTAGGCCCGTCGAGAATGGCGGGAAAGTGAACTGGGGGAGAAGGCCGGAGCGTCGTCGGTGAACACTCGAATGTCCACACAATCCGTGGCAGGACAAGGGGCGAGGCAGTTCAGCGGCGAGCGGTCGGAAACGGCGTCCGCCACGCCGGTGGCTCGTCTACGCTGGTCGATCGAGTGCATGGATGCGCACAGCAGCAGGTGCGGGGAAGGGAGGGCCGGTGGCGGCGCGGCACGAGCGGATCGCGGACGAGCTGAGGAAGGCGATCGACGCCCAGGAGTACGCGATCGGGGCGAGGCTCCCCTCGGAGACCGAACTCGCCGCCCGGTACGGCGTGTCGCGCGGCACGGTGCGGCAGGCGATCGCCGCGCTGACGGCCGAGGGACTGATCGGTTCCCGGCAGGGCGCCCGGCGCGTGGTGCTGGCCAGCCGCCGGAGCCAGAGCTTCGCGGAGCTGCGCAGCTTCGCCGAGTGGGCCCGCGCGATGGGGCGCACCGCGACCGGCGAGGTGGTGGAGAGCGAGCGCCGCCCGGCGACGGCCCAGGAGGCCGCCGCCCTCCACGTCCGCACCGGCGCGCCCGTGCTGTACGTGCTGAGGGTGCGCGGGCTCGACGGGGAGCGGGTGCTCGTCGAGCGGACCGTGTACGCGGACTGGATCGCGGACGCGGTCGAACGGATCGAGCCCGACTGCCCGTCCGTCACCCGGCGGCTCCGGGAGGACGCGGGACTGGTCTTCGCGTACGGGGAGCACACCATCGACGCGACCGCCGCCGGCACGCGCGACGCCGACCTGCTGGGAGTCCGGCGGGGGAGCCCGCTGCTGCGGGTGCGGCGGGTCACCACGACGCGTGAGGGGCGTCCCGTCGAGTGCTCCGACGACCGCTACCGCGCGGACGCCGTGAGCTTCGCCATCCACAACTCCATCGGCTCCAACCCGCTGACCCGCCGCCACGGGGCGGGGCGTGCGGCGGCCGCCTCCTGACCGGGAGCGCTGGGTGCGCCCTCGGGCTGCCTCCTTCGAGCCTCCGCCACGGGACGGACGCGCGCCCACCACTTCTTCACTGAGGGCGGAGGACGGCCGATTCGACCGCGTCCTCTCCGTCCGGCTCTCCGTCCGGTGACTCCGAGGGGGGCGCCCTTGGGTACCGTCGCCGCGGCACGCCTCGGGCTCCGCCGTGGGCGCAGCCCCAGGCGTCGGCCCGACGGGGGTGTGCGCAGCACGGGAGATGCCGGGTGGCACGTGCCGGCCCCGGTGCGCCGTGGTCGCGCCCCGGGGCCGGCCGGCGTCAGAAGGGGGTCAGGACAGCTTGCCGTCGTAGTCGGGGAGCTTGAAGGTGCGTTCCGCGTGGCCGCCCGTGAGGTCGCTGGGGCGGTTGCCGATGTTGGCGATGATCGTGTATCCCTTCGCCTCGATCTCGGTGCGCTTCTCCGTCTTGTACGCGGAGACCTCCTCGAACAGGTCCGGCAGGTCGCGGACGTAGAGGCCGTTCACCGGGTAGCCCGCCGCCTTGAGGTTGTGGGCCGTCAGGTGCTGGATGATGCCCGGCCTGGCCGTCACGAAGAAGACGGCCACTCCGCGCGCGTGGGCGTACCGGGCCAGGTCGCGGACCGGGGAGACGGCCGGGGTCGGGTACTCCCAGAAGTAGTGGAAGTCCGTCTCCAGCGACGTGTTGTCGACGTCCAGGACGAGGGCGAGCCTCTCCCCGGTTCCGGCCGCGCGGGCCGTGCGCTGCTCGATGTACGGGCGGGCCGGGGCGACGGCGGCCTGCACGTCGCGCTGCCAGACCGCGTAGTCCACGCCCTTGAGCTGGGCGAGGCCGCCGTGCGCCGGGGCGAGCGCCGCCGTGCGGGCGGCGGGCGCGGCGGGTGCGGCGGCGGTGGCCTGGGCGGGCCAGGCCACCGTGAGGACGGCGGCGGCGGTGAGGGCGACGGTGCCGCGTCGGGCGGTGCTGCGTCCGTGCATGGGATCTCCTCCGTGGGGGGTGAGCGGTGCGACTCGGCATGCTCGCGTCACATGGTGGACGGAATGCGGCCTTCCGACTACTGGTCGGTAGCTGCCAGTTGAGGACTGGACGGGTGGACCAGCCGGGCCGCCCGCCGCGGACGGATGGACGGCGGGCCGGCCGTCACCGGAGGACGGCGTCCCGACGCCGGCGCGACAATGGGCGCATGGACGCCCAGCAGTTCGACGCGCTCGCCGCCCGCGCCCGCCGTCTCGCCGCCCCCGGCACCCGCCGCGTCCTCGGCATCGCTGGGGCGCCCGGCGCGGGCAAGTCCACGCTGGCCGCCCGTCTCGTGGACCGGCTCGACGGGTGCGCCGCGCTGGTGCCCCTGGACGGTTTCCACCTCGCCCGGGCGGAGCTCGACCGGCTCGGCCGCGCAGGGCGCAAGGGCGCGCCCGACACGTTCGACGCCGCCGGGTACGCCGCCCTCCTCGCCCGGCTGCGCGCCCCGGAGCCCGGCGTCACCGTGTACGCGCCCGCCTTCGACCGGGCCCTGGACGAGCCGGTCGCCGGGAGCCTCCCCGTACCGCCCGACGTCCCCCTCGTCGTCACGGAGGGCAACTACCTGCTGCTCGACGACCCCTCCTGGAGGCCGGTCCACGCCCTCCTGGACGAGGTCTGGTTCCTGGACCTCGACGACCGCCACCGGGTCCCCCGGCTCGTCCGGCGCCACGTCCGCTACGGCAAGGACCCCGCGGACGCCGAGCGCTGGGTCCGCGGGTCCGACGAGGCCAACGCCCGGCTCGTCGCCCCCGGCCGCGACCGCGCCGACCTCGTGGTGCCCATGAGCTGACCCGCCTCCCGCCGGGCCGGACTGCCGGGCCGGCGGACCGGCGCCGACCCAGCGCCCCCCGGCGCGGCCGGCCCGTCAGCCCACCCGGCCCAGCACCGCGCACGACTCCGGCGGCAGCACCAGCTCGCCGGCCCCGTCCGGCACCGACACCGGCTCCCACGCGGCCAGCACGCGCACCCCGTCACCGCCCAGCGGAACGCGGGCCGGGCGGTCCGCCAGGTTCACCGCGACCCGCACGTCCCCGCGCCGGTACGCGAACCAGCGGGCCTCCTCGTCGAACACCGCGTGCAGCGCCGTCAGGTCGGGGTCCGTCAGGTCGGGCTCGGACAGCCGCAGCGCGATCAGCCGCCGGTACCACGCCAGCAGCCGGGCGTGCGGCTCCCGCTCCCGCTCGGACCAGTCCAGGCAGGAGCGGTCCCGCGTCGCCGGGTCCTGCGGGTCCGGCACGTCCTCCTCCCGCCAGCCGTGCGCCGCGAACTCCCTGCGGCGACCCCGCCGCACCGCCTCGGCGAGCTCCGGGTCCGTGTGGTCCGTGAAGAACTGCCACGGCGTGCCCGCCCCCCACTCCTCGCCCATGAACAGCATCGGCGTGAACGGCCCCGTCAGCACCAGTGCCGCCGCACAGGCCAGCAGCCCCGGGGAGAGCGACGCCGCGAGGCGGTCGCCCTGCGCCCGGTTGCCCACCTGGTCGTGGGTCTGTGCGTAGCCGAGGAACCGGTGCGCGGGCGTCGTCGCCAGGTCCACGGGGCGCCCGTGCGTGCGGCCCCGGAAGCTGGAGTACGTGCCGTCGTGGAAGAAGACCCGGGTCGTCGTCTTCGCCAGCGCAGCCAGCGGCGCCCGCGCGAAGTCGGCGTAGTAGCCCTGCGCCTCACCCGTCAGCGCCGTGTGCAGCGCATGGTGGAGGTCGTCGTTCCACTGGGCGTGCAGCCCCAGGCCGCCCGCCGAGCGCGGCCGCGTCGTGCGCGGGTCGCACAGGTCGGACTCGGCGACCAGGAACAGCTCGCGGCCCTGCTCCTCCGCCAGCTCGTCCACCGCGGCCGACAGCTCCTCCAGGAACGTCAGCGCCCGCGTGTCCGCCAGCGCGTGCACCGCGTCGAGCCGCAGGCCGTCGATCCGGTAGTCCCGCAGCCAGGCCAGGGCGCTGCCCAGCAGGTACGCCCGGACCTCGTCGGAGCCGGGCGCGTCCAGGTTCACCGCCGCCCCCCACGGGGTGTGGTGGGTGTCCGTGAAGTACGGGCCGAACGCCGGCAGGTAGTTCCCCGACGGGCCCAGGTGGTTGTGCACCACGTCCAGCACCACGCCGAGCCCCAGGCCGTGCGCCGTGTCGACGAACCGCTTCAACGCGGCCGGGCCGCCGTACGGCTCGTGCACCGCCCACAGCGACACCCCCTCGTACCCCCAGCCGTGCCGGCCCGGGAACGGGCACAGCGGCATCAGCTCCACGTGCGTCACGCCCAGCTCCACGAGGTGGCCGAGCCGCTCCGCCGCCGCGTCCAGGGTGCCGTCCGGGGTGTACGTCCCCACGTGCAGCTCGTACAGGACGGCGGCCCGCAGCCCGCGCCCCGGGGGCGTGTGCCGCCAGGCGTGGGCGGCGTGGTCCACGACCGCGCTCAGCCCGTCCGGGCCGTCCGGCTGGCGGCGCGAACGGGGATCGGGCAGCACCGGGCCGCCGTCCAGCGCGAAGCCGTAACGGGCGCCGTCCGGGACGGCGTGCTCCCCGGCGGGCGCGCCCACGGCCGCCATCCACCACCCTTCACGCAGCGGGTCCCGCGCCAACAGGTGGCGGACACCTTCCAGTTCCAGCTCCACCCGGTCCCGCGCGTTCGGCGCCCACACCTCGAACAGCACTGGCGATCCCCTCGTCGTCGGCCGGTCCCGGCGGATCCGCCCTTCCCTGCGGCTCCGTCGGTCGCGGCGGTTCCGGTGTACCCGTGTGCGGCGGGGCGCACGGACACGTCGCGCGTTCCCTCGCCCCCATCCTGGCAAGACCGGGATCACCGGGCCACGCCTATGCGCCGATCAGGCAACAGCCTGATGCCTCGTCTGGACACTTCGGGCGAGTCAACCGACAATCACCTCTGTGACGTCGCCCTTCGAGCCCCGGACCCATCCCGACAGGCGGTTGTCGGACGCCGAGCGGGAGCGGGCGGTGGAGCTGCTGCGCGAGGGCGCGGTGCAGGGGAAGCTGTCCCACGACACGTTCCTGCGGCGCATGGAACTCGCCCTGGTGGCCCGCCACTCCGAGGAGCTGCACGCCCTCACCGCCGACCTGTCGGACGGCGGTGGCCGCTGGTCGCGGCGGCTGCTCGGTGCCGTCGAGGCCATGTCCGGGTTCACCGCGCGGCTGGGCCGCGCCTGGCAGGCCGAGCGCCTGCCGAAGCTGCTCCTCCCGGAACCGGGACCGTACCCGCTGCGCATAGGCCGCGACCCGGTCAACGGGCTGCGGCTCAGCCACGAGACGGTGTCCCGGCTGCATGCCGAACTCAGCCGGCAGGGCGGGCTGTGGATGCTGCGGGACCTCAACTCCACCAACGGCACCACCGTCAACGGGCGGCGGGTGATCGGCACCGTCATCGTCCGCCCCGGCGACCAGGTCTCCTTCGGGCGCATGGCCTTCCGCCTCGACGCCCGCCAGGCCCTTCCCGGC
>NZ_MKXB01000049.1:6116-15212 GCF_001865245.1 Streptomyces sp. CC53 | reverse complement strand
CCGCCCGCGCCCGGGCGGAGTCCGATCAGGCGGTCGCCGCCGCCCGCGCCGAGAGCGAGGGCGCCCTCGCCGGCGCCCGCGCCGAGGCCGACCGGGCCCGCGCCGAGGCCCGGCGCAGCGAGACCGCCCGCACCACCGCGGTCACCGCCTGCGCCAACGCCGCGGCCCGCATGCAGGCCCTGGCCACCGGCATGCTCGCCGAGCTCCGCGCGATGGAGCACCGCCACAGCGACGAGGACGTGCTGCACGACCTGCTGCACCTCGACCACCGGACCGCGCAGGCAGGCAGGCTCGCGGACTCGCTCGCCGTTCTCACCGGCGCCCGGTCGGGCCGCCGCTGGGCCAAGCCGATCGTGATGGAGTCCATCCTGCGCGGCGCGATGGGCCGCATCGCCGGCTACCAGCGGGTCCGCACGCACTGCACCAGCCGCGCGGCGGTCGCCGGGCACGCCGCCGAGGGCGTGATGCACGCCCTCGCCGAACTGCTCGACAACGCTGCCAACTTCTCCCCGCCGACCGCCGAGGTCCACGTCTACGTGGAGGAGGTCCCCGCCGGCGTCGTCGTCACCATCGAGGACAGCGGGCTGGTCATGAGCGACGTGCAGCTGCGCCGCGCCGAGCAGGCCGTCTGCTGCGACCAGGACTCCGGGCTGTCCGGGCTGTCCGGCACGCGCCTGGGCCTGGCCGTCGTGGGCCGGCTCGCCCGCAAGCACGGGCTGACGGTGTCCTACCGGCCGTCGGCCCGCGGCGGCACGGGCGCGCTGATGCTGATCCCGCACGAGCTGGTCGTGCGGACCCGCGACGACGACCGGCTGGGCCGCCTCGCCCTCACCACCACCGCCGCGCCGCCCGCGGCGCCGGCCGCCTCCGCGCCGCGCGGCCTGCCGGCCCCGCCCGCGCCCGCCGTCCGCACCGTGCCCCGCACCCCCGCGCCCCCGCCGGTCGCGGGACCCGCCCCGGAGGAGCCCGCGGGCGGCCAGGAGACCGGCGGCACCGCGCTGCCCCGGCGGCGGCGCGGCAGCACCCTCGCGGCCGCCCACCCCGACGGGGCGCCCGCCTTGAACCGCGCCGACACCCCCACTCCCTCCCACGCGCGCGCGGCGGACCGTTTCAGCAGCTTCCGCCAAGCGGTACGCCCCACCACGGAAGGCACCGACCACCGATGACCGCCACCGCCACCACCGACGAGAAGCTCAGCTGGCTGCTGGAGAACCTGCTGGAGCGCACGCCCGACGCCCGCCACGCCCTGGTGCTGTCCCGGGACGGGCTGAAGCTGTGCCGCACCGCCGGCCTCTCGGTCGACCAGGCCGACCAGCTCGCCGCGATCGCCGCGGGCATCCAGAGCCTCTCCCAGGGCGCCTCCATGGAGTTCGGCGACGGCTCCGGCGGGGTCCGCTCGGCGATGGCCGAGTTCTACGGCGGCGTCCTGCTCATCGTCGAGGCCGGGCACGGCGCCCACCTGGCCGTCGTGGCGGCCGACAGTGCCGACGTCGGTCTCGTCGGGCACAACATGAGCGAACTCGTCGAGCAGCTCGGTCCGCACCTGACCGCCGCACCCCGGACGAGTTCCCCCTCGTGAGCGGCCCCCGTGCCCGGGACGAGTCCCCCGACCGGCTGTACACGCTCACCGGGGGCCGCACGCGCAGCGGTCCCGACACGCCGTTCGACCTGGTCACGCTGGTGGTGTCGGAGTCCGACCCGACGTCCGGCATGCAGTCGGAGCACGCGGCGATCCTGCTGATGTGCCGGCGGCCCACCGCCGTCGTGGAGATCGCCGCGGAGCTCGGGCTGCCGGTGAGCATCGTGCGGATCCTGCTGTCCGACCTGCTCGGCACGGGCAGGATCAGCGCCCGCCACCCCCGTACGGGCCCCTCGCCCTCCGCGTACGTCCTCCCCGAACCCGACCTCCTGGAGCAGGTGCTCGTTGGACTCCGCAACCTCTGACCGGGCGGCGCCCGGCCCGCGCACACCGCTCGCCGCCACCGCCGACAACGGCCTGAAGATCGTCGTCGTGGGCGGCTTCGGCGTCGGGAAGACCACCCTCGTCCGCTCCGTCAGCGAGATCCGCCCCCTCAACACCGAGGAGACGATGACCCGGGCCGGCGAGGACGTGGACGACACGACGCAGGTCGCCGCCAAGGCGACCACGACCGTGGCGTTCGACTTCGGCCGCATCACGCTCGACGCCCGGAACGTGCTGTACCTGTTCGGCGCGCCGGGCCAGGAGCGGTTCTGGTTCCTGTGGGACCGGCTCTTCTCCGGCACCCTCGGCGCGGTCGTCCTCGTGGACACCCGGCGGCTCGCCGACTCCTGGTACGCGATCGACCGCCTGGAGCACCACGGCATGCCGTTCGTCGTGGCCGTCAACGACTTCGGCGGCCCCGCGCACACCGAGGAGCAGCTGCGCGAGGCCCTCGACCTGCCCGCCCACGTGCCGCTGCTGATCTGCGACGCCCGCGAGCGCGCCTCGGGCAAGCAGGTCCTGCTGACCCTCGTGGAGTACCTCCAGCACCTCCACTCCCTCCAGTCCCCCACCTCTCCCACCGCGCGCTTTCAGGAGGCCGGATCCCGATGACGACCGAGGCCACCACCGAGGGCGCGCCCTTCCCGCTCTCCGGTGACCGCTTCCAGCGCGACCCGGCGGAGCTGTACCGGGAGCTGCGCCGCGAGCACGGCGCCGTCGCACCGGTCCTCCTCGACGGGGACGTACCGGCCTGGCTGGTGCTGGACTACCGCGAGCTGCACCAGGTGACGAGCGACCCGGTCCTCTTCAGCCGCGACTCCGACCTGTGGAACCAGTGGGACCGGATCCCCGACGACTGGCCGCTGCTGCCGATGATCGGCCGCAAGCAGCCGTCCATCCTGTACACCGTCGGCGAGCGGCACCGGCAGCGCGCCTCGATGATCGAGAACGCGCTGGAGTCCGTCGACCCGTTCCTGCTGCGCCGGTACGCGGAGGACTTCGCGGACGAGCTGATCGACGCGTTCTGCGGGAAGGGCCGGGCCGACCTCGTCGGGCAGTACGCGATGCTGCTGCCGGTCCGCGTCCTGGTGAAGATCTACGGCGTGCCCGACGACGAGGGCCCCGGCCTCGTCACCGCGCTCAACGACATGATCGACGGCCGGGAGCGGGCCCTGGAGGGCCAGCAGCACCTGGCGACGTCCATGTACGGGCTGATCCACGCCCGGCAGGAGGAGCCCCGCGACGACGTGGTGTCCCGCATGCTGGCCGACACGTCCGGCTTCACCGCCGACGAGATCGCCCAGGACCTCATGGTGATGATGGCCGCGGGGCACCAGCCGACCGCCGACTGGATGGGCAACTCGCTGCGGCTGATGCTCACCGACGAGCGGTTCGCCGCCTCGCTGTTCGGCGGCCGCAACAGCGTCGCCGAGGCGATGAACGAGGTGCTGTGGGCGGACACCCCGACGCAGAACGTCGCAGGTCGCTGGGCGTCCCGCGACACCCACCTGGGCGGCCGCCGCATCCGCGAGGGCGACCTGCTGCTGCTCGGTCTGGCCGCCGCCAACTCCGACCCGCAGGTCCACGTCGACAGCGCCTCCCTGACCGGCGGCAACAGCGCCTTCTTCTCCTTCGGGCACGGCGAGCACCGCTGCCCGTTCCCGGCACAGGAGATCGCCGAGGTCATCGCCCGCACCGGCATCGAGGTGCTGCTCGACCGGCTGCCCGACATCGACCTCGCCGTACCGGCCGGGACGCTGACCAGGCGCCCGTCGCCGTGGCTGCGCGGACTGACGGGCCTGCCCGTGACGTTCACCCCGACCCCCAGCCTGGGAGGCACCGCATGACCGGACCCACCTGCCCCGCCGACACCTCCGCCGCCGACCGCCGCCCCCTCGCCCTGGACCCGTTCGTGTCGGACCTCGCCGGCGAGACCGCCCGGCTGCGCGAGGCCGGCCCGCTCGTCCGGGTCGAGCTGCCCGGCGGGGTGCCGGTGTGGGCGGTCACGCACCACGCGGAGGCCCGCGCCCTGCTGACCGACCCGCGCGTGGTCAAGGACATCGACGTGTGGGGCCTGTGGCAGCGCGGCGAGATACCGCAGGACTGGCCGCTGATCGGGCTGGCCAACCCGGGGCGGTCCATGCTGACGGTGGACGGCGAGGAGCACCGCCGCCTGCGGACCCTCGTCGCCCAGGCGCTGACGCCGCGCCGGGTGGAGCTGATGCGGGACCGCGTGACGGAGCTGACGGACGGCCTGCTGGACGCGCTGGCCGCCCGCGACGCCGAGGAGCCGGGCGCGGTCGTCGACCTGAAGGCGGAGTTCGCCTACCCCCTGCCGATGTACGTGATCAGCGACCTGATGGGCATCGACCCGGCGGACCACCCGCGGCTGAAGGTGCTGTTCGACAGGTTCTTCTCCACGCAGACCCCGCCGGAGGAGGTCGTCGCGACCCTCGGTGAGCTGGCCGCGATGATGGCGAACGTGGTCGCGACCCGCCGCGCCGCCCCGGGCGACGACCTCACCAGCGCGCTCATCGCCGCCTCCGAGGGCGGCGACCGGCTGACGGACGAGGAGATCGTCTCCACCCTGCAGCTGATGGTGGCGGCGGGCCACGAGACGACGATCTCCCTCATCGTCAACGCGGTGGTGAACCTGTCGACGCACCCCGAGCAGCTGGAGCTGGTCCGCTCCGGCCGGGTCGGCTGGGACGCGGTGGTCGAGGAGACGCTGCGCTGGTCCACCCCGACCTCGCACGTGCTGATCCGGTTCGCCACCGAGGACGTGAAGGTGGGCGACGCGGTGCTGCCCGCCGGGGACGCGCTCATCGTGTCGTACGCGGCGATCGGCCGCGACCCGCAGCAGCACGGCCCGGACGCGGACGGGTTCGACATCACCCGCTCCCCCATCCGGCACATGTCGTTCGGCCACGGCCCGCACGTCTGCCCCGGCGCCGCGCTGTCCCGCCTGGAGGCCGGCGTCGCGCTGCCCGCGCTGTACGCCCGGTTCCCCGAACTCTCACTGGCCGTACCGGCGTCGGAGCTCCGGAACAAGCCGGTCGTCACCCAGAACGACCTGTACGACCTCCCGGTCCGGCTGCGGCGCGGCTGATCCCGCCGGGCCCGCGGACGGCACCGCGGTCTCAACCGATGTCTCACCGGGCGGACACGGCGCTCGGTGAGGCACCGGAAGGGCTAGGCTCCGACCGTGGCTGAGATCCGGATTCCCGCTGACATCAAGCCCGCCGACGGCCGTTTCGGCGCGGGCCCCTCCAAGGTGCGGACGGAGGCGCTGGAGGCCCTGGCCGCCACCGGCACGTCCCTGATGGGCACGTCCCACCGCCAGGCCCCGGTGAAGAACCTGGTGGGCGAGGTGCGTACGGGCGTACGCGACCTGTTCTCGCTGCCCGAGGGGTACGAGGTCGTCCTCGGCAACGGCGGCTCCACCGCGTTCTGGGACGTCGCGACGCACGGGCTCATCGCGTCCAGGTCCCAGCACCTGTCGTTCGGCGAGTTCTCGTCCAAGTTCGCGAAGGCCGCCAAGCTGGCGCCGTGGCTGGCCGACCCGACCGTCATCTCCTCCGAGCCCGGCACGCACCCGGAGCCGCAGGCCGAGGCGGGCGTCGACGTGTACGCCTTCACCCACAACGAGACCTCCACCGGTGTCGCCGCCCCGATCAAGCGGGTCGCGGGCGCCGACGAGGGCGCGCTGGTCCTGGTGGACGCCACGTCCGGCGCGGGCGGCCTGCCGGTCGACGTCACCGAGACCGACGTCTACTACTTCGCGCCGCAGAAGTCGTTCGCCGCCGACGGCGGCCTGTGGATCGGCGTGTTCTCCCCGGCCGCGCTGGAGCGGGCCCGCTCCGTGCACGCCTCCGGCCGGCACGTCCCGGAGTTCTTCTCGCTGCCGACCGCGATCGACAACTCGCTGAAGAACCAGACGTACAACACCCCGGCGCTCGCCACGCTGTTCCTGCTGAACGAGCAGCTGAAGTGGATCAACGGCAAGGGCGGCCTGGACTGGGCCGTGCGCCGCACCGCCGACTCGTCGCGGACCCTGTACGGCTGGGCCGAGGAGTCCAAGTACGCCACGCCGTTCGTGTCCGACCCGGCCAAGCGGTCGCAGGTCATCGGCACGATCGACTTCTCCGACGAGGTCGACGCGGCGGCCGTCGCCAAGGCGCTGCGTGCCAACGGCATCGTGGACACCGAGCCGTACCGCAAGCTGGGCCGCAACCAGCTGCGCATCGCGATGTTCCCGGCGGTGGACCCGGCGGACGTCGAGGCGCTGACGGCCTGCATCGACTACGTCATCGGGCAGCTCTGACCGCTGCCGCACGCTGAGGCAAGGGGCCCGGCCCGCCGCCGTCGCGGCAGGCCGGGCCTCTACGCGTCCACGGGGGCGGGCGGTTCGGCCGCCGCGGGTCCGGCCGTACGCCGCAGCCGGGCGAGGAGGCGGTCCGCGTCTGGGTCGTGCCGGACCGGCCGTCCCGCGCCTGACGGCCGGTCACCGACCGAGCCGCCCCACCCCGCCCCGTACGCCGCAGCCGCCCCGGGCCCGCCCGGCCCACCGCAGCAGCGCGGGAGGCCGTCCGTGGCGGGGCCGCCGTACCTGCCCTCCGACGGAGCCGGTGGCGGCCCGAACCGTCGGGGTGTCCCCCGCGACCGCCCACGGGCCCGCGCCGGGTGGGGCCCGTCGTGCCCGCTCGTGCCCGGCCCCGGCGCACCGCTCGTTTCAGGAGCGGTGGCCTCCGCGGTCGCCGGCGTCGAGGAGTTCCACCACGCCGCCGAGGTCCTCGTGGCCGTGGCCCGCCGCGACCCGGCGCTCCAGCAGGCGCAGGTAGGGGGCCAGCAGTTCCGGGCTGGTGCCCTGCTCGCGGGCCGTGCGCAGCAGCGTGTCGCCGCCGGCGGCCTGCATGGCCAGGTTGGACACGACGCCCTTGGCGTGGTCGCCGCTCTGGAGCTGGTCGGCGGTCCGGTGGGCGAGCCCCGCCATCGCGCCGAGCCACGGCACCAGCATGTCCGCGAAGTCCCTGGGCGCGATGTCCTCCCCGCGGATGAGGGAGAAGGCGTGCAGGACCCCGCCGAACATGCCGTACATGGCGCTCAGCAGGGCCACGTCGTGCAGCGCGGCGAAGCCCGGGTCCTCCCCGACGTACGTGGTGGCGGCGGCGACGGCCAGGGTCTGCCGGTGCTCGTCGAAGAGCGCGCGCGAGCCGCTGTAGAAGACGTACGCGCCGGACTCGGGAACGCCGATCATCGGCGGGACCGCCATGATGCCGGCGTCCAGGAACCGGGCGCCGCGGGCCTCCGCCCAGGCGGCCCGGTCCCTGCCCTCGGCGGGGGTGCCGGTGGTCATGTTGACGAGGTCGCGGCCGGTCAGGCCGACGCCGTCGAGGGTGTCGCCGAGCGAGGCGTCGTCGAGCAGGCAGGCGACGACCAGGCGGTTCGCCGCCACCGCCTCGGCGGCACTGTCCGCGACCGTCGCGCCGGCCGCCGCGAGGGCGGCGGTCCTGGCGGGGGTGCGGTTCCAGACAGTGACCGGGTGGCCCGCGGCCAGCCAGGCGCGCCCCAGGGCGGTGCCCATGTCGCCGGTGCCGAGCAGGGTGAGAGAAGGACGGGAGGGAGTGTCGGTCATGGCGTTTAGGCTGGTCCGAGGCGCGCGAACGCTCAAGTACCCACTTCGAAGTGGGTGGTTACCTTCAGGGAAGCGTGCAGGCGGCAGCCGGACCGGCACAGCGGGAGCGGCGGGAGGCGGGGCGGAGATGGCGGTCATGCGACGACCGGAGCCGTACACGTGCGGTGTCGACGCGGCGATGGACGTGATCGCGGGAAAGTGGAAGATCCTCATCCTCTGGGAGCTGCACAGCGGGCCCTGCCGCTTCGGCGAGCTGCGCCGCCGTCTCCCGGGCGTCACCGAGAAGGTCCTCACCTCCCATCTGAGGGAGATGGAGGCCCACGGCATCGTGCACCGCGAGGTGTACGACGAGGTGCCGCCCCGCGTCGAGTACTCGCTGACGCCGCGGGGGCAGGCGCTCAACACGGCGCTGGAGCCGCTGAACATGTGGGGCGAGGAGCACGTGCTGGCCGAAGGGCTGCCGCGGACCGGCTGACGGCACGGGCCGGCTGACGACGTCGGGCCGGGGGTACGCGCCCGGTGCCCGGGGCGGGCGCGCGCCCGGGTGGAGGGCGGCGGGCCGCTCCGGGACGGCCGACGTGACCGCGTCCGCCCCGTGGCGGGAGACGCTGCCCGGGACGTGGCCCGCGTCCACAGGTCGCGGGCGCCTGACGGGCGGTCCGCCAAGCAGCGAGCCCCGTGCCGCCGCCCCCGCCGCGAGCGGGGCCGATAAGCGACCTATCCAGTTCCCTGTGCGGTCCCTAAGATCCGTAGCGTTCTCCGGTGCGGACAGAACGGCCCGAACCGGTTGAATGTTTGACATGCACACGCCCATCTCGGTTGAACCCCCCACTTCGACCGGCAACCGAACGGAGACCCGTGAACACGTCGACAAGACCGCGCCGCGCGCTGGCCGCCTACGGATCCGGCACCGCGCTGCTCGCCACCGCCCTCCTCTCCCCCGGCACGGCGGGCGCCGCCACCGGCGGCATCACCGCCCCGCCCGGCAAGATCGTCATCGAGGTCGCGACGGTCAACGGCTCGGGTTGCCCCGCGGGTACGGCCGCCGTCGCCGTCGCCCCGGACAACACCGCCTTCACCGTCACCTACAGCGACTACCTCGCCCAGGTGGGCCCCGGCGCCAAACCGACCGACTTCCGCAAGAACTGCCAGCTCAACCTGATCGTGCACGTGCCGCACGGCTTCACCTACGCGGTCGCCAGCGCCGACTACCGCGGATACGCGCACCTGGAGACGGGCGCGCACGCCATGCAGAAGGCCTCGTACTACTTCCAGGGCTCACCCGACACGGCGGCCCGGACCCACGCCTTCCGCGGCCCGCTCGACAACAACTGGCAGGTGACCGACGAGACCGAGTGGGGCCAGCTCGTCTGGGCGCCCTGCGGGGTGAAGCGGAACTTCAACATCAACACCGAACTGCGCGTCAACGCCGGCACGTCGGACCCGAAGAAGACCCACAGCTTCATCGCCATGGACTCCACGGACGGCGACATCAAGA
>NZ_MKXB01000049.1:0-5871 GCF_001865245.1 Streptomyces sp. CC53 | reverse complement strand
GGCGGCGTGCCGTTCAGCGCCCGAGGCGCAGGAAGCGGCGCACCGCCAGGTGCGGCTTCCCGCGCGTCGTACAAATGCCGCACGCACGGCCACCCGGAAGACCGCCTGTCGCCGACCGGCGTCCCTCCGCGGCTTCGACCACTGCGCGCATCCTGGTTGCGGATCCTCGTCGGCGGCCCCGAGGTGCTGGTCGCCGAGCGCGCTGAAGACACCTCCTGACGGCAGACCAGGTGGGCACGGCACGGACCCGCAGACGGGCACGGAGCGGACCTCCTGACGGTCGCCACCAGCCGCGTGACGGGCGCGACGCGGCTTCCACAGCCCACCGTCAGGCGCAGCGCAAACCTCCTGCCCCCACCCGGCCGGCGCAGCACGTGCCTTATGACCGCCCACCCATCAGGTACTGCACGGGCCTCCGCCCGCCTGCCCAGCAGGCGCGACGCAGGCGTCCTGACCACCCACCTGCCAGGCACCGCGCCCCCCTGACCGCCCCGCCCGCCCGACGGGCGCGACGCGGACCTCCCGATGGACCACCCGGCGGGCGCGGTCGGGCACGGGACCGCAGGATCGGGTGGGGAATCCGCCGGACCGCAGCAGGAGGAAGCCGTGCGCCTCGCACCCGCCCGTACCGCCCTGGCCGCCGCCGCGGCCGCCGTCACCGCCGCGGCCGCGGCGCTGCTCTGCACGCCTCCGGCGGAGGCCGCACCGCCGTCCGGCACGGCCGCCGCTCCCGCCGCGACCGTCCCCGCACCGGCCCCGGCAGCCCGCGTGGCGGCGGCCCCCGGGACCACCGTCTGCGCGCCCGCCGCGTCCCTGCGCTCCGCCGACGGGCGGCCGGTCGCCGCCGGGCTGTGCGTGACCCCGGGCGGGGCGTCGATGACGGTGACCGCCTCCGCCGACTGCGCCTGCACGACCTCCGGCACCTGGACCGCGCGGCGCGGGGAGGAGCCCGCGGGCTCCGGCACGCTCGGCGCCCGCGCCGCGTACCCGGGCCCCGGCACGTACGAGATCACCGCCGAGGTCCGCGTCGCGGACACCCGCCGCTCCGGCACCGCCGCGGGCACGGTCACCGGCACCTTCACGCTCGCCACGCCCCTCCCGGAGCCGTCCCACCGCATCGAGGTCGCCCCGGCGGAGCTGCGCCCCGGGGCGACGACCACGCTGACGTACACCGTCGAGCGGGTCAGCGACGACGGTGACGGCAGCGCCCGCCTCGGCCTCATCGGGGAAGCCGCCACCGGCATCCGCCTCGTCTCCACCGACGTGCGCTGCATCAACCCCCTCACCGGCCGCTACCCGTCGACCGAGCGTTCCCCGCACGCCGTGGACTGCGCACTGACCGACCTCCAGCCGGGCCGCCCCGCCACCGTCACCGTCCACGCCACCCTGCCGCCGGGCGCCCCCTGCTCCACGGTCGTCGCCAAGCTCGGCTACTGGACCCCGCGGGGGCAGCAGGTCGCGGGCGCGATGATCGACGGCCCCACGGTGACCTGCGGCTGACCCCCGGGGGGCGGGCGGCACGGGGGCCGTGGCACGCGGGGCCGGTCGGTCGGCCGCAGGTAAAGGCGTGCGGCTTACGGGAAGCGCCCTCTAACTGATCGTTTCAGAATGAGGTCGCGAGGCGGCGAAGGCATGTTGGGCGCTGTCGGATGAGGCGAGGACCTGTCCGGTCTGCCCCATGTAGTTCTGTCTCGGGGCCTGCCCCACGACGGCCAGCAGCCGTGCACGCTCGCCTGGTCGGCCTGCACAGTTGCATAGTGTGCTCATGGATCGATTCGTGGGTCAGGGCCGCCTCGAATGGTGGGCCAACCAGTCGACTTGCCTTGAGATGTACGACATCGACATCACCGTCGCTGTCGACGCGGTCGGCCAGTGGCGGGCAACCGGTCGGCATGCCAACACCCTTGACGTGATCCAGCGCGAGGGCTGGGACTTCCTCATGGAGATGGATCCCCACTTCTCCATTGCGCTTCCCGGTGAGGACCGCGGAGGGATCATGGTGCGAGTCGTCGAGGCAGGGGATGGAACCTTCACGCTCACGGAGGCGCCGGACTGGGACGGCTCTGGGAACGTCACCTTCGACCTCACCTGAGGGCAGCTCGTAAGGGCAGGAGACCGTCTTCGCTATCCTGTCACCGACTCCGGCATGCCACCCCTTACTGATCTTTCAGAATGAGTTCGGAGGCGGCGCAGGCATATGAGGCTACAGGCCAGTTCGAGCAGGCCCTGATGGAGATTCGCGCGTCGTTCGTAGCGGATGCGGAGCCGCTTGAACTGGTGCAGCCAGGCGAAGGCGCGCTCGACCACCCACCGCACCTTGCCCAGTCCGGAGCCGTGCGCGACGCCGCATCGGGCGATCATCGGCTTGATACCGCGCTTCCACAGCAGACGGCGGTACTTGTCGAAGTCGTAGCCCCGGTCGGCGTACAGGCGCCAGGGCTTGCGGCGGGGACGTCCTCGCAGACCTCGGATTGGCGGGACGGCGTCGAGCAGGGGCAGGAGATGGGTGACGTCGTGCCGGTTGCCGCTGGTCTGGGTGACGGCGAGTGGGGTTCCGTGGCGGTCGACGATCACGTGGTGCTTGGAACCGGGGCGGGCGCGGTCGACGGGCGAGGGGCCGACGTGATCCCCCATTGAGAGCCCGGACGTGCGACCCGTCCACGGAGCACTCGTCCAGGTCCAGCAGGCCAGCGTGACAAAGCTCAGTCAACAGGGCGGCGTGCAGGCAAGGCCAGACGCCGGCCTCGGTCCAGTCCCGCAGCCGACGCCAGGCCGTCACACCGGAACAGCCCACGGTCTCGGCCGGGACGTCCCGCCAGGCGACTCCGGTCCGCAGGACATACATGATGCCGGCGAGAGCCGCCCTGGCCGGAACGCGAAGCCGTCCAGGATGCCGACGGCGCCGTTCGGGAGCGGGCGGTAAGAGCGGGGCCACCCGCTCCCACAGGTCGTCAGGAACAAGATCAGCACGTACCCCGACACCCTGCCGACCAAGATCGTCGAACACAAGACCCGCAGTTCGACTCATTCTGAAACGATCAGTTAGGCGCCCTACCAGGCCGTTCATGGCTGCGAGGCGTGAACCAGGTGACACGCTGGCCCGCATGGCAGAACTCAACGGAGAACCGGTCGAGCCGGCCCAGCTTCAGAACCTGGCCCTGACCAACTACGGCCACTTCACGTCCATGCGCGTGGACGACGGGCGCGTACGCGGCCTGTCTCTGCACATGGCGCGGCTTCAGCGCGACTGCCGAACGCTCTTCGGCACTGACCTCGACCCGGAGCGCGTACGCGAGCTGGCCAGGCGTGCCGCTCCCGCCACCGGATCGACCACGGTCCGCGTCACCGTGTTCGACCCAGCCTCGACCTCGGTCATCCGAACAAGGCCGACGACCCGCACCTCCTGGTGACCTCCCGGCCGGCGGGCCACCTCCCGCTTCCTCCGCTCAGGGTGTGGTCCACGACCTACGTACGCGACGTACCGAGCGTCAAGAGCGTCGGCCTCTTCGCGACCCTGCACCACCGCAGGCAGGCCCAGCTGCACGGATTCGACGACGCCCTCTTCAGCGACCAGGAGGGCGGGATCTCGGAGGGAGGCACCTGGAACATCGGCTTCTTCGACGGAAGCCGAGTGATCTGGCCGAATGCCGACTGCCTCGTCGGTGTGACCATGGACCTCCTGAAAGCGACGCACGACCACGAAACCCGCTCACTCCGCTTGGACGACCTGACGAACATGCGAGCCGCATTCGCCACCAACGCGGCCATCGGCGTCCGTGCCGTCAGTGCGATCGACGGAGTCGAGCTGCCCGCATCCCACGCGATCATCGACACGCTCCGCAAGGAGTACATGGAGATCGAGTGCGACGTGTTGTAGCGCTCCGCACCCGGGGCTCACTGTCCAGCGGGAGTCGCGCAGCGGAAGCGAGGTCCACCTCGGGACCTGGTCGCCAGGTCCGGTCGGCGCGGGTTGCTCAAGCGCCGCACGGCCGACCGACGCCGACGCCCAGGCTCCGGTAGCAGCGGTCCCGGCTCAGTCCCCCGTGCGCCCGCGGCGCAGGCGGCGTGCGCCGAAGAGGAGGGCGGCGGCGAGGGCGACCGCGCCGAGGGTGAGGCCCGTGCCGCTGCCGCCGTCGCCGGTGCCGGTGGCGCCGCCGGGGCCCGACGGGCCGCCGGTCGCGTCCGTGCCGCCGCCTGCCGGGGTGGACGGTGCCGCGCCCGAACCCTCCACCGGCACCCGCACCACCTTGCTCTGCTCGCCCTCGCTGCCGAACAGCAGCGCCGACCCGTCCGCCGTGTACGTGACGGACTCCGACTGCGGCTGGATCGGCCCCCGTACGCGTTCGTCGGCGCCGAGCCGCCCGTCCTCCCACGCGTAGCCGCGGGCGCTGAAGTAGGAGCGCAGCACCAGCCGCGTCCCGTCCGGGGAGAACGCGCCGTCGGTCACCCACGGCACCTCGCCGACGCGCCGGAACACGTTGCGGCCCTGCGGGCTGAGCTTGGCGGGGCCCTCGTAGAGGCCCCCGCCGTCCTCGTTCTTGGACGCGATGTACACCCGCCCCGTCTTGGGGTGCACCATCAGCGCCTCGGCGTCCCGGGGCCCGTCCTCGTACGTCACCGTGTACTGCACGGCGTCCACGACCTGGTCCCGCAGCCGCTCCGGCTCCGGGAAGCGGTAGATCCACACGTGCGGCCACGAGCCGTTGAGGTTGTCGCCGATGTCGCCCACGTACACGTGTCCGTCGGGCCCCACCGACACCGCCTCCATGTCGCGGGGCTTGCCCACGCCGCGCAGGGTGACGGTCGCGACGGTCTCGCCGGTGCGGGAGTCGACGGCGAAGACGCGCGGCTCGTCCTGGTCGTTGTGGGTCCAGTAGACGCCCGGGTGGGCGCGGCTCGCGGCGAGCCCGCTGGACTCGGTGATGCGCGGGTCCTTGAGCGTGAAGCCGTCGCCGTCGTCAGCGGCGGCGGCGGGCGCGAGGAGCAGCGGGCCGGCGAGGGCGGCGGCGACGGCGGCCGGGACGGCACGGGGGGCGAGGCGCATGCGCATGGCTCCCAGTGTCCATGGTCACGTGGCGTTCCGGGCCGTTGACCGGCCATGATGGCGCGCATGCGTCCCAGCTTCATGTTCGTCGGCGACTCCATGACCATCGGGAGCGCGGGCGAACACACCTGGCGCTACCGCATGTGGCAGCACCTTGAGGCGTACCTCGGCCCCGGCGGGTACGCCGTCGTGGGGCCGCGCACGGCGCTGTACGACGCGGAGGCCGACGCCGCCGTCTCGTCCGCGTACGCCGACCCGGAGTTCCCGCCGGAGGCGCAGCGGCACCTGGCCGGCTGGGGCGAGGGCTGGGTGCACATGGCGCCGCTCGTCGGGGAGACCGTGGCGGAGACGGGTGCGGATGTCCTGCTGGTGTCGCTGGGCCTGATCGACCTGGGGTTCTACACGAACAGCGCGCAGACGGCGGACAACGCGCGGGTGTTCCTCGCGTCCGCGCGCGCCGCGAACCCGCGTGTCCGCGCGGTGCTGCTCCCGGTGCTGCCGAACATCCGGGCGGAGAAGGACCCGTCGTTCGCGGCGCAGTGCGCCGACTTCAACGCCCTGCTGGCGCAGGTGGTGCGGGACCTGCACCGGCCGGAGTCCCCGCTGGTGCTGGCCGCCGCCCCCGACCCGTACGAACTGCGCACCGACACGTACGACGGCACCCATCCGAGCCCGTCGGGCGAGCACAAGGTGGCCGCGGCGTTCGCCGACGCCCTGTACGCGGCGTGGGGGTGGGGCGGTCCGTACCGGCGGGGCGCGCGCCTCCCCGCGGCCGGGGCCTGACCGCTCGCCCGGGGCCGGACGTGACCGGCTGCCCGGGGGCGAGG
>NZ_MKXB01000048.1 GCF_001865245.1 Streptomyces sp. CC53 | reverse complement strand
CGGCAGATCCCGTACCGGAAGCGCCCGCGCTGGAAGTCGCGGTACCGGAAGCGCCCGCACCGGCCGCCGCGGGTTCCGGAGCAGCGCCCGGGTCGACGAGGTCGACGCGCAGGCCGCGCGGCAGGTCCCGCGCCGAGGCCCCGCCGGCCGGCCGCACCCGGACCTCGACGCCGTCCGCGGCGCCCACCCACAGGGGGGCGGTGGCGCCGCGCGGCCTGCCCGCGGCGGCCTCCGCCGTGCCCGGGTCGGCGCCGTGCTCGCGGTAGTGGGTCTCCAGCTGCCGCCAGGGCGACCACGTGCCGGTCCCCGCGGCCCGGGTGCGCACCTGGACCGTGCCGGGGAGTTCGGCGCGCGCGTCCTCCCACACCACGCCCAGCAGGGAGAACGGCTCCACGTCCCGGCGGGGCAGCCCCCGTTCGGACGTGCCGTCACCGGCCGCCCGCCGGTCGGCGCCGAGCGGCACCCGGGGAAGGGACCGGGTGGCTCCCGGGCCCGCGGCGGCACCGGCGGCACCGCGGGCACCGGCGTGGGGGGCCGCCGGGGACCGGCCGGAGGCGTCGGACAGGGTGAGCGACAGCGGAACGGCGAGGGCCGCTGCGGCCGCCACGCCGATCGAAGACACAAGAAGCGAACGCATAACGTGATAGTGGGCATGTCGGACAGACCCCGCTCGCCCGTTTCCTGACGGCCTATCGGTCCGTACGGAGTAGCGCGTCACCCGCTCGGCCCTCGCCCGAGCGGCGCGGGGACGTACCCTGCCCGGATGAACGCCAGCGACCGCACCCCCGCCGACCTGCTGCGATCCGCGCTCGCCGCGGACCCCGCCCGCCCCCTCGTCACCTACTACGACGACGCCACCGGTGAGCGCGTCGAACTGTCCGTGGCCACCTTCGCCAACTGGGTGGCCAAGACGGCGAACCTGCTCCAGGACGGACTGTCCGCCGAGCCCGGGGAGCGGGTGGCCCTGCTGCTGCCCGCGCACTGGCAGACCGCGGTGTGGCTGCTCGCCTGCGCCTCCACGGGTGTGGTCGCCGACCTGGACGGCGATCCGGCGGCGGCCGACCACGTGGTGGCGGGGCCGGACCGGCTCGACGAGGGGCGGGCCTGCTCCGGGAGCCGCCTGGCGCTGTCCCTGGCCCCGCTGGGGCGGCGCTTCCTGCCGGGGCCGCCCGACGGGTACGACGACTACGCCGTGGAAGTCCCCGGCCAGGGCGACCGGTTCGTCCCGTACGTCCCGGTTGATCCGGACGCCCCGGCCCTCGCCGTGCCCGGTGCCGACACGGAGCTGAGCGGCGCGGAGCTGGTGGCGCGGGCCCGCGAGGACGCCGCGCGACGGGGGCTGAGGGACGGGTCGCGGCTGCTGTCGGGCCTGGCCTGGGACTCCTGGGAGGGCGTGTCGGCGGGGCTGTACGCGCCGCTCGCGGCGGGCGGCTCCGTCGTCCTGTGCCGCCACCTCGACCGGCTGCCCGCCGAGGCCCTGGCGCAGCGGCTGGAGAGCGAGCGGGTCACCGACCGCGCCGACGCGGCCTGACCCCCCGTACGGCGGACCGGGCGCCGCGTCCCGCCCGGTCGGCCGGCCTCCCGGTGGATGATCGTCGGTGCGCACCTCGCACGGGGGTCTCGTACGAAGCTCTCGCACGGAGGTCCCGTACGCCGTGCCCGTGTGTCGCCCCCGCGCCCGGTGCGCATCACGTACCACTGTGGACACGACCACGCGCCGGGGCGGCCGTCTCACCGGGTGCAGACCGGGGTGCGGCCGCTTCGGGCGCCGCCGACGCCCCGAAGGACGGACTCTGACGTGACGGACCCCTCCGGCGCCTCCGACTCCCCCGGACCGGACACCGCGCCGCCCGACGGGGAGGCGGCGGGCGGGCGCCACCCGCACGCCCGGCGGTGGCTGCGCTGGGGGGCCGTGGGGCTCGCGCTGGTCGTGCTCGCCGCGGCCGGGGCGGGGTGGTGGGTCTACCGGAAGCTGGACCGGAACATCACCACGGACGACGCGGCCGTCGCGGAGCTGAAGCGGTACGAGCGGGAGCGGCCGTCACCC
Source organism: Streptomyces sp. CC53 (assembly GCF_001865245.1). Taxonomy (GTDB): domain Bacteria; phylum Actinomycetota; class Actinomycetes; order Streptomycetales; family Streptomycetaceae; genus Streptomyces. Next base: position 11,075 of record NZ_MKXB01000048.1, on the reverse strand, counting down.
GTGCCGCGCGGCGGCACGAACATCCTGGTCATCGGCTCCGACACCCGATCGGGCGACGGCAACGCCGCGTACGGCAGGGACGCGGGGACGCAGCGGTCGGACACCACGATCCTGCTGCACCTGTCGACCCGCCAGAAGAGCGTCACGGCGGTGTCCGTCCCACGGGACCTGATGGTGGACGTACCGGAGTGCCGCACGCGCGGCGGGAAGGCGACGGACCCGCGGTTCACGTCGTTCAACGCGGCGTTCCAGATCGGGGGGACGGCCTGCACGGTCCGCACCGTCGAGAACCTCACGGGCATCCGCGTCGACCACCACATGGTGATCGACTTCCGGGGCTTCAAGGACATGGTGGACGCGGTCGGCGGCGTGCGGATCTGCGTGGAGGAGCCGATCGACGACCCGGACGCCCGCCTCACCCTGGACGCCGGGCCGCAGACCCTGCATGGCGAGGAGGCCCTCGGGTACGTGCGGGCCCGCAAGACCCTGGGCGGCGGCAGCGACACCGAGCGCATGAGCCGTCAGCAGCGGTTCCTCGGGGCGCTGGTCAACAAGATGCAGAGCAACGGGGTGCTGCTGAACCCGGCCCGGCTGTACCCGGTGCTGGACGCCGCCACCCGGTCGCTGACCACCGACCCGGGCCTGGACTCGCTCAAGGACCTCTACGACCTGGCGCGCAGGCTGCGGAGCGTACCTTCGGAGAAGGTGCAGTTCCTGACGGTTCCCCGGAAGCCGTATCACGCGGACCCGAACCGGGACGAGTTGGTGCAGCCGGATGCCGACCGGCTGTTCAAGCGGCTGCGGGTGGACGCGCCGGTCCTGGTGGTGCCGACCGAGGAGCGGGAGGCGGGCACAGCCCCCTCGCCGGACGCCGCCGCGTCGCCCCGGCCGTCGGGGACGCCCACCTACGCCGGCACCAACGCCGCGACCAGCGCCTGCCCGTAGGGATCTGACGACGGGGGCGCGAGAAATGTGTGAGAGAAGGAATAACAGACGCAGAGATCCGGGGCTTTTGAGGCGCATTGCCCGTTTGTAAGGGCCGTGGAATTTGTCACGGCCGTCGCCCCGCGTTGAACTGGGCGGATATCGTGACGCGATCCGGTGCGGTGGCCACTCACGTCACACGCCGGATCGAGAGGCCGAGCGCCGGACGGGGAGGCGTCTGGCGTGGCACCGACGGAGGACTCAAGCAACCGTGGACGCGCACAGCCGTGGACGGGCGGAGGACATCGACCCCGCCGACCAGTGGGTGCTGAACCCGCAGACCGGCAACTACGAACTGCGACTGGATCCTTCCTCTGCGCAGTCCGCCCCGTCGGTGCAGGGGCCCCCGTCCGGAGCGGCCCCCCGCCACGACTCCGCCCAGGACCCCTCCGGGCCCTCCGGCGGCCGGGCCCGCGGCGCCGCCCACCCCCCGGCTCAGCGGGCCGCGTCGGACGCGCCCGACGCCTCCGGCCGGCCGGGTGAGTCCGGCCGCAGGACCGCCGAGGTCCCCGGCCAGCGCAGGCGCCGCGCCTCCGAGCCCGCCGCGGGCGAAGGAGGCCGCAGGGCCGCCGCCCAGGGGGCGACCGGCAGGCGCAGGCCCAAGCCGAAGAAGTCCCGCGGCAAGAAGGCCCTGATGTGGACGGGCGGGGTCACCGCTTTCGTCCTGGTCGGCACGGCGGCCGGCTACTACTACGTGAAGGGCCGCCTCGACGACAACATCACGACGTACGACGTCGGCAACGCGGGCGGCAGCAGCGGCTTCAAGAAGGACCAGGCCATCAACATCCTGGTCATCGGCACCGACAAGCGGACGGGTGCGGGCAACACCGGCTACGGCGACAAGAACAGCCCCGGCCACGCCGACACCACGATCCTGCTCCACGTCTCCAAGGACCGGACGAACGCGACCGCGCTGTCCATCCCCCGTGACCTGAAGACCCGGATCCCCGACTGCGAGGTCAACGCCGACGAGGGCAAGCGGGTCGTCCCCGGCCAGGTGTCGGCCCGCTTCAACGAGAGCCTCGGTCAGGCCGAACGCGGCCCCGACTGCACCATGGCCACGGTCAGGGAGCTGACCGGCGTCCCGATCGACCACTTCATGATGGTCGACTTCAACGCCGTGAAGACGCTCTCCAGCGCCGTCGGCGGGGTGGAGGTCTGTGTGGAGAAGGACGTCTACGACAAGAAGTCCGGGCTGAAACTGCCCGCGGGCAAGAGCGTCATCGAGGGCGAGCAGGCCCTGGCGTTCGTCCGCACCCGGCAGGCGTTCGGGCTCAAGAGCGACCTGTCCCGCATCCAGACGCAGCAGCAGTTCATGAGCGCGATGATCCGCAAGATGAAGTCGGGGGACACCCTGACCGACCCGGGCAAGCTCTGGGACCTCGCGAACGCCGCCACCCAGGCGCTGACCGTCGACACCGGCATAGGGAGCGTCGACCGGCTCACCGAGCTCGCCCAGGAACTCGCCAAGGTCGATCCGAAGAACATCAGCTTCGTGACGCTGCCGGTCGTCGACAACCCGAACGAGACGGTCAAGGCGACCGTCGTCCTCGACGAGGCACGGGCCCCGCAGCTCTTCTCCATGCTCCAGAACGACATCTCGCTCACCGAGGTGAAGAAGAAGGAGCAGGACGCCAAGAACGCCGAGGCCAAGGCGCAGAACGCGCTCCTCGAAGGGCCGCGCGCCGAGGCGGGGCAGGTCCGCGTCGACGTCTACAACGGCAGCGGGGTGCGCGGCGGCGCCCAGTCGACCATCAACTGGCTGCAGAACGAGCAGGGCGTCCGCTTGTCCACGAACAAGGCCAACGCGCCGGCGGACATCCCGAAGACGACGCTGGAGTTCGCGCCGAACCAGATCGAGCAGGCCCGGAGACTGGCCGACATGATGGGGCTTCCCGCGTCGGCGCTCAAGCAGGGGACCGCGGACGCCGGGGAGCGCGAGCCGATGGTGCTCACCCTCGGCAAGGACTTCACCGCCGCGGGCGTCCCGATCACCGGTCCGGCGAAGGCGCCGGAGGGTGTGCAGAAGGTGGAGGCGGACAAGCAGGTGTGCGCCAAGTGACGTGCGCCGCCTGCCCATACAGGGGAGACGCGGGTGGGACACAGCAGCGTGCGTGGGGAGGGAACGCGGGGAGGCGTTCCGCACGCCCGTGAAGCCCGTGAGCCGGGCTGGGACGAGGGATCCGGAGGGACCGGCACAGGGATTGCCGACCGCCCGGACGACCGCGACGGCACGGACACGGGTACGGGTACGGGTACGGGCTCAGGCGCCGGTGACTCCGGTGGCCGCGGCCGCAGGAGGACGGCGGGCGGGGCGGCGGGCCGGGCGCGGGGCCGCCGCCGGGCGCAGAGCCGCAAGCGGAAGGTGTTCCGCTGGATGGCTTCGGTCCTGTCCCTGCTGATACTCGGCACGGCGGCGGCCGGCTACTTCTACATCGAACACCTCAACGGCAACATCCGCAGCGGCAACCGGGCCGGCGGCGACAGCGGTGTGAAGAAGGCCGCGCCGAACGCGCTCGGCAACACCCCGCTCAACATCCTGCTGATCGGGTCCGACAGCCGCAGCGACCCGAAGAACGTGGCGCTCGGCGGCGGCAAGGACCTCAGGGACCAGCAGCCCCTCGCCGACGTGCAGAAGCTGCTGCACGTCTCGGCGGACCGGAAGCACGCCGCGATCGTCTCCATCCCGCGTGACACGGTCGTCCGCATCCCGGAGTGCGTGGGCGACGACGGCACGGCCTACGCCCCCGTCGCCGACCGGCCCATCAACGAGACGCTCGGGCGCGGCGGCCCCGGCTGCACCCTCACGACCTGGGAGACGATCACCGGGGTCTACATCGACTACTGGGTGATGGTGGACTTCGCCGGTGTCGTGGCGATGGCGGACGAGGTCGGCGGCGTCCCGGTCTGTGTGAAGACCGGCGTGTGGGACCGGCCGACCCGCCAGGTGAAGGGCGGCTCGGGGCTGAAGTTGCCCGCGGGCACTCACGAGATCAAGGGCGAGCAGGCGCTCCAGTGGCTGCGCACCCGGCACGCGTTCCGCAACGACCAGGGCCGGGCCAAGGCGCAGGCCATGTACATGAACGGGATGATCGAGAAGCTCCAGGGCCAGAACGCCTGGACGGACACCGGGCGGCTCATGGGCCTGGCCGAGACGGCCACGAAGGCGCTCCAGGTGTCCGAGGAGATCGACTCGGTGCAGGGCCTGTTCGATCTGGCGATGCAGCTCAGGGACGTGAAGCTGGACCGCCTCACGACGGTGACGGTGCCGACGGTCGAGTGGAGCGGGAACCGGAACAAGCTCGTCATGGTGGAGCGGGCCGACACGATCTGGTCGATGCTCCGCGATGACGTCGCCTTCGACAAGAACGGCGACCCCGTGGGCGCCGGGTCCACCGCGGCCCCCTCGGCCCCCGCGAAGCCGAAGGGACCGGACGCCGAGGCACCGGGCGCGCTCGCCGTCACGGTGGTCAACGGCACCGACGGCAAGCAGGAAGCCGCCGTCCCCGGCCGGGCCACGGCCCTGGCGGAGGTGCTCCGCGGCAAGGGCTTCACGCAGGCGTCTCCCTCGCGCGGCGCCGAGCCGCGCAAGGACACCGTGGTGAAGTACCCGAAGGCGGACGGCGACCAGGGCCGGGCGAACGCCGCCTCGGTCGCGAAGGCCCTGGGGCTGCCCGGCTCCGCGGTCCGCGCCGACGCCGGCGCCGAGGGCGTGACCCTGGTGGTCGGAGCGGACTGGCGCGAAGGCACGGCCTACGAGAAGCCCAAGGCGGAGGCCGGCGACCTGCCGGACGGCTCGGACGTCCTGCGGGGCGACCAGAAGGACTGCATGGACGTCTACGAGGTGTACCGCTGGGACGGCGGCAGCTGACCCCGGCCTGCGCCGACGAGGGGCCCGCCGCGGGCGTGTCGCCGCGGCGGGCCCCTCGTCGTGCCGTGTCCGCCGGGCGGGTCAGCCCTCGGCCGGCACGACCGCCGGGCGGCGGCTCGCGATGACCTTGCGGGCCAGCGCGCGGGGACTGGTCAGGAAGCCGAAGCCCCAGGACATGTGCATGGTGGCGAGGGCGACGGGGATCTGCACCCGGGCCTTCCACGGCAGGCCCCTGCCCGCCGGGACGGAACCGAGGACGATGGCCGCGAGATAGCCGCCCGGGACGGCGAAGCCCAGCGGGGTGAGGGCCGCGCCGACGACGAGGCCGGCGGCTATGGCGCACAGCGCGACCGGCGGGGCCAGGTACCGCAGGTTGATGGAGCCCTGGTGGTAGCGGGCCACGACGTGGCGCCAGCGGCCGTAGTCCTTGTACTGCTTGGCGAGCGCGCGGACCGTGGGCCGCGGCCGGTACCGGACACGCAGCTCCGGGGAGAACCAGATGAGCCCGCCCGCCTCGCGGATGCGGAAGTTCAGCTCCCAGTCCTGGGCGCGGATGAACTCCTCGTTGTAGCCGCCCTGCCGCTCCAACGCCTCGCGGCGGAACACCCCCAGGTACACGGTCTCGGCGGGCCCGGCCTCGCCGCCGGTGTGGAAAGCGGCGTTGCCCACGCCGATCCGGGACGTCATGGCGGCGGCGACGGCCTGCTCCCAGGCGTTCTCGCCCTCGGCGTGCATGATGCCGCCGACGTTGTGCGCGCCGGTCTCCTCCAGAAGGCGCACGGCGGTCGCGATGTAGTTCGGGGACAGCATGCCGTGCCCGTCGACGCGTACCACGATCGGGTGGCGGGACGCCTTGATGGCGGCGTTGAGCGCGGCGGGGGTGCGGCCCGTCGGGTTCGGCACGGTGTGGACGCGCGGGTCCTCGCGGACCAGCTCGGCGGCGATCTCGTCGGTGCGGTCCGCGGACGGGCCGAGCGCGATCACCACCTCCATCTCGCCGTCGTACTCCTGCGCCAGGATGTGGCGCACCGCGTCGCGCAGGTACCGCTCCTCGTTGAGGACCGGCATGATCACGGAGACCGGGGGCTGGGGCATGGTTCCTCGGGGGTACGGGGGCCGGGGCGCCCCGGAAGACTGCAAGGGCGCCCGACACGTTACCGCGAACGGGGGACACGGGTGCGCGCCGCCCGGCCGCTGCGGGCGGCCGCTGATCGTATGGGCCTACTGTGCGTACGGTCCGGTCCTGCCGCAGCGGCCGCTGCGGCCACCGCCCCGGCCGTTCCCCGTGCCCGCCCCGTTCCCGTCCCGTCGCCGCTCCCGGCGCCGGCCGGTCGCCGTCCGCGTCACCGCCGCCGGTCCGTCCGTCCGCCCCGTCGTCCGCGTCGCCCCCGCGGAGGTGCCCCCCGTGCCCACACCGCCCCGCCGCCGCCCCGTACGCCCGGGTCCGCCGCCGCCCGTCCGCCGGGAGGCGGACGCGCCCGCGGGCCGGCCGCCGGCCGGGCGCAGGCCCCGGCGGTGGGCAGGGCGGGCGGCGACCGCCCTGTCGGTGCTGGTCCTCGCGGCGAGCGGCGTCGGGCACGCGGTGATGACGAGCCTGGACACGGGCATCGGGCGGGTCGACGCGTTCAAGGACATGAAGAACCGGCCCCGCGGCGGCGACGGCGTCAACGTCCTGCTCGTCGGCACCGACGGCCGCGACGACGTCACCGCCGCCGACAAGGCCCGCTACCGGCTGGGCGGCACACCCTGCCGCTGCACGGACACGATCATCCTGGCGCACATCTCGCAGGACCGGCGGCGGGCCAGCCTGGTGTCCCTGCCCCGCGACTCGTACGCGGAGCTGCCGGAGCACACGGACGCGACGACCGGCAAGCAGCACGGGCCGCACCCGGTGAAGCTGAACGCCGCGTACGCGGAGGGCGGGCCCAACCTGACGGTCCGCACCGTGGAACGCATGACCGGGGTGAAGATCGACCACTACCTGGAGGTCGACTTCACGTCGTTCATGCGGACCGTGGACGCGGTCGGCGGGGTGCGCATCTGCACGGTCCGGCCGCTGAAGGACGCGAACACGGGGCTCGACCTGCCCGCGGGCACGCACCTGCTGGACGGCGGGCAGGCGCTCCAGTACGTGCGGTCGCGGCACGTCGACGGGACGTCGGACCTGGGACGGATACAGCGCCAGCAGCGGTTCCTCGCCGCACTCGTCGACCGGGCGTCGAGCGACCCCGCGCTGCTGAACCCGATGCGGTTCCGGCAGGTGGTGGCGGCGATGGCGGGCTCGGTGCGGGCGGACGAGGGGTTCGGGGCGGCGGAGATGGTGGCGCTGGCGAAGGCGATGCGGGGCTTCAGCACCTCGTCGTCGGAGTTCACGACGGTGCCGGTGGAGCCGGGCGGGGTGGCGGTGAAGGGCATCGGCTCGACGGTGAAGTGGGACGCGGAGGGGGCGCGCCGGCTGTTCGACGCGATCCGCGAGGACCGGCCGCTGGTCACCGCGGAGGCCGCCCCGTCCGACTCCCCATCCCCGTCCGCGTCCGGGCCGGCGTCCGCCGCCCGGCCGGCGTCCGTGCCCGAGCCGGGGCGGAAACTGGTCGACGTGCCGCCGGAGCGGGTGCGGGTGCAGGTCTACAACGGGACGAAGCTCGACGGCCTGGGCGCCCGGGTGGACGCGGCCCTGCGGGGCACCGGCTTCCGCACCACGCGCACCCCGTACAACGCGGACGAGCGGGACGTGGTGCGCACGGTCGTGACGTACGACCCGCGGTGGGACCGCTCGGTGAAGACCCTGGCCGCGGCCCTGCCGGACGCGGAGCTGCGGGAGGTCCCGGGTCAGGGGCCCGTGATGCGGGTCACCGCGGGCACGGCGTTCAAGGAGGTCCGCCCGGTCCGCGGCGAACCGACGGTGGCGGCGGCCCCGAAGGGCGGGTACGCGGCGGTGACCGGCGACGAGGTCACCTGCGCGTGAACCGCGGCCGGCGGCGGGGCCGCCGCGGCGGCCGGCGCCGGACCGGGCACCCCTGAACGGGGCCGGCGGGCCCCGGCCACGAGGCTCCGCGCCCGGTCGGCGGAGAGCGGTCCTTCGATGTCCGGCCACGCCGCCGCCGGACCACCCGCGCCTCGTAGAGGGTCCGGCCGGGGGCCGCCGGCCCCGGGCCCGCCGGAGCCGGTCCGCGGGGAACACCCGGCCGGGCCGGGGCCTGCGCGGCCACCACCGGGGCCGGGAGCTGCCGGATCAGTCGTTGATGCCTTCGGCGGCGCGGCGGTCGCGCAGCTCCTTGATGGCGCGGCGGCGGGCCAGGCGGTGGGTGCGGCGGATCTGCGCCTCCTGGTAGCGGCGCTTGTCGCGCTCCGTCTCCGGGATGATCGGCGGCACGGGCCGGGGCTTGCCGTCGGCGTCGACGGCGGCGAAGACGAGGTACGCCGAGCCGACCTGCGTGGCCGGGGTCGACTCGTTCCAGCGCTCGGCCAGCACGCGCACGCCGACCTCCATCGAGGACCGGCCCGTCCAGTTGACCTGGGCCTTCACATGGACCAGGTCGCCGACCCTGACCGGCTCCAGGAAGACCATCTCGTCCATGGACGCGGTGACCGCGGGGCCACCGGAGTGACGGCCGGCGACGGCGCCCGCCGCGTCGTCCACGAGCTTCATGATCACGCCGCCGTGCACCGTGCCCAGGAGGTTGGTGTCGTTGTGGGTCATGATGTGGCTCAGCGTGGTCCGGGACGCGGAGGTGGGCTTGCCCCGGAGGATGGCCTGATCTGTCATGCCCTCCACCATATGCCCGGACGTGCGACGGTCCCGCATCGTGCCTGATTGCCACAGGTTCGCCACAGGGCCGATCCGATTCGCCACCCGGCCTGTAAGGGGCGGGGGCCCGAACGGCACACTGTTCCGCATGAATGACTGGCCTCAGGGATGGTCCGACGACCGCGACGCGCGTCACCGCCGTGGGAACGGGCCCGTCCCGCCCGCTCCGGCCGCGCCGCCGCGGCGGCCGAGCGTGCCGCCGCAGCAGTCGCAGGGCTTCGACGGCCCGTACGACAGCGGCTACAACACCGGACAGGTGTACGGCATCCCCCGCGGCCCGCAGGGCGGCGGCCCCGGGCAGCAGCAGCCGCTACCACCGTACGGCACCGGACAGGGCGGGCCGGGCGCGCCGGGTCGTCCGTCCGGCCCGGCCGGGCCGGACGGGGCGCGGCCGGCACCGGACTGGCGCCGGCGCATCAAGATCGGTTCCATCACGGTGGCCGCGGTGCTGGTGGTGACCACCGTCGCCACGTACTTCTGGGCCGACGGCAGGATGCGCCGCGAGGTGGCCCTGTCCAAGGTCATCGAGCGCCCCGAGGAGGGCGCCTGCACGACGTACCTGATCGTCGGCTCGGACAGCCGCGAGGGCCTGACGGCCGAGGACCGCAAGCGGCTGAAGACCGGCGCCGCCGAGGGCAAGCGCACCGACTCCATGATGATCCTCGCGGCCTGCTCCAGCGGGAACACGATGATCTCGCTGCCGCGTGACTCGGACGTCGAGATACCGACCTTCGTCGGGTCGGAGTCCGGCAGGACGTTCAAGGGCACGGGGCGGCGGGTGAAGCTGAACGCCGCGTACGCCGAGGACGGGCCGGAGCTGCTGGTGCGGACCGTGGAGCACAACACGGGCCTGCGCATCGACCACTACGCGGAGATCGGTTTCGCCGGTTTCGCGAACATCGTCGACGCGCTCGGCGGGGTCGAGATCGACATCGAGAAGGGCTTCAAGGACAAGAAGTCGGGCGCCGACTTCCAGGCGGGGCGGCAGACCCTCGACGGCGAGCAGTCCCTCGCCTTCGTCCGCACCCGGTACGCCTTCGCGGAGTCGGACCTGGCCCGGACGAAGAACCAGCAGAAGTTCCTCGCCGCCCTCGCCGACCAGGCGGCGACGCCGGGCACGATCCTCAACCCGTTCCGCCTCTACCCGACGCTGGGGGCGGGCCTGGACACGCTGGTCGTGGACGAGGACATGTCGCTCTTCGACCTGGCGGAGATGTTCTTCGCGATGAAGGGCGTGAACGGCGGCGACGGGACGTCCATGAACATGCCGATCTCCGGCAGCCGCGGCGGGAACCTGGTCTGGGACAAGGAGAAGGTGCGGCAGCTGGTGGAGCAGATCCAGAACGACGAGAAGGTCACCGTCACCTCGAACCGGTGACCCCGGCCGGCTTCCCCTCCCTCCCCCGCAGCCCCCGCCCGGATCGGTGATTCCGGCGGGGGCTCCTCCGCGCGCGTACGGCATGGGCCCCGGCGCCCGCCTGCGGCACCGTGCGGCCGGGGCGGTCGGTGCGCGCGTGCGGCATCGGGCCCGCCACCCGCCTGCTGCCCGAGTGGCGGGAGCCGGCCTTGTCCATGAGAACGAGAACGGGCAGCGAAGTACACCGCTCCGGGCGGCACCTGTCCCGACTCTGTTCGGTGTTCATGACGTGGGGCGGTGCGGAGCTTCCGGGGGCTGTCAGCCCCTTCTGCCAGCATGCTGCCGTGACATACACACATGATCAGCGTCCCACGGAAGCCACTCTCGACTTCCTGCGCTCCGCGTTTCCGCCGGAGTGGCGCGAGTCGGCGCTCGGACCTGAGGCCGTCGCGGAGTGGGAGCGGGAGAACGGAGTGGTCCTGCCGGAGCCGTACAGGACCTTCGTCGCGGAGATCAGCAACGGGTCCGGCCTGGGACCCGCTGGCGATGGCGGTCTCCAGCCGCTCGGCCGGTTGCCCGACACATGGCCTGACCTCGGCTCGCGACAGCCAGGGGAACCGTTCCCCTTGGAGGCGGCCTGGCCCTGGGAGGACGATGAGGGCGTCGACGCCGAGGACCCGCGGATCGACGCCGCATTCACCAAGGGGTCCGTCGTTCTCGGGTCCGAAGACGGGCAATCGTTCTGGCTCCTCCTGACCAGCGGCCCCCGGCGCGGCGAGGTGTGGATGATCGCCGACGTAGGCGCCATCCCGGTGCCTGGCGACGATGCCTGGGGCTTCGAGGAGTGGGTGCGGCGCTGGCACACCGGCAACGATTGGTGGGACTGAGCAGTCTGTCCTGCACACCCGTACGGCGCGCAGGGCCCGTGGCAGGGGCCGGCTCCGGCACGGCGAGACCGGCGGCCGCGCGCACAGGGGACGGCCGGGCCTGAGGCCGACGGGCGGGCGTCAGGCCGCAGGGGCGGTGCGCGGTCGCGGCGCCGAGCGCTCCGCGCA
>NZ_MKXB01000047.1 GCF_001865245.1 Streptomyces sp. CC53 | reverse complement strand
GCCGGTCGACGCCCGCTGGCTAGGATCGGGCTCCTGATGACTGCCACACTCGTTGCCAAGCACCTCGCCGCCGCGCACGGCGAGCGGTCCCTCTTCTCCGGCCTCGACCTCGTCGTGGCCCCCGGGGACGTGATCGGCCTCGTCGGCGTCAACGGCGCGGGGAAGTCCACCCTCCTCCGGCTTCTCGCAGGGCTCGACACCCCCGAGCACGGCGAGATCCGGCTGTCGCCGCCCACCGCGACCGTCGGCCACCTGCCCCAGGAGCCCGAGCGCCGCCCCGGGGAGACCGTGCGGGACTTCCTCGCCCGCCGCACCGGTGTCGCCGCCGCGCAGTCCGCCATGGACGCCGCCGCGCAGGCCCTCGTGGAGGGGGCGCCCGGTGCCGACGACGCGTACGCCGCGGCCCTGGAACGCTGGCTGGACCTGGGCGGCGCGGACCTGGACGAGCGCGCCGAGGAGACCGCCGCGGGGCTCGGCCTGGACGTCGGGCTCGACCAGCCGATGACCGGGCTGTCCGGGGGCCAGGCCGCCCGCGCCGGGCTCGCCTCCCTCCTCCTGTCCCGCTACGACGTGTTCCTGCTGGACGAACCGACGAACGACCTGGATCTCGACGGCCTGGAACGGCTGGAGGGCTTCGTCCGGGGCCTGCGCGCCGGGACCGTCGTCATCAGCCACGACCGCGAGTTCCTCGCCCGCACCGCCACCCGGATCCTCGAACTCGACCTGGCGCAGCAGCGGACCACCCTGTACGGCGGCGGCTACGAGGCGTACCTGGAGGAGCGTGACACCGCGCGCCGCCACGCCCGCGAGGACTACGAGGAGTACGCCGACAAGAAGGCCGCCCTGGAGACGCGGGCCCGGATGCAGCGCTCGTGGATGGACAAGGGCGTCAAGAACGCCCGTCGCAAGGCGGGCGGCGACAACGACAAGATCGGGCGCAAGTTCCGCAGCGAGGCGAGCGAGAAGCAGGCCGCGAAGGCCCGTCAGACCCAGCGCATGATCGAGCGCCTCGACGAGGTGGAGGAGCCCCGCAAGGAGTGGGAGCTGCGGATGGAGATCGCCGCCGCCCCGCGCTCCGGAGCGGTCGTGGCGACGCTGCGTGACGCGGAGGTGCGCCGCGGGGACTTCGCCTTCGGGCCCGTCTCGCTCCAGGTCGACTGGGCGGACCGGATCGCCGTCACCGGTGCGAACGGCTCGGGCAAGTCCACCCTGCTCGCGGCGCTGCTGGGCAGGCTGACGCTGGACGCTGGGCACGCGGCCCTGGGCTCGGGCGTGCTCGTCGGCGAGGTGGACCAGGCACGGCGCCTCTTCCACGGCTCCGAGACGCTGCTGGACGCGTTCGGCGCTGCGGTGCCCGACACGGAACCGGCGGAGGTCCGCACCCTGCTCGCGAAGTTCGGCCTGAAGGCCGCGCACGTGCTCCGCCCGGCGACGACGCTGTCCCCGGGCGAGCGCACCAGGGCGGCCCTCGCCCTGCTGCAGGGGCGCGGCGTCAACCTGCTGGTACTGGACGAGCCGACCAACCACCTCGACCTGCCCGCGATCGAGCAACTGGAGTCCGCCCTCGACGCGTACGAGGGCACGCTGCTGCTCGTCACCCACGACCGCCGCATGCTGGACGCGGTGCGGGTCACCCGCCGTCTGGAGGTCGCGGACGGCAAGGTCACGGAACTCTGACCGACCGGTCCCGTCGACTCCGCCCCCGGTCCCTTACGGGTGCCGCCGCCCCGGTCGCCTCCGCCGCCACGACCCCGTGGGCCGAGGCACCCTGGCCGGTGGCGCCCGTCGGCCCGGTGCCTCCGTCAGGGCCGGTCCTCCGGCTCCTCGTAGGCGTCGAACGTGCTGTACGCCTCCTCGTCGGGGGTGGCGTGCTCGACGCGCTCGCGCTCGGCGTCCGGCGACCCGGCGGCCCCGCCTCCCTGCTTCCGCTCCGCCTGCCGCTTCTCCTCCTCCCGGTGCCTGCGGACTTCCTCGGGCTTGTCCCCGATTTGATTCATGATCGTCTCCGTGGTCCGTCGTCGGTGTGTCCGGTGACGCGGCCAGACTCACACGCCCCGCCCGCCCCCGCACCTCGGCCGCCGGTGCCTCCACCACCGTGTTGCTCCGGCACGCGCCGGGCCGTTCTGAGGGGCCCTGGTACGCCCGCGACCGGTCCGCGGCAGTCCGGTGGTCGGGGCGGCAGGCCGGGGGCGGCCGGTCCCGGGGTGCGGTGCGACGCCGCGCCGGTGGCGGCCGCCCCGTCGCCCGGTGGGGGCGTAGCCGTCGGCACGAGCGCGACCGGGCGGCACGATGAGTACCGGAACGCACCTCCCTGAGTACGCCCGCACTGGGCCACCGGTGACCTGGGTGCTGAGCTGGTGCCCATGAGTGAGACGACCCCCGCCCGGCCCGCGGACCGCACCGCCGGGCCCCCTGCTCCCGCCCCGGTGCCGGTGTGGACCACCGCTGCGACGGTGGCCCTGATCCCGGTGGCCCTCCTCTTCGGGGCGTTCGCCGGGATGGCCGCCGACAGGTACCCGCAGACCGTGGCCCTCGTCGTGACCGGATGGTACGCGTCGTGGACGGTCACCCCGCTGCTCGTGGTGGCCTCCCGCCTGCGCCCGAGGCGCCCTGCCTGGGCCGGGCTCTGCCGCTGGGCCGGATGGGCCGCGCCGATCCCGCCCGCGGTCACGATCCTGCTGGTCCTGGGCCTGTAGCCGCCGGCAGCCCGGCCGCGGGACCCGCCGGGCCGACCGTTCCCGGCTAGGGCAGCGGACAGGTGAAGGGGAGGACGCGTTCGGTCAGCTGCCCGGTGAGGTGGGTGTCGGTGAGGGCGGCCTCCGTGACCCAGTCCGTTCGCGTCAGCTGGTCGACCAGGGGCGGCAGTTCGCCGGCGTCGACCGGGACGCGGTCGGCCAGAGCGGCCAGGGAGACGCCCTGGCCGTCGGCGCCGAGGCGCCCGGAGGCGTCGGCCCAGGTGGCCAGCGTCACGGCGAGCAGCCGGGTGGCCGCGGTGGCCTTGGTCTTGCGGAGCTTCTTGTCCCCGACGACCCTCTGGGCCCAGCCGGACAGCTTGGGCCGCATCTTCCTGCCGAACGTGAACGGGCCCGTTCCGTCCTCGGAGGGCACGAGCGAGGGCACGGTGATCGCCGTCGGGCTCTCCGGGCGGGACGCGAGCAGGTCACCGGCGGTACCGGGCAGGGTGAGCCAGCCGCACGCCGCCAACTTCGCGACCAGGTCCTCCGGATCGCCGAGACCGAGCGAGGTGAGGTCCTGGCCGACGGCGTTCCCCGTGCCGGTGTGGGCGGTGCGCAGGGTCAGCATGAGCACCAGCAACCGGGCCTCCGCCCCGGGCAGCGGGCTGTGGCCGGCCGCGTACGCGAGGACGGAACGTGCGTGCTCCCACTGCGCCGGTGCCGTCAGCAGCCGTGCCACGGCCGGACCGTCACCGACGGGGACTCCACCGGTGCGCTGCTGGTGCTGGAGGCGGATGGCCGTGGCGGCCTGCTCGGCACGCCGCGCCTCCCCGCGCAGGGCGCCGTCGCAGGTCACGTCGGCCCACCCGTCGAAGGCGCGGGCCTTGCGCTCGTGGAGGTCGGCGAGCAGCGCCAGATCGGGCTCGGGCCGCTGCTGGTAGGCGCGGAACAGGTCTCCCAACTCGACGAGCTCGTCCCGCAACTCCGTGGGCCGCAGGTCCGGGGGGATGATCCGCTGCGCGATCTTCTTCTGCGGCAGCCGGCCGCGCGTGGGCGCGGAGCGGGGGCCGGGCACGTCCCGTGCACCGCCCGTGGGCGCGGCGTGGTCGGAGAACCGGGGCCTGCCGGCGGGCGCGGTGCGGGACCGGTCCACGGCGGCCCCCGGTCCGGGCACGGGCTGAGCCGTGGCGACGACCTTGGCGGCGGGCATGGCGGCCGCGCAGCGTGAGCAGCACTCCAGCGCCTGCCACCAGCGGCCTTCCCGGTCGGCGAGGACAGCCAGGACGACCGGCCCGCCGCACCGCCAGGGCTGTCCCCGGCCCTCCCGTTCGTCGGGGCGGATGTGCGTGCGGCAGCTGTCGGAACGGCACGCGCAGTACGCGTCGGCGCGGGGTCCGTCGGCCGCCTTCAGGTGGGCCTTGAGGTGGGCGACGGCGGCGGTGCGGCCCGCGGCCGTGGACGGCAGGCGCTGCTCGGTGCACGAGGGGCGGCTGCACGAGACGCGTACGGCCGCGCTGCCGCGCCCCGCGGCGTCCAGCCGGACCGTCCATCTGCGTCCGAGGACCCGCTCGTCCAGCTCGTTGGCCGTGGCCTCCGTCATCCCGTACTTCCTCCTCTACCGTCCACCCGCTGCCCGTACGGGCCCCCGCACACCGGGCCCGGCACCGTCGCGGCGGCCGCGCCGCGCACGGCAGGCCGCCGCCGGACCGCCGACCACCGGTGCGGTGAGGACCGACGGCCCCACCTCGCCCCGTGGTCCGTCACCCCCGTGCCGCAGCCGGCCCCTTCGTGCACGCGGACCGCGAGGCGGCCCGCACCGGCGCTCCCGCGGTGCCGCGGACCTCCGCATCAGGCACGTTCCACGCCGGGCACGCGGGGAGGCGGGCACGCGTCGACGCCCCGAAGCGCCGGGCCCCGCGCCAAGTTACCCCGCCCCGGCGGCCGTGCGCCGCCATACCGGGCTTCGGGCGGCGTATTTCAGGCTCACGGGTGGACCGTACGCGGCAGCCGGGGCGAGTGGGGCGATCCGCCCACTCGCCCCGGCCGGTCACGGCTCAGCGCCGGCGGTCGCCGCCGCCGTCCAGCAGGCCCGCCTTGCGGAGGGCGTCGGCCATCGCGCTGTTCGCGGGCGGAGGGGCCTGCCGGTCGCCGCCGCGGGCACCGCCCCGGCCGTCCTTGCCGGCGCCTCCCTGGCGCTGCCGCGGCGGGCGTCCACCGCGCTCGCGGCGGGGGCCCGGGCCCTCGGCGGGCCCGCCCGCGGCCGCCTCGTCGTCCAGCCGCAGCGTCAGCGAGATCCGCTTGCGCGCCACGTCCACGTCGAGGACCTTCACCTTGACCACGTCACCCGGCTTCACCACGTCCCGCGGGTCCTTGACGAAGGTCCGCGACATGGCCGACACGTGCACCAGGCCGTCCTGGTGGACACCCACGTCCACGAAGGCGCCGAAGGCCGCCACGTTCGTCACGACGCCTTCCAGCACCATGCCCGGTGCGAGGTCGCCGATCTTCTCCACGCCTTCCTTGAACGTGGCCGTCCGGAACGCCGGGCGGGGGTCGCGGCCCGGCTTCTCCAGTTCCCGCAGGATGTCCGTGACGGTCGGCAGGCCGAACGTGTCGTCCACGAAGGCGTCCGGCCGCAGGGACCGCAGCACACCCGTGTTGCCGATCAGCGCCGCGACCTCCCCGCCGGTCGTCTTCACCATCCGCCGCACCACCGGGTACGCCTCGGGGTGCACCGCCGACGCGTCCAGCGGGTCGTCGCCGCCCCGGATCCGCAGGAAGCCGGCGCACTGCTCGAACGCCTTCGGGCCCAGCCGCGGCACGTCCTTCAGGGCCTTGCGCGACCGGAAGGGCCCGTTGGCGTCCCGGTGCGCCACGATGTTCTCCGCGAGGCCGGGGCCGATGCCCGACACCCGCGACAGCAGCGGCGCCGAAGCCGTGTTGACGTCCACGCCCACACCGTTCACGCAGTCCTCGACCACCGCGTCCAGCGACCTGGACAGCTTCACCTCGGACAGGTCGTGCTGGTACTGGCCGACGCCGATCGACTTCGGGTCGATCTTCACCAGCTCCGCCAGCGGGTCCTGGAGGCGCCGCGCGATCGACACCGCGCCGCGCAGCGACACGTCGAGCCCCGGCAGTTCCTGCGCGGCGAACGCGGACGCCGAGTACACCGACGCGCCCGCCTCCGACACCAGCACCTTCGTCAGCCCCAGCTCCGGGTGGCGGGCGATCAGGTCCGCGGCCAGCCGGTCGGTCTCGCGCGACGCCGTGCCGTTGCCGATCGCGACCAGCTCCACGCGGTGTGCCTTCGCCAGCCGCGCCAGGGCGGCGAGCGACTCCTCCCACTTGTTCTGCGGCACGTGCGGGTAGACCGTGTCGGTCGCCACGACCTTCCCGGTCCCGTCGACCACGGCGACCTTCACGCCCGTGCGGTAGCCCGGGTCGAGGGCGAGCGTCGGCCGGGTCCCGGCCGGAGCCGCGAGCAGCAGGTCCCGCAGGTTGGCGGCGAACACGCGCACCGCCTCGTCCTCGGCGGCGGTGCGCAGCCGCAGCCGGAGGTCGATGCCCAGGTGCACGAGGATGCGGGTGCGCCACGCCCAGCGGACGGTCTCCTTCAGCCACGGGTCGGCCGGGCGGCCCCGGTCCTCGATCCCGAACCGCCGGGCCACCATGCCCTCGTACGTCGAGGGGCCGTCGACCGGCTCCTCCGGTTCCAGTACGAGGTCCAGCACGTCCTCCTTCTCCCCGCGCAGCATCGCCAGCACGCGGTGCGAGGGCAGCTCGGTGAAGCCCTCGGCGAAGTCGAAGTAGTCGGCGAACTTGGCGCCCGCCTCCTCCTTGCCCGCCCGGACCTTGGCGACGAGGCGGCCCCGCGTCCACATCCGCTCGCGCACCTCCCCGATCAGGTCGGCGTCCTCGGAGAACCGCTCCGTCAGGATCGCCCGCGCGCCCTCCAGCGCCGCCGCCGGGTCCGCGACGCCCTTGTCCGCGTCGACGAAGGCGGCAGCGGCGGCGAGCGGCTCCACGGCCGGGTCCGCCAGCAGCCCTTCGGCCAGCGGCTCCAGCCCGGCCTCCCGGGCGATCTGCGCCTTGGTGCGCCGCTTCGGCTTGAACGGCAGGTAGACGTCCTCCAGGCGGGCCTTGGTGTCGGCCTCCCGGATCTGCGCCTCCAGGGCCTCCGTCAGCTTGCCCTGCTCGCGCACGGAGTCGAGGATCGCGGCCCGCCGGTCCTCCAGCTCCCGCAGGTACCGCAGGCGCTCCTCCAGCGTGCGCAGCTGGGTGTCGTCGAGCATCCCGGTCGCTTCCTTGCGGTAGCGGGCGATGAACGGCACGGTCGAACCGCCGTCCAGCAGCTCCACGGCCGCCCTGACCTGTCGCTCCCGTACGCCGAGCTCCTCGGCGATCCTGCCTTCGATGGACGTCGTCACGGTGTGTCCGACCCGCCTTCTCGTGCCTTCAGGGTTGCGGTCGCATTCTGCCCGCTCGGGGCGGGACGTGTGGCATCCCGCCCCGACGCGCCGCGGGGCCGGGTGTCAGTCGCGGGCCCCGACCTCGCCGGGGAAGGCGCCCGCCGCGACCGCCGCGGCCAGGAAGTTCATGGCCAGCTTGGTCAGCCGGGCCACGCCGTCCTCGCCCAGGAGGGCGTAGGGCGCCGCGTCCATCCGGTCCGTGTGCGCCTCCACCTCCTCGCGCAGGGCCCGGCCGGAGTCCGTCAGACCGCCCTCGGCGTCGAGCAGGCCGCGGTCCTTCAGCCGTGCGCCCGCCGCGTCCCAGTCCGCCCGGCCCCAGCCGCGGATGCCGAGGGCCCAGCGGGTCGAGACGCCGCTGCCGGCGGCGGTGTGGGTGACCATGGCCTCCAGCGGGTCGAGCCCCGCGTGCAGCAGGGCGGCCACGTGCGCGTCGCCGCGGTGCTCCCGCAGCAGCGTGGCCGCCCACCAGTAGCGCAGGTGCGCGGGCCCGTCGGGGAGCGGCACATCGGCGTGCGCCGCGTACAGCGGGCGGGCGTGCCGGGTGCAGCCCTCCGCCGCCCGCAGGGCCAGCTCGGCGGCCTCCGCCATGTCGTCGGACGCCACGACCGCGTCGCCGAGCAGCCGCCGCACGGTCGCCTCGGCGGCCCGCAGCCTCGCCGCGGTGACCTCCTGCGGAGGGGCGGTCTCCCAGACCGCGGGCAGGTGGCGGGCTATGAGGGCCGGGTTGAAGTTGTTGAACGCGGCGGTGACCGGGCCCGGCCCCACGGCCCCCATGGGCGCCGAGCGCGCGGCCAGATAGGCGGCATGCCCGTCCTCGATGCCGAGGGCGGCCAGCTCCTTCGCGGTCTCGGGCGAGAAGTAGACGGCGGCGTGGAAGAGGTTGAGCGCGTGGTGGCAGCGGCGCACGGGGGGCTGCGGCAGCGTCGGTGTGGTCATACCCGGCACCTTACCGACTGGTCGGTACGGGCCAGTAGGGTTCCGGCCACCCGGCCGCCGGCGCGGCTCAGCCCGGGTACGTGAAGCGCGGCGGCCGCCGTTCCAGGAAGGCCGTCACGCCCTCCTCGCGGTCACCGCTCCGGTGCGCCTCCTCCGCCCAGTGCCCCGCCCGGCCGGTCCGGCCGTCCGCGAAGTCCTTGGCCGCCATCTGCGTCAGCAGGGACCGGGACAGCAGCACCCGGACGAAGGCGTCCACCCGCCCGTCGAGCTGCCCGGGCGGCAGCACCTCGTCCACCAGGCCGGTCCGCAGTGCCCGCTCGGCGCCGACGAGCTCGCCGGAGAACAGCAGGTACTTGGCGGTGGCCGGGCCCACCAGCGAGACCAGGCGCCGCGTGGAGGAGGCGCCGTACACGATCCCCAGCTTGGCCGGGGTGATGCCGAAGCGTGCCCCCTCCTCGGCGAACCGCAGGTCGCAGGCGGCGGCGAGCTGGCACCCGCCGCCCACGCAGTAGCCGCGCACGGAGGCCAGCGTCGGTCTGGGGAACGCCGCGAGTGCCTCCTCGGCGCGCACGGCGAGGGCCTGCTGCTCGTCGCCCGGCCGCCGCAGCGTGGAGATGTCCGCCCCGGCGCAGAACGTGTCCCCGTCGCCGGTCAGCACCAGGGCCCGCACCCCGGGGTCGACGGCCAGCTCCGCGAGGAGCCCGGGCATCCGCCGCCACATCGCGGCGGTCATGGCGTTGCGCTTGGCGGGGTTGCTGATGACGACGGTGGCGACACCGTCGGCGACGCGGTGCGTGAGCTGCGGCTCCATGCGCCGGATGCTATCCGGAGACCGCGACCGTACGATCAAGAAGGGGGCGCCGCGAGCAACGACCGAGGAAGCGAGGCGCTCTGATGGCCCGTACCACCCGCGACGACCCGGCCCGTGCGGGCCGCAGGCTGAGCCGCAGCTTCGGCTGGCTGGCACTGCTCGGGTTCATCCTGGCGATCGGCGGTGTCTTCGGCCTGGTCTACACCGGGCTGGCCACCCTCACGTCGATGCTGCTCTTCGGGTGGCTGCTGCTGATCGGGGGTGTCGTCGGGCTGCTGCACGCCGTGCAGTCCCGGGGCACCGGCTTCTTCTGGCTGGCCGTGGTGGTGGCGGCGCTGAACATCGCGGCGGGGTTCGTCGTCATCCGCCACCCGCAGGAGTCCGCCGAGGCGTTCACCATGTTCGCCGCCCTGCTGTTCCTGACCGGCGGTCTGTTCCGCCTGGTGGGCAGCGTGGTGGTGCGCGGCCCGCAGTTCGGCTGGACGCTGCTCCAGGGCGCCTTCGGCGTCCTGCTGGGCCTGCTGGTCCTGTTCAACTGGCCGGAGAGCAGCCTGTACGTGCTGGGCACCTTCTTCTCGCTGGCCCTGCTCTTCGACGGGCTCGGCCTGATCGCCATGGGCGTCGGCGGCCGCCGGATCGTGGGGCTGGTCTCCGAGCAGATGGCCGGGCAGGAGGGCGAGGACGGCACCGCGGAAGGTCCGGTCGGCCCTGCCCCGACGCCCCGCCCAGACCGATCGAAAGAGTAAGAGAACCGATCGCAAGCGGTCGCAACCCTTCAGAAGCATGACACTTGCGGTCGCCTGCCCGGCCCTGGCGTCCCTGGCCCAACACTCGACCCGTGGCGACAATCGAGCACGAGGGTGAGCGTCGGACCGGGGACGGCCAGGCAGGTGACCCGGCCCGGCCGCCGTCGTACGAAGGGGTCTGGCGCTTCACCGCACCCGCGGTGGACGCCTCCGTGCCGCAGTCCCGGCACGCCGTACGCGAGCTGCTGCACGGGCAGGGGGTTCCGGCCCGCGACGACATCGTCCAGGGCCTGCTGCTGATCGTCTCCGAGCTGGTGACCAACGCCGTACGGCACGCGGCGCTGCTCTCCCCGCAGCTGGCGGTGGAGGTGGCGATCAGCGCCGACTGGGTCCGGGTCTCCGTGGAGGACAGCCACCCGTACCGTCCGAAAGCGCTGGAGACCGACGCCGCGCAGACGGGCGGGCGGGGACTGCTCCTCGTCCGTGAGATCACCCGGGAGGCGGGCGGCACCTGCGACGTCCAGCGCACGGCGACCGGCGGCAAGATCATCTGGGCGGCGCTGCCGCTGTAGCGGTTGCCGCACCGGAGGTGCGGCCCCACGGCCCCGCGCGGCGGCGGCCGGCGTCGTCGTCCGGTGCGGGCACGCGGCGGCGCCCTGCGGCAGCGCCCGGGGAGGCGGCCGTCGCCGTGCCGCTCACCTCAAGGCGGACGCGACCCCGGTGACGCGGGCCGCCTGCCGCGGAGCCGGGACCGTCGCGCGCGGGCGGGGAACGCCGGGCCGCTGCCTGCGGGCACGGCCCGAGGCGTGGTCGGCGGGCTCACCAGCCGCCCGCGGCCCCCGTCAGCTCCTTGACGGCGGGGCGCGCCGCGTCCAGCACCGTCATGAACCACGCGGAGAACGGAGCCGAGGCGTGCCGCTCCGCAAGTTCCTGCGCCGTCACGAACGCCGTCTCCTCGACTTCCTCGGGGTCCGGCCTCAGCGGCGCCTGCACCATGCCGACGAAGAGGTGGTTGTACTCCTGCTCCACCAGGCCGGACGCCGGGTCCGGGTGGTTGTAGCGCACCGTGCCCGCCTCGGCCATCAGCGACGGCGACACCCCGAGCTCCTCGTGCACCCGCCGGGCCGCGGCCGCGAACGGCGCCTCCCCCGGATAGGGGTGGCCGCAGCAGGTGTTCGACCACACGCCGGGGGAGTGGTACTTCCCGAGCGCCCGCCGCTGCAGCAGCAACCGGCCCTCCTCGTCGAAGAGGAAGACGGAGAACGCCCGGTGCAGTCGCCCGGGCGCCTGGTGGGCGGAGAGCTTCTCGGCGGTGCCGATGGTGTTGCCGTTCTCGTCGACCAGTTCGAGCATGATCGCGGGCGCTGCTCCGTCCGGCGTCCCGTCCGGGGAGCTGTGCGTCGCGGTGGCAGGTGTGGTCGGCATAACCATCCTTCGCATCGGTTCTCGGCCCTGTGGGGCATTCCACAGTCTGCCGCACATAAGCGGCTTGTCGGCACACCTCACACGCCGTTCACCCGCCCAGGGACGTGGGCCGCCGCGCTCACGCCCCCCACCCGCACGCCGCCGTCCCCTCCCGGCCGAGCGGACGGCGGCGTGCGCAGCGCTCAGTGGCAGAGGTGCGCCTCGTGCGCGGCATGGCCGGTCGGCTCCAGCTGGAACGTGCAGTGCTCCACGTCGAAGTGGCCCACCAGGCACTCCTGGAGGTCGTGCAGCATCTTCTCGTGCCCCGGCCCCTCCAGTGCGGGCGCGTCGACGACGACGTGCGCCGACAGCACGGGCATCCCGGACGTGATCGTCCACGCGTGCAGGTCGTGCACGTCCCGCACCCCCGGCAGGGCCAGCAGGTGCGAGCGCACTTCGGTCATGTCCACGCCCTTCGGTGCGGCCTCCAGCAGCACGTCCAGCGTCTCCCGCAGCAGCTTCACCGTACGCGGCACGATCATGAGGCCGATCACCAGGGACGCGATCGGGTCGGCCGCCTGCCAGCCGGTGAGCAGGATGACCCCCGCGGCGACGATCACCGTCACCGACCCCAGCGCGTCCGCGAGCACCTCCAGATAGGCGCCGCGCACGTTCAGGCTCTCCTTCTGGCCCCGCATCAGCAGCGACAGCGACACGACGTTCGCCACGAGGCCGACCACGGCGAAGAGGATCGCCAGGCCCCCCTTGGTCTCCGCCGGGGTGACGAACCGCTGCACGGCCTCGTACAGGACGTAACCGCCGGCACCGAGCAGCAGCAGGCAGTTCGCCAGCGCCGCCAGGATCTCGGCCCGGGCGTACCCGTACGTGCGGTTCGGGGTCGGAGGGCGGTTGGCGATGTGGATGGCGACCAGCGCCATCGCCAGGCCGACGGCGTCCGTCGCCATGTGGGCCGCGTCGGCGATCAGCGCGAGCGAGTTCGCGAGGACGCCGCCGATGATCTCCACCACCATCACGGACAGGGTGATCGACAGCGCGATCCGCAGGCGCCACCGGTGCGCGGACCCCGCGGTCCCCGCGGGCGGCGCCCCTCCGTGCACGTGCCCGTGGTCGTGCCCAGCGCCCATGAGAAGTCGCCTCCACCTCGGTCGGTCCCCGGTCCCGGTCGCCGGTCAGTCAACTACGGGTGGGGGGTATGTGCAAGCTGATGCTGAACACCGTTGTCATATGCTCTGACCTGCGGATACGTGTCCAGGTCGGAAGGTGCGACGATCACGGTTTGTCGCTCGGGCGGCTGATCGACGATGATGATCGTGCCGCCCCTGCCCGCCGTCGCGGCGGCCAAACCTCGGTGAACTCCGGCTTCCGGGCATCCGATAGCCTCTGCCGACGCGCCCCTGCGCGCGCCCGGCCCTTTCTGCTCCAAGGAGTGAGTTCGTCTGTCGACCGCCATCCTCACCGGTCCTCCGGTCCCCGGATCGCCGCTTGAGGGCGATCTGCGGTCGCTGGGCTTCGACGTCCGCACCGCCGACGGCGCCGAGGGCACGGCCGCTCTGCTCGCCTCCGTACCGGCCGGGCAGCGGGTCGCCCTCGTGGACCCCCGCTTCGTCGGCCACGTCCACGCCCTGCGCCTGGCTCTGACGGACCCCCGGTTCCCGGCCGCCGCCGCCCCCGGCGCCCTCACCGCCCAGCCCGCGGCCCGACCGGCGCTCACCCGCGCCCTGGCCGCCCTGGCGGAGGAGCCCGGCGGCGGGCCGGTGCGCCCCAGGGCGTCCGCGGCGCCCCCGCAGGGCCGCGCCGAGACGGCGGCCACTGCCGGCACCGACGCGTCCGCCGCCACGAGCACCGCCCCGGCGGCCGCCACCGGCACGGACGGGGCGGCCCCGGCCGGCACCGCGACCCGCACCGAGGCCGACCCCTCCGACACCGGCGTCTCCGGTTCCCCGGGTGCCGACGCGGACGGCTCGGGCGCCCGCCCCGCGGCGCCGGACGACTCCCTCCCCGACCTGCTCGCCGCGCGCCTCGACGCCGACGGCACCGCCGTGCACCGGCCCGTGCTCGGCTCGCTCGTCGCCGCGGTGCCGACCGGCCCGCAGGCCCGCAAGGAGACCCGGGACGCCGTCGCCGCGGTCGACGACGAGGCCGTCCGGCTCAGGGCCGCCGTGAAGTCCCGCGACGGGTTCTTCACCACGTTCTTCATCAGCCCCCACTCCCGCTACCTCGCCCGCTGGTGCGCACGCAGGGGCCTCACCCCGAACCAGGTCACCACCGCGTCCCTGCTGACCGCGCTCGCCGCGGCCGGCTGCGCGGCCACGGGGACGCGCGGCGGGTTCGTCGCGGCGGGCCTCCTGCTCCTCCTCTCCTTCGTCCTGGACTGCGCGGACGGCCAGCTCGCCCGCTACTCCCTCCAGTACTCGACGCTCGGCGCCTGGCTCGACGCCACCTTCGACCGCGTCAAGGAGTACGCCTACTACGCGGGTCTCGCCCTCGGCGCCGCCCGCGGCGGGGACGACGTGTGGGCGCTCGCCCTCGGCGCGATGGTGCTCCAGACCTGCCGCCACGTCGTGGACTTCTCGTTCAACGAGGCCAACCACGACGCCACCGCCAACACCAGCCCGACCGCGGCCCTCTCCGACCGGCTCGACAGCGTCGGCTGGACCGTCTGGATCCGCCGCATGATCATCCTGCCGATCGGGGAGCGCTGGGCGATGATCGCGGTGCTCACCGCGCTCACCACGCCCCGCACCGTCTTCTACGCCCTGCTCGCCGGCTGCGCCTTCGCCGCCTGCTACACCACCGCCGGGCGGGTGCTGCGCTCGCTGACCCGCAAGGCCCACAGGACCGACCGCGCCGCCCAGGCCCTCGCCGACCTGGCCGACAGCGGCCCCCTGGCCGAACTGCTCTCCAAGGCCGCGCGCGGCTCCTTCCCGCCGGCCGCCACCCGCACCCTCATCGCCGCGGCGGGCGCCGCCTGGCTGCTGATCGGCGCGGCCCTCGCTCCCCTCGGCAACGCCGTGCTCCTCGGTGCCGTGGTGTACGTCCTGACGTCCGCCACCGCGGTCGGCCGCCCCCTCAAGGGCCCCCTGGACTGGCTGGTGCCCCCGCTGTTCCGTGCCGCCGAGTACCTCACGGTCCTGATCCTCGCCGCCCGGTCGGGCGCCCCGGGCGCCCTGCCCGCGGCGTTCGGGCTGGTCGCGGCGGTCGCCTACCATCACTACGACACGGTCTACCGCATCCGCGGCGGCACCGGGGCGCCGCCCGCCTGGCTGGTGCGCACCCTCGGCGGGCACGACGGCCGCACCCTCCTCGTGGTGGTCCTGGCGGTCCTCTTCGCGACGGGCGGCCCCGGCGACGGCGGTGACCGCTTCACCCTGGCGCTCACCGCCCTCGCCGGAGCCCTCGCACTGGTGGGCCTCGCGGAGTCCGTCCGCTTCTGGGTGTCCGCCGGAGCACCCGCCGTACACGACGAAGGAGAAACCGCATGATCGGCCTCGTACTGGCAGCCGGTGCCGGACGGCGTCTGCGCCCCTACACCGACACGCTTCCGAAGGCCCTCGTGCCCGTGGACCCCGAGGGAACGGGCTCCACCACCGTCCTCGACCTCACCCTCGGCAACTTCGCCGAGGTCGGCCTCACCGAGGCCGCCGTCGTCGTCGGCTACCGCAAGGAGGCCGTCTACGAGCGCAAGGCCGCCCTCGAAGCGAAGTACGGGCTGAAGCTGACCCTCGTCGACAACGACAAGGCCGAGGAGTGGAACAACGCCTACTCCCTGTGGTGCGCCCGGGACATCCTCAAGGAGGGCGTCATCCTCGCCAACGGCGACACCGTGCACCCCGTCTCCGTCGAGCAGACCCTGCTCGCGGCCCGCGGCGGTGACCGGCGGATCATCCTCGCCCTCGACACGGTGAAGTCCCTCGCGGACGAGGAGATGAAGGTCGTCGCCGAGGACGGCCGCGGCGTGCGCCGCATCACCAAGCTCATGGACCCGGCCGCCGCCACCGGCGAGTACATCGGCGTCACCCTCATCGAGCCGGCCGCCGCCGCCGACCTCGCCGACGCGCTCAGGACCACCTTCGAGCGCGACCCCGACCTCTACTACGAGGACGGCTACCAGGAGCTCGTCGACCGCGGCTTCCGGATCGACACGGCGCCCATCGGAGACGTCCGCTGGGTGGAGATCGACAACCACGACGACCTCGCGAAGGGCCGTGAGATCGCGTGCCTGTACTGACCCGGCTGATCCCCTCGCCGGTCGTCGTCGACATCAGCCGGGGGGCGACGGACCGGCTGGCCGGTCTCCTCGCCGACCAGCGGATCTCCGCGTCCGGCCGACTCGCGATGGCGATCAGCAACGGCTCCGGACGCGCCCTGCGCGGCAAGCTGGCGCCGCTGCTGCCCGACGCCGACTGGTACACCGTCGACGACGGCACGATCGACTCCGCCGTACGCCTCGCCGACGCCATCCGCGGCAAGCGGTACGACGCGGTCGTCGGCCTCGGCGGCGGCAAGATCATCGACGTGGCGAAGTACGCCGCGGCGCGCATCGGCCTGCCCATGGTCGCCGTCGCGACGAACCTCTCCCACGACGGCGTCTGTTCCCCGATCTCCACGCTCGACAACGACAACGGCCGCGGTTCCTACGGGGTGCCCTCGCCGATCGCCATGGTCATCGACCTGGACGTGATCCGGGACGCCCCCGTGCGGTTCGTCCGCTCCGGCATCGGCGAAGCCGTCTCGAACCTGTCGGCCCTCGCCGACTGGGAGCTGGCCCACCGGGTCAACGGCGAGCACGTCGACGGCCTGGCCGCCGCCATGGCGCGCACCGCGGGCGAGTCCGTGCTGCGCCACCCCGGCGGCGTCGGCGACGACGAGTTCCTCACCGTCCTCGCCGAGGCCCTCGTCCTGAGCGGCATCGCCATGTCGATCAGCGGCGACAGCCGCCCGTCCTCCGGCGCCTGCCACGAGATCAGCCACGCCTTCGACCTGCTCCACCCGCGGCGCCGCGCCCTCCACGGCGAGCAGTGCGGCCTCGGCGCCGCCTTCGCCATGCACCTGCGCGGTGCCCGCGAGGAGGCCGGCCTCTTCGCGGAGGTGCTGCGCCGCCACGGCCTGCCGGTGCTGCCCGAGGAGATCGGGTTCACCGCGGACGAGTTCGCCGCGACCGTGGCGTACGCGCCGCAGACCCGCCCCGGGCGCTTCACGATCCTCGAACACCTCGACCTGTCCGCCGATCAGATCAGGGACGCGTACGCCGACTATGCCAAGACCATCCATTGCTGAACTCCGCCCGGTCGTCCACCCCGCCGGGGTGAAGGACCGGCGCAGCGGCGAGCACTGGGGCGGCCGCCTCTACATGCGCGAGGTCTCGCTGCGCGTCACCCGCCTCCTGGTCGGCACCCGCGTCACCCCGAACCAGCTCACGTACGTGATGACCGTCGCCGGCGTCCTCGCCGCCCCGGCGCTGCTGGTCCCGGGCATCCCGGGCGCCCTGCTCGGCGTGCTCATGGTCCAGCTGTACCTGCTGCTCGACTGCGTCGACGGGGAGGTGGCCCGCTGGAAGAAGCAGTTCTCGCTCGGCGGGGTGTACCTGGACCGCGTCGGCGCCTATCTGTGCGACGCGGCTGTGCTCGTCGGCTTCGGCCTGCGGGCCGCGGACCTCTGGGGGGGCGGCCGGATCGACTGGCTGTGGGCGTTCCTCGGCACCCTCGCCGCCCTCGGCGCGATCCTGATCAAGGCGGAGACCGACCT
Organism: Streptomyces sp. CC53; assembly: GCF_001865245.1. GTDB lineage: Bacteria > Actinomycetota > Actinomycetes > Streptomycetales > Streptomycetaceae > Streptomyces. Next base: position 21,514 of record NZ_MKXB01000047.1, on the reverse strand, counting down.
CGTCGGCGTCGCCCGGCACCAGGGCGGGCTGCCGCCGGTCAAGGAGTCCGCGTCCGAGCCGCGCTCGTCCGGCATGGCCCTGGCCCGCAGGGCCGCCGCCGCACTGAAGTTCCACCGGCTGATCCTGGGCATCGAGGCGTCGCTGCTCATCCTGCTGCTGGCGGTCGTCGACCAGGTCCGCGGTGACCTGTTCGCCACCCGCCTCGGGGTCGCGGTCCTCGCCGGGATCGCGCTCCTCCAGACCCTGCTGCACCTGGTGTCCGTCCTGGCGTCCAGCAGGCTCCGGTAACCCGGCCGACCTGAGGTGAGCACCCCCGTGAAACCCCTGAGACTGGGCGCCGTCATCATCACCATGGGCAACCGCCCCGACGACCTGCGCGCCCTCATCGACTCCGTCTCCGCCCAGGACGGCGATCCGATCGAGGTCGTCGTGGTCGGCAACGGCGCACCCGTCACCGGCGTCCCCGAGGGCGTCCGCACCGTCGACCTGCCCGAGAACCTGGGCATCCCCGGCGGCCGCAACGTCGGCATCGAGGCGTTCGGCCCGAACGGGCGCGAGGTCGACGTGCTGCTGTTCCTCGACGACGACGGCCTGCTGCCCGACAAGGACACCGCCGAGCGGGTGCGCCGGGCCTTCGAGGCGGACCCGCGGCTCGGCATCGTCAGCTTCCGCATCGCCGACCCGGAGACCGGCGCCACCCAGCGCCGCCACGTGCCCCGGCTGCGGGCCTCCGACCCGATGCGATCCTCCCGCGTGACGACGTTCCTCGGCGGTGCCAACGCCGTCCGCACGGAGGTCTTCCGGCAGGTGGGGCCGCTGCCGGGGGAGTTCTTCTACGCGCACGAGGAGACCGACCTGGCCTGGCGCGCGCTGGACGCGGGCTGGCTGATCGACTACCGCGCCGACATGGTGCTGCACCACCCCACCACCCCGCCCTCCCGGCACGCCGTCTACCACCGGATGATCGCCAGGAACCGGGTGTGGCTGGCGCGCCGCAACCTGCCGGCCCCGCTGGTTCCGCTGTACCTCGGGGTGTGGCTGCTGCTCACCCTCGTGCGCCGGCCGTCGTCGGAGGGCCTGAAGGCGTGGTTCGGCGGCTTCAGGGAGGGCTGGACCACTCCTTGCGGGCCGCGCAGGCCCATGAGTTGGCGTACGGTGTGGCGGCTGACGAGACTGGGCCGTCCCCCCGTCATCTGACAAGCTCGGCCCCGAGAGCAACGCCCCCGCCCCCGCATCGGTGAACACGAAAGTTTCGACCTGTGAGTGAGACAACCCACGACCGCGCGGTCACCGTCGCCCCGCCCTCTCCCGACGACGGGCTCACCCCGGCCGAGCTGGCCGCCAAGTACGGGCTGACGGTGAGCGGTGCCCGGCCCGGACTGCTGGAGTACGTGCGCCAGCTGTGGGGACGGCGCCACTTCATCCTCACCTTCTCCCGGGCCAAGCTCACCGCCCAGTACAGCCAGGCCAAGCTGGGCCAGCTGTGGCAGGTCGCGACGCCGCTGCTGAACGCGGTCGTCTACTACCTCATCTTCGGTCTCATCCTGGGCGCGGACCGCGGCATGGGGCAGGACGTGTACGTCCCGTTCCTGGTGACCGGCGTCTTCGTCTTCATGTTCACGCAGACCTCGGTCATGTCGGGTGTGCGGTCGATCTCCGGCAACCTCGGGCTGGTCCGCGCGCTGCACTTCCCGCGGGCCGCGCTGCCCGTCTCGCTGGCCCTCCAGCAGCTCCAGCAGCTGCTGTACTCCATGATCGTGCTCTTCGTGATCGTGGTGGCGTTCGGCAGCTACCCCTCGCCGAGCTGGCTGCTCGTCCTGCCGGCGCTGGCCCTCCAGTTCGTGTTCAACACGGGCCTCGCGCTGGTGATGGCGCGGCTCGGCGCGAAGACCCCGGACCTGGCGCAGCTCATGCCGTTCATCATGCGGACGTGGATGTACGCGTCGGGCGTGATGTTCTCCATCCGCATCATGCTGGAGGGCAAGCCGGCGTGGATCGCCGACGTGCTGAGCTACAACCCCGCGGCGATCTACATGGACCTTGTGCGGTTCGCGCTGATCGACGGCTACACGTCCGCCAACCTTCCCCCGCACGTCTGGCTCGCCGGACTGCTGTGGGCGGTCGGCATCGGTGTCGCCGGCTTCGTGTTCTTCTGGAAGGCTGAGGAGCGGTACGGCCGTGGCTGACGAGACCAACAGGGCAGGACTGGCCGAGGCGCGCGTGCCCACCGTCATCGCCGACGACGTGCACATCGTGTACCGCGTCAACGGCGGCGGCTCCGGGGGCAGGGGCAGCGCCACCGCGGCCCTCAACCGCATACTGCGCCGCGACAAGGGCAACCGCGGCATGCGGGAGGTGCACGCCGTGCGCGGCGTGTCCTTCGTCGCGTACCGCGGCGAGGCCATCGGCCTCATCGGCACCAACGGCTCCGGCAAGTCGACGCTGCTGCGGGCCATCGCCGGTCTGCTGCCCTGTGAGCGCGGCCGGGTCTACACCGACGGTCAGCCCTCCCTCCTCGGGGTCAACGCCGCCCTGATGGGCGACCTGACGGGGGAGCGCAACGTCATCCTCGGCGGACTCGCCATGGGCATGTCCCGCGAGGAGATCAAGGCGCGCTACCAGGACATCGTCGACTTCTCCGGCATCAACGAGAAGGGCGACTTCATCACCCTGCCGATGCGGACCTACTCCTCCGGCATGGGTGCCCGGCTGCGCTTCGCCATCGCCGCCGCCAAGCAGCACGACGTCCTGATGATCGACGAGGCGCTGGCCACGGGCGACCGCAAGTTCCAGATCCGCTCCGAGCAGCGGATCCGGGAGCTGCGCAAGGAAGCCGGCACGGTGTTCCTCGTCAGCCACAGCAACAAGTCGATCCGCGACACGTGCGACCGCGTCCTGTGGCTGGAGAAGGGCGAGCTCCTCATGGACGGCCCGACCGACGAGGTCCTCAAGGCGTACGAGAAGGAGACCGGCAAGTAGCGGGTCCGCCGCCGCACGGCGCGGGCCCCGACCGGGCCCGCGCCCCGTGGCGGCGGCACGCGCCACGGGCCGGGGCGGCAGCGCCCCGGGGGCCTCCGCATGGAGTACCGGTCGGCCTCCCGCGCGGGGAGCGCCGTAAGCTGGACCGGTTATGTTTCAGGCCAACCAGGGGCATGGCGCCACAAGTCCGGCGGCGTGTCCGAAATGGGTTGTATTGGGTCAGCAGTGTAGAACGGGAGACGTGACGGCCATGACGGAAGATCTCCACATCACCGAGGGTCCCGCCGTCCCCGCTCCGGGCAGCCGGCAGTGACGGGTGTCCGGCAGGCGCGCCCCGACGGCTCGGCGCACGCCCCCCTCGCCACCCTCGACAAGGCCGCGGACGAGAACTTCCCCGTGGCCCCCTTCTTCCTGCCCCGCGCCTGGCGCGGCGACCTCATGGCGGTCTACGGCTTCGCCCGGCTCGTGGACGACATCGGTGACAGCGACCTCGCCCCCGGCGGCCACGACGCCCGGCTCCTCGGCGCCGGCCCCGACGCCGACCCGCTCACCCTCCTGGACGCCTTCGAAGCCGACCTGCGCCGCGTCTTCGACGGCGGCAGCCCCGGCCACCCGCTGCTGCGCCGGCTCACCGGGACCGTCCGCCGCCACGGCCTCGGCCCCGAGCCGTTCCTCGCCCTGATCGAGGCCAACCGGCAGGACCAGCGCGTCAGCCGGTACGGCACCTACGCCGAACTCACCGACTACTGCGCGCTGTCCGCCAACCCCGTCGGCCGGCTCGTCCTCGGCATCACCGGCACCACGACCCCCGAGCGCGTCCGCCGCTCCGACGCCGTCTGCACCGCCCTGCAGATCGTCGAGCACCTCCAGGACGTCGCCGAGGACCTCCGTCGCGACCGCGTCTACCTCCCCGCCGAGGACCTCGACCGGTTCCACGTCACGGAGGCCGACCTGGCCCTCCCGACCGCCGGCGCGTCGACGCGCGCCCTCATCGCCTACCAGGCCGACCGCGCCCGCCGCCTGCTGGACGAGGGCGGCCCCCTCGTCGGCAGCGTCCACGGCAGGCTCCGGCTGCTCCTCGCCGGATTCACCGCCGGGGGCCACGCCGCCCTCGACGCCGTCGCCGCCGCCCGCTACGACGTCCTGCCGGGACCCCCCAGGGCCAGCCGGCCCCAACTGCTCCGCCGACTGGCGGCGGTGCTGCGAACCACGCGTAGAGAGGGGTGAGCGGGCACGTGCAGACGCCGACCCGGACCACCCGCATGCCCGCCCAGGTGCAGGCCGCCTACACCTACTGCGAGGCCGTGACCGCCACGCAGGCCCGCAACTTCGCGTACGGCATCCGCCTGCTGCCCGCCGAGAAGCGGCAGGCCATGTCCGCCCTCTACGCCTTCTCCCGGCGTGTCGACGACATCGGCGACGGCGGTCTCGGCCCCGACGCCAAGCACAGCCGCCTCGAAGACACCCGGGAGCTGCTCGACCGGGTCCGCCGGGGCGCCGTGGCCGACGACGACACCGACCCGGTCGCCGTCGCCCTCGCCGACGCCGCCCGCCGCTTCCCGCTGCCCCTCGAAGGACTCGACGAACTCATCGACGGCGTCCTCATGGACGTCCGCGGCCGCACCTACGAGACCTGGGACGACCTGCGGGAGTACTGCCGCTGCGTCGCGGGCGCCATCGGCCGGCTCTCCCTCGGCGTCTTCGGCACGGCCCCCGGCGCGCCCGACGCCGAGCGCGCCCCCGAGTACGCCGACACCCTCGGCCTCGCCCTGCAGCTCACGAACATCCTGCGCGACCTGCGCGAGGACGCCGGGAACGGCCGCAGCTACCTGCCGGCGAAGGACCTCGCCGCCTTCGGCTGCGCAGACGGCTTCCGCACCGACACCCCGCCCGAGGGCGGCGACTTCGCCGGCCTCGTCCGGCACGAGGTGCAGCGCGCCCGCTCCCTGTTCGCCGCCGGCTACCGCCTGCTGCCGATGCTCGACCGGCGCAGCGGCGCCTGCGTCGCCGCCATGGCCGGCATCTACCGGCGGCTCCTCGACCGCATCGCACGCGACCCGCAGGCCGTCCTGCGCGGCCGCGTCTCCCTGCCCGGCCCCGAGAAGGCGTACGTCGCCGTGCGCGGACTGTCCGGCCTGGACGCCCGCACGATCTCCCGCCACACCGTCAGGGGGCGCGCGTGACGGACCTCCCCCCGGCCGCCACCGACCGCGGCCCCCGCCCCGCGACCGGCGGCCGCAGCGCCGTCGTGGTCGGCGGCGGCCTCGCCGGCACCACCGCGGCGCTCCGGCTCGCCGACGCCGGCGTACGGGTCACCCTGCTGGACGGGCGGCCCCGGCTCGGCGGCCTCGCCTTCTCGTTCCGGCGCGGCGAGCTCACCGTCGACAACGGCCAACACGTCTACATGCGCTGCTGCACCGCCTACCGGTGGTTCCTGGACGAGGTCGGCGGCGCGGACCTCGCCCCGCTCCAGGACCGGCTGGACGTGCCCGTCGTCGACGCCGCCCGGCCCGAGGGCCGCCGCCTCGGCCGGCTCCGCCGGGCCGCCCTCCCCACCCCGCTGCACCTGGCCGCCAGCCTCGCGACCTACCCCCACCTCTCCCTCGCCGACCGGGCCCGCGCCGGGCGCGCCGCCCTCGCCCTCAAGGCCCTCGACCCCGCCGACCCCGCGCTCGACGGCACCGACTTCGCCACCTGGCTCGCCCGGCACGGCCAGTCCCCGCGCGCCGTCGAAGCCCTGTGGGACCTCGTCGGCGTCGCCACCCTCAACGCCCCCGCCGCCGACAGCTCCCTCGGTCTGGCCGCCAAGGTCTTCAGGACCGGGCTCATGTCCGACCCCGGTGCCGCGGACCTCGGCTGGGCCCGCGTCCCCCTCGGCCACCTCCACGACACGCTGGCCCGTGCCGCGCTCGAAGCCCGCGGCGTGCGCGTCCTGACCCGCACCAAGGCGCGCAGCGTCAGCCCCGCAGGCAGCCGCTGGACCGTCGCCGTGCCCGGCGACACCCTGGACGCCGACACCGTCGTCCTCGCCGTCCCCCAGCGAGAGGCCCACGACCTCCTGCCGCCAGGCGCAGTCGACGACCCCGGCGCGCTCCTGCGGATCGGCACCGCGCCCATCCTCAACGTCCACGTCCGGTACGACAGGACCGTGCTGCGCCGTCCCTTCTTCGCCGCCCTCGGCTCGCCCGTCCAGTGGGTGTTCGACCGCACCGACGCCTCCGGCCTCCGCGGCGGCGGCCAGTACCTCGCCCTGTCCCAGTCGGCGGCGGGCGACGAGATCGACGCCCCGGTGGCCGCGCTGCGCGCCCGCTACCTGCCGGAGCTGGAACGGCTGCTCCCGCTCACCCGGGGCGCCCGCGTCCTGGACTTCTTCGTCACGAGGGAGCGCACGGCGACGTTCGCTCCCGCCCCCGGTGTCGGGCGGCTGCGCCCCGGCGCGCATACGCACGCCCCCGGCCTGTACCTGGCCGGCGCGTGGACGGCCACCGGCTGGCCCGCCACCATGGAAGGAGCGGTGCGCAGCGGCTTCACCGCCGCGTCCGCCGCCCTCTCGGCCCTCGGCCGCCCCCACGTACACCCGCTTGAGGAGGCGGTATGAGACCGACCGCTACCAGAGGAGAACACGTGCCGACTGTGCCCCCGGTGAGTCCCGCCGTCGACACCGAGGAGGTGACCGCGCTCCTGGAGCGCGGCCGTACCCTTGCCACCCCGGTGCTGCGGGCGGCCGTCGACCGGCTCGCGCAGCCCATGGACACCGTCGCGGCCTACCACTTCGGCTGGATCGACGCCCTCGGGCGGCCCGCCGAGGGCGACGGGGGGAAGGCGGTACGCCCCGCCCTCGCCCTGCTCTCCGCGGAAGCGGCCGGCGCCCCCGCCGAGACGGGCGTCCCGGGCGCCGTGGCCGTGGAGCTCGTGCACAACTTCTCCCTCCTCCACGACGACCTGATGGACGGCGACGAACAGCGCCGCCACCGCGACACCGTCTGGAAGGTGCACGGTCCCGCGCAGGCCATCCTCGTCGGCGACGCGCTGTTCGCCCTCGCCAACGAGATCCTGCTGGAGCTCGGCACGGTCGAGGCGGGCCGCGCCACCCGCCGGCTGACCACCGCCACCCGCAAGCTCATCGACGGCCAGGCGCAGGACATCTCCTACGAGCACCGCGAGCGGGTCACCGTCGAGGAGTGCCTGGAGATGGAGGGCAACAAGACCGGCGCCCTGCTCGCCTGCTCGGCGTCCATCGGCGCCGTCCTCGGCGGCGCCGACGACCGCACCGCGGACGCCCTGGAGGCGTACGGCCACCACCTCGGCCTCGCCTTCCAGGCCGTCGACGACCTGCTCGGCATCTGGGGCGACCCCGTCGCCACCGGCAAGCAGACCTGGAGCGACCTGCGGCAGCGCAAGAAGTCCCTGCCCGTGGTCGCCGCGCTCGCCGCGGGCGGACCCGCCTCCGAGCGGCTCGGCGAACTCCTCGCCGCGGACGCCAAGAACCCGGACCTCGACGGCTTCTCCGAGGAGGAGTTCGCCGCCCGCGCGGCCCTCATCGAGGAGGCCGGCGGCCGCGACTGGACCGCCCAGGAGGCGCGCCGCCAGCACACCGTCGCCATCGAGGCCCTGGACCGGGTCGACATGCCGGCCCGGGTGCGGGCGCAGCTCACCGCGCTCGCCGACTTCGTCGTCGTACGGAAGAGATGATCACCATCGCGAAGCGGATGACGTCCCCGCGCATATGAGTTCGCGGTCGCCGGCCGGTGCCCACACATGTCGGCACCGGCCGACGGCAGACCCGTAGCAGCAGCGCACTCACTGCACGAAGGGGAAGCCATGACAGCGACGACCGACGGCAGCGCCGGGGCCACGCGCCCCAGGACGGCGCCCGCCGCCGAAGCGGACGACACCACCTCGACCCCCCGGCCCACCGGGGACCCCGCGCTCCCTCCGGCGCCCCGCGATCTCGGGCCCGCCCGCGGCGGCACCGCCGGAGCACCCGCAACCGACCTCCCCCCGGACCCCCCGCCGGCGGGCCCCGCCCGGACCGCCCGCGGGGAGCGGCCGGCACGCGCCGCCGGGAGCGCGGACGGCGGGACCCGTACGGTCGAGCCCGACCGCGCGGCCACCGCGGACGTGCGCACCGCCGCCGAGCACGCGGTGCGCCGCGCCACCGCGCACCTGCTGGCCCTGCAGGACCCCGAGGGCTGGTGGAAGGGCGACCTGGAGACCAACGTCACGATGGACGCCGAGGACCTGCTGCTGCGCGAGTTCCTCGGGGTCCGCGACGGACCCACCACCGCGGCCGCCGCCCGCTGGATCCGCTCCCGGCAGCGGGAGGACGGCACCTGGGCCACGTTCCACGGCGGCCCCGGCGAACTGTCCGCCACCGTCGAGGCGTACGTCGCGCTGCGGCTCGCCGGGGACCCGCCCGACGCACCGCACATGGCCCGCGCCGCCGCCTGGGTCCGCGACCGCGGAGGCATCGCCGCCACCCGTGTCTTCACCCGCATCTGGCTCGCGCTGTTCGGCTGGTGGAAGTGGGACGACCTGCCCGAGCTGCCGCCCGAGCTGATCTACCTGCCGCCCTGGTTCCCGCTCAACATCTACGACTTCGGGCAGTGGGCCCGGCAGACGATCGTGCCGCTCACCATCGTCTCCGCCAAGCGCCCCGTGCGCCCCGCGCCCTTCGCGCTGGACGAGCTGCACACCGACCCCCGCCGCCCGGCCCCGCCCCGCCCGCTCGCCCCTGCCACCACCTGGGAGGGCGCCTTCCAGCGGCTGGACCGTGCCCTCCACGCCTACCGGCGCGTCGCCCCGCGGCCGCTGCGCCGGGCCGCCATGAACGCCGCCGCCCGCTGGATCGTCGAACGGCAGGAGAACGACGGCTGCTGGGGCGGCATCCAACCGCCCGCCGTCTACTCCCTCATCGCCCTGCACCTGCTCGGCTACGACCTCGGCCACCCCGTGATGCGGGCCGGCCTGGCCTCCCTCGACCGGTTCGCCGTCTGGCCGGAGGACGGCGTCCGCATGGTCGAGGCGTGCCAGTCGCCCGTCTGGGACACCGGCCTCGCCGTCATCGCCCTGGCCGACGCCGGCCTGCCCCCCGACCACCCGGCCCTCGTCCGGGCGGCCGACTGGCTGCTCGCGGAGCAGATCGTCCGTCCCGGCGACTGGGCCGTGCGCCGCCCCCACCTCCCGCCGGGCGGGTGGGCGTTCGAGTTCCACAACGACACCTACCCCGACATCGACGACACCGCCGAGGTCGTCCTCGCGCTGCGCCGGGTGCGCCACCCCGACCCGGCGCGGACGGAGGCCGCCCTGGCCCGGGCCGTGCGCTGGACCGTCGGCATGCAGTCCCGCGACGGCGCCTGGGGCGCCTTCGACGCCGACAACACCAGCACCCTGCCGAACAAGCTGCCCTTCTGCGACTTCGGCGAGGTCGTCGACCCGCCGTCCGCCGACGTCACCGCGCACGTCGTGGAGATGCTCGCCCACGAGGGCCTCGCCGACGACCCGCGCACCCTCCGCGGACTCTCCTGGCTCCTCGCCGAGCAGGAGCCCGGCGGCTCCTGGTTCGGCCGTTGGGGCGTCAACCACGTCTACGGCACGGGCTCGGTGGTGCCCGCCCTCACCGCCGCCGGACTGCCCGGCTCCCACCCGGCGATCCGGCGGGCCGTCGCCTGGCTGGAGTCGGTGCAGAACGAGGACGGCGGCTGGGGCGAGGACCTGCGCTCCTACCGCGACCGCAGCTGGATCGCCCGCGGCCCCTCCACGGCCTCCCAGACGGCGTGGGCGCTCATGGCGCTGCTCGCCGCGGGCGAGCAGGACGGGCGGGCGGTGGCGCGCGGCGTGCGCTGGCTCGCCGACGCCCAGCGCGACGACGGTTCCTGGGACGAGCCGCAGTTCACCGGCACGGGCTTCCCGTGGGACTTCTCCATCAACTACCACCTGTACCGGCAGGTGTTCCCGCTGACCGCGCTGGGCCGGTACGTCCACGGGGAGCCGTCCTTCGGCAAGGAGGACTGATGCCCGGCGAAGCCGACACCGCCGGATCCGGACCCCTCCTCGTGGCCTGCGCGCTGGGCATCGAACGGCTCGCCCTGCGGGGCGGCCCGGGCGCGGCCACGACCACCGTGCTGCGCACCGGCATGGGCCCCGCCCACGCCCGGCGGGCCGTGGCGGAGGCCCTGCGCCCCGACGGGCCGCTGCACGGCGCCGCCGTGATCGCCTCCGGCTTCTGCGCGGGCCTCGCACCGGGCATGCACCCCGGCGACCTGGTCGTCGCCGACGCGACCCGCGGGCCGCTCGGCACCACCCTCTGCACGGCCACCGGGCCGCTGGCGGCCGCCCTGGCCCGTGCGATGCCGGGCCGCACCGTGCACACCGGCCCGCTGCTCGGCACGGACCACGTCGTCCGCGGCCGGGAGCGGGCCGCCCTGCACGCCACCGGCGCCGTCGCGGTGGACATGGAGTCCGCCGCGACCCTGCACGCCGCGCTCGCCGCGGGCCCCCGGCCGGTTGCCGCCGTCCGGGTGGTCGTGGACGCCCCGCAGCACGAACTGGTCAGGATCGGGACGGTACGCGGGGGAATATCGGCCTTCCGTGTTCTTCGTGCCGTACGCCCCGTGTTCCTCGAATGGCACCGTTCCTTGCTGCTCCCCAGGAGGTGAGCCAGATGGCCATGCCGCTCCGCCAGACCGTCCGGGTCGGGACCTATCTGCTCGGACAGAAGCTCCGCAGGCGTGAGAAGTTCCCCCTCATCGTGGAGCTGGAACCGCTCTACGCATGCAACCTGAAATGCGAGGGCTGCGGGAAGATCCAGCACCCCGCAGGAGTGCTGAAGCAGCGAATGCCCGTCGCCCAGGCGGTCGGCGCCGTCCTGGAGTCGGGCGCGCCCATGGTGTCCATCGCCGGCGGGGAACCCCTGATGCACCCGCAGATCGACGAGATCGTCCGGCAACTGGTGGCCCGCCGCAAATACGTCTTCCTCTGCACCAACGCGCTGCTGCTGCGGAAGAAGCTCGACGAGTTCACCCCCTCCCCGTACTTCGCCTTCGCCGTGCACATCGACGGGCTGCGCGAACGCCACGACGAATCCGTCGCCAAGGAAGGCGTGTTCGACGAAGCGGTCGCCGCTATCAAAGAGGCCCAGCGGTGCGGATTCCGGGTCACCACGAATTCCACGTTCTTCAACACCGACACCCCGCAGACCGTCGTCGAGGTCCTGGACTTCCTCAACGACGACCTGAAGGTGGACGAAATGATGATCTCGCCTGCCTACGCCTACGAGAAGGCGCCCGATCAGGAGCACTTCCTCGGAGTCGAGCAGACCCGCGACCTCTTCCGCAAGGCCTTCGCCGGGGGAAACCGCCGGCGCTGGCGCCTCAACCACTCGCCGTTGTTCCTCGACTTCCTGGAGGGCAGGGCCGACTTCCCCTGCACGGCGTGGGCCATCCCCAACTACTCCCTCTTCGGCTGGCAGCGGCCCTGTTACCTGATGAGCGACGGGTACGTCCCCACCTACCGCGAACTCGTCGAGGACACCGACTGGGAGAAGTACGGCCGGGGCAAGGACCCGCGCTGCGCCAACTGCATGGCGCACTGCGGCTACGAGCCCACCGCCGTGCTGGCCACCCTGGGTTCCCTGCGCGAGTCCCTGCGGGCCGCCCGCGAGAGCCTGTCCGGCGCCCGCAGCTGACCGCGCCCCGCGCGCACGAACCGAGCCGACCACCGTCCGCCGCAACGGCGCCGTACGACGACAAGGGGCCCGAGCGTGACACCTCCGGACACCCTCCGCGCACCGAGCGGCACCGGCCGCCCCGCAGCGCGCCGATGCGTCCCGCGGCGGATCCTGCCCCGGGCCGTGCCCGGCGCGACGCCGACCGCCGCGGGACCCGTGCCCGCCGGTACCGCCGGACGGACCACCGGGGCCCCGGGCCGCGGCGGCCGCACCGGCAGCCCGAAGGACCACGTGCCGCGGCTGGCGGAGCCGCGCAGCGAAGCGGGAAACGGAGTGCGGAGCGACGCATGAACACCGAGTTCGACCTGGCCGGACTGCTCGCGGAGCGGAGCGGAGAGCGGTACGCCCTGCACAGCCGCCACCTGAACCATCAACTGCCCCGCATGCTCCACACCCTCGGCTTCGACAAGATGTACGAGCGGGGGGAGGGCGCCCACCTGTGGGACGCCGAGGGCAACGACTACCTCGACATGCTGGCGGGCTTCGGCGTCATGGGCGTCGGCCGCCACCACCCCGTCGTCCGCAAGGCCCTGCACGACGTGCTGGACGCCGGACTGCCCGACCTGACCCGCTTCGACTGCGCCCCGCTGCCCGGCCTGCTGGCCGAGCGGCTGCTCGCCCACTCGCCCCACCTGGACCGGGTGTACTTCGGCAACAGCGGCGCCGAGGCGGTGGAGGCGGCGCTGAAGTTCGCCCGCCACGCCACCGGCAGGCCCCGCGTCGTCTACTGCGGCCACGCCTTCCACGGACTCACCACGGGCGCCCTCTCCGTCAACGGCGAGTCCGGCTTCCGTGAGGGCTTCGGCCCGCTGCTGCCCGACACCGCGATCGCGCTGGGCGACCTCGACGCCCTGGACCGCGAGGTGCGCCGGGGCGATGTCGCCGCCTTCATCGTGGAGCCGGTCCAGGGCAAGGGAGTGCAGGCGACACCGCCGGGCTTCCTGAAGGCCGCGCAGGAGCTGCTGCACCGGCGGGGCGCCCTGCTGATCGCCGACGAGGTGCAGACGGGGCTCGGTCGTACCGGCGACTTCTACGCCTACCAGCACGAGGACGGCGTGGAGCCCGACCTGCTGTGCGTGGCAAAGACGCTGTCGGGCGGATACGTGCCGGTCAGCGCCACCGTCGGCAAGGACTGGATCTTCAAGAAGGTCTACTCCTCGATGGACCGCGTCGTCGTCCACTCCGCCAGCTTCGGTGCGAACGCCCTGGCCATGGCGGCAGGCCTGGCCGTCCTCGCCGTCATCGAGCAGGAGGGCCTGGTCGAACGCGCCCGCCGCGTGGGCGGCCTGCTGAAGTCGCGGCTCGCCGCGCTGGTGGACCGCTACGAGATGCTCCACGACGTCCGCGGCAGGGGGCTGATGATCGGCATCGAGTTCGGCAGGCCCTCCTCCCTGCGGCTGCGCAGCCGCTGGACCATGCTCCAGGCGGCACGCAAGGGCCTGTTCGCGCAGATGGTCGTGGTGCCGCTGCTCCAGCGGCACCGGATCCTCACCCAGGTCTCCGGCGACCGGCTGGAGGTGATCAAACTGATTCCGCCCCTGGTCGTCGGCGAGGACGACGTCGATCGTTTCGTGGGCGCGTTCACCGAGGTCATGGACGAGGCGCACAGCGGCGGGGGACTCGTGTGGGACTTCGGCCGTACGCTGGTGAAGCAGGCCGTCGCCAACCGCTGAGCGGGCCCGTCCCCCCGTGTTTGCCTCCGAGGCAAGAAAGTTGCCTCAGAGGAAAATTCCTGGCCCAATGGGCACATGACCACCGCCGAAGGAACACCCTTCCTCGCGGAGCCCACCCACGCCCGGCCGGACGACGCGCCGCCCGGTGCTCAGGCTCCGGGCATCCCGGCCGCCGACACCCTGCCGGACGTCGCGCCCCGGCTGCGCGAGCTGCGCCGCCGACGCGGTCTCACCCTGGAGGCCGCGGCCGCGCGGGCCGGGCTCTCCCCGGCGCACCTCTCCCGGCTGGAGACGGCGCGCCGCCAGCCGTCGCTGCCCATGCTGCTCGGGCTGGCGAGGACCTACGGGACCACCGTCTCCGACCTGCTCGGCGAGACGGCCCCCGAACGCGACCCGGTCGTCCGCGCCGGGCGCTCCGAGCCCGTCGAGGCGGACGGCTGGATCTACCACCAGGCCGGCGCCGCCGGGCGGGCCATGCAGGCGCTGCGGGTCCGCGTGCCGTACACCGGGCAGCCCGACCGGGTGCGGGTGCACTCCGGCGAGGAGTGGCTGCACGTCCTCAGCGGCCGCGTGCGCCTCGCGCTGGGGGAAACGGTCCACGTGCTCGACCCCGGTGACAGCGCGCACTTCGACTCGCTCACCCCGCACCGGATCGCCGCGGCGACGCGGGGCGGGGCGGAGCTGCTGTTCGTCCACACGCTCATGCAGAGCGCCGCCGCAGACCTGTGCCTGGGCGGCGACCCCGCCCGGCGCCACTGACGGCGGCACCCGCGCCGGCCCGGCCGGCCCGTCAACCCGGAGGCTCCCATGTCCGACCGCCAGGTCCCCCACCCCGACACCGAGACCCGAGGCTTCCCACGCGGTCTGATCCTGCGGCTCTTCGCCTACCTCGTGGCCGGCCACCTCTTCGCGGCCTTCCTCTACCTGCTGTTCATGCTCGGCGCGAAGAACCAGTAGCCCGCCCGCCGCCTCAGCCGTCCAGCAGCCGCAGGCTCAGCCGCTCCCGCACCGCCGGGTCCAGGCCGAGCCCCTCGGTGAGGTACCGCTCGGTGGAGCCCCACGTCTCCTCGATCGTCGCGTACGCCGTGTCCAGGTACTCGCGGCGCGCGTCGAACAGCGGGCTCAGCAGCTCCATCACCTCGGGCGACATGCCGGCGGGGGAGGAGTCGCTGCGCCGCACCTTGTAGCGGCGCCTCGGGTCGTTGGACTTGAGGTAGTCCTCCTCGATCGCGTCCCGCTCCACGCCCACCGCCATCAGCACGACCGCCACGGTCAGGCCCGCCCGGTCCTTGCCGGCGGCGCAGTGCATCAGCGCGGGCACGCTGTCCTCGGCGAGGGCGTTCACCACGCGGCTGTGCTCAGCGGTGCGCTCGATCATGATCTGCCGGTACGCGTACCGCATCCGGGCGGCCGCCTTGCCGTCGCCGAGCAGGTCGCGCAGCTGCAGGATGTCGCCGTCGCGGACCATCTGCCAGAACTCCGCGCCGTCGGCCGGGTCGGACAGCGGTATGTTCACGTTCCGCACGCCCGGCAGCTCCACGTCGTGGCCCTCCAGCGCGTGGTCCGCGGCGTTACGGAAGTCGAAGACGGTGTGCAGGTCCAGGGACGCGAGGAACGCCGCGTCCTCGTCCGTCGCGTGGGCGAGGTGCCCGCTGCGGTACAGCACCCCGTGGCGCACCGTGCGCCCGTCCACGGCAGGCAGACCGCCCACGTCCCGGAAGTTGCGCACTCCGCTCAGTTCCGGCTCCGCTGTCGGGGGGAGGGGCGGCAGCTGCTGCGTCACGGCGGCTCCAAGGGCATCGGCCGTCGGCGACGGCCGCCGACGATGTCGCGGATCCGACGATACGACATTGCTGCCCCGGCCATATACGTCCCCGCAGGTCGCACATCCGTTGCCCCGCGTGCCGCGGCTCGCGCGACCGGGCGCCCCGTCGTGGGCGCCCGGCGCCCGGTACGGGCGGTGCTCCGCGCGGTCGGGGTGGGGCGTCCGATCAGGGGGTGTGCCGCCCGAACGGGCGGGTGAGGCCGCCATGAGGACCCTGCGCCGGAAGCGTAGGCGCTCCTCGACCACCGGTCGGCCCTCCCTGTGCTCGCCCGGCGCCCGTGCCGGGGGAAGGGGTGCAGTGCACGTCGCACGTGCTCGGAGGGAGGCGGTGCGCGCCCGGCCCCGGGTGGGACCCGCGCCACGGGGATCGGTCCCTGCGTGTGCGGGTACGGCAGGTCGGCCGGTTCGCCAGGCGCGTCGGGTGCGGCGGGCCTCCCGGGCGGCGGACTGGGGCGCGGGCCCTGCTCGGCTCGTACGCGGCGCGCCTGCGGGCGGGGCGGGAGGGCCTGCTGCTCTCTGGGCCCCGGCCCGGAGCGCGGCGGCTGCCGTGACCGCGCCGGGCTCGCCGGACCCCGCCGCGGGCATGCTCCTCCCGCACGCGTGGGAGAACACCGTTCCGACACCCTGGTGGGTCCACCGCCGCCATGCGCCTCCCGTACGCGTAGGGGAACGGAAGGGCGACGAGTTCTCCCGTTCTGGGGTGTTTCGGATGGTTCGGTCGCGGCGTGAGGGCGGGGAAGAGTTGCCCGGGTGACACCCCGTCAGTGTGCTTGATGGCGAGATAGGTCTTCTGTCCGTATTGAGCGATTGTGGGGATTAGGCATCCAGTGGGGGTGTTGAGATGGATCGAGCGCTTAGCGGTAACGTGCCCGCATAGAAGGGGACATGGCCCTGCTGCGTGAGCAGCGTCATAGAGGTGACGGTCCGTGGCCGGGGTGCCGGGTGAAACACCCTGTGCGGCAAGGGAATGCATGATCGGTAATCCACGGAGGGTGACGATAATTCCCCGGCGAATTCCCGGGTGTGAATCGATGACGGAAACCTGCCGCTTGTTCCCGTCGTCCTCCCTCGCTTACGGTCACGATCCATCCGGGCGGACCGCCGAATCCTGCCACCGCTCGGAATATGGCACCCACCCACCCACGTGTGGCAGGAGCGGGGGAACCAGGTAGTTCGCCGGACGGGAATTCCCGGACGGCTCGGGGTGAAGTCGCGCCAACGCGCGGCCGGGCAGCTCCAGTCCGAACCCGACAGCTCACCTCGTAGGCGCCGGAGAGGAATTCGCCATGCCCGCGAAGGGTAAGCACCGCCGTCCCAAGTCCCTCGTCCTCGGCCGCGGTTTCGTCGCAGCCGGCACGGGCGGCGCCGCCGCTCTCGCCCTGCCGCTGCTCGGTGCGACCGGCGCGCACGCCGTGGCGCCGGCCACCGCCCCGGCTGCTCCGCAAGCGCTGGCGCAGGCCGTGCAGGCCGCCCAGGTGGCGGCCCAGCCCGCCGAGGCGAAGCAGGCCGCGAAGGCCGCGCCCCGCGTCTACACCGTCGTCGCCGGCGACTACCTCGCGAAGATCGCCCACAACAAGAACGTCAAGGGCGGCTGGAAGAAGCTGTACGCGGACAACCGGCAGGTCATCGGTGACGACCCGTCGCTCATCCACCCCGGCCTGAAGCTGACCCTCGGCGCGAAGAACACCGCCAAGTACAGCAGTGAGAAGGCCGCGCCCAAGGCTGCCGCCAAGGCCGCGCCGAAGGCCAAGGCCGCGCCGAAGCCCAAGGCCGAGCCGAAGGTCGCGACCGAGACCCGCGCCTCGCGGTCCGCCGCCAAGTCCACGGCTCCGGTGAAGACTGCCGCGCCGGCCTCCAACGCCTCCGGCTACACCTCCCCGGTCGCCGCCGGCGTCACCACCCCGTACCGTGCCTCCGGCTCCATGTGGTCCTCCGGCTACCACACCGGTGTCGACTTCGCCGCCGGCTCGGGCAGCACCGTCAAGGCCGTCGGCCCCGGCACTGTGGTCTCCGCGGGCTGGAGCGGCGCCTACGGCAACGAGGTCGTCATCAAGCACACCGACGGCAACTACTCGCAGTACGCCCACCTCTCCTCCCTGTCCGTCTCCGCCGGCCAGACCGTCGGCGGCGGCCAGCAGATCGGCCTGTCCGGTTCGACCGGCAACTCCACCGGCCCGCACCTGCACTTCGAGATCCGCACCACCCCGGGCTACGGCTCCGACATCGACCCGCTGGCCTACCTGCGCAGCCACGGCGTCTCCATCTGACGCCCCTCCCGCACGGGACGCACACCACGCCGCCGCCCGGTACCCCCCACGGTGCCGGGCGGCGGCGTTCCTGCACGCACATAGCGTCGTATTCCGGTCATGGCCGAGATATGGCGGTGGTAAAGATCACGCCGCGTCAACCCCTCCTTACGGTCGCGTAGGCCACATCCCGGGGTGAAAGATGTGCTCCCGTGGCAGACGATTCGACGATGGGGGAGAACGACGTGATCGGGTCGTACACGGCGATCGGGGACAGCTTCACCGAGGGCGTGGGCGACCCCGGCCCGGACGGGCGGTTCGTCGGCTGGGCCGACCGCCTCGCGGTCCTGCTCGCCGACCGGATCCCCGAGGACCAGGACTTCCGTTACGCGAACCTCGCCGTACGCGGCAGGCTGCTCGACCAGATCGTGGAGGAACAGGTCCCGAGGGCCAAGGAACTCGCGCCCGACCTGGTCACCTTCTGCGCGGGCGGCAACGACATCATCCGCCCCGGCAGCGACCCGGACGACGTGGCGGACCGCTTCGAGAAGGCCGTCGCCGACCTCCGGCCGGCCGTCGGCACGCTGCTCGTCACCACTGGCTTCGACACCCGGGGGGTGACCCTGCTCAAGCACCTGCGCGGCAAGATCGCCACGTACAACGGGCACGTGCGGGCCGTCGCCGACCGCTACGGCTGCCCCGTGCTCGACCTGTGGTCGCTGCGCAGCGTCCAGGACCGGCGCGCCTGGGACGAGGACCGGCTGCACCTGTCGGCCGAGGGTCACACCCGCGTGGCCCTGCGCGCCGCCCAGGTCCTCGGCATCGACGTGCCCGCCGATCCGGAGCAGCCCTGGCCGCCCCTGCCGCCCCGCGGCACCCTCGACGTGCGCCGCGACGACATCCACTGGGCCCGCGAGTACCTGGTCCCGTGGATCGGCCGCCGCCTGCGGGGCGAGTCCTCCGGTGACCACGTGACGGCCAAGCGCCCGGACCTCATGCCGCTGTAGGCGGCGCGCCGGTCCGCGCAGACCGCCACCGAGGGGGCGGGTCGTCCGTCGGCCCGGCGCCGTCGGTGCCGGGCCGACGCGTGCGGAGTACGAGCGGCTTCCCTGCGCGCGGGGAAGCACCGTACCCGCCGCGGCGCCCGGGTCACGTCTCCGCGAGGGGCACAGCCGTCCGTTCCCGCCGCACCGGCGGGGAAGGGCACCCGCCGGCCCGCTCCGGGTCGGTCCCGCCCGGCAGCCCGGGCGCCTGGGCACCGCCGTCGCGGTGACCGTCCCGGTGCGCCTCCGCGTCCGTCCCGGCGAGGGCCGTACCGCGGACCGGCGCGCCCAGCTCCCGTGTGAGCGCCTCGTCCGCCCAGCGCAGCAGCGTCGTGCGCGACAGCGCACCCCGGTACACCACCACCTGCACGGCCAGCCCGTCCAGCAGCGCGGTCAGCCTGCAGGCCGCCGCCTCGGGATCCTGGCAGCGGAACTCGCCGGCCGCCGCGCCCTCGGCGAGAACCTCCGCCAGCGCCGCCTTCCACTGCCGGTCCAGACCGGCGGCCAGCCTCCGCAGCGCGGGCTCCCGCAGCGCCGACGCCCAGCCGTCGATCCACAGCCGCCAGCCCTTGGCCCGCCCGCTCGGCGCGTACCAGCGCACCGCCGCGCGCAGCCGCTGCGCCGCGGGCCCCGGCCGGCCCAGGATCCGGCGCAGCTCGGCGAGATCGCCCTCGGCGGCATACGTGAAGGCCGCCGCCACCAGCTTCTCCTTGGTCGAGAAGTGGTACAGCACCAGCGGGGCGCTCACGCCCAGCGCACCCGCCACATCCGCGATCCGCACGGCGGCGGCCCCGCGCGCCTCGATCTGCGCGACGGTCGCCCGCAGCAGTTCCTCCCGCCGTTCGGCCGCCCCCAGCCGCGTCCTCGCCACCGCCACCCCGCCGTTCCGGTCGTACGCACACGCCACGTGCCGTGGCGCGCGTGCCAGTATCCCGGACGCGGCACGCCGGGCCCGCACCCCCGTGACAGGCCCGGCGTACGCTCCGGGGCGCACTCCGTGAAGCACCCCGGAGGCCCCCGGGAGGAGCAGCGCGACCTCACCCGCGGGCCACCTCGCACCGGTCCTTGAAGCCCTGACTTGTCAGCCCCAGAGCGGAGTTCATCCGTGACCGCAGGTTCTCCACCGCCACCATCATCGTGAGCTCGACGAAGCCGCGCTCACCCAGCGCCGACCGCAGCCGCGCCGCCAGCTCGTCCGTGACGTCGGGCGGCGTCGCCGTCATCGCCTCGGCGTACTCCAGCACGTCCCGCTCCAGCGGGGTGTACGCGTCGCTGTCCCGCCACACCGGCACGTCCCGGATCTTCCGGGCGTCCATGCCGCGCCGGACGTTCTCCCAGTACCCGAAGTCCATGCACCAGCTGCACCCGACCACCGCGGACGAGCCCATCACGGCCAGCGCCTTCAAGTCCGGGTCCAGCCCCTTCCAGCGCGCCAGGCCCAGCTCGAACCGTAGGTAGGACAGCAGCACCCGCGGATGGTGGCCCAGCGCGGCCACCGGGTCGAGGACCCTCCCGTACGTACGCCGGGCATACCACTCGACGCAGCGGACGACGAAACCGCGCGGAGGAGCGAGGGACACACGGGCCATGACGGCCACCTCCTGGAACGGGCCGGTGGGACCGGCCCGGTGGGATCGGACACCGGTGGTGGGGCGCCGTCCCGGACGGTGCCCCACCCCCTTCGACCGGACAGCCGCAGCGGATGTGACAGCGGCCCCGCCCGTCGGTGGCCCCGCTCACGGCCCCGCCCATAATGGAAGGACCCGAGACACCTGGAGGTGCTGTGACCGGCGTCGACCCTCTCGGTGCGGTGCGTGCCCGGTTGCGTTCCCTGCGTCCGGCCGCCTTCGGCGCGGACCCCGCCGGCGCCCGGCTGGAGCGCGTCCGCCGCTCCCCGAACTTCGTGGACGGGGCGTTCCGCAACCCGGGCGGCGAGAGGCACAGACCCTCCGGCTCCGCCCTGGAACTGGCGAAGGTCTACCTCCGCAAGGAGGAACGGCTGCGGCGCGCCCCGGCACTGCCCGTCCCGGTGCACCGCGGCACCGCGGCGGACCTCGCCCGGCCGCCCGCCTCGGGGCTGCGGCTCACCTGGATGGGGCACTCCAGCGTCCTCGCCGAGATCGACGGCCGCCGCGTCCTCTTCGACCCGGTGTGGGGCGAGCGCTGCTCGCCGTTCTCCTTCGTCGGGCCCCGCCGGCTGCACGAGGTGCCGCTTCCGCTGGCGGCGCTGGGGCCGGTGGACGCCGTGGTGATCTCGCACGACCACTACGACCACCTCGACCTGCCCACGATCCGGGCGCTGGCCGGTACGGGCACCGTCTTCGCGGTGCCGCTGGGCGTCGGCGCCCACCTGGAGCGCTGGGGCGTCGCCCCGTCCCGGCTGAGGGAGCTGGACTGGGGGGAGACCGCGGAGATCGCCGACCTCGCCTTCACGGCGACCCCCGCACGCCACTTCTGCGGGCGCGGACTGCGCAACCGGCAGCAGGTCCTGTGGGCGTCCTGGGTGGTGGCCGGCCCGGAGCACCGGATCTACCACAGTGGCGACACCGGGTACTTCTCCGGCTTCCAGGACATCGGCGCCGCGCACGGTCCCTTCGACGCCACCATGATCCAGATCGGCGCCTACGCCGAGGCGTGGCCCGACGCCCACATGACCCCGGCGGAAGGCGTGCGGGCCCACCTCGACCTCCAGCGGGGCCGGGCCGCGGAGGGCGCCATGCTGCCCATCCACTGGGGCACGTTCAACCTGGCACCGCACCCGTGGGCCGAGCCCGGCGAGGGCACGGTGGCCGCTGCCGCCGACGCCGGGTCGCGCATCGCGCTGCCCCGTCCAGGCGAGCCCTTCGAGCCCGGCTCGGCCGCGCTGCCGGACGCCCTGTGGTGGCGCGGCGCCGCCCGCCCGCCGTCCGCCGGGTGGCCGGACCACGGCGCCGCGGCGCCCGGCGGCTCCACGGCGGCAGACCGGCCGGGTGCCGCGCCGCAGCCGGCCCCTACCGCGGCCCCCCGGAGCACGCACACC
>NZ_MKXB01000046.1 GCF_001865245.1 Streptomyces sp. CC53 | reverse complement strand
GGCGGGACGGGTGGGAGCGAGGGGGCCTTGGACGCTCCGGGCCGGGCCGGCGCGCCGGACTCCACGGCCTCGGCCGGAACGGACCCCCGCACCGTCCACGGCACCGGGACCGCCGCCGTGGCGGGCACCGGGCGGGCCGCGGCCGGTGCGGAGCCCACCGCCGGAGGGGAAGACGCCCACAAGACGCCCGCAGACCGCCGTACCGAGGACGCACGATGACCACCGCCGCCCCCTACACCTCGCCGATCCCCGTCCGGCCCGCCCGCCTCGGCGACGCGATCACCGCCGAGTGGACCAAGATGCGGTCGCTCCGCTCCACGATGTGGACGCTCGGAGTGATGACCGCCGTCGTCGTCGGGGTCGGCTTCCTGCTGGCCTTCGCCATCGGGCAGGTGCCCGAGGAGGGGCCCGACAGCGAGCTGGCCGGCAGCGGCGTGCTCGAACTCGGCATCGTCGGCATGCTCCTCGGCTCCGTCTGCGTCATCACCCTGGGCGTGCTGACGGTCACGTCCGAGTACGGCACCGGCCTGATCCGGGCGACGCTGACCGCCTGCCCCAGTCGGGGCCGCATCCTGGCGGCGAAGTCGATCGTCTTCTTCGCGGTGGTCTTCACAATCACCACCGCGGTCTCCGCGGCCAGTGCCGCCGTGCAGACGGCCATGCTCCCGGGGGCCGGCGGCGCGCCCACCGAGCACTGGCTGCGCGCGACGGTCGGCGTGGGCCTGTTCATGGCGCTGCTGGGGCTGCTCTCGCTGGCCGTGGGGACGCTGCTGCGGCACTCCGCGGGCGCCATCACCACCATGATCGGCGTGGTGCTGCTGCCGTTCGTGCTGGCCATAGGGCTCTACGCGGAGTCGCTCACGGACCTGCGGACCTGGCTCGTCGAGTACTCCATCCCCAGCCAACTGGCGGTGCTCTACAGCGGCCAGACGGACTACACGGGCACACCGTCCGGCTGGGACCCGCTGTGGATCATGGGCGGGGTGGCCGCGGTCGCACTCGCCGGAGCGTACGCGGCGCTCACCGCGCGGGACGTGTAACCACCGGCGTCAGTGGCGGGGCGCGTTGCGGGACCGCTGCACCTTCGCGGTGCGGCGGTCCTTCGCGTTCCAGCACGCCTTGTGCCAGTGCCGCCGGTCGTCCACGCCGCCGTAGTCGGGCCAGGCCACCACGTGGGCGACGGAGGGCGGGATCTCCTGGTCGCAGCCGGGGCAGCGGTAGCGTTTCCCCGCGGTGGCGGCGCCCGCCACGTGCCGCACGGACCACTCCTCGCCCTGCCAGGTCTCGGTCTGCTGGAAGCCGCCGTACCGGTCGCCCGTCCCGCCGCCGGTCGCGCTGGTCGGCTGTCCGCCCCTCTTCGGGGACCGGTTGCGGCGCGGGGACACGATGAACACCTCACAAGGGGCGGGCGGGACGGGGACGGGGACGGTCGAGCGTCGGCCCTCCAGCGTACGGGGAGCGAACGGGGACTTCCGCACCCCGATGCGGTCGTCGACCGGTCGCAGCGGTGACCGTTCAGGCGTGCGATCACCCCCTCGGCCGGGGGCGCTTAGCGGAAAATCGGAAGAACCCGCCGTGGGGCCGTTGCCTTTGGCACGTGTCAGGCGTTGATGCCCGTGAGGCAGCCGCGTGGGCCGTCAAGGAGGCAGCAGGCGATGCGCGTGGGAACGTTCGTACTGGCGGCGCAGTTTCCCGGCCAGGGGCACAGCGAGGCACTGCACCGCGCGGTGCGCTCCGCCGAGGTGGCGGAGGAGGCCGGGCTCGACTCGGTGTGGCTGGCGGAGCACCACTTCGTGCCGTACGGCACGTGCCCCTCCGCCGTCACGCTGGCCGCGCTGCTCCTGGGGCGCACCCGCCGCATCCGGGTCGGCACGGCGGTCAGCGTGCTGCCGACGGGGCACCCGGTGGCGCTCGGGGAGCAGGCGGCGCTGCTGCACATCGCGTCGGGCGGCCGGTTCACGCTGGGCGTGGGGCGCGGTGGCCCCTGGGTGGACCTGGAGGTCTTCGGTACCGGGCTCGACGCGTACGAGAAGGACTTCCCGGAGGCGCTCGACCTGCTGCTGCGCTGGCAGCGCGAAGCCCGGGTGTCGGCGGACGGCCCCCGGCACCGGTTCCGGGAGGTCGCCGTCGTGCCGCGGCCGGACGAGCTCGTCGACGGCTCGGCGGCCCCCGAAACGGTCCTCGCCTGCACGTCGCCCGCGAGCGTGAAGCTGGCCGCCTCCCGCGGCCTGCCGATGCTGCTGGGCATGCACTGCGGCGACGACGTCAAGGCGGACATGGTCGCGCTGTGGCGGTCGGAGGCCCTCGCCGCGGGCCGTCCGCCCGAGGAGGTGGCGCGGGTCGCGGACCTGCACGTGTCGGCGGGCGTCGCGCAGATCGCGGACCACACGGCGGACGCGCGGGAGCTGCTGCTGAAGACGATGCCCGGCTGGCTGCGGCGGGGCCTGGACGCCCATGTGACGGTCGACGGGCGGGCGCGCGCGATGCGCGATCCGCTGGCGTACACGGAACTGCTGTGCCGGCTGCACCCGGTGGGCACGCCCCGGCTGGCCGCGGACCGGCTGGCCGCGACGGCGGAGCGCACGGGCATCCGGCGGTTCGCGCTGCTGGTGGAGGGGTCGGGCCTGGTGGCGGCCACGGAGGAGAACGTGCGGCGGCTGGCCTCGGACGTGCTGCCGCTCCTGCGGTGAGCCCCCGCGGGGGCCCGCCCGGTGCCGGACGGCGGCGGTCCCGGCCGCCCCGGCTGCTGCCGCCCCTGCGCCGGTCACGCCCGGCGCCGGTCGCACCGTCGGGGGTCGCGGAGCGGCAACACGCGGACGCGGCGTCAGCAGTCCCGGAGCTCCGGGGACTGGTTCAGCAGCTGGGCCCGCACGGACGTGAACCGGGCGAGCCTCTCGTCGACCGACGGGTCCAGGGGGAACACCGCCACACGGTGGCAGTTCTGGAAGGCGAGCCGCACGCCGAAGTGGCGCTGCAGCGCCCCGCGGATCGCGTCACTCGCCAGGGCGCGCAGGAGCTGTCCCCGCGCCTGCTCGTCCGGCGGCGGCGTCTGGTTGTCGGCGAAGGCACCCCCGTCCACCTTCAGCCGGGCCACCAGAGAACTGATCATCTCCCACGCATACGGCAGGGAGGTCCGGACGCAGTCGACGAATTCGGCTTCGTCGACCTCGCCTCGCTCGGCCTGTTCCAACAGAGCCGGTGAGACGTCGAGCGACATGGGTTCTCCTCTCGCGACCCCGTGGCGAACGGGGCCTTACGGGCAGGGAAAGGAGGCCCCCCGCCACGCACGCAGCGTGCACGAGTGACGACCTCCCGCGTCCACGTTATGCGTGCTGTCCGGGCCGCACCAGGAGATTGGGACACAACAGGCCACGGATCCGCGCACCTTGGCGGCCGTGTGGTGGGAGCGCTCCGCCGTGCCGGGTGGAATCGCGTGGAGGCCGCCGTGTCGAGTAGCGTTGCGGACCATGCGTCTCGTCATCGCCCGCTGCTCCGTCGACTACGCCGGCAGGCTCACCGCCCATCTGCCCTCCGCCCCCCGACTGATCCTCGTCAAGGCGGACGGCAGCGTGTCGATCCACGCCGACGACCGGGCCTACAAGCCCCTGAACTGGATGTCGCCGCCGTGCACCCTCAAGGAGGGGGACGGCGAGACCGAGGGCGTGTGGACCGTGGTGAACAAGGCCGGGGAGAAGCTGATCATCACGATGGAGGAGGTCCTCCACGACTCCTCGCACGAACTGGGCGTGGACCCGGGGCTGATCAAGGATGGCGTGGAAGCGCACCTCCAGGAACTGCTGGCCGATCGGATCGAGACACTCGGCGAGGGCTACACGCTGATCCGCCGCGAGTACCCGACCGCCATCGGACCGGTCGACATCCTGTGCCGGGACGCGGACGGCGCCACCGTGGCGGTGGAGATCAAGCGGCGCGGCGAGATCGACGGCGTGGAGCAGCTGACGCGCTACCTGGAGCTGCTGAACCGGGACCCCCGCCTGGCGCCGGTGCGGGGCGTGTTCGCCGCGCAGGAGATCAAGCCGCAGGCCCGCGTCCTGGCCACGGACCGCGGTATCGGCTGCGTGGTCCTGGACTACGACGCCCTGCGCGGCATCGAGGACGACAAGCTCCGCCTCTTCTGAGCGGACGGCACGGGTTCCCGTCCTGACGGTACGAGCCCGGGTGGTGCGCGAGCGGCCCCGGTAGGCGAGCGTCGCCTGCCGGGGCCGCTCGCCGTTCCGGCCGGCCGCGGCCCGGGCATCCCGCGACCGCGGCCGGGTCAGGCAGGGGTGCCGGTGGTGCCCGTGTCCCCGGTGGAACCGGTCGACGTGGAGAGGCCGCTCGCGGTGGGCGCCTCGCCGCCGGTGCCGCCACCGGTGGTCGCGTCCCCGCCGGTGCCGCCGTCGGTCGTGGAACCGCCCGTGGTGTCCGTGCCACCCGCGTCGGTCGTCCCGGTGGTGGTGCCGCCATCGGTCTCCGCGCCGCCCGTCGTCGTCGACCCGGTCGTGGCGCCCCCGCTGTCCCCCTCCCCGCCGGTGGTGGTGCCGCCCGTCGTCTCCGTACCGCCCGTGGTGTCCGTGCCGCCCGAAGCGGTCGTCCCCGCCGTGGGGCTGCCGGTCGTGGACGACGAGCTGCTGCCGCTCGGGGACGGCGACGACGAGCCTCCCGTGGACGAGGAAGCGCCGCCGCTGGGCGTGGTGCCGGACTCGCCGCCCGACGGGCTCTCGGAACCGGACGACGACGGGCCGTCGCCCGCCGAGCCGGTGGCGCCGGGCCGCACGGGGCTGTCCGTGCCGCCGCCGTCGCCGGACCCCGTGCCGCCCGCGGTGCCCGCGGTGCCCGCCCCCGGAGTGGCGCCGCCCGTCCCGCCGGTCGTCCCCCCGCCCGACGCGCCGCCGGAGGTGCCGGAGGTCTGGTCGCCGTCGCCGGTGCTGTCGTCGCCGCCCGTGGAACGGTCCGTGGTGACCGTCCGGCCGCCGGTGCCGTCGGTGTTGCCGCCGTCGCCGGAGGTGGCGCCCAGGGTGACGACGGTGCCGAGGACCGCCGCGAGGAGCGCGCCCGCACCGGCCGCCACGAGGTTGCGCCGGGCGCCGGTCAGCAGGCCGCCGCGCAGCCGCGCGAACCGTCCGCCCCGGTGCGGCGCGGGCCGGCCACCGGCCGGCTCGGCGCCGTGAGCGGTGGACACGACGTGGGTGTCGTACGGCGGCACGTGGGCGGCGACGGTGTCCCCCGGGGCCTGGCCGCCGGTGCCGGTCGCGCCGGCCGGGCCCGCGACGGGGGTGCCGGCCGCGGGGGTGCGCCCGGGGAGGGCGGC
>NZ_MKXB01000045.1 GCF_001865245.1 Streptomyces sp. CC53 | reverse complement strand
CCGCGGTCCCGGCGCGCGCCCCGCGCCCCGCCGACGCCGCGGGCGGGACGCCGGCGCGGGCCGCCGACCGGGGCCGTGCGGGCGGCTGAGCCGAGCCCGGAGTCGCGGGGAGCCGGGCTGGGCGCGGTGCTCAGCGCTCCCCGCCGGGGACCCACAGCACGTCCCCCAGCTCCTTGTTGGCGACGCGCGCCAGGATGAACAGCAGGTCCGACAGGCGGTTCAGGTACGTGGCGGTCAGCGGGTTCATCGTCTCGCCGTGCACCTCCATCGCCGCCCACGTGGAGCGCTCGGCACGGCGCACCACCGTGCACGCCTGGTGCAGGAGCGCCGCGCCCGCGGTGCCGCCCGGGAGGATGAAGGAGCGGAGCTTCTCCAGGCTCTCCAGGAAGTGGTCGCAGTCGGCCTCCAGCTTGTCGACGTACGCCTGCTCGACCCGCAGCGGCGGGTACTCCGGGTCCTCGACGACCGGGGTCGACAGGTCGGCACCCACGTCGAACAGGTCGTTCTGGACACGGGTGAGGACCTTGACGACCTCCTCGGGCAGGCCGCCCAGGGCGATGGCCGCGCCGATGACGGCGTTGGCCTCGTTGGCATCGGCGTACGCGGCGATCCGCAGGTCCGTCTTCGCCGTGCGGCTCATGTCGCCCAGCGCGGTGGTGCCCTTGTCGCCGGTACGGGTGTAGATGCGCGTCAGATTGACCATGCCGCCAGCGTAGTGAGGCGGGCGACCCGCCGGACACGCGCCGGGCCTCACCCGGCGCTCCGGAACGGTGTGATGTCCGTCATGTGAAACAGTTCCCCGGGGCGCAAAGGCCCCCGTCGAGGGGGCGCGGCCGGGTGGCGGGCGCGCGTGACGCGCATCTCTTCAGCGCCACAGCGGGGCTTCCTGGCAGTAACCTCCCGCCGGAGAAGACAAAAGTGAACGCGTGTTAAGGGGAGAGAACGTGGCCAGGAAGCTCGCCGTCATCGGCGCCGGACTCATGGGTTCCGGTATCGCTCAGGTGTCCGCCCAGGCCGGCTGGGAGGTCGTCCTCCGCGACGTCACCGACGCCGCCCTGACCCGCGGCACGGACGGCATCAAGGCGTCCTACGACAAGTTCGTCTCCAAGGGGAAGCTCGACGCGGCCGACGCGGAGGCCGCCCTGGCCCGCATCACGCCGACGACCGACCTGGACGCCGCCGCCGACGCGGACATCGTGGTCGAGGCCGTGTTCGAGAAGCTGGAGGTCAAGCACGAGATCTTCCGCGCCCTCGACAAGCTCGTACGGGACGACGCGGTCCTCGCCTCCAACACCTCCGCCATCCCGATCACCAAGATCGCCGCGGTGACGGAGCGCCCCGAGCGGGTCGTCGGCGCGCACTTCTTCTCGCCCGTCCCGATGATGCAGCTGTGCGAGCTCGTCCGCGGCTACAAGACCAGCGACGAGACCCTCGCCACCGCCCGGGAGTTCGCCGAGTCCGTCGGCAAGACCTGCATCGTCGTCAACCGGGACGTGGCCGGCTTCGTGACGACCCGGCTCATCTCCGCGCTCGTCGTCGAGGCCGCCAAGCTCTACGAGTCGGGCGTCGCCTCCGCCGAGGACATCGACATCGCCTGCAAGCTGGGCTTCGGCCACGCGATGGGTCCGCTGGCCACCGCCGACCTCACCGGCGTCGACATCCTGCTGCACGCCACCGGCAACATCTACACCGAGTCGCAGGACGAGAAGTTCGCGCCGCCGGAGCTGATGCGCCGGATGGTGGACGCGGGTGACATCGGCCGCAAGAGCGGGCAGGGCTTCTACACGTACTGAGGCGCGCCCGCCAGCCCGCCGTCACCCCGTGGAGTGAATCAGGTATCGGTTCGCTTACAACGCGCAACTGCCCCGCCCATGCGGCAGTCAGTTGTTGAAACGGTGGAACCTGACGGGCACCCACGCACGTATCCGCACGCACGCACCGCACTCTCGGGGAGCGCATATGCACATCAGGGGCGACCACGCCGAGCTGGTCATCGGGGGCCGCCTCGATGTCCGCAGCGCGGCGGACGCCCGAACGGTCCTGCACTCGGCCGTCGACGACGGAGCCGGCGACCTCGTGCTCGACCTCACCGGCCTCGACTCCTGGGACGCCACCGGACTCGGCGTCATCATGGGCGCCCACCGCCGCGCCGGCCGCTGCGGCCGCCGGCTGGTGCTGCGGGGCGTGCCGCCCCAGATGCAGCGCCTCCTCGTGGCCACCCGGCTGCACCGCATCCTCGCCATCGAGGGCGGCCTCGCCGCCGAATCGCTGCCCCGGGTCTGAGCCGGACCGTGTGCACGGCGGCACGGTCCGGTGCCGCGAAGAGCGGCGCCGGACCTGTCCGCATATGCCTGGACGGTGTCGGCGCACGGCCACCGGGGTGCCCAATCCCCCCGAGACCACCACGTCTTGGGCGGCCGGCACCCCGGCTGTTCCGGGACGCCCGGCGAACGTCTAGGGTTTCGCACGTCTGCCCATCGACCGACGTACCCACACGGCGGGCACCGGACCAGAAGCGACACCGCGCGTGCACCACGGCCGGGAGGGGCTTCGCCGCACGACGCTTTTGGGGGGCAACCACCAGTGGACCCGATGAACCGGCGGCCGGACGAGCACGGCCGCCGCACCACCGACGACGGCGCCACCGACACCGGCGCCGAGGCCTCCCGCGCCCGCGCCTCCCGCGACGACCTGCCCCCGCTCACCGCAGGCGGCAGTCCCGCACCCGCGCGGACCGCCCAGCTCGTCTCCGGCGACTTCCTCCTCACCGTCAACCCCGTCGACGGCAGCGAGATCGAGCCGTGCCCGCCCGGCCGCCAGCCCGGCACCCCCGGTCGGCGCACCGCCGAACAGCGCGCCGACCGCGACCGCGCCGCCCTGCCGCCCGCCCCCGCGGGCCCCGCCGCCCCCGACCTGCCGCTGCTGGAGCGCGACGAGCAGCACGACCGCCTCGTGCGCCTCCTCACCCGCGGCCGCTCGGTCCGCCTCACCGGCCCGCACGGCGCCGGCCGCAGCCGGCTCCTCGACGCGGTCGCCGCGGACTGCACCGGCCTCGCACCCGACGGCGTCATACGCCTGTCCGGCCACCGCAGGACCCCGACCGAGCTGCTGTACGAGCTGTTCGCAGCCGTCCACCACGCACCCGACCACCGCCCCGACCGCGCCGGTCTGCTCGCCCTGGTCCGAGACATCGGCGCCGTCGTCCTCGTCGACGACCTGGAGTTCGGCGGCGCCGCCCTCGACGAGCTGCTCGACGCCGCCCCCGAGTGCGCGTTCCTCCTCGCCGCCACGCCCGCCACCCCGGCCCCCTCGTCCGGCGCCGACATAGAAGAGGTCTTCCTCACCGGCCTCGACCGCACCGCCACCCTCGAACTCCTCGAACACGCCGTCGGCCGGGACCTCACCGACGAAGAGGCCAACTGGGCCGGCGACCTGTGGTTCGAGTCCGAGGGCCTGCCCCTGCGCTTCGTCCAGGCCGCCGCGCTCCTGCGGCAGCGCGACGCCCAGCACGAAGCGCTCTCCTCCGCCCCCGACGGCGAGGACACCGAAGAGGACGACGACGAGGACACCGACGCCAGCGTCTTCGCCGACGACCGCGTGACGCCCCTGCCGGGCCTCGGCGAAGCGGCCGCCCCTGCGGCGCTGCTGGCGTCACGGCTCTCCGAAGCCGCCCGCGAGACCCTGCGGTTCGCGGTGGCGCTCGGCGGGGAGGTCCCCCACCAGGCCCACCTGCCCGCCCTGGTCGGCGACACCCACGCCGACGCCGCCGTCGGCGAACTCCTCGACTGCGGGCTGCTCACCCCCGTCGGCCCCCGCTACCGGCTCGCCGCCGGCATCGCCGAGCAGCTCACCGAACGAGGCTACGCCGACGGCGCACTGGCCCGCGCGCACACCGCCGCCCAGCACTACTCCTGGTGGGCCGGCCACCCCTCGGTCGCACCGGAAAGGGTGGCCGCCCAGGCCGACGCCCTGCTCGCCGCACTCACGGCGCTCGCCGCCGGCCAGGAGGCCGGGCACGCCAGTGCGGCCGTCCTGCTCGCCCGCAGCGCCGCCCCCGCCTTCTCCGCCGGGCTCCACTGGGGTGCCTGGGAGCGCGCGCTGCGCGGCGGGCAGAGCGCCGCCCGAGCCGCGGGCGAGGTCGCGGAGGAGGCGTACTTCCACCACGAGCTCGGCGTCCTCGCGCTGTGCGCCGGCA
>NZ_MKXB01000044.1 GCF_001865245.1 Streptomyces sp. CC53 | reverse complement strand
GGGCGGGCGCGGTCGGGGCGGGAGCCGTCGGGCCGCCGCTCGGGCGGACCCGCGCGGCGGCGGGTCGGTGTGCCGTGGGGGCCGGGACCGCCCCGGTCCCGTCGGGCGTGGCGGCGGTCGGCTCGGGCGGCATGGTCGCTGTCCCCTCCAGTCGTGTCCGGCGGCGCCGGACGCTGCGGCTGGTCAGGCGTCGCGCTCGGCGGCCAGGGTGCGCACGGCGTCCGCGAACGCCTCGCCCCGCTTCGTGTAGTTGACGAACATGTCCATCGAGGCGCAGGCCGGGGCGAGGAGCACCGTGTCGCCCGGCCGGGCGAGCGCCGCCGCCTCCCGGACCGCCGCGGGCATCGTCCCAGTGTCGGTCCGGTCGAGGTCCACGACCGGCACTTCGGGCGCGTGTCGTGCGAGGGCCTCACGGATCAGTGCACGGTCGGCGCCCATGAGGACGACGCCGCGCAGCCGGGCCGCCGACTTCCGGACCAGTTCGTCGAAGGTGGCGCCCTTGGCGAGGCCGCCCGCGATCCAGACGATCGGGTCGTAGGCGGCCAGCGACGCCTCCGCGGCGTGCGTGTTGGTGGCCTTGGAGTCGTCGACGTACGCGACTTCGGCGACCTCCTCCACGAACTCGATGCGGTGCGGCTCGGGGCGGAAGGCGCGCAGCCCGTCCCGTACGGCGCCGGGCTCGACGCCGAAGGCCCGGGCGAGGGCGGCGGCGGCGAGGGCGTTGGCGATGTTGTGCGGGGCCGGCGGCTGCACGTCGGAGACCTGGGCGAGCTCCTGCGCCTGCTTCTGCCGGTTGGGCACGAACGCCCGGTCCACCAGGAGGTCGTCGACGACACCGAGCTGGGACGGGCCGGGGGTGCCGAGGGTGAAGCCGATCGCACGGCAGCCCTCCTCGACGTCGGCCTCGCGGACCAGGTCCTCGGTGGCCTGGTCGGCGGCGTTGTAGACGCAGGCGACCGTGTTGCCCTCGTACACGCGGCCCTTGTCGGCGGCGTACGCCTCCATGGAGCCGTGCCAGTCGAGGTGGTCGGGCGCCAGGTTGAGGACGGCGGCCGAGTGGGCGCGCAGGGAGGGCGCCCAGTGGAGCTGGTAGCTGGACAGTTCGACGGCGAGGACGTCGTACTCCTCGTCGCCGAGGACGGCGTCCAGCAGGGAGACCCCGATGTTGCCGACGGCGGCGGTGCGCAGGCCCGCGGCCTCCAGGATGGAGGCGAGCATCCGGACGGTCGTGGTCTTGCCGTTCGTGCCGGTGACCGCGAGCCAGGGGGCGGGCGTGCGGCCGGCGTGGCCGCGCAGCCGCCAGGCGAGTTCGACGTCGCCCCACACGGGGACGCCGGCCGCCTCGGCGGCGGCGAACAGCGGCTTGTCGGGCCGCCAGCCGGGCGCGGTCACGACGAGTTCGGTGCCCTCGGGCAGGGTGTCCCCGTCGCCGAGGCGAACGGCGATCCCCTCGTCCGCCAGCTCGGCGGCCTGCGCGCGGGCGCGCTCGTCGTCGCCGTCGTTGACGACGGTGACGTGCGCGCCCAGACCGTGCAGGACGCGGGCGGCGGGGACGCCGCTCACGCCGAGGCCGGCGACGGTGACCCGTCGGCCCGGCCAGTCCTCGGTCCTGCTGTCGTCGCTCACTTGCCCGCTGCCCATCCCGCGTAGAAGAGCCCGAGGCCCACGATGACGCACATGCCCTGGATGATCCAGAACCGGACCACGACGAGGACCTCGGACCAGCCCTTCAGCTCGAAGTGGTGCTGGAGCGGCGCCATCCGGAAGACCCGCTTGCCGGTGAGGCGGAAGGAGCCGACCTGGATGATCACGGACAGGGTGATGAGCACGAAGAGGCCGCCGAGGATGGCGAGCAGCAGCTCCGTGCGGGAGGTGATGGCGAGACCGGCGAGGGCGCCGCCGAGGGCGAGGGAGCCGGTGTCACCCATGAAGATCTTGGCCGGCGAGGTGTTCCACCAGAGGAAGCCGAAGCAGGCGCCCATGAGGGCGGCGGCGACCACGGCGAGGTCCAGCGGGTCGCGGACCTCGAAGCAGGCGTTCGGGTTGGTCAGCGTCTCGGCGTTGAGGCAGGACTCCTGGAACTGCCAGAGGCCGATGAAGGTGTACGCGCCGAAGACCATCACGGAGGCGCCGGTCGCGAGGCCGTCCAGGCCGTCCGTGAGGTTCACGCCGTTGGACATGGCGAGGATCATGAACAGCGCCCAGACGACGAACAGCACCGGGCCGATGGACCAGCCGAAGTCGGTGATGAACGACAGCTTCGTGGAGGCCGGCGTCAGGCCCTGCTTGTCGGAGAACTGGAGGGCGAGGACGGCGAAGGCGATGCCGACGATCAGCTGGCCCGCCATCTTCGCCTTGGCCCGCAGGCCCAGCGACCGCTGCTTGACGATCTTGATGTAGTCGTCGAGGAAGCCGACGAGGCCCATGCCCGCCATCAGGAACAGCACCAGCAGACCCGAGTACGTCGGGTTCTCCCCGGTGATGACCTTGGCGAGGGCGTACGCGATGAGAGTGGCCAGGATGAAGGAGATGCCGCCCATGGTGGGCGTCCCCTTCTTGCTGCCGTGCGTGCGCGGGCCGTCGTCGCGGATGAACTGCCCGTATCCCTTGCGGGCCAGGAGCTTGATCAGCAGGGGCGTGCCGATCAGGGTCAGGAAGAGCCCGATGGCTCCCGCGAAGAGGATCTGCCTCATCGGCCGGTGACCTCGCCCTCGGTGGTGTTCCCGAGCAGCGCCTCGGCGACCCGCTCGAGCCCGACCGACCTGGATGCCTTCACCAGCACGACGTCTCCTGGCCGCAGTTCCCTGCGCAACAGGTCGACCGCCGCCTGCGCGTCGGACACGTGCACCGACTCCTCACCCCACGAACCCTCGTTATATGCGCCCAGTTGCAGCCAGGACGCTTCCCTGCCCCCGACTGCGACGAGCTTGCTGACGTTGAGCCGGACGGCGAGCCGTCCGACCGCGTCGTGCTCGGCTAGCGCCTCGTCGCCGAGCTCGGCCATGAGGCCGAGCACCGCCCACGTACGGCCCCCCCGGGCCCGTGCGGCCTCGCCCATGGCGGCCAGTGCGCGCAGGGCGGCCCGCATGGACTCCGGGTTCGCGTTGTAGGCGTCGTTGACGATCGTCACACCGTCCGGACGCTCGGTGACCTCCATGCGCCAGCGGGAGAGGGAGCCCGCCTCGGAGAGCGCGGCGGCGATCTCGTGCACGGGCATGCCCAGCTCATGGGCGACGGCGGCCGCGGCGAGCGCGTTCGACACGTGATGCTCACCGTACAGGCGCATGGTCACATCACTGCACCCGGAGGGTGTGTGAAGGCGGAAAGAGGGCTGTCCGCTCGCGGTGAGGCGGACGTTTTCGGCGCGTACGACCGCTTCGGCCGACTCTCCGAAGTAGACGACGCGGGCCCGGGTGCGGGACGCCATGGCCTTCACGAGGGGGTCGTCCGCGTTGAGGACCGCCACGCCGCCCTCCTCGGCGGCCGGAAGCGCCTCGACGAGTTCGCCCTTGGCCTGGGCGATCTTCTCGCGGCCGCCGAACTCGCCGATGTGGGCGCTGCCGACGTTGAGGACCAGGCCGACGCGGGGCGGGGTGAGCTCGGTGAGGTAGCGGATGTGGCCGACCCCGCGGGCGCCCATCTCCAGGACCAGGTGCCGGGTGTCACTGGTGGCGCGCAGTGCGGTGACCGGCAGGCCGATCTCGTTGTTGAGGTTGCCCGCGGGCCAGACCGTGGGGCCCAGGCGCTGCAGGAGCTGCGCGATGAGGTCCTTGGTGCTGGTCTTGCCCGCCGAGCCGGTGAGGCCGACGACGACGGTGCCGAGGCGCTCGACGACGGCCCGGGCGAGCGCGCCGAGCGCGGCGGTGACGTCGGGCACGACGAGCGCCGGTACGCCGACGGGGCGGGTGGCCAGGACGGCCACCGCGCCGGCGTCGACCGCCCGCTGCGCGTAGTCGTGCCCGTCGACGTGCTCGCCGGCGAACGCGGCGAAGAGGCTGCCGGGTTCGACCTGGCGGGAGTCGTAGACGACGGAGCCGGTGACCTGGACGGCCGGATCCGGTATGTCGTGTGGCTGCCCGCCGACGATTTCGGCGATCTCGGTGAGGGAGAGGGCGATCACTTCTTCATCCCTGACTGTTCTGGATGGCTTCCCGCAGGACCTGGCGGTCGTCGAAGGGCCGGACCACGCCCGCGATGTCCTGGCCCTGCTCGTGGCCCTTGCCGGCGACGAGCACGGTGTCGCCCGGCTGGGCGCGGGCGACGGCGGCGGCGATGGCGGCGGCGCGGTCCTCGAACACGGCGACGTCGCCCCGCTCGTGGATCGGCACCTCCGCGGCACCGGCGAGCATGGTGGCGAGGATCGCGAGGGGGTCCTCGGAACGGGGGTTGTCGGAGGTCAGAATGGCGGTGTCGGCGAGGCGTGCGGCAGCGGCGCCCATGGGGCCGCGCTTGGTGGTGTCTCGGTCGCCCCCGCACCCGAGGACGATGTGCAGCCGGCCCTCGGTGACCTTGCGCAGGGAGCGCAGGACGGACTCGACGGCGTCGGTCTTGTGGGCGTAGTCGACCACGGCGAGGTACGGCTGGCCCGCGTCGACGCGCTCCAGGCGGCCCGGTACGCCGGGCACGGCGGCGATGCCGTCGGCGGCCTCCTGCGGGTCGATCCCGGCCAGGGCCAGCGTGACGACGGCGGCGAGGGTGTTGGCGACGTTGAACGGGCCGGCCAGCGGGGCCTTGGCGCTGACGCGCTCGTCCTTGGGGCCGACGACGGTGAACGTGCTGCCGAGGGGGCCGATCTCGACGTCCTCGGCGCGCCAGTCGGCGTCGGGGTGGCCTTCGGCGGAGAAGGTCACGACGGGGATCTCCGCCTCCTTCACCAGCCTCCTGCCGTAGGCGTCGTCGAAGTTGACGACGCCCTGGCGGGAGCGGCGCGCGGTGAACAGCTGCGCCTTGGCCCGGAAGTAGTCCTCCATGTCGGAGTGGAACTCCATGTGCTCCGGGCTGAGGTTGTTGAAGACGGCGACGTCGAAGACGCAGCCGTCGACGCGGCCGAGCACGAGGGCGTGGCTGGAGACCTCCATGGCGACGGCCTCGGTGCCGCGTTCCCGCATGACGGCGAACAGTGCCTGGAGGTCGGTGGCTTCGGGAGTGGTCCGCTCGGACTTGATGCTCTCGTCGCCGATGCGGGTCTCGACGGTGCCGATGAGGCCCGTCTTCCGGCCGGCGCCCTTGAGGCCGCCTTCGACGAGGTAGGCGGTGGTCGTCTTGCCGGAGGTCCCGGTGATGCCGATCTGGAGGAGGTCGTGTCCGGGGCGGCCGTAGATGTCGGCGGCGAGTTCGCCCATACGGCCGCGCGGGTCGTCGACCACGAGGACCGGCAGTCCGGTGGCGGCGGCGCGCTCGGCCCCCGTCGGGTCGGTCAGGACCGCGACGGCGCCGAGGCCGGCGGCCTGCGCGGCGAAGTCCGCGCCGTGCAGCCGGGCGCCGGGCAGGGCGGCGTAGATGTCGCCGGGGCGGACCGCCCTTGAGTCATGGGTGATGCCGGTGACCTGGGCCTCGTCCTCCTGGGGCGGCTGCGGCGCGCGTGGGGCGGGGGCGTCCAACCGGGCCGCCAGGACGCCGAGGGGCGTGGGGCGGACCTGGTCCGGGCGGGGCGCTCCCTGCTGTTTCGCGGGGGCGTCCTGGTCGGTGTTTCGGGGCTGATCAGGGTGTGGCACGGCGGTGAGCGTACCGGGCGCACCCGTCGTGGGGCGAAATGAGGCGGCCGGGTTGGGTCGGGCTCCGGGGCGGTTCCCGGGGCCTGGCGTGATCGTCGTCACTGGCAGCTCCGCTCGGTCAGGTTCCTGGCGTGAAGGTGACCGGCATGCGCGGGGGCTGTTTTCCGGTCGGTGCGACGTGCAGGGTCTTCAGGGCGAACTCCATGACCTTCTTGAAGATGGGGCCGCAGATCCGGCCGCCGAAGTAGTCGCCCTTGGTGGGGTTCTGGATGGCGCAGTAGACGGTGACACGCGGGTCGTCGGCGGGGGCGAACCCGGCGAAGGAGGCGGTGTAGCCCTTGTAGCGGCCGGTTTCGGGGTCGACGCGGTTGGCGGTGCCGGTCTTGCCTGCGACGCGGTAGCCGGGGATGGCGGCTCTGGTCCCGGTGCCCTCCTCGTCGTCGACGACGGATTCGAGCATGGCGGCCAGGGTGGTGGCCGTCTTCTCGCTGACGACGCGCTTCCTGTCGGGTGCCGGGGCGGGCGTGAAACGGCCGTCGGGCCCGCGGGTGCCGCGGACGAGCGTGGGTTCGACCCGTACGCCTCCGTTGGCGACGGTCGAGTAGACGGAGGCGGCCTGCATGGCGTTGACGGACAGGCCCTGGCCGAACGGGATCGTGTACTGCTGCGAGGTGTTCCACTTCTGCGGCGGGGCGAGGATGCCCGGGGTCTCGCCGGGGTAGCCGAGGCCGGTGGGGCTGCCGATGCCGAACTTGCGGAGGTACGAGTCGAGGACCCGGTTGGCTTCCGCCTGGTTCTTCCCGAGTTGTCCGGTGGCGAGGATGGTGCCGATGTTGGACGACTTGGCGAGGACCCCGTTGAGGGTGAGGTACCAGGTGGGGTGGTCGATGTCGTCCTTGAAGAGCCGGTCGCCCCGGTGCAGGCGGTTGGGGACGACGACGTGCGTGGACGGGGTGGCGGCGCCCTCCTCCAGGACCGCGGCCATCGACATGACCTTGGCGGTCGAGCCGGGTTCGTAGGCGTCCTGGAGGGCGGCGTTGCCCATGGCGGCGGCGTTGGCCTGGGACAGGTCGTTGGGGTCGAAGCCGGGGGCGTTGGCCATCGCGAGGACCTCTCCGGTCCTGGTGTCCTGCACGATGACGTAGCCGCGGTCGGCGCGGGAGGCGGCGACCTGTTCGCTGATGGCCTTCTGGGCGGCCCACTGGATGTCCCGGTCGATGGTGAGCTCGATGTCGGAGCCCGGTACGGCGGGCGTCTCGTGGGCGTCGGCGGTGGGGACGCGGCGGCCGCCCGAGTGGGCGTACGTGATCTTGCCGTCGCGGCCGGCGAGCTCCTCGTCGAGCATGGACTCCAGTCCGCCGGCGCCGCGCCCCTCGGCGTTGACCCAGCCCAGTATCCCGGCGGCGAGGGTGCCGTTCGGGTAGACGCGCTTGCTGCTCTTCTCGCTGAGGACGCCGGCGAGGACGCTGGTGCCCGGCCCGCCCTTGGCCCGGTCCTCGCGGGCCTTCTTGGCGAAGAGGCTCTTGAGGTCCTTGATCTGGTTCCAGACCTGGGGGGTCTGCTTGCGGGCGAGGACGGCGTAGCGGGGCGAGGGCGGCGACTTGAGGGTGCGGACGAGGTCGGCGGGCTCCCTGCCGAGGAGGGGGGCGAGGAGGGCGGCGGCCTGCTCGGGCGCGTCCGGGACCTTGGCCTCTTCGGGGGTGAACATCTTGGGGTCCGCGGTGATGTCGTAGGCGTCGACGCTGGTGGCGAGGGCGCCGCCGGAGCGGTCAGTGATGACGCCGCGTTCGGCGGCCAGCTTGTGGCTGAGGTAGCGGTTCTTCTCGGCCTTGGCGGAGTACGCGGCGGCGTCGACGGCCTGGACCTGGAGCAGCCGGACGGTGAAGACCAGCATGACGAGGGTCAGGCCGATGCTGACGAAGCGCAGGCGGGGCCGGTGGTCGCCGAGCCGGAGGGG
>NZ_MKXB01000043.1:10651-19717 GCF_001865245.1 Streptomyces sp. CC53 | reverse complement strand
GCACCTCGATGGTGACGGGCACGCCGGACGGTTCCCGGGCGCCGGTGACGGTGGCCAGGACGGCGTCACCGGACGCGATGCGCGCCGTCCGCGGGCGGATGCCGGCGTCCGACATCAGCCGCGGGACGTCTCGCTTCTGCTCGGGCAGGACCAGGGTGACCACGCTGCCGGAGCCGCCCGCGCGTGCCGTGCGGCCGCCCCGGTGCAGGTAGTCCTTGTGGTCGGTCGGGGGGTCGACGTTGACGACGAGGTCGAGGTCGTCGACGTGTATGCCACGGGCCGCGACGTTCGTCGCGACCAGCGCGGTGACGTAGCCGCTCTTGAACTGCTCCAGGGTGCGGTTGCGCTGCGGCTGGGAGCGGCCCCCGTGCAGGGCCGCCGCCCGGACGCCGGCCGCCAGCAGGCGCTTGGCGAGCCGGTCCGCGGACCTCTTCGTGTCGAGGAACAGGATGACCCGGCCGTCGCGGGCCGCGATGCGCGCGGTGACGGCCTTCTTGTCGGTCTCGTCCTGGACGTGGAACACGTGGTGCTCCATGGTGGTCACCGCTCCCGCCGACGGGTCCACGGAGTGCACCACGGGATCGGTCAGGAACTCCTTGACCAGGCGGTCGATGTTGCCGTCCAGGGTCGCGGAGAACAGCATGCGCTGCCCATCGGGCCGCACCTGCCGGATCAGCCGGGTGATCTGCGGCAGGAAGCCCATGTCGGTCATCTGGTCGGCTTCGTCCAGCACCGTGATGCGGACGTCGTCGAGGACGCAGTCACCGCGCTCCACCAGGTCGTTGAGCCTGCCCGGGCTCGCCACGACCACTTCGGCGCCGCGCCGCAACGTGTGCGCCTGCTTCCCGATGGACAGCCCGCCGACCACGGTGGCCAGCCGGACGTCCACCGCCGCCGCGTACGGGGTCAGGGCGTCCGTCACCTGCTGGGCGAGCTCGCGCGTGGGCACCAGGACCAGGGCGAGCGGCGCCTTGGACGCGGCACGCAGCCCGGCCGTCCGGGCGAGCACCGCCAGCCCGAACGCGAGGGTCTTGCCGGAGCCGGTGCGGCCCCGGCCGAGCAGGTCACGGCCGGCCAGCGAGTTCGGCAGGGTCGCGGCCTGGATGGGGAAGGGGGCGGTCACACCCTGCGCGGTGAGGGTCTTCAGCAGGCCCGCGGGCATGTCCAGAGCGGCGAAGTCCTCGACGGCGGGAAGTGCGGGGGTCGTGCTCTCCGGCAGCCGGAACTCCCGCCGGGGCGGCGCGGACGGCGAGGGCGCCGAAGCGCGCCGGTTCGGCTTCTGGGGTCTGCGGGGCATGCGGGTGTCTGCCTTCCTGGAAACAGCACAAACCGGGGTCTGCACCATGCTGGTGCGGACCCCGGTGAGCGGATACGCGATCAGGCGATCAGGCGGGGAGGATGTTCTCCGCCTGCAGGCCCTTCTGGCCCTGCGCGACGTCGAAGGACACCCGCTGACCCTCCTGGAGCTCACGGAAGCCCTGGGTCGCGATGTTCGAGTAGTGAGCGAAGACGTCGGGGCCGCCGCCGTCCTGCTGGATGAAGCCGAAGCCCTTTTCGGCGTTGAACCACTTCACGGTTCCCTGTGCCATGTTTCTCTCTCCTTCAGTAGGCAGAAGGCCCCATCCGGAGACGCCGGAAACAAACAATGCGCCTGAAGGAGAAACATTCCCGTCAGGCGCACATAGGTTCATGGGTACCACAACTGCAACCCCAGAACCGTAGCACAGGCCGGCCGCCCGCTGCGGACCGCGGAGGTGTGGGCTGCGCCTCCCCGCGCCCTCGCCCCTGGTGGTGCGCCCGCGAGGGAAGGCGCCGGGCCGCGTCCGTCACGGGTTCTCGGGGCGCAGGAGGTGTTCCCCGGCGAGGGCGGCCGCCTCGCGGGGGGTGCGCCCCGGGTGGTCCGCCACGATGAAGTGGCGGCCGATGGCGAGCGTGAACGCCAGGATGCTGCGGGCCTCGACCTCCTCGGGGTCCGACAGGAAGGCGCCGAACGACTCCCGCAGGAAGTCCATGCGCGCGTTGTCGACGCGGCGCAGGCGCTCGGCCACGGCCGGGTCGTGGCGGGCCCAGGCGCGGACCGCGAGGTCGATGCGGTGGAAGTCCTCGGAGAAGGTCAGGTGGGCGACGTGCCGGATCCGGTCGGCGGCGTCCGCGCCCTCGACGTCCGCGCGGGCCGGCACCTCGCGGGTGCAGCGCAGCTCCCACGCGTCGAGCATCTCCGCGAGCAGGGCGGCGCGGCCCTTGAAGTAGCCGTAGAACCCGCCCTTCGTCACACCGAGCCGGGCGGCGAGCGTCTCGACGCGCACCGCCGCGGGGCCCCCCTCGACGAGGGCGTCGAGTCCGGCTTCGATCCAGCGGTTTCGTGGTGTGCGCGCCACCGCGGGCATCGGGTCCCCTCTGGGCGACGTGTTCTGTACGGTACCGTACAGAACACTTGTACGGGTCCGTATCACCGGGGGGAGAACCGTGGCACAGGTCGAAGGGCGAGGGCTGCTGCGCTGGGCGGGCGGGATCATGGTCGGGCTGGGGGCCGGGCACCTCTCGCTGCTCGCGGTCATGGCCCGGGACGACATCGGGGCGTGGGTGCAGAAGGGCCTGTGGGCGGC
This sequence comes from Streptomyces sp. CC53, assembly GCF_001865245.1. Taxonomy (GTDB): domain Bacteria; phylum Actinomycetota; class Actinomycetes; order Streptomycetales; family Streptomycetaceae; genus Streptomyces. The sequence goes on along the minus strand of NZ_MKXB01000043.1, from coordinate 17,111 downwards.
CGTCCCCCTGGCCCCGGCGGACGCGCCGACACAGGCGGCGCTGCGGAACGAACTCACCTTCTGGGCGGGGCCGGGCAGCTTCTCCGTGCCGCTCCTCCTCCTGGGCTGCCTGGTCTGGCACCTGGCGGGGCGCGGGGTGGCCGTGCCGCCGTGGGTCGGCTGGGGCCTCGCGGCGTGGTGCGTGCTGGGCGCTGTCCTCCTCGTGCCGTCCCCGTTCGTGCTCGGGGCCGTGGCCGGCGTGCTCGTCGTCCTGGCGGCACGCAGGCGCGCCGCGGCGGCCGGCGCCTCGGGGGCTCCCACTTCCTCAGCGGCGGCCGGGGCAGATCCGGTCCGGTAGGCCGGGAGGCAGGCCGCGGCGCTCCTGCTCCGTGGTGTCGCGGCCGACGACCGCGCACAGGTGGCGCTTCCACAGCGCGGGGTCCAGCCGCAGCACGTCCATGCCTCCGCCGTCCTGCCGCAGCACGGTCAGCCCGTCGGCTGACACGGCGTGGAAGACCTGGTCGGTCCCCAGGTCGTAGGTGTCGGTCCGGTACGGCTCGGCCAGGTGCAGGAAGCGGACGTACGGGCCGTTCGCGACGACGTACGCGGAGTCGCCCACCGCCCTCAGCCGGGATCTGGTGATCTCCATCGGAGGCGTGAGGGGACCCACCACCCTGGCCGCCTTCCCGTCCCCCGTCAGCCGCCAGCCCTCCAGCATGCCGCCGGCGGCCACCGTGACGGCGTACCGCCCGTCCTTCGTGAACGACCCGAAGAGGTAATCGTCGCCGAACCGCACCCGGAGCCGTTCGTCCACCCTGCCGGTCCTGCGGTCCACGGCGTGCACGACGGGCTCGCCGGACACGCTGACCAGCAGGTGCCCCGGCACCGCGTGGGGGCGCACGAAGAACTCCGCCGGCTCCCGGCCGGTGAGCCCGAGGTCCCGCGCGTCGATCGCGGCGGCGGTGCGCCGGCCGCTGCGGGGGTCCCACTGTTCGATGGCGCTGCCGGACACCGTGAGCAGCACGTCGTCGTCCGTGAACCCGATGTACGGCGGAAGCCTCTTCCCCGCGGTGTCCTGCGGCGGCACCGCGAGCGGGATCCGGGCGAGGGCGCGCAGCGACGGGAGGGACCGGACCTCGATCAGGTCCGGCCGCACCAGGTCGGCGGCCAGCGTCTCGGAGGCGTTGACGCTGACGGCCTCCAGAGGCGTGGTCAGGGCGGACGGCGACGGCGTGCGGGGAGCCTCCTCCACCACCTTCACCCGTCCTCCGGTCGCCGCTCCGGCGATGTCCAGGAGGGCCAGCCGCTCTCCGCGGTCGCCCTTGTGCACGAGCATCCTCGTGCCTCCGGCGAGGAGCACCGGCGGGCTGACGATGTCGAAGGAGTCCGTGTGCATCGGCAGGGCCGTCACCGAGCCCCCGTCCCAGACCAGCGGGGCGGACGTTCCCGCGACGGTGAGCAGGGGCAGCCCCTTGACCAGGCCGGACCGGATGCCGGAGGTCTGCCGCACCGCCCCGTCCGGCCCGGTGCCGACGAACGTCCACCGCCCGTCCCCGTGGTGGACGGCGAAGCGGCTGCCCGCCCGGTCCACCGCCACGTCGGCGCAGTTGCTGTGCGACTCGGGGGTGTGGCGCACCAGTTCGTGTCCGTCGTCGACCCGTACGGCCCGGTAGCGTGCGCGGCCGCCGTCCTCCGGCCGCTCGCAGAAGACCAGGACGCGGCCGTCCCCCGAGAGCGTGCTCGCCGTGAACTCCCCGATCAGGCCCACGCCGCGGGACACGTTCCGGGCTGTCCCCGTGGTCGTGTCGACCACGGCGAGGGTGCCCCGCAGCGGACCCCGCTCCTCGTCGAGGTGGACCACGAGGGTGTCGCCGTCCGGGCCGTACGCGACCCCCTCCGCCCCGCGCGCCGGCACGGCCAGCACACGGTTCCGGCCCGTCCGCAGGTCCCACAGCCACACCCGGCCGTCCCGCGACACGGACGCCACCGCGTCCCCGTCGGGGGAGAAGCCGGCCAGATCGGCGGGCACGCCGCCGGTCAGCGGCGCCCGCTCGGCGTTCCGGAACCCTCCGGCCCGGACGGTGTGCGCGGGCCCCAGCGGGTCGTCGGCCGCGGGATCCACGTCGTGCCACGTCAGGTCGCCGCTCCCGGCCGACAGGTAGGCGACGCGCCGCCCGTCCCGGCTCACCAGGGGCACGACGGCGTTGGCCTGCGGACGCAGGTGCCGGCGTGTCACCTGCCCGCCGTCCCGGCGGACGAACAGGGTGGCGCGGCCCCGTTCCGTCGACGCGAGGACGACCGCCCCGCCGGTGTCCGATGCCACCCCGCGGATCTCACCCTCCGCGCCGCTCAGCACCCACGCCGCCGTCTTGAACGACGCATAGCGGCGCAGCAGCGCGTTGCGGGCCTCGTGGGTCGGCGCGGTGTCGTACGCGGCGACCGCGGCCAGGGACGCCAGGCCGGGGTCCCGCGCCGCCAGCTCGTCCGACGCGGTGGCCAGAGCGCGGGACCGCGCCTCCGCGTCCCGTGCGGCACTGACCTCCGCCTGGTGCACCAGGAAGGTGCCGAGCCCCACCAGCAGCGCGAACACCGCGGCGACCGCGGTCCACGCGGCCCGGGTCCGGACCCGGCGGGCCCTCCGGCGACTCCGCGCCAGGTCCAGGAAGTACCTTTCCCCGGCGGCGAGTTCGTGTTCCCTTCCGTCCAGCCGGCCCTCCAGGGCCCCGAGGTGCAGCGGGCCCGGCAGCAGATCGGACACGCGCCCGCCGCGCTCCCAGCGGTCGAGGTCGTGCGCCAGCTCCGCGCGTGCGGCGAGGAACCGCGCATCCACCTCCACCTGGTGCTTCAGCTCCGGCCACGCCGTGAACAGCGCCTCGTGGGCGAGCTCCGCCGTCTCCGGTTCGCCCTGGTCGCCGTGCAGCACGAGCAGCCGCTGCTCCGCCAGGGCCCGGGCGATCCGCCAGCGGTCCTCGCCGGCCTCCTCCCGGGTGAGCCTGCGCCGCAGCGGCGTCTCGCTGCCCGGCAGCACCCGCACCAGGCCGGTGAGGAGCCGCAGCGCCTCCTGCGACGCCCCCGGGGAACCCGCGCACGCCTTCCACGCGGCGGCGGCGTGCTGCTTCAGTGCACCCGACACCCCGCCCGTCTCCTCGTACGCCGCCGCCGACAGCCGCCCGCAGGAGCGGCGCGCCCACAGCGTCTCCAGGACGAAGCCGAGCAGCGGAAGGGCGCCGGGGTCGCCGCCCGCGTCGGTCAGGATGCGCTCCGCCAGTCCCGGGTCGTACTCCACCGCGGGCAGCCGCTCCACCGGCCTGACCACCACCTCCCGGAGTTGCTCCGGGGACATCGGCGTCAGCGGAAGCGTTCGCCCCGAGCGCAGCGCGGGACCGAGGCGGGGGTGCTTGAGGACCGCGTCCATGAAGTCGGCCCGCAGAGTGAGCAACACCCGTGCGCCGCCCGCCGCCCGCTCCGGGAAGAGGAGGTCCACGGCCTGGCCCAGTTCGGCGTCCGTGCGGTCCAGGAGCGCCTCGGCCTGGTCGAGGACCACGAGGAGCCTGCCGTCCTGGTCGCCGCGCACCCGGTGGAGGGTGTCCGCGAGGCCGTAGGCGGCCAGCCAGCCCTCCACCTCGTCGACCCCGCCCGCCCGCGGCGGGCCGTACCGCTCCTGCCTGACCGCCTCGTACAGTTCGACGGCCAGGGCGGCCCGCGGGGACGACACCTTCCCCGCGTCCACCACCAGCACCTCGTACCCCGCCCGCCGCATCCGGGGCACCACACCCGCCCGCGCCACCGATGACTTGCCGCAGCCCGACGGTCCGTAGAGGGTGACGGCGCGGTGTCCGCCGCGCAGGGCCGCGAGCACGTCCTCGACGTCACCCTGCCGTCCGAAGAAGACGTCCTCGTCGTCCTCCTGGTAGGCCGCGAGGCCCCGGAACGGCGAGGGCGGGTCGAGTACCGCCGCGAGTTCGGGCGGCAGCGCGCGCAGCACCGTCCGTGTGTGCAGGACGAACGCCTGGGCGTCCCGCCCCCGGTGCGTCGCCACGACGAGCCCGACGACCGCGCCCATCTCGTCGTCCCAGACCGGGCTGCCGCTGAAGCCCTCCTCGATGTGCGTGGTCTGCCCGTCGGCGCGGGACAGCTGCAGCCAGCCCTCGCCCGTGGGCCCGCCGAGCCTGCCCCGGAACCACCTCTCGCCCGGTTCGCCACCGGTGAAGCCGACCGCGCGGGTGCGGTGGTCCCAGACCTCCCGGTGTGCGGAGAAGGACAGCGGACGCGCGCCCTCCGGTGCCGGTTCGCGCAGCCGCAGCACGGCGACATCGCCCCGGCCGTGCCCGTCGATCCCCACCCAGTGAACGACCTCGGCGATGCGGCCGGCGGGCGTCTCCAGCAGGGGGAAGCCGGCCCGGACAGCGGTGCCTTCGGTCACCGCCGCCTCGCGCGGCCGGTCCAGGGCGTCGGACACCACGTGGGCGCAGGTCAGCACCAGATCGCGGGCGATCAGGCAGCCGGCGCCGACCGGCTCCCCGCCGTCCTCGCCGCTGATCCTCACGACACCCGAGGCCAGCGCCTCGTCCGCGCTGCGCCGCCCCGGCCCGCCCGGCGCCCGCGTCACGCGGCCGGCCCGGTCCCCTCGGGCCTGTTCCAGGTGAGGGTCACGGAGAAGTTCGCCGCGGTCGCGGTGCTGGCGATGACCACGTCGGCGCCCGCGGACAGTGACACCCCGAACTCCAGGGTGATCTCGTCGGGCGCGTTCGCGAGGTCGCGGAAGCGCCCCACGAAGCTTTCCGCCACCGGCCGCACGGTGTCCAGCATCTGACCGAACGACCGCTCGGCACGGACCACGGAGCGGCCGCCGCGCCCCACCCGGACCAACGTCTCGTCCACTTCGCGGACCTGTACCAGGACCGTGTCGTCGCTGCCGTCGCCGAGGGGCACCTCGACGGTGCGGACGGGGTGGTCGCCCATGCCGTACCTCCAGAGTCGGGGGTGGCGAGCGTAGTGAACCGGCCGGGGCGTCACCGACGGTTTCACAGGTGCTTCACCGGGCCGGGGAGCGCCCGTGAACGACCGCCGCCGCCCGGGCCGAGCACCGGACGGCGGCGACATCTTAGGAAGGACCTCACCACGCAGGGTTGCGGATCGTGGCGGTACGATCTTGCTGTGGGAAATCAACTCACTCTGGACGCCGTGGACCGCGACATCCTGTTTCACCTGCGGCAGGACGGGCGACTGACCAACGTCGAGCTGGCCAAACGGGTCGGCTTGACCCCGCCGCCCTGCCTGCGCCGGGTGAAACGCCTGGAGGAGGCGGGGGTGATCAGCGGCTACCGGGCCGACATCGACCCCCGCGCGCTGGGCCGCGGGCTGGAGGTCCTCATCGACGTGGAGATCTACGCCAAGGACCGGCAGAGCGTCGCGGAGTTCGAGGAGACGGTGGCCGCCTACGACGAGGTCGTCGAGTTCCGCCGCATGTACGGGCGGCCTGACTACGTCATCCGCGTGGCCGTCGCCGACCACGGCGCGTACGAGGCGTTCCTCACCGAACGGCTCAGCGGCCTGCCCGCCGTCCTGCGCCTCCAGTCCCACCTGACCATGAAGACCATCAAGGCGGACGGCTGAGCCGGCCGCCCCCGGCCCCCGGGACCCCCGTCCCCGGGGCCCCGGACCGGCCGCCGTGCGCTACTTGTGCGCGGCGAACTGGCCCGGGGTGTAGTGGCCCGGCACCGAGCGGGACGTCACCGCGATCCGGTTCCAGGAGTTGATGACCAGGATCAGGGAGAGCAGCCGGGCCAGCTCCCGCTCCTCGAAGTGGACCGCGACCCGTGCGTACACCTCGTCGGGCACGAAGCCGTCCGTCAGCAGCGTGACCGCCTCCGTCAGCTCCAGGGCGGCCAGCTCCTTCTCCGTGTAGAAGTGCCGCGACTCCCGCCACGCGCCGAGCTGGATGATCCGCTCCGCCGACTCCCCGGCCGCAAGGGCGTCCTTGGAGTGCATGTCCAGGCAGAACGCGCAGTGGTTCAGCTGCGAGGCACGGATCTTCACCAGCTCCGCCAGGGCCGGGTCCAGTCCCTCGTGGGCCACCGCGTCCAGCCGGATCATGGCCTTGTACACGTCGGGCGCCAGCCCGGCCAGGTTCAGGCGGGCGGGCTCCTCGGGGGCGTACACGGCGGGGGCGGGGGAGTCGGAGGAGGTCGCTGCGGTGATCGTGTTCGTCGTCATGTCCCCGACGCTACGCGCCGGTTGACGCACCTGTATGGTCCACTTCCATGACGGATCCCTGGGCCACTTCCCCCGGCGGCACCGACTTCCACCTGGAGATACGCGGTCCCCGCCGACGTGCCGGTCTCATGGAGGCGATCCGCGAGGCCGTACGGGCGGGGCGCCTCGCCCCCGGCACCCGGCTGCCGTCCTCCCGCGCCCTCGCCGCCGACCTCGGCCTGGCCCGCAACACCGTCGCCGACGCCTACGCCGAACTCGTCGCCGA
>NZ_MKXB01000043.1:0-10360 GCF_001865245.1 Streptomyces sp. CC53 | reverse complement strand
CCCCGGACGCACCCCGCCACACGCTCCACCCCGGCACCCCCGACCTGGGCTCCTTCCCCCGCGCCGACTGGCTCAGGGCGGCCCGCCGGGCCCTCACCGACGCCCCGCACGAGGCGTTCGGCTACGGCGGCCCGCGCGGCCGCCCGGAACTGCGCGCCGCCCTCGCCGACTACCTGGCGCGCGCCCGCGGCGTGCACGCCGACCCCGACCGGATCGTCGTCTGCTCCGGGTTCCAGCACGGACTGATGCTGCTCGCCGCCGCCCTGCACGCCCGCGGCGCCTGTGCCGTGGCCGTCGAACCGTACGGCCTCGACGTCTACTGGCGCCGGCTGCGGGAAGCGGGGCTGCGCACACCGGCGCTGACCCTCGACGAGCGCGGCACCCGCACCGAGGACCTCGACGCCCGCGGCCCCGGGAGGCCCACCGCCGTCTACCTGACCCCCGCCCACCAGTTCCCCCTGGGCGGCGCCCTCCCGCCCGACCGGCGGGCCGCCGCCGTCGACTGGGCGCGCTCCTCCGGCGGGCTGGTCCTGGAGGACGACTACGACGGCGAGTTCCGCTACGACCGGCAGCCGGTGGGCGCACTCCAGGGACTCGACCCCGAGCGGGTGGTGTACGCCGGCACGACCAGTAAGTCGCTGGCGCCGGGGCTGCGGCTCGGCTGGCTGGTGCTGCCCCGCGACCTCGTGGCCGACGTCCTCCGGGCCAAGGGTGACGCCGACTGGGCGTGCGGCGCCCTCGACCAGCTGACGCTCGCCGAGTTCCTCACGTCCGGAGCGTACGACCGGCACGTGCGGGCCACGCGGCTGCGCTACCGGCGGCGCCGCGACCAGCTCGTGGCCGCGCTCGCCGACAGGGCCCCGGAGGTGCGGGTGAGCGGGATCGCCGCCGGGCTGCACGCCGTGCTGGAGCTGCCGCCGGGCACCGAGCGGTCCGTCCTGAGGGCCGCGGCCCTCCACGGACTCCAGCTCCAGGGCCTGGACTCCTACCGGCACCCGGACGCCCCGCGGCGCGCCTCCGGCGGCCCCGACGGCCTGGTCGTCGGGTACGCCACCCCCACCGACAGCGCGTGGACCGGCGCGCTGGACGCGCTGTGCCGGGTGCTGCCGTAGGGCTTGCCGTTGCTGCCGGGAACCGGCAGGCGCCGGCCCCGTACGGTTTCCGCCACCCTGGCTTACGGGACCGCCCCGGCCGGCTCTACCCTGGCGGCGTCCCACGCGTCAACGGGGACGAACGACAGGAAAGAACAACGGGGGAGAACATGCGCACACGGCGCTCACGCCAGGTGGTCCTCGGAGGGATGGGCGCGCTCGCCCTGACCCTCACGGCCTGCAGCAGCGAACCGGACAAGCGCTGCGTCGACCGGGTCACCCGCGACGTGCTGCCCGACTACAAGTGCGGCAGCAGCAACGGCTCCGGCGGCAGCAGCGGCACCTACTACTACGGCGGCAACGTCCGCAACGGCAAGGTCGAGGGCGGCAGCTTCGACAAGTCGGCCGTGCAGCGCGGCGGTTTCGGCAAGTCCGGCTCGGGCGGCGGCTGAGCCGGCGGGCGAGGAGGCCGCACACCATGAGACGCCACACCATCGAGCCGCGCCCCGACTGGCAGCGCACCGTCGAGGAGCAGGGCTGCATCTACCCGCTCACCCGCCACCCCGACGGATCGCTGCGCCCCTACTGGGACGAGAGCGCCTACTACTCCTTCACCCTCCCCGAAGTGGAGGCACTGGAGGAGACCGTCGAGGAACTGCACGCGATGTGCCTCGCCGCGGCCGAGCACATCGTGGAACACGACCGGTTCGCCGACCTCGGCATCACCGACCCGCGCCTGGCCGCCCTCGTCGCCGAGTCCTGGCGGCGCCGTGCCGAACTCCCCTCGCTCTACGGGAGGTTCGACCTGCGGTACGACGGGGACGGCCCCGCGAAGCTGCTGGAGTACAACGCGGACACGCCGACGTCCCTCGTGGAGGCCGCCAGCCCGCAGTGGTTCTGGATGGAGGACCGCTTCCCCGGCGCCGACCAGTGGAACTCGCTCCACGAGCGGCTCGTCGACGCCTGGAAGCGGCAGGCCCGCCTGCTGCCACCGGGGCCGGTGCACTTCGCGCACTCGGACGGCGACGAGATCGGCGAGGACCTGATGACCGTCGCGTACCTCCGCGAGACGGCCCAGCAGGCCGGGCTGGAGACCGAGGCGCTGTCGATGGAGGAGATCGGCTGGGACCGGCTGACCGGCCGGTTCGTCGACGACCGGCTGCAGTTCATCCGCAGCTGCTTCAAGCTCTACCCGTGGGAGTGGCTGGCCACCGACGCGTTCGGCCCGCACGTCCTGGACACGCTCGACAACGGCGGCGGCACCGGCTCCACCTGCTGGATCGAACCGGCCTGGAAGATGCTGCTGTCCAACAAGGCGCTGCTCGCGGTCCTGTGGGAGCTCCACCCGGGCCACCCGAACCTGCTGCCCGCCTACCTCGACGGCCCGCGCGAGCTGGCCCTGGAGGGCGGCTACGTTGCCAAGCCGCTGCTGGGGCGCGAAGGCGCCGGGGTGACGATCCACGAGCCCGGCGCCGACCCGGTCGTCCGCGACGAGCCCTGCTGCTACCAGGAGTTGGCACCGCTGCCCGACTTCGACGGGAACCGGGTGGTGCTCGGCGCGTGGGTCGTCGAGGACGAGGCGGCCGGGCTCGGCATCCGCGAGTCGGACGGCCTGATCACCGACACGTACGCCAGGTTCCTGCCGCACGTGATCCTGTAGGACGGACGCCGGGCGACGGCGCGGCCGGTACGGCGCCGAGACGGGTGGCCGCCCGTCCGGGCCGCTCCGGTGGCCGACCGTCACGACATGCCGGCGCGGGCGTCCCCTCCGGCGCCGGACGCAGGGCACCCCTCCGTGGCCGGGGCCGAGCGGGCGGCAACGGGGCCGCACGCGCGGCTTCCCGCGGCCCCGTGGCACGCCGTCCGGGCGTGAGGCCCCCGCCCGGACGGCGCCCGCCCGGCGTCAGGCCCCCAGCACCTCCCGCAGCTGGGCGAGGCCCCAGTCCAGGTCCTCCTTGCTGATCACCAGGGGCGGGGCGATGCGGATCGTGGAGCCGTGGGTGTCCTTCACCAGGACGCCCCGCTGCATCAGCCGCTCAGAGATTTCCCGGCCCGTGCCCTTCGACGGGTTGATGTCGACACCCGCCCACAGGCCCCGCCCGCGCACCGCCTCCACCGCGCCGCCGCCGACCAGCAGCCCCAGTTCGTGGTGCAGGTGCTCGCCGAGCTCCGCCGCGCGCTGCTGGTACTCGCCGGTGCGCAGCATCGCCAGCACCTCCAGGGCCACCGCGCAGGCGAGCGGGTTGCCGCCGAACGTCGAACCGTGTTCGCCGGGCCGGTGCACGCCCAGCACCGCCGCGCCGGACACGACCGCCGACACCGGGACGACGCCGCCGCCCAGCGCCTTGCCGAGGACGTACATGTCCGGCACGACGCCCTCGTGCTCGCACGCGAACGTCCTGCCCGTGCGGCCCAGGCCCGACTGGATCTCGTCCGCGATGAACAGGACGTTCCGCTCCCGCGTCAGCTCCCGCACCCCCGCCAGGTAGCCCGGCGGCGGCACCAGCACGCCGGCCTCGCCCTGGATCGGCTCCAGCAGCACCGCCACCGTGTTGTCGGTCATGGCGTCCCGCAGCGCCGCGAGGTCGCCGTAGGGCACGATCTCGAAGCCCGGCGTGTACGGGCCGTAGTCCGCCCGCGCCTCCGGGTCCGTGGAGAAGCTGACGATCGTCGTCGTACGGCCGTGGAAGTTGTCCGCCGCCACGAGATCTTCGCGGTGCCGTCGGGGACGCCCTTGACGCGGTAGCCCCACTTCCGGGCCGTCTTCACCGCGGTCTCCACCGCCTCCGCGCCGGTGTTCATCGGCAGCACCATCTCCATGCCGCAGAAGTCGGCGAGCTGCTCGCAGAACTCCGCGAACCGGTCGTGGTGGAAGGCGCGCGACGTCAGCGTCACCCGCTCCAGCTGCGCCTTCGCGGCGTCGATCAGGCGGCGGTTGCCGTGCCCGAAGTTCAGGGCCGAGTACCCGGCCAGCATGTCGAGGTAGCGCCGCCCCTCGATGTCCGTCATCCAGGCGCCCTCCGCCGTCGCCACCACCACGGGCAGCGGGTGGTAGTTGTGCGCGCTGTGCGCCTCGGCGGAGGCGATCGCCTTCTCAGTGGTGCTCGACACGGGGTCTCCGTTCGTCTTTGTACGGCCGGTCGTAGAGCCCAGGTGCTCTGGTCTCTATCGTCGCTCGCGATGCGGACAGGGAAACCAGGCCCCCCGGCGCCGCGGTTAAGGTGGGGGGTACGCGCGGCGACTGGCGTACGGGGAAACGACCCCGGGGAAGCCGCGTGCGGCAGATCGCACAGGGTGCCGCCCGCCTGGGCACCCCGGCTCACGACCGACGCGCTGCCCCCGGAGGACGCCATGCCCGCACCCGCCGCCCACCACCCCGCCCTCGCCGCCGCGGACCCCGAACTCGCCGCGCTCGTCGGCGCGGAGGAGCGCCTCCAGGCGGAGACCCTCCGCCTGATCCCCAGCGAGAACTACGTCTCGGCCGCCGTGCTGGAGGCGTCCGGCACCGTCCTGCAGAACAAGTACAGCGAGGGCTACCCGGGCCGCCGCTACTACGAGGGCCAGCAGGTCATCGACCAGGTCGAGCGGCTCGCCGCCGACCGCGCCAAGGCCGTCTTCGGCGTCGACCACGCGAACGTCCAGCCCTACTCCGGCTCGCCCGCCAACCTCGCCGTGTACCTGGCGTTCGCGCAGCCGGGCGACACCGTCATGGGCATGGCCCTGCCGATGGGCGGCCACCTCACCCACGGCTGGGGCGTCTCCGCGACCGGCACCTGGTTCCGCGGCGTGCAGTACGGCGTGCGGCAGGACACCGGCCTCGTCGACCTGGACGAGGTCCGCGCACTGGCGCTGAAGGAGCGCCCCAAGGTGATCTTCTGCGGCGGCACCGCCCTGCCCCGCACCATCGACTTCCCCGCCTTCGCGGAGATCGCCCGTGAGGCCGGCGCGGTCCTCGTCGCCGACGTCGCGCACATCGCCGGCCTGATCGCGGGCGGCGCCCACCCGTCGCCCGTGCCGCACGCCGACGTGGTGTCCACCACGACCCACAAGACGCTGCGCGGCCCGCGCGGCGCCATGCTGATGTGCCGCGAGGAGCACGCCAAGGCGATCGACAAGGCGGTCTTCCCCGGTCTCCAGGGCGGTCCCCACAACCAGACGACCGCCGCCATCGCGGTCGCCCTGCACGAGGCCGCCCAGCCGTCCTTCCGCGACTACGCGCACGCCGTCGTCGCCAACGCCCGGGCGCTCGCCGAGGCGCTGCTGGCCCGCGGCTTCGACCTGGTGTCCGGCGGCACCGACAACCACCTCGTCCTGATCGACCTCACCGGCAAGGACGTGCCCGGCAAGACCGCGGCGAAGGCCCTCGACCGGGCCGGCATCGTCGTGAACTACAACACGGTGCCGTACGACCCGCGCAAGCCCTTCGACCCGTCCGGCATCCGCATCGGCACGCCGTCCCTCACCTCCCGCGGCCTCGGCACCGAGCACATGGCGGCCGTCGCCGACTGGATCGACCGCTCGGTGGCGGCGGCGCAGAAGGGCGACGAGGACGCCCTCGCGGCCGTCCGCGCGGAGGTCGCCGACCTGATGGCGCAGTACCCGGCGCCGGGCATCCCCGCCTGAGCCGCGCGCCCCGTCGTTGCGTGAGGCACGGCGCGAGCGGTGGGCGGGACCTGAGACAATGAGCAGCATGGCCTCTGCTGATCGCGCTCCCGTCTCCCACCTCCAGCCCCACGGGAATGGCTTCGCCCTGCAGTCCCGTCCGCGGGTGCTCTCCGGGATCCAGCCCACCGCAGGCTCGTTCCACCTCGGCAACTACCTCGGCGCGGTCCGCCAGTGGGTGGCGTTGCAGGAGACCCACGACGCCTTCTACATGGTCGTCGACCTGCACGCCATCACCGTCCCGCAGGACCCCGCCGAGCTGCGCGCCAACACCCGGCTGGCCGTCGCCCAGCTGCTGGCCGCGGGGCTGGACCCGGAGCGCTGCACCCTGTTCGTGCAGAGCCACGTCCCCGAGCACGCCCAGCTCGCCTGGGTCATGAACTGCCTCACCGGCTTCGGCGAGGCGTCCCGCATGACCCAGTTCAAGGACAAGTCCGCCAAGCAGGGCGCCGACCGCGCCACCGTCGGCCTCTTCACGTACCCGATCCTCCAGGTCGCGGACATCCTGCTCTACCAGGCGAACGAGGTCCCCGTCGGCGAGGACCAGCGCCAGCACATCGAGCTGACCCGGGACCTCGCGGAGCGGTTCAACCAGCGCTTCGGGGACACGTTCACCGTCCCGGCGCCGTACATCCTCAAGGAGACGGCGAAGATCTACGACCTCCAGGACCCCAGCGCGAAGATGTCGAAGTCGGCGTCCACGCCCAAGGGCCTGATCAACCTCCTCGACGAGCCGAAGGCCACCGCGAAGAAGGTCAGGAGCGCGGTCACCGACACCGACACCGTGATCCGCTTCGACCCCGAGGGCAAGCCCGGCGTCAGCAACCTGCTGACGATCATGTCCACGCTCACCGGGCGTCCGGTCGGCGAACTGGTCGAGGGCTACGAGGGCAAGATGTACGGGGCCCTGAAGACCGAGCTGGCGGAGGTCGTCGTCGACTTCGTCACGCCCTTCAGGACCCGCACCCAGGAATACCTGGACGACCCGGAGACGCTGGACTCGATCCTGGCGAAGGGTGCGGAGAAGGCCCGCGCCGTCGCGGCCGAGACCCTGGCGCAGACGTACGACAAGGTGGGTTTCCTGCCCGCGAAGCACTGAGCCCAAACGGCTCTGGCCACGGGACGGGCCGAGGCGCCACACTGACGACCGGACCATCGCACCACCGCATCACCGCGTGACCGACGGATGAGGAGAACGACGTGGGGACCGTAACGCTCGGCGTTTCGATCGCGGTCCCGGAGCCCTACGGCAGTCTGCTCCAGCAGCAGCGCGCGGGCTTCGGCGACCCCGCGGCCCACGGCATCCCCACGCACGTCACCCTCCTCCCGCCGACCGAGGTCGACGAGGACCGGCTGCCGGAGATCCGGGCCCACCTGGCCCGGGTCGCGGCCAGCGGCCGGGCCTTCCCGATGCGGCTCGCCGGCACCGGCACCTTCCGCCCGCTCTCCCCGGTCGTCTTCGTACAGGTCGTCGCCGGCGCCGCGGACTGCGCGGGGCTCCAGGAACGCGTCCGGGACGCCGACGGCCCGCTCGCCCGCGACCTGCCCTTCCCGTACCACCCGCACGTGACCGTCGCCCACGGCATCCCCGACGAGGCGATGGACCGGGCCTACGAGGAGCTCGCCGACTTCGCCGCGGAGTGGACCGTGTGCTCCTTCGCGCTGTACGAGCAGGGCGCCGACGCCGTCTGGCGCAAGCTGCACACGTACGACTTCGGCCGCGGCGGGCCCGGGCCGACCGTGCCCGCGCAGGGCTCCCCGGTCGACGAACACGCCACCACGACGCCTTCCTGCTGAACCGCGGGTGCGCCGTGCGCCATGACGGCGGCCCCGCGGTGGTAGGCGTACGGAATGGACTGGCTGACCAAGCTCCCCGTCATCGGCCCGTGGGCCGCCCGCCTCATGCGCACCCACCTGTGGCGGGCCTACGAGACCCTGGACCGCGCCCACTGGACGCGCCTGGCCGCCGCGATCACCTTCCTCAGCTTCCTCGCCCTCTTCCCGCTGATCACCGTGGGCGCCGCCGTGGGGGCCGCGCTGCTCAGCGACGAGCAGCTGAGCTCCATCGAGGGCAAGATCAGCGAGCAGGTGCCCGGCATCTCCGAGCAGCTCGACATCGGCTCCCTCGTCGACAACGCCGCCACCGTCGGCCTGGTCGCCGGCGCCCTGCTGCTCCTCACCGGCATCAGCTGGATCGGCTCGCTGCGCGAGTGCCTGCGGGCGGTGTGGGGCCTCGAAGAGGAGGAGGGCAACCCCGTCGTCCGCAAGGGCAAGGACGCCCTGGTCCTGCTGGGCCTCGGCCTGACCGCCCTGCTGTCGCTCGCCGCCTCGGGACTGGGCTCCACCGCCGTCGGCTGGACCGCCGACCAGCTCGGCATCGGCGGGGGCGGCGCGGGCGGCGCCCTGCTCCAGGCGGGCGCGCTCGCCGTCGCCGTGCTCGCGGACTTCCTCCTGCTCCTCTACCTGCTGACCCTGCTGCCCGGCGTGGAACCGCCGCGCCGCGACCTGGTGGTGGCGGCGCTGATCGGCGCGGTGGGGTTCGAGCTGCTGAAGCTGCTGCTCGGCGGCTACATGCGTGAGGTCGCGGGGAAGTCGATGTACGGCGCGTTCGGCGTGCCGGTGGCGCTGCTGCTGTGGATCAGCTTCATGGCGAAGCTGCTGCTGCTGTGCGCGGCGTGGACGGCGGCGGGCTCAGGGACGGTGGGGCAGGAGGAGACGGCGGCGGAGGGGACCCCGGACGGGCAGGAGGCCCGGGAGGGGACGGAGGCTACCGGTCCCCGGAACGGCTCCCGGCCGGGTCCGCGGCCTGCTCCTCGGCCGGCCCCGGAGCCCCGACCTCAGTCGGGGCCTCAGCCGGGTCCGCAGCCGGGTCCCCGGACGGACGTGCGGCCCGGTCCTCTGCGGGGGCCTTCCGGAGCGGCAACCACCGATTGACGGCCAGCACGACGGCCGCGAGGGCCACGAGCACCCCGCCGAGCACGGCCAGGGCGACGCCCGCACCGCCCGCCCGGGTGGCGGCGGTCTGCTGCTCCGCGTCCCCGCCGTCCTCGGCCGTGCCCCGGTCCTGCTCCTGCTGCCCGGACGGCTCCTGCGGCTGGGCGGACTTCGGCGGGACGAGCTGCCCCACCGGCTTCACCTTCCCGGCCGCGGCGAACCCCCAGTCGAGCAGCCGCTGCGTCTCCTTGTAGACGGCGAAAGGTTCCTTCGAGGAGGGGTTCATCACCGTGACGAGGAGCACGCGCCCGCCGCGCTCGGCGACGCCCGTGAACGTGGACCCGGCGTGCGTGGTGGTGCCGTTCTTCACCCCGGCGATGCCCTTGTACGGCTGGAGGTCACCCGCTCCGGTCAGCAGTCGGTTCGTGTTCTGGATCTCGAACGTGCCGCGCTTCTTGCCGGGCTTCTCCTCCGCCGGGAAGGCCGTCCGCACCGTCGACGCGTAACGCCGGAAGTCCGCGTTCTGCATGCCGCTGCGGGCTATCAGCGTCAGGTCGTACGCCGACGAGACCTGGCCCTCGGCGTCGTAGCCGTCGGGGGAGACCACGCGGGTGTCGAGCGCCTGGAGCTCCTCGGCGCGCGCGTTCATCTCCGCGACGGTCCTGGCTATGCCGCCGTTCATCGCCGACAGGACGTGCACGGCGTCGTTCCCGGACCGCAGGAACACCCCCATCCACAGGTCGTCGACGGTGTAGGTGCTCTTCTCCTTGATCCCTACGAGGCTGGACCCCTCACCGAGCTGCGCCAGCTCCTGCGGGGCCACGCGGTGCTTCTGCGTCTTGGGGAACTTCGGCAGCAGCGTGTCCGCGAACAGCATCTTCATGGTGGACGCCGGGGCGAGGCGCCAGTGCGCGTTGTGGGCGGCCAGCACCTCCCCGCTCTCGGCGTCCGCGACGATCCACGACCGGCCGGTCAGCTCCTTGGGCAGCACGGGCGCCCCGCCCGCGAGGTGCACCTGCGTGCCGGGCTTCGCCAGCCGCTCCCCGCCCACGTTCGACATGACGGCCGGCGGCTTCGGCTGCGGGGCGGGCACGGGCTCCTCCGCCAGGGCGGGACCAGCGGCCAGGGGAACCAGCAGGGCGGCGGCGACGACGGCCGGGACCTTCGTGAGAGCAAGCACGAGCGAGAACGTACCGCCACCCGGCGCCGAGGCCGACACCGGTGCACCCGATACTGGCTCCATGAAGCTGAGCCGCCCCGTCTCCTGGTTCCTGCTCGCCTTCGGCGTGTGGAGCTGGTTCATCTGGATCACTTTCGTCAAGAACCTGTGGAACGACGCGAGCGGCCTCGCTTTCGACGACGCGGGTGAACCCACCGGGTACTTCTGGGTCCATCTTCTGCTCGCCGTCACGTCCTTTCTCCTGGGGACGGCCATCGGCGTGATCGGGTTGCGGGGCCTGCGGGCGCTGCGCCGCCAGGACGCGGCGAGCTAGGGGCCCCCGCACATGCTGCTCTTCGTCGCCGTCCTGGCTCTCGTCCTCACCCGGCTCGCCGTCGTCCACTGGTACGTGTGGCGCCGCCTGGTCCGCGACGACACCCGCCCGGGGAGCGCCCGGCGCCGGGCCGGCACGGCGGCGGCAGTCGCCCTGCCGCTGCTGTCCCTCGGCGCACTC
>NZ_MKXB01000042.1 GCF_001865245.1 Streptomyces sp. CC53 | reverse complement strand
CAGACACGGATCTGGCGGATGGTGGTGGCCGGATCCACCTGCCGCTACGCCACCGTGTACGCGTCCACGGCCGGTATCCGGGTGGAGGCACTCGACGAGACCGGCGCCGTGCTCGGCGCCTACCTGCACACCGACGCCGACGCCCTCGCCGACTTCGCGGGCCGCTGGAACAGGCTCGCGATCTACGTGTCCGACGCGGGCGGCGGCCAGACCTGCCTCGTCGCCCGGTGGCTCGACGTCGACAACTCCAGCCAGTGGTACGCCGCCACGATCTTCACCGGTTCCATGGGCCGGGTGGAGGCCGTCACCGGGGACTGGCTGGCCGACACCGAGGGCATGGCCATTGGACATCTGTCCGTCATCGCCGCCCCCGGCACCGGCCCCCTGCCCGCCTCCACCGTCTACGACGGCGCCGACGACGGCTACAACGGCGAGACCGCCATCAGCCGCCTCGACCGCCTCGCCAACGAAGAGGCCGCGCTGGTGCTGTCGTGGATCGACGGGGACACCAGCGTCTTCAGCGAGCGTATGGGCCCGCAGCGGCCGGGCGTGCTGCTGGACCTGCTGTACGAGTGCGCCGACAGCGACGGCGGGATCCTCTACGAGGACCGGCGCCGGGTTCGGCCTGGTGTACCGGGACCGCACCAGCCTCTACAACCAGACCCCGGCGCTGTCCCTGGACTTCGCGGCGGGCGACGGCATCGACCCGGAGCTCGACCCCGTCGACGACGACCAGCACGTGCGCAACGACATCACCGTCACCCGCAGCGGCGGGTCCTCGGCGCGGGCGGTCGACAAGACCAGCGCCCTGTCCATCCACCCCCCGCCCGACGGCGTCGGCCCCTACGACGACGATGTCGAGCTGTCCCTGTACGAGGACACGCAGCCCGGGCCGATCGCCTACTGGGGGCTGCACCTGGGCACCTGGGACGAGCCCCGGTACCCGCAGATCCGGCTGCGGCTGCACGCCGCCCCTCACCTGATCCGCGACATCATGCGGCTGCGGATCGGTGACCGCATCACCATCGCCAGCCCCCCGCCGTGGCTCCCCCCGGGCCCGATTGACCTGATCGTGCAGGGCTACGAGCACCGCCTGACCCTCAC
>NZ_MKXB01000041.1:13673-29792 GCF_001865245.1 Streptomyces sp. CC53 | reverse complement strand
CATGCCGAGCCCGGAGGCCAGCAGCCCCATTGCAGGACCGCAGAAAACATAACGGGGCGGGGCGGGGTCGCGGAGCGGCTCGGCCGCGGGCATGGCGCCCGTCGGCTCAGAGGCCCTCGTCCTCGCCGTCCGCGGGCACCTCGTGCACGGCTGCCTCCTCCGCGGAGGCGGCCCCGCCGTTGACGCCGACGTCCCGGCCTATCACGTCCTTCTCGGTGTCCTCGCGGACGCCCTCGTCGGGGGCCACCAGCCGTCCGGAGCGCCGTCGGCCGACCTGGTCGTCGTACGGTTCGCCCATGCCGCCGGGGAGGTCGCCGATCCCGTCCGGGAGGTTCTCGGAGCGGGCGGGCGGCTGCGTCGTGTCCGGCTCCTCCTCGGCGAGCCGCTGGTCGAGTGACTCGCGTTCCCGCTGCTCACGGGCGGTGGTGCCGTGGTGCCCGACGCCCAGCGGCCGCTCCGGCGGCGAGTAGCCCTCCTCGTACGGGCCGGCGGCCCGGTCCATGAGGGTGTCCTCCTCGTCCAGTACGCCGTGGTCCTCCCTGACCTCCCGGTCGTCGGAGCTGTCGGGCTGGTAGACCTGGTCGCCCATCGTCTCTTCGGTTCCCATGACTGGCTCCCGGTGTGCTGCTCGGTCCGCCGTACGCTTCGCCTTGCTCGCGTATCCAGCCTGAGCCAGGTCACCCCTCCCGGCACCCCGGGCACCCGGCAACCGGGCGACACCGCCCCTGCCGGGGCCGCCCCGGCGGGGTCGTCGGTCAGGAGGTCTCGGCGAGCTCCCGCGCCCTGCCCGGGAGGTCCCAGCTCAGGGCGTCGTCGGCCTGCTCGTGGGTGCGCTCGGCCAGGGCGCGGACCTCGTTCAGGACATCGCCGAGCTCCTCGACCACCTGGTCGTAGATGGGCGAGCCGGAACCGTGGGCGGTCTGCGGGGACATGCGGTACTCCAGGGGGAACGACGGCAGAACGGAGCGCGGCCGGCCGACGCCGGTCCGCGCGCCCGTACGCCTGCCCGGGACGCGGTCCGGCCATGCTGTGGCGTATCCCACTGCCGTACCCGGCGAGGGGAAGGCCGCCGGAGGCGGGGCCCGAGCGCCGGGGCGGGGTCCCGGGCCGCAGCCCTGGCCGGCCGCCGGCGCAGGGCCCGGGCGCCGGGCGCGCCCCCGGCCGGCGGGTCCACCGCCGCCGACGGGCTTCCCCTCGCCGGGCGACGCTCCAGGGCCGAGGCCGGCCCTGCACCGGCCCGCAGGCGGAGCAGCGGGGACCGGACCGGGTCCCGCCGCCCGGCAGCGGCTGCCCGGCGGCACCTGCATGGGGGAGCGGCCGACATCCGGTGGCTCGCGGCACCCGGCTGACGGCTCGCGTCCGCCGGTTGCCGACTGGGCGACTGGGCGACTGGGCGACTGGGCGACTGGGCAGCCGTACCGCGGGCTGGTCGTTGAGCGCCGCCGGCCGGCACGGCGCGGCGCCGGCCTCCCGTCCCGGTCGTCCGGGATGCCGGCGGCAAGGGCTCGTCGTGTCCCCGCGTCCGGCGCGGGCGTGCCCGCGCGCCCGGTCACCGCGGCGCGCGGGCACGTCGGGGCGTGGCCCCGTTTCCGTACGTCCCGGTCAGCGCACCCCTTCCTGCGTGCGCCGCACGCACTCCGCGACGACCGCGCCCAGGTCCCCGTGGCGTCGCAGGAGCCGCCGCTGGACGTGGGCGCCGGTGCCGCCGCTCATCAGGTCGTCCAGTGCCTTGCGGGCGTGGGGGAGGTCGCCGTTGTCGTCGAGGGCGGCCTCCACGTGGTGGAGGAGCGCCTGGACGACCCGTTCCGCGGGGGCCGGGCGCATGGTGGCCGGATGGATGAGTTCGCCGTCGAGACCGGACCGCCCGGCCCGCCAGGACGCGGCCCGCAGCAGTCCGATGCCGTGCCGGGCCGGGGGGCGGCCCTCGCGCCACTCGCGGGCGGCGGTGTCGACGAGCGCGCGCACGAGCGTGGCCACCAGGACGGTGGTGGAGGCGTCGAGGCACACGTCCGCGGCGCGGACCTCCACGGTCGGGTAGCGGCTCGACAGCCGGGCGTCGAAGTAGACCATCCCTTCGTCGTGGAGCACCCCGGTCGACAGGAGGTCGCGCACCTGCTGGTGGTAGCCCGCCGCGGAGCCGAAGAGCTCCACGGGCCCGGCCGAGGGCCAGCGGTTCCAGACACGGCTGCGGTAGCTGGCGTACCCGCTGTCGTCGCCCTGCCAGAACGGCGAGTTGACGCTGAGGGCGAGCAGCACCGGCAGCCAGGGCCGGACGCGGTCGAGGACGCCGACGCCTTCCTCGTCGGAGGTGACCGACACGTGGACGTGGCAGCCGCAGGTGAGCTGTTCGCGTGCGGTGAGGCCGAAGTGCTCCTGGATCCACCGGTAGCGCTCGTCCTCGGTGAGCGCGGGCCGCACGGGCAGCGGCGAGGTCGCGAGCGCGACGACGGCCGCTCCCGCCTCCGCGGCGAAGGCGGCGGCCTCCGCGCGGCAGCGCTCGATGTCGGCGGCCAGTTCGGCCATGGCGGTCTGGGGGCGTGTCCCGAACTCCAGCTGGTGGCTCTGCAACTCCTTCGTGAAGGCGTGTGCCCGACCCTCGTTCTGTCTGGCCGCTACGGCCAGGACCGCTGTGGAGAGTGCGCGGGGCTCTCCCGTCCGCGGGTCCACGAGGAGGAGTTCCTCCTCCACTCCGACACTGCGCAAAGGAACCCGCCTTTCCGATCGCATCCTGAGAGGGACAACTGACGGAACTGCCGGACGTGCTGAACGCTGGTGCGGTCGTGCTGGACGCACCATCATCCCTGGTGCGGCGGTCGTGCGCACCGTCCCGGAGGGCCGTCGGCGGGATCTGGCGAGTTCCCGCCGGACCGGCCCCAAACCTGCCGCGGTCGGCCCGGCTCACTCCTCCCTGCGGCCTCCGCCGTGCCGCGCGGCCCCTGCTCCACCGGCCCCGGGGCGGCAACGGGGCCGGAATCGTACGGGTCTTCGGGACGGCGCGGCGGCGGGGCGGGGCCACCGGCGTCCCGGCGGCACCGCCCCGCTCTCCCTCCCCCGCGGACGGCTCAGACGGCCGGCGGGCACGCGAGCCGTACGAGTTCGAGGGCCTGCTGCGGGAACCACTCCCCCGCCGGAGGGTCGACGGTGCCGCGGGCGGGGTCCTCGGGGCCGGGGGTACCGCGCAGGCACAGGCCGTCCGACTCACCGGGGATCTTGATCCACAGGCGGGCGTCGTGCAGGGGCTCGCCCGTGCGGGTGGTCGGACGGGCGCCGAGGCCGCGGTCCGGGGGGTTGCACCATTTCTGGGGGTCCGGGTACGTCCCTGCGGGTGCCGTCCAGGGGCCTCGGCCGTTGCGGCTGGAGTCGGTCACGAAGTGCTTCCTCGCGCGCGGGTCGGCGGGCGCGTGGGCCGCGACCCAGGCGTCGGCCTCCTCCCGCGGTGTCCACTGGTCCGGGCAGTGGGCGGGGTCCCCACCGCCGTCGGCGTAGGCGAGGCAGGCGGAGATCAGCGTGCCGTAGCGGATGTTGGAGGCGTCGGTGTGGTAGTTGGAGACGTTCAGGAAGAAGCCCACCGCACCGTCGACGCCGCCCTGCGCGAGGCGCGGGACGATGCTGCGGACGCTGTGCCAGCCGGGGTGTCCCGCGTCCAGGTACACCTTGGTGCGGGGCAGCCGCCCGAGGACGTCGACGGCGTACCCGACCTCCTTGAAGCGGGCCGCCGTGAGCGTGCCCTCCGCGTCGTCCTGGCCGCAGTCGGAGGGCAGCAGGGCGAGCGAGTCGGGTTCGAGGACCACCAGGGCCTCGCGACCGCCGATGCCGCGGGCGACGGCGTCGATCCACGTCTGGTACCCGGCGGTGTTCGAGGCCCCGCCTCCGGAGTAGCTGGCGCAGTCCCGGCCGGGCACGTTGTAGAGCGCCAGCACGGGCAGGGCGTCCTTGCGGGCCGCGGCGCGGACGACGTCCCTGGCGGCGGCGGCCACCTCGTCGGGCGACTCGCCGGTCAGCCAGACGGCCTGGGGGGTACGCACCATGCGGAGGACCCCGGTGGCGTCCTGGTACCGGCCCTGCCGGACGAGGTCCCGGATCTGCTCCAGGGCGCCCGGGTCGGGCGGCGGGGTGTGGAGGCGGGCGGTGCCGTGCGCACCGCTGCCCGCGGCGGAGGAGGCGGGCAGCAGTGCGGCGGCGAGGGCGAGCGGCAGGGCCAGCAGGGCGCCGGCCGCTCTTCGGCGGACGCGGGCGGGCACACGGCTGCGCGGGTGTGTGCGGATACGCATGGCGGGACCTCCGACGACGACCACTGGGAGCGCTCCCATGAACCTTTCGCCACAGCCGCGTACACGTCAAGACTCTGTACGGAACGGAGGTCACCCGGCGGGCCCGGCGACCCTCCGGCCGGGCCCCCGCGCACCGGGCCGAGCGTCCCGTGCGCGCGGTGTTCCCGCGGCCGTACGGCCGCGGGGTGGCCCGGGACCGCGGCGAAACCGGGTCCGCGGTCGGCGAGCCCCGCTCCGCAGGATCGCGAGGCCGCCGGCCCTCCCTGCCCGCGAGCCGCCGGTCGGCGGCTCGCCCGCACCGGCCGCAGCGGCGAGCTCCACCACGCGCACGCAGGCAGCGGCGCGCCGGCCGGGAACCCGTACGCCGCGCCGGGCGTGGCCGGTGCTGAGGGCAGCGCCGGCGGGCGGAACCCCGTGCCCGGAACCGGCGGTCCTCCGCCTGGTGCTCGGCGGCGGAGGGCGCCGGCCCGGGCGGGGAGACCCAGCGGGGTGGACGGGAGCGCCCTGGCGGCGGACGGCCGTCCCGACCGCCCGGACAGGCCCTCAGCGACCCGTTCCCCCAGCGCGGCCGGGTGGCGTCACGCCACGGAGTCGATGCGGCCCGCCGGGGCGTCCGGACCGTCGTGGTGGATGGGGGTGTGCGCGCCGGTGAGCGAGACGCCGCTGCCGCCGCGGCGGTGGGCGACGATCTCCGCGGCGATGGAGACCGCGGTCTCCTCGGGTGTGCGGGCCCCCAGGTCGAGGCCGATGGGCGAGCGCAGCCGCGCCAGCTCCAGGTCGGTGACCCCGACCTCGCGGAGCCGGCGGTTGCGGTCCAGGTGGGTGCGGCGGGAGCCCATCGCGCCCACGTAGGCGACCGGGAGGCGCAGGGCGCGCTGGAGGAGCGGCACGTCGAACTTGGCGTCGTGGGTCAGGACGCACAGCACCGTGCGGGAGTCGACGTCCGTGGAGTCCAGGTACTCGTGGGGCCAGCCGACCACGACCTCGTGGGCTTCCGGGAAGCGCGCGGCGGTGGCGAAGACCGGGCGGGCGTCGCAGACCGTGACCCGGTACCCGAGGAACGCGCCGACCCTGACCAGGGCCGAAGCGAAGTCGATGGCGCCGAAGACGATCATGCGGGGCGGGGGCACGCTCGACTCGACCAGGAGCGTGAGGGGCCGGCCGCAGCGCGAGCCGTCCGCGCCGATGCCGACCGTTCCGGTGCGGCCCGCGTCGAGCAGCGCGCGGGCCTCGGCCGCTGCGGTGCGGTCCAGCTCCGGGTGACCGCCGAGGCCGCCCTCGTACGAGCCGTCGGGGCGCACCAGCAGGGCGGTGCCCATCAGGTCGCGCGGGCCGTCCGCGACCCGGGCGAGGGCCGCGGGGCTGCCCGCCGCGGCGGCCGCCAGTGCGGCGGGGTACACCCCGCCGCGGACGGGGGTGACGAGGACGTCGATGACGCCGCCGCAGGTCAGGCCGACGGCGAAGGCGTCCTCGTCGCTGTAGCCGAAGCGTTCGAGCACGGTCTCGCCGTCCTCGAGCGCCTGTCGGCACAGCTCGTACACCGCCCCCTCCACGCATCCGCCCGAGACCGAGCCGACGGCCGTGCCGTCGGCGTCGACGGCGAGCGCGGCACCCGGCTGGCGGGGCGCGCTGCCGCTGACGGCGACGACGGTGGCGACGGCGAAGTCGCGCCCCTGTTCGGCCCACCGGGCGAGCTCCTCGGCGATGTCCAGCATGGCGGCCTCCTCGGGGGATGGGGAGCGGATGGGTGGAGGGGAGCGGCGGTCACGGGCGGGTCAGTGTCCTGCGCCGGAGGCGAAGTAGAAGACGAAGACCGCCGAGAGGACCCACATGAGGATGCTCGGCTCCCGCCACTTGCCCTGCGCCGCCTTGATGGCGCAGAAGGCGATGACACCGGCGCCGACACCCGTGGTGATGGTGTAGGTGAACGGCATCAGGACGACCGTGAGGAAGACCGGCACGGCGACCGACCATTCGCCCCAGTCGACGTGCCGCGCGTTCTGCAGCATCATCGCCCCGATGACGACGAGGGCTGCGGAGGCGACCTGGCCGGGGACGAGCTGGGTGAGCGGGGTGAAGAACAGGCACGCGGCGAAGAACAGGCCGGTGACCGAGGCGGAGAGTCCCGTGCGGGCGCCTTCGCCGACGCCCGTGGCGGACTCGATGAAGACGGTCTGGCCGGAGGCGCTCGTGACGCCGCCGATCGCGCCGCCCGCGCCGTCGATGAACAGGGCCTTGTTGAGGCCCGGCATCTTGCCGGTGTGGTCGGCGAGCCTGGCTTCCTGGCCGACGGCGATGATGGTGGCCATCGCGTCGAAGAAGCCGGCCAGCACCAGGGTGAAGACCACCATGGCGACGGCGGCGTAGCCGAGCTGCTCCCAGCCGCCGAACTCGACCTGGCCGAAGAGCGAGAAGTCCGGCATGGAGACGACGCTGCCGTGCAGGACCGGCGCGCTGCCGCCCCACTCGTCCTCGGAGATCCAGCCGGCGGCGGTGGCGGTGACGGAGATGACCGTGCCGACGACGATGCCGAGGAGGATGGCTCCGGGCACCTTCCGGGCCTGGAGCATGAAGATCAGCAGCAGGGTGACGACGAAGAGGACGACCGGCCAGCCGGTGAGCGAGCCGTTCACGCCGAGGGTGACGGGGCCGCCGCCCTCGCCCTTGCCGACGAAGCCGGCGTTGACGAAACCGATCATGGCGATGAACAGGCCGATGCCGATGGTGATGCCGTGCTTCATCGCCAGGGGTATCGCGTTCATGATGAACTCGCGGACGCCGGTGACCACCAGCAGGCAGATCACCGCGCCGTAGACGACGCACATGCCCATGGCCTGCGGCCAGGTCATGCTGGGCGCGACCTGCGTGGAGACGACGCCCGCGACGCTGAGGCCCGCCGCCAGGGCCAGCGGGACCTTGCCGATGAGACCCATCGCCAGGGTGGTGACCGCGGCTGCCAGGGCGGTGGCGGTGATCAGGGCGGGCTGGCTCAGCTTGTTCCCGAGCACGTCCTCGCCGCCGAGGAGCAGCGGGTTGAGCAGGAGGATGTACGCCATGGCCATGAAGGTCGTGACGCCGCCGCGCACCTCGCGCGCGACCGTGGATCCTCTGTGACTGATGTGAAAGTACCGGTCGAGCCAGGACCGTCCGGCGGGGATGCGCGGGCCTTCGCCCGCGTCGTCCGAGACGGTTCTGGGCTCCACTGACGACTGGGTCATGGTGCCTGACTCCCAAGGTTCAAAGGGGCACCCGCGGGGACGCCTGTCCGGGGTCTGTGTGCGGGATTTGGGATGCTGCTTGGCTGCACGACCCGGGGGACGGCCCGAGACGAACGGTGGGGGTTGCGGGGGGTGGCTCCGGGCGGGGCGGGCGTCGGACCTGTGACGTTCCTGTGAGGCACGCTCCGCCCGGAGGGTTCGTGGGGCCGGGGGGACGGGTCCCCCCGGCGCGTCGTCACGCCGTACCGGTGAGGTGCTCCGGGCGCACCGGTGTGCGGTCGAGTGCCAGCCCGGTCGCGTTGCGGATAGCCGCGAGGACGGCCGGGGTGGACGACAGGGTGGGGGCCTCGCCGATGCCGCGCAGCCCGTAGGGGGCGTGGTCGTCGGCGAGTTCCAGCACGTCGACCGGGATGGTCGGCGTGTCGAGGATGGTGGGGATGAGGTAGTCCGTGAAGGAGGGGTTCTTCACCTTCGCGGTCTTCGGGTCGACGACGATCTCCTCCATGACCGCCACACCCAGGCCCTGGGTGGTGCCGCCCTGGATCTGGCCGACGACGGACAGCGGGTTGAGGGCCTTGCCGACGTCCTGGGCGCAGGCCAGCTCGATCACCTTGACCAGGCCGAGCTCGGTGTCCACCTCCACGACGGCGCGGTGTGCGGCGAAGGAGTACTGGACGTGGCCGTTGCCCTGGCCGGTGCGCAGGTCGAACGCCTCGGTGGGGCGGTGGCGCCACTCGGCCTCGATCTCCACGGCCTCGTCACCGAGGACGTCGACGAGGCCGGCGAGGACCTCCCCGCCGTCGGTGACGACCTTGCCGCCCTCCAGGAGGAGTTCGGCGGTGGCCCAGGCCGGGTGGTAGGTGCCGAACCTGCGGCGGCCCATCTCCAGGACCTTCTCGCGGACGAGCTCGCAGGAGTTCTTGACGGCGCCGCCGGTGACGTATGTCTGCCGTGAGGCGGAGGTGGAGCCGGCGGAGCCGACCTGGGTGTCGGCCGGGTGGATGGTGACCTGGGTGACGCCGAGCTCCGTGCGGGCGATCTGGGCGTGCACGGTGACGCCGCCCTGGCCGACCTCGGCCATCGCGGTGTGGACGGTGGCGACGGCCTCGCCGTTGATGACCTCCATGCGCACCTTGGCGGTGGAGTAGTCGTCGAAGCCCTCGGAGAAGCCGACGTTCTTGATGCCGACCGCGTAGCCGACGCCGCGGACGACGCCCTCGCCGTGGGTGGTGTTGGACAGGCCGCCGGGCAGGGCCCGCACGTCGGCGCCCTCCGTGGTCTCCCACTGGCGTTCGGGCGGCAGCGGGCGGGCCTTGATGCGGCGCAGCAGCTCGGCCACCGGGGCCGGGGAGTCGACCGGCTGCCCCGTCGGCATGATCGTGCCCTGCTCCATCGCGTTGAGCTGCCGGAACTCGACGGGGTCCATCCCGAGCTTCGCAGCGAGCTTGTCCATCTGCGCCTCGTAGGCGAAGCACGCCTGGACCGCGCCGAAGCCGCGCATGGCGCCACAGGGCGGGTTGTTGGTGTAGAGGGCGATCGCCTCGATGTCGACGTCGTCGACGACGTACGGGCCGACGGACAGGGAGGAGGCGTTGCCGACGACGGCCGGGGAGGCGGAGGCGTAGGCGCCGCCGTCCAGCACGATCCGGCACTTCATGTGGGTGAGCTTGCCGTCCCGGGTGGCGCCGTGCTCGTAGTACAGCTTCGCCGGGTGGCGGTGGACGTGCCCGAAGAAGGACTCGAAGCGGTTGTAGACCATCTTCACGGGCTTGCCGGTGCGCAGGGCGAGCAGGCAGGCGTGAATCTGCATGGACAGGTCCTCGCGGCCGCCGAAGGCGCCGCCGACGCCGGAGAGCGTCATGCGGACCTTCTCCTCGGGCAGTCCGAGGACGGGGGCGATCTGGCGGAGGTCCGAGTGGAGCCACTGGGTGGCGACGTACAGGTCGACGCCGCCGTCCTCGCACGGCACGGCGAGGCCGGACTCGGGGCCGAGGAACGCCTGGTCCTGCATGCCGAAGGTGTACTCGCCCTCGACGATCACGTCGGCCCGGCTGCGGGCCGCCTCGACGTCGCCGCGGACGATGGGCTGGCGGTGCACGACGTTCGGGTGCGGGACGTGCCCGGCGTGGTGGTCGTCGCGGCCCGGGTGGAGGAGCGGGGCGTCCTCGGCGAGGGCGGACGCCTCGTCGGTGACGACGGGCAGTTCGCGGTAGTCGACCTTGATCTTGGCGGCCGCGCGGCGGGCGGTCTCCGGGTGGTCGGCGGCGACCAGGGCGACCGGCTCGCCGTGGTGGCGTACGCGGCCGTGGGCGAGGACCGGGGTGTCCTGGATCTCCAGGCCGTAGTTCTTCACGTCGGTCGGCAGGTCGTCGTAGGTGAGGACCGCGTACACGCCGGCCTGGGCGAGGGCCTCCGAGACGTCGATGGAGACGATCTCCGCGTGGGCCACGGGCGAGCGGAGGATCTGGCCCCACAGCATGTCCTCGTGCCACATGTCCGAGGAGTACGCGAACTCGCCGGTGACCTTGAGGGTGCCGTCAGGGCGGAGCGTGGACTCGCCGATGCCGCCCTTGGTGCCCTGGGCGCCCTGGGTGACCTTCGTGGGCGTGCCGGCGGGTGCCGCGGCGGCCCGGGGGCTGCTCGTGCTGCTCATGGTCAGACCGTCCCTTCCTGGAGCCCCTGGCGTTCCTGGCGGGCGGCCGCGAGGCGGACGGCGTCCAGGATCTTCTCGTAACCGGTGCAGCGGCAGAGGTTGCCGGAGAGCGCTTCGCGGATGTCCTCGTCGGTCGGGGACGGGTTGCGCTCCAGCATCTCGTCGGCGGCGACGAGCAGGCCGGGGGTGCAGAAGCCGCACTGGACGGCGCCCGCGTCGATGAAGGCCTGCTGGATCGGCGACAGCTCGGTGCCCTCGCCGGTCTGCGAGTCGGTGCCCTTGGCGGACCAGCCCTTCGCCGCGTCGAGGGACGTGCCGGACGAGCCGCAGGCGCCGGAGGCGCAGCCGCCCTCGGCGCGCTGCCTGGCGTAGTCGGCGAGGCCCTCGACGGTGACGACGTCGCGGCCCTCGGCCTGGCCGGCGGCGACCAGGCAGGAGCAGACCGGCACGCCGTCGAGGCGGACCGTGCAGGAGCCGCACTCGCCCTGCTCGCAGGCGTTCTTGGAGCCGGGCAGGCCCAGCCGCTCGCGCAGGACGTAGAGGAGGGACTCGCCCTCCCAGACGTCGTCGGCCTGCTGGGGGCGTCCGTTGACCGTGAAGTTGACGCGCATGGTCATGCAGCTCCTTCAAGCGTGCGGGCATTGCCGCGGTACTGCTCCCAGGTCCAACCGAGGGTGCGCCGGGCCATGATGCCGACGGCGTGGCGGCGGTACCGGGCGGTGCCGCGCACGTCGTCGATGGGGTTGCAGGCGGCGGAGGCGAGGTCCGCGAACTGCTTGGCGATCGACGGGGTGATGATCTTGCCGTTGTCCCAGAAGCCGCCCTCCTCCAGCGCGGCGTTCAGGAACTCCTCGGCCTCCTTCGCCCGGACGGGGGTGGGCGCGGCGGAGCCGATGCCGGTGCGCACGGTGCGGGTCTCCGGGTGGAGGGCGATGCCGAAGGCGCAGACGGCGATGACCATGGCGTTGCGGGTACCCACCTTGGAGTACTGCTGCGGGCCGTCGGCCTTCTTGATGTGGACGGTCTTGATCAGCTCGTCGGGCTCCAGCTCGTTGCGCTTGACGCCGGTGTAGAACGCGTCGACGGGGATGAAGCGGCTGCCGCGGACCGACTCGACCTCCACCTCGGCGCCCGCGGCGAGCAGCGCCGGGTGGGCGTCGCCGGCGGGGGACGCGGTGCCGAGGTTGCCGCCGACGCCGCCGCGGTTGCGGATCTGCGGCGAGGCCACGGTGTGGGAGGCGAGCGCGAGGCCGGGCAGTTCGGCGCGCAGGTGCTCCATGATCGAGGTGTACGGGACGGAGGCGCCCAGCCGGACGTTCTCCTCGCCGACCTCCCAGTCACGGAGCAGCTCGATGCGGTTCAGATCCAGGAGGTACTCGGGCCGCCGGTGGTCGAAGTTGATCTCGACCATGACATCGGTGCCACCCGCGATGGGCACAGCCGTGGGGTGCTCGGCCTTGGCGGCCAGCGCCTCCTCCCAGCTTGCGGGGCGAAGGAAGTCCATGAGTGGCTCTCTTCATTCTGATGACGTGATCCCGCCGCGCCGGGGCTCCCCCGCCCCTCCGGCGGCCGGTGCGTCCGGGGCGGGACGTACGGGGCGCCCGGGGGCGGTGGGATCGGGGCGGTGTGATCGGGGCGATCGGGGCTTCTCGCCGGGGGTCGGGGACGGCCGGCCCTGGACGGGGTGTTCATCTGGTGTTCACGCGTTGTGGCCTCAGTACACCCAGCGGTGCTCCACCCGGTGCAGTCACCGAAACCATGAAGGAGTTGGCTGGCAGGGCGGGCCATCTTGTAGATTCGAACGAAAGGCGAGGATCGGCAACCTCTCCGTTTCCCCCCGGAAACAACGAGCCACCGGGCACCGGCGACAACCGGACACCCCCGGGTGCCCACGGGGCCCCGTGGCCCCTCGGAGCACACCCCCACCCACGAACACCCACGAGAAGGATCGGCGGCGACGACATGCGGCTGCGCGCACTGCTGGAGACCGACGCGCTGGGCCTGCGGCTCCTCGGCGGCGAGGACGAGCTGGACCGCACCGTGCGCGGCGTCATGACGACCGACCTGCGGGACCCCAGCCGCTACCTGTCCGGCGGCGAGCTGGTGCTCACCGGCCTGGCGTGGCGGCGCGGCCCCGCGGACGCGGAGCCCTTCGTGCGGATCCTCGCGGCGGCCGGAGTGGCGGGGCTCGCGGCGGGCGAGGCAGAGCTGGGGCCGGTCCCCGCGGACCTGGTCGAGGCGTGTTTGCGCCACCGCCTGCCGCTGTTCGCCGTGCACGAGTCCGTTGCTTTCGCAACCATCACGGAGCACGTCGTGCGGCAGGTGTCCGGCGAGCGCGCCGGGGACCTGGCGGCGGTCGTCGATCGCCACAGGAGGCTGATGACGTCCGGCCCGGCGGGCGGCGGCCCCGAGGTCGTCCTCGACCTGCTCGGCTCCGACCTCGACCTGCGGGCCTGGGTCCTGTCGCCGACGGGCCGGCAGATCGCGGGCGCGGGCACGGACCTGCCGGCGCAGGTCGGGGCGCTGCTCGCCGGCGAGCACCTGGCCGCGACCCGCACCGGGCGGCGCGGGCCGCACCGGGCCGCGGTGGGCGGCGCCACGTACTCGCTCTTCCCGATCCGCAACACCGGGCGCGGCGCCGCCCCGGCGGTCAGGGACGTGCGGGAGACCGTGCTGTCGGACTGGCTGCTCGCCGTGGAGGCGGACGCGGGCGACTGGCCGGCGGCCCGGCTGGACCTGCTGCAGGGCGTCACCCAGCTCATCGCCGTGGAACGGGACCGGCGTGACGCGGCCCGCGCGGTGCGGCGCCGGCTGGCCCAGGAGGTCCTGGAGCTGGTGCAGACGGGCGCGGCCCCCGCGGAGATCGCCGCGCGGCTGCGGGTGGCGGCTCCGGTACTGCTGCCGGGTCTGGGCGCGGCGCCGCACTGGCAGGTCATCGTGGCGCGGGTCGAGTGGGGCGAGGACGGCGCGGCGGTGGAGCCCGGCCCCGTGGCGCAGGCCCTGCTGGAGGAGGTGCTCGTCGACCCGGCCACGACGGGGCCGGAGTCGGCGGACCGGATCGCGGTCGCGCACACCGGCGACGAGGCGATCGCGCTCGTACCGCTGCCGGCCCTGCCGGCAGCGCCCGAACCCTCCGCGGACGGCACCGGACCCGCCGCGGATCCGGCGGTGGACGGCGGCCCCGGGCTGCACGCGGACCGGCTGCTGGCGGCTGTGCGGGGACCGCTGTCCGCGGGCCTCGGCGAGGACGGGCGGCTCACCCTGGGGGTCAGCGCGGCGGTGCACTCGGCGGAGGGCCTGCGCGGTGCCCTGGAGGAGGCCCGGCACGCCCGCCGGGTGGCGGCCGCCCGTCCCGGCCGGGTGTGCGCGGCCGGACACCACGAGCTGGCGTCGCACGTGCTGCTGCTCCCGTTCGTGCCGGACGACGTGCGCCGGGCTTTCACGGCCCGCCTCCTGGACCCTCTGCGCGACTACGACCGGCGGCACCGGGCGGAGCTGATCCCGACCCTGGAGGCGTTCCTGGACTGCGACGGCTCCTGGACCCGCTGCGCCTCGCGGCTGCACCTGCACGTGAACACGCTGCGGTACCGGGTCGGCCGCATCGAGCAGCTGACGGGCCGCGACCTGTCCCGGCTGGAGGACAAGCTGGACTTCTTCCTGGCCCTGCGCATGTCGTGACGCCCCCGGTGAGGACGGGGCGGCTGACGCCCACCCCCGCGCGACGGCCGGGCCGGGTGCCCTGCCCGGGGGCGGCGGGGTGGAGCGGACGGTCGGGGAGAGCTCCGCGTGCGTGCCGGCGACCCGGACGCGCCGGATCGGCAGCCGGCGCGCGGCGTGGCCTACCGCATGCGGCCGGACGTCCCACCGGGCGGAATGCGGTGCTCGAATCCTTGGTCGATGCGCGCACCACCCGGGCCGGCCGGGTGGTGCGCGGCCAGGGCCCTGGGCGCCGGGAGGTTTCATCTCCGGCACGACTCCCCTGAAGACCCGTGCAGATCGACGCGTGCGTCGGAGGAGGAGAGGCGGGGCCTGCCGTCCGGTGGTCGCGGCGTTCGTCGGGCAGGTGCGCCGCAACCGCGGGGGGCGGACGGGCCGTGCCGGTGCTCTACTGGTGGTGCAGCACTTCTCACCCAGGAGGACGCCATGGGTCCTTCTCCGCCTCCCGACGAGAACGCCTGGCGCAAGCAGTCCTGGAGAGCACCGTCGGAAGGAGGGCGTGACCCCGGTGGACCGAGGCGTCCGAGGCACCCCTGGGTGACGGCCCTCCTGGTGGTCCTCGTCCTGGTCCTGGGCCTCGGCGGCCTCGGGGCACTGATCGGTGAGAACCCGGAGCCCACACGCGGGACGGCTGCGCCGACGCCACTGGCTTCCACGACTCAGCCGTCAGACCAACCAGGACCGGACGAGCCGGCAGGCAGGACGACCCCGCCCGCCGGGCGCTCCGAGGGCCCCGCAGTCGCGCCGACCACGAAGCCGCCCCCACGGACGACGGCACCGGCGGGCGGGGTGGTGCTCCGCATCATCGACGGCGACACTCTTGAGGTGCGCGGCGACGGCCGCATCCTGCCGAAGGACACGGTCTCCCGCGTACGGCTCCTGCAGATCGACACCCCTGAACGCGGTGCGTGTTTCGCCGACGAGGCCACCGCCCGCACGACCGCGCTCCTGCCGCCCGGCAGCCGTTTCCGCGCCGAACGTGACGTCGAACTCACCGATCGCCATCACCGGCACCTTCTGTATGTGTGGAACGAGCGGGGCACGTTCGTCAACGAGTCGCTCGTTCGCGGGGGCCACGCCGAGGCGGTCCTCTACCCACCCAACGACAGGTACTGGTCGAAGATCTCTGCCGCTGAAGAGGCCGCCCAACGCACCGGAGCCGGCCTGTGGACCGCCTGCGCCGAGCAGCCGGAGGCCACCACCGCGCCCTCCGACCCGCCGGACCCTCCGGCCCCGCGCGCGCCCTCCCGCCCGGACCTTCCGGACGGGCCACCTGCTGGCGCCCCGGATGTGGACTGCGCTGACCTGCCCGGCCCCGTCTGGGTCGGCGAGGACGACCCGCACCGCCTGGACCGGGACGGCGACGGTATCGGCTGCGAAGCCAACTGAGGGGTCTCGGCCCGACGCGTCCGCGACCGCGGGTCCCCTGTTCGCGAACCTTCCGTCGGCCGGGCGGTGTTCCGCGGTTCCTAGGAAGTGCTCTGGCGCGCCTCCTTCAGAAGTTGCGACACCCGTTGCCGTGAGACGCCCAGGACTTGGGCGATGTCCGCGCCCGACATCCCCGACTCCTGGAGGCTCAGGGCCGTTCTCCGGTAGAGGACAGCGGCACGCTCCTGGGCGCGACGCGCTTCCAGCACGGCTTCGATGGCGCTCCTCGTCTTCTCTCCCAGGGCACCTTCGAGGCGTGTCGACACCTGAAGGCTCACGGCTTCCCAAGGCGCTTCGCCACGGTCGGGCACGGCGAGAAGATCCCTGGTCGCGTCCGGCACTTCGCTCAGACGCCTGACCCAGAAGGTATCTACTCCGGCTACTTCGACTTGCCATCCCTGACCGCGCCACGTCGCCTGCGCGCGGGTCAACTCATGGACCATCTGCCCTCCTCAACCACCATGCAATCCTGGCTTGTTCAGCATGTCAAGACGGACTTGACGTACCCACGGCCCGGTCAGCGCCCCGAGCGTGCGGGCACACCATCGCCGGAACGGGCCGCTCCCGCACGGGTCGGTGCGGGGGCGCCGCCCGCGGACCGCGGCGGGAAACGGGTGGCCGCAGCACGGCGATTCGGGGCGGCAACCCCCGACAGGGGCGCGAACCAGCCGCTCCCCCGTACCGGGCTTGGCGCGATCACGCTCTGCCGGGGAAGGTAATGGGACGGTAAAGTGCGGAAGTGAGCGTGGTTGCGGGTGGCGTCGCCGCCCGTGCCGCCGCCCCGCGGCGCGCGCTCTGCAGACTGACCCGACCACACCGCGCCGCATGCGTT
>NZ_MKXB01000041.1:0-13380 GCF_001865245.1 Streptomyces sp. CC53 | reverse complement strand
CCCCCGGCGCCCGCGCGGCTCGCGCGGACCGCTCCCACCGGACCACCGGTGCCCGCGCAGTGCCCCTGCGCCCCCCGCCGCGCCACCGCTTCGCGGCCCTTCCCCCTCCACCTCGGCATGACGGCCCGGACCGGCCGAAGAAGACCGCGCGCCCGCGCGGCGCGCTCCTGAAGCCCGCCCCCGCGCCCCCGCCGGGCGCCCCGCCGCCCGGCTCTTCCCCCCCACCGGTCCCGTGCTCCGAGGAACCCACCGTGCTCCGTGCTCTCAAGGATCCTGCCGTGCTGCGGCAGGATCTCCTCGCTTCCCTCGTCGTCTTCCTCGTCGCCGTCCCGCTGTGCATCGGCGTGGCGGTGGCCTCCGGGGTGCCCGCCGAACTGGGCCTGGTCACCGGCATCGTCGGCGGCCTGCTCGTCGGCGCCCTGCCGGGCAGCCGGCTCCAGGTCAGCGGCCCCGCGGCCGGCCTGACCGTGCTGGTGTACGACGCCGTCACCGCCTTCGGCACCGCCATGCTCGGTGCGATCGTCCTCGCGGCCGGGCTCCTGCAGGTCGTCATGGGCGCCCTGCAGCTCGGCCGCTGGTTCCGGGCCATCTCGGTGGCCGTCGTGCAGGGCATGCTCGCCGGCATCGGCCTGGTCATCGTCCTCGGCCAGCTCTACGCGCTGGCCGACGCCACCGCCCCGTCCGGCGGCGTGCAGAAGATAGCCGGCCTCCCCGGGCTCACCGGGGACGTGGTCACCGCCGCCGTCTCCCCCCCGCCTTCGCCGTGGGCGCCGGCACCGTCGCCGTCCTCGTGCTGTGGCCGCGCCTCCCGGGACGCGTGCCCCGGGCCGTGCCGGGCGCGCTCGCCGCGGTCGGCCTCGCCACCGCCGTGACGTGGTGCGCCGGGCTGCCGGTGGCCAAGGTGGAGGTGCAGGGCCTGCTCGGCGCGGTGCGCCCGCCGGGCACCGAGGAGTTCGCCGGGCTGCTGGCCCCGGCCGTGCTCGGCACCGTCCTGGCGTTCGCGCTGATCGCGTCCGCCGAGAGCCTGTTCAGCGCGGCCGCGGTGGACCGGATGCACAGCGGCCCGCGCACGCACTACGACAAGGAGCTGGTCGCCCAGGGCGTCGGCAACACGGTGTGCGGCGCGCTCGGCGCGCTGCCCATGACGGCGGTCATCGTCCGCAGCGCCGCCAACGTGCAGGCCGGCGCCCGCACCGCCCTGTCCCGGGTGCTGCACGGGTTGTGGCTGCTGCTGTTCGCGGCGCTGCTCCCCGCCGTGATCGGCGCGGTACCACTGGCCGCGCTGGCGGGTGTGCTGGTGCACGCCGGGTGCAAGCTGGTGCCCGTACGCGAGTGGGGGCCGCTGTGGCGGGACCACCGGGGCGAGGCGGTCGTCCTCGCCGTGACGGCGGTGGCCGTGGTGTCCACGAACCTGTTCGAGGGCGTCCTGCTGGGACTGCTGGTGGCCGTGGTGAAGACGGCGTGGGACACCTCGCACGTCCACATCGACGTGCGTGAGGGCACGGGCGCGCCCCTGGCCACCGGCGTACGCGCGGAGGACGGCGCACGACGGGGCACCGACGGCCCCGCGGGCGGCGGCGCGCGCCCGGACGCCGACGGCCGCGAGGAGGACGGCGTGCGCCCGGACGCCGACGCACTGCGGCTGTCAGGCCGGCGTGGGCACGCCGGCGCGGGCCGGGGCACCGGTGCACGGGCGGACACCGGACCGCGGACGCGCCCTGACGGGCGGGACCCCGTCGCGCGGCGGGCCACGGTCGTGCCGCGGCAGTCGGGTCCGCACGAGGACGCCGAGGAGCCCGGGGGCGCGGCGAGCGTCGGCGGGCCGCTGGTCGTCACCGTGGTCGGCAACGCCACGTTCCTGCGCCTGCCCCGCCTCATGGAGGCGCTGGAGGCGCTGCCGCAGGACCGGCTGATCGAGCTGGACCTGTCGGGCCTGCGCCACCTCGACCATGCCTGCCGCCACGCACTGGAGAGCTGGGCGGCCCAGCACAACGACGCCGGGGCGGGCGCGGTCCGCATCGGCGGCCTGGGCGTCCGGGCGCACGCGACCGAGTAGCGCCCGTCCGGCCCCGCCCTCCCCCGCCGCCACTCGGACGGCTGATTGTGAATCAATTCACGCGGCCCTCTGGTTCCTTGAACCGTTTCGTGCTGAGATGCGTCCGGACTCACACAGCTCGATGGCGCGCTAGGGGAGGGCAACGTGGCGCATCCCGCCATGTCTGGATCCGGAACGACCCGAGGTGACGATCCGCTCCGGACCGCGGTATGGCGGCTGCGTTCGCGCGGTTGTTGGACCGACGCGGCCGCGCTCCTCGCCCCCACCGCGGACCGGCCGCCCGTCGCCGTCGAGCGGGCCGCCCTGCTGATCGAGCGGTGCCTCTACGCCGAGGGCGGCTGGGCCGAGGCCGAAGACGCGCTGCGCGCTGCCGAGGCGGTCGCGCAGGGCGACGAGGAGCGGGGCGCAGCGGCCTGCGAGCGCGGCTACCTGGCGTACGCGGCCACGCTCCACGGGGTGCGGGACCGGGCGGACGAGGCGCGAGCGGCGCTGGGCCGGGCCGCGGCCCTGCTGGGTCCCTCGTCGCCGGGGCGGCCGCTGCTGGACTTCCGGCGCGGACTGCTCGCGCAGTACCTGGCGGACGCCCCGCAGGCGGCCCGGGCCGCGTACCGCAGGGCCCACGCGGGGGCCACGGCCCAGGACGACGCGCTGCTGCTGTCGTTCACCTGGCGGCACCTGGCCGCGCTGGCGCTGGGGGACGGCGAGATGGCGGAGGCCCGGCACGGCTTCGCCGAGTCCCTGCGGATCCGCGAGGAGCTCGGCTACCTGGTGGGCACCGCGCCTGCGCTCGCCGCGCTGGCCGACACCGAGCCGGAGCCGGAGGCGACCCGGCTGAGGACGGAGGCCCGCCGCCTCTTCCGCCTCCTCGGCGGCGTCCCGACGTGGCTCGCCACCCAGCTCAGCCCACGGCCGGCGGCCTGAGGACACCACCGGGCGGCAGTGGCGTGGCGGCCCCGGTGGAGCGACGATGAGCGGGGAGGACGAGCATGCGCACAGCCGGCAGACCGGACCGCGAGGTCCCCGCTCCGCAGAGCGCGTGGGACGAGGTGCTGCCGGGGCTGTGGATGGGCGGCCATGTCTGGGCGGACGGTTTCGGCCATCTGCGGCCGGCGGTCGTGGACCGGGAGTTCGGCCTCGTCGTCAGCCTTCACACACAGCCGGGACACGGGCCGCCTCCGGACGTGCGACACGAGGTGCGGGAGATCCCGGACGGCCCGCTGTCCCCCGCCGAGATCGACGCGGTGCACGACGCCGCCGCGCTGACCGCCGCGGCCGTGCGGGCCGGCCGGCGCACCCTCGTGCGCTGCTTCGCCGGGTACAACCGCTCCGGCCTGGTCACCGCACGCGCCGTGTGCGAGCTCACCGGCGTGAGCGCGCCGCGGGCCGTCGAGCTGGTGCGGCGCCGCCGCTCGCCGTGGGCGCTGCACAACGACCGGTTCGTGGGATACCTGGAGACGGGCCTGGAGGTGGCGTACCTGCTGGAAGGGCTGAGCTCGGCGTAGACCGCCCGTTTCGGTCGGCAGGGGCGGGGCACACGTCCGGCGTCCCGTCCAGGGCGTCCACGATGCCGGAGGTGAGACCCGTGCCCGGTCGTGAGGAACTGCCGTCGACGCTGGAACGGTCCTCGAAGAAGGCCCAGCGCACCTGGATCAAGGCGCATGACTCCGCCGTCGAGCAGTACGGCGAGGGCGAGCGGGCGCACCGGGTGGCGTACAGCGCGCTGAAGCACTCGTACGAGAAGGTCGGCGACCGCTGGCAGGCCAAGGAGAAGAGCAGGAAGGGGCCGTCCGACCCGCGGGCCGCGACGCCGCGCGGCGAGCCGGCCCGCAGCGGCGAAGGGGTCGACGAGAACGCCACGAAGGAGCACCTCTACGCCGTGGCCAGGCGCCTGGGGATCGATGGGCGCTCCCAGATGTCGAAGGCCGAGCTGGCGGAGGCGCTCCGCAAGGAGAACCGGTCCCGGACGCGGGCGGCCCGGGAGAAGTAGCCTTCGGCTCGGCCGCAGGGGCCCACGTTCCCGCCCGTTGGCGCGGCTGCCGGTGGCCTGCGCGAAGGGCCGGCGCCCGGCCGGTCACCGATCCGCCGACGGTAGGGGGCTGCGCTCCGTCGGTTCGCGGAGCACGGACACCGCGCGCCGCGACCGCGCCCCCGTCTTCACGGCCTGCGGGTGCGGCTTCTCGTGCTCTGCGGCCCCGTGGGGGCGCGCACCACGGCGTCGGCTGCCCCCGCCACGGCCGGTTCTCCGGTGCCGCGCGCGCCACGCGGGCGGCTGCCCCCGCCCATGCCGGTCCTGAGGTCCCGGGCGGGTACCCGAGCGGGCTGCCGCGCCGCCGGGCACGTCGCGCTCACCGGGTGCGCAGGGTGACCAGAGTGTCCGGGGTGGCGACGGTGAGGACGGCGTCCCCGTGCGCGCCCCGCGCGCGCTCGCTCCCTCCCCCGCTTCCCCGGGGCCCGCGCCTCCCGTGCACGGCCACCGCGCGGACCGGCGGGCCGGGGCGGAACGGGCGGATCCCGCCGTCGGCGCCGTGCAGCTCCACGAGCCCGTCCGTCCAGGCGACGGCGAACCCTCCCGGAGCGGCGTGCAGCGCGACGACCGGGTGCGGGCGCCGCGCCACCGGCGCCGACGCGCCCCGCAGTCGCACGGTGCCGTCGACCCCGCCGCTGTAGACGCGGGAGCCGCACGCGGCCAGGGCCGTCACGCGGCCGGAGTGCGGCGCGCTCTGGTGCACGCCGCCGAGGCTGAAGGCGTGCACGGAGCCCATGCGGTCACCGGTGACGATCGTCGGACCCGAGGTGTCGTCGGCCGTGGCGGCCAGGGCAGAGGCCGGGTGCGTGGCCAGGGTGGCCGTCACGGCCGGAACCAGCCGGGAGACGGGGCCGTACGCGGTGTGGAGGAGTCGGCCGCGCTCGTCGAGGCGCAGTTCGGTGCCGTCGGGCAGGTAGGCGAGGGCCTTGGTCCGCGGGTCCTCCGACACGGCCGGCCGACCGTCCCGGGTCGCCAGCGCGCCGACCCGGGCCCGCCGCGTCCGCACCACCTCCCACGGCGTGCCGGCGGACAGCCCGCCGAGGACCGGTTCCAGCCGAGGGTCGGCGTCCTCGGGCAGGGCGGCCAGCAGGACGAGTGCGCGCCCCCCAGCGGTCTGGCCCGGCCGTACGAGGGCCTGCCCGGAGCGCAGCCACGCGGTGCGCAGGCCGCCGTGGTGGCCGGGCGACGCCTCGTAGGCCCGGGTGACCCCCAGCGGATCGGCCGCGCAGACCGCCTCCGGATCGGACAGGTCGGGGTCCGGCGTGGTGCCGGGTGGCGCCGCGGGGTGGAGGGTGACGTCGAGGCGGCCGAGCGCCCGCAGGTCACGGGCGAGCGCGGCGGTGGCGGGATCGTCACCCGGCAGGACGACGCGGGCGGCGCGGCGGGGCGAGGACAGCACGGCCGTCAGCAGCTCGGCGGGGGTGCCGGCGGCCACACCGAGCTGGTTGGCGGCCGTCCACACCGTGGCACGCACGTGTCCTCCTCCGGCTCAGTCCGAGGCGCCCGTGAAGTGCTCCCTGACCAGCGACTCGACGACATCGAGGTCACCGGCTTCCAGGGCGTCGAGCAGCGCTCCGTGTTCGGCGGCGTCGGCGAGGAGGTCGGCGGGCCGGGTGACGGGTGGGCTGACCAGGGGCCACTGGGAGCGGCGGTGCAGGTCGTCGGCGACGGCGACCAGCTGTGCGTTGCCCGCGAGGCCCAGCAGGGCGCGGTGGAAGGCGCGGTCCGCCTCCCCGTACTCGGCGAGGCCGCCACGGGCCGCGGCGGCCGCGGCGGCCTCGGCGAGCGGGCGCAGCTCGGCCCAGCGGGCGGCCGGCACGGTGCGGGCGAGCCGCAGCATGACGGGGACCTCCAGCAGGGCGCGCACCTCGGCCAGCTCGGCGAGCTCCCGCCGGGTGCGCTCGACGACGCGGAACCCGCGGTTCGGTACGACCTCGACGGCGCCTTCCAGGGCCAGCTGCATCATGGCCTCCCGCACGGGGGTGGCGGACACGCCGAGCCGGGTGCCGAGGGCGGGCGCGGAGTACACCTCGCCCGGCACGAGGTCGCCGCCGACGAGGGCGTCGCGCAGGGCCCGCAGCACCTGGCCGCGCACGGAGTGCCGCTGCACCGGGGCCCGGGACGGGCGGGGGCCCGGGATGCCGGGCGTTGAGGCCGCACCCCCGGGGCCGGGGGCCCGGCCTTCGAGCCCGGCACCCGCCGGTGCCGCGTCCCCCGGCACCGGGACGCCGCCCGGCGCCCTGCCGGACGCCGCGCCCTCGGCCGTGCGGACCGCCCCCGGGTAGGGGCGTGCGGACAGGGCGGGTGCCGCGCCCGCGCCGGACCCCGGACCGACCGTCGCGGGCACCGCGCCGGTGCCGGAGGTTGCGCGCCCAGCCGTCGCGGTGGAGGCGCTCGCGGCGAAGCCCGGGCCTCCGGGCAGCGGAGCCACACCCTGCGCGAAGCCGTCCCCAGCCGGCCGAGCCACTCCTTCCGCAGCGAAGCCAAGGCCCCCAGCCGTCGGCGCCGCCGGACCGTTGCCGGTGCCGGAGGCAGCGCTCCCGGCCGGCGTGGACGCCTCGTCGTCGGTACCGGAGACGGCGCTGACGGCCGTCGTGGACGCGGCCCGCGCTCCTGCGCCCCGGGCCTCGCGCCTCCACGTGGCGGCGCGAGGGCCTGAGCCCGGGCGCCCGGGCTCGGGAGCGGTGCCGTCGGCCCGGGAGGACGCGCCCCCGGGCCTGGGCGCCGCGTCGCCGGGGATGCGGACCGGGGCGGTCTCCCGCACCGCGGCCTCGCGTCCGCTGCCCTGCTCCACTCGGGTCCTCCTGCTGCTGGCGTACCGGCCCGGCTCGCGGTGGAGGGGGCCCGTGTGCACGATAGGCGCAGAGGGGCGCCGCCCACACATCGATCAGATCGGGTAAGGTAAGGCTTACCTGAAAACGATCGTGAATCGGTGGTCCCTGCATGTCCGTCACCGCACTGCTGCCCGCCCCCTTCACGTCGCCCGTCGCCGCCTCGTACGCCCGGCTCTCGGCGGCCTTCCCCGGGCTGCGCGTACAGGAACTCTCGCGGGACGAGGAGATCCCGGGCGGCAGCGGTTGGGTCCGCGCGGACGAACTCGCGGCGGGCGGTCCCGCACTGGACGCCTTCCTCTCCTGGGACAGCGCGCAGGTGCTGCGGGACTACGGGCGGCAGGCCCGCCCCGACGTGGTCGCCAGCTTCGGCCTGCACCGGTACGCCTGGCCTGCCTGCCTGCTGGTGACGGTGCCCTGGTTCCTGCACCGGCGGGTACCGCGGGTTCCCGTCGACGGGGTCGCCTTCCAGCGCGCCCTGGGCCGGATGGCCGTGCGCGTGCGGGAGTTCGCGTGCCTCCCCGGCGACCCCGCCGCCGCCCTGCCCGGCGCCCGGGTCGTGCCGGACGAGGAGTCGCTGCGCGCCGAGGTGCGGGCCGCGGTGGCCGAACACCTCGGGCCGGTCATCGAAGGGTTCCGGCCCCGGATGCGGCGGGGCAGCAGGGCCCTGTGGGGCATGGCGACGGACGAGATCGTCGAGGGCCTCTGGTACGTCGCCGGCCTGCTCGACGAGGAGCCGCGGGCCATGACCGAACTCGAACTGCTGCTGCCGGGCACGGCGAAGCCGTACGTCGGCACGGCGGGGTTCCGGGAGCTCACGGCACCCGACGGGCGCACCCTGGCGACCCGCGACCGGGCCAGCTGCTGCCTCTTCTACACGCTGCGCCCCGAGGACACCTGTGTGACCTGCCCGAGGACGTGCGACGCCGACCGGGTACGCAAACTCACCGCCGCCGGCTGACCCCGCACCCGCAGACACAGGGCGCCTGCGCACCACGGCCACGCCACCCTCACGAGTGGGTTCACTCGAACAGAACTGCGCACTAACGACAGTCAGTTCGACCAGATCGCCCCGATTCGTAGGCCCTGCCGCCCCAATGGCGTTCTCTTACCTCGAAACCCCGTGACGCACTGCGCGAGTCGGCCAAGATGGCGCACCGAACGCTTCACTGCGATGCGAGGGACACCGCATGAGACTGACCGACATATCGCTGGACTGGCTGCTCCCCGGCGGTGTGATGCTCGCGGGGGCCGTGGCGGCGGTGGTGGTGCTCGCGCGCGGCAAACGCGCCGCTGACAAGGCCGCGGCCGAGGACTCCTGGGAACGCAGCGAGGAACGACGCCGCCGCAAGGAAGCCGTCTACGGCATCGCCTCCTACCTGCTCCTCTTCTGCTGCGCGGCCGTCGCCGCCGCCCTGTCGTTCCACGGCCTGGTCGGCTTCGGCCGGCAGAACCTCAACCTGTCCGGCGGCTGGGAGTACCTGGTGCCCTTCGGCCTGGACGGCGCCGCCATGTTCTGCTCCGTCCTCGCCGTCCGCGAGGCCAGCCACGGGGACGCGGCGCTCGGCTCCCGGCTCCTGGTGTGGCTGTTCGCCGGAGCGGCCGCCTGGTTCAACTGGGTGCACGCACCGCGCGGCATCGGGCACGACGGCGCTCCGCAGTTCTTCGCCGGCATGTCCCTCTCGGCCGCCGTGCTGTTCGACAGGGCGCTGAAGCAGACCCGCCGGGCGGCGCTGCGCGAGCAGGGTCTCGTACCGCGGCCGCTGCCGCAGATCCGCATCGTGCGGTGGCTGCGGGCACCCCGGGAAACCTTCGCGGCCTGGTCACTGATGCTCCTGGAGGGCGTGCGGACGCTGGACGAGGCCGTGGAGGAGGTCCGCGAGGACAAGCGGGAGAAGCAGCAGCTGCGGCGGCAACGGCGCGAGCAGCAGAAGCTGGACCGGGCCAGGCTCCGGGCCTTCAACCGCCAGCACCGCGCCTGGAACCTCGGGCGGGGCGGCCGGCAGGTGGACGTGCAGAACCTGAACTCCGCGACGGGCTCCGCCTCGGCCGCCGTCGCGGAGCCCGCCATACCAGAGCAGGGACAACTGCCGCACCGCTCCCGGCCCTCCCTGCAGGCCGTGAAGGGACCTGAGCCCCGCACGGTCGACCTCACCGCGGAGGACGACACCCAGGCCATTCCCCGACTCGACTCTCTGGAGGAGAAACTGAAGAGTCTGGAGCAGCAGTTCGGCTGAACTCGGCCGCACGACCGCTCGACGGGTCCGTCCCCCTCCGGGAGGGCGGGCCCTTCGGTGTCCCCTCAGGCCGGGGGCTTCACGTCCGACAGCTCGAACCAGACCACCTTGCCGACGCCCTGGGTGTGCACGCCCCA
This sequence comes from Streptomyces sp. CC53, assembly GCF_001865245.1. Taxonomy (GTDB): domain Bacteria; phylum Actinomycetota; class Actinomycetes; order Streptomycetales; family Streptomycetaceae; genus Streptomyces. The sequence goes on along the minus strand of NZ_MKXB01000041.1, from coordinate 4,093 downwards.
CGCGTCGGCCAGTGCCTGCACCAGCAGCAGCCCCCTGCCGTGGGTGCCGTCATCGGGCACCGGCACGTAAGGGTCGGGCAGTTCGGGGACGAAGTCCCGCACCTCCACCCGCAGGGCTCGGGGACCCAGCGTCGCCGTCACCACCGCCCCGTGCCCGGTGTGGAGCAGGGCGTTGGTCACCAGCTCGCTGACGAGCAGCTCCGCCACGTCCGCGGTGTCGACCGGTATGCGGCGGCGGACTAATTCCCGCAGCGCGCGCCGCACCCCGGCGACGGCCGTCAGGTCGCCCGCCCGCACGTGCCGGCGGAGGCGCATCGCCCCCGTCATCCGGTCCACGCCCCGGTCACGCCCGTCCGCCCTGGGTCCGACCGCCTCTGCCTGACGCCCACTCATAGCCCCCACCACGTCACTGGACCTTTCCCTCGAACAGGCTCACGGGATCCATGCCCTTGCCTCACCCGGGTCACGCCTGCGAACCACCGACGAGCAGGCGCACGGAGGGGAGCAGTGGGGCACGGCAGGGTGTCAAGGTGGCGGACCCCGGTCGCGGGTCCGCGCGGCACCCGGTCGGACCGGCGCGGGACCTTTCGTCGCCGCAGGTCGCGAGCGGTGCGCCGGGCCGCGGGCAGGCCCGTGCGCGCCGTGCGCGGGGTCACGCCTCCCAGACGCCCGCTGCCGTGCGGTCGTCGGCGTACCCCTTCACGCGCAGCTGCGTGTCGGCGAGGAACGCGGCCAGACCGGGCGGTTCCCCGGGCCCGGTGGGGGCCCAGCGGGTGGCCAGCTCCGCCGCGAGTGCGGGCTCGCAGCGCAGCGGCTCCGCCAGGCCGGTGCTGGCAAGCAGCAGAGCGTCGCCCGGCCGCGCGATGGAGGCGCGGAAGCGGAACGGCACGGCGGGCGGCGGTAGGGGACCCTCGATGTAGGGGGCGCCGGGGTGGGGGGTGACACCGAGCCTCATGGTGCGCCCGTCGGTCTCCGACACGGGCACGTCCTGCGGCGGGGCCGTGCCGCTCCCGGTGGCGGCCGCGTCCGCCGCGGCGGCGTTCCCCGGGGCGGCCGCGCCGGTGCCGGGCGGCGGCGAACCGTACCCGACGACGGGTGCCCCCGTCACGGCGCCGGGTTCCGGCGCGGGCGGCTCCAGATCCTGCCAGGCGCCGCCGCGCAGCCGGAACAGTCCTCCGGAGCCGACGCCGAAGAAGATCCGGTTGCGGCAGGCGGCGTCGGCGGGCAGCAGGAGGCAGCGCAGGTCCGCGGTGTACGCGTCGTAGGGGAAGCCGAGTTCGGCGGCGCGGGCGCGCAGCCGGCCGTAGGCGCGGTCGGTGAGGCGGTGCAGCCCGGACTTGAGGTCCTCGCGGCGGCCGGCGCGGATGTCGTCGGCGAGGCGGGCGTGGCTGCGGCCGACGGCCTCGCCGATCCACCGGCAGGCGTCCCGGGCCGCGACGTGGGCACCGTCGACGCCGCGGGCACCGGTGGCGACGGCGACCAGCACCAGGGCGCCGTCGCCGGTACCGAACCGGGCTGCCAGCAAGGCGTCGCGCCGGGACTCTCCCCGGTACCGCGCGGAGTCCCCGCGCACGGACGCGGCCCGCAGGGTGAAGGAGCCGTAGCGGGCGCCCTCCAGGACGGTGTCCGGTACGGCCTCGTCCAGTTCGTGCGGCCACGCCTGCGGCAGCGCCGTCGGTTCCGCGTCGTAGGTGGGCGGCCCGTCGCCGACGTACGGCACGGGGCGCGGAGGGACGGCGGCGGGCGCGGGACGGCGGGCGGCCCCGCTCTCGGGACGGGGGACCTTGGCGAAGCGCATGCGGGGCAGGGTGCGGCCACCGGTCTGCCGCTGCGGCGCGGGGTCGGGACCGGGGGCGCGGTCGGGAGGCGCGGGGGCGGCGGCGCCCGGGTCCGTGCCCGAGCGGAGGTCAGGTCCTGGGCGCGAGCCGGACGCGGGCCCCGCGGTGCGGTTCGCGGAGTCCGCCGCGGCTGCGCTCCCGGGCCCCGTGCGAGCCCCGGACCCGGCACGGCTCCCGGGGCCCTCGCGCGGGCGGGTTTCGGGTCCCGTACCGGAGCCGCCCTCGGACTCCGTACGGGAGGGGGTGCCGCCGACCGCGCCTGAGCCGGTGTCAGGGCCCCTGCGGGAGCGGGTGTCGGAGCCCGTGCCGCCTTCGTCCCACGGGTCCGCAGGGCGGTCGGGTCCGGGCGGGGCGGCCGGCGGAGGTCCGGCGTCGGGGCCGAAGGGGGCGCGGGGGTCGTGTCGGGGGGCCCGGCCGCCGGGGGCTGCCGCGGGGTCTTCGGCGGCGGCCGGGGACGGCGCCTCGTCCGGCCGCGCACCGGGCACGGGGGGCCGGGACCCCGGCGTGCCGGATCCGGGGGCGGGGGCGTGCGGCGGGGTCGGCTCCACGGCCGGCGGGAGGGACCCGCCCGGGAAGGTGCGCGGGCCCGGAAGGGGCGCGGCCTCCCAGGGGGACGGCGGCCGGTAGGACGGCGGGGACTGGCCCGGGGCGAAGGTGTCGGCGGCGGAGTCGAATCGGTCGTCGAGGGTGTCGCCCGTCACGGTCGGGGCCGTGTCCGAGGCGGTGTCGTCGTACAGCTTGTCCCACCAGTCGTCGGCGCCGGCGGTGTGCCTGTCCCCCTGTGGACTCATGTCCTGCATTGTCCCCCGCGGGAGGTGCCGGCACCGGGGCTTCCCGAAAAAGTGGTCATCGTGCAAGGGCCCGCCGGGCGCCCTCCCCCTGTGGAGGGTTCCGTCCCGCCCGGCGGGCCCGCGTGGCCTGCGCTGGTCGCGCGCGGAGTCGCGCGGCGCGACACCCCGGGGCGCGGGCCACGGTCGGGGAGCGGCCCGCCGTCGTGCTCCGCCGGAACGGGTCCGGTGGCTGTCGGGGCGACCGTGGCGCCACTCTGGCAGAGGGGCCGGTGGTGTGGGGATGATGGGCGCGGCGGGTTTGCGCCGTGGCCGTTTTCCGCCACGGCGGCGCCCGGGGCATCGACGGGAAGGGCGGTACGACGTGTTGGGGGCGATAGGGCTCGACGAGCGCGGGGAGGCGGCGTACCGGGCGCTGGTGGTGCTGGGCGGGGCGGGGGTCGCGGACCTCGCGCACCGGTTGGGCCTGCCCGAGCCGGAGACGGAGCGCACACTCGTGCGCTTGGAGGCCCACGGTCTCGCGGCCCGCTCGTCGTACCGGCAGGGGCGGTGGGTGGCGGCGCCGCCCGGCGTGGCCCTGGGGGCGCTGCTCACCCAGCAGCGGCACGAACTGGAGCAGGCCGAGCTGGCGGCCGCGCTGCTGGCGAAGGAGTACCGGGCGGAGGCGGCGGAGCCCGAAGTGCACGACCTGGTGGAGGTGGTGACCGGGGGCAGCGCGGTGGCGCACCGCTTCCTGCAGCTCCAGTTGGGCGCCGCGGAGGAGGTGTGCGCCCTCGTGACGGGGCGGCCCGCCGTGGTGACGGGCGCGGAGAACGACGCTGAGGAACGGGCCGCCGCGCGGGGGGTGGCGTATCGGGTGGTGGTCGAGCGGGAGGTGCTGGAGCTGCCCGGTGGGGTCGCCGAGTCCGGGGCGGCGCTGGGTCGCGGCGAACGGGTGCGGGTGGTGGACCGGGTCCCGACGAAGCTCGTCGTGGCGGACCGGTCCATGGCGATGGTCCCGCTCACGGGGCGGGGCGTGGAGCCCGCGGCCCTGGTGGTGCACGCCAGTGGACTGCTGGAGTCGCTGATGGGCCTGTTCGAGGCGGTGTGGCGGGAGGCGGTACCGCTGCGGCTCGGCTGCGGGGAGCAGGACGTGGCGGGCGCGGCGGGTCCCGACGCGACGGACCTGCAGATCCTGTCGCTGCTGCTGGCGGGCATGACGGACGCCAGCGTGGCGAAGCAGCTGGAGCTCGGGTTGCGGACGGTGCAGCGGCGGGTGAAGGGGCTGATGGAGCTGACGGGCGTGACGACGCGGCTGCAACTGGGCTGGCAGGCGTACGAGCGGGGCTGGGTCACCCGCTGACCGGGGCGGGCCCGGAGGCACCGGGACCCCAAGCGGCGCAAAGCGAAGGGACGCGGGGCCGAGGGGCGGGGCAGCCCGGCGCCCCGCCCCGGCCCGCGGGGACCGGCCGAGGCCCGGGCCCCGTG
>NZ_MKXB01000040.1 GCF_001865245.1 Streptomyces sp. CC53 | reverse complement strand
CCGCCGGCCGGCGGTTGCCCGGCCCGGCGCCGCGACGGGCCCGGCAGCCGCCCACGGGGCGCGCCCGCCGCCGCACCGCCCTCAGCTCTCCGAGCCCGCCGCCGTCAGCGAGGCCCGGGCCGCCTCCAGGCGGCGCACGGCCTCCTCCCCGACCGGGCGCAGCCCGTCGAGCCCTGTGAGGGTGACCATCGCGCCCGGGTCGAGGGCCTGCACGGCGGTGCGGTCGCCGTCCCGGCGCACGACGACGTTGCACGGCAGCAGCAGGCCGACGGACCGGTCGACGCCCAGGGCGCGGTGGGCCAGCTGCGGATTGCAGGCGCCCAGGATCACGTAGTCCTCCACGTCCACGTCGAGCTTGGCCTTCAGGGTGGCGGTCACGTCGATCTCGGTGAGGATCCCGAAGCCCTCCGCGGCCAGGGCCTCGCGGACCCGGTCGACCGTGGTGGCGTAGTCGTCGTCGACGTGGACGGTGCGGTCGTAGCGCATGGGATGACTGCCCTTCTGATCGGTTGGTACGGACCCGGCAACAGCAGCCGGCGGCCGTCTGGGAAGTGGGGTGCCCCGCGCCCCGCACGCGCCGGGGCGCGCGAGACGGCACCCGGGCCCCCGCACACCGCCCGGCCCGTGAGCGGCTGCCGCGGCGGTGCGGGGCCGGAGCCCACCGGGCGCCTCCCCGTCCGTGCGCGGGACGCACGGCGGCGCACCGGACGGACCGCGGGCGGGCCGAGCCCGGCGCACCGGCACTCGGCCACCGGACCCGGTGGGGGACCGGCGTGGGGAGGGACGTGCGCCTGAGGCGCGCGGACGCCATACCGGTGTCATCGGAGCGCAGCGCGACCGGGGTGACACCCCTTCACCGGATCGGGTGCCCTCCCGGGGCAGCGCCGAGGGGCGATGTCAGAGGCGGCCGCTAGCGTGACGGGCATGATCGATGCCGAGGTGGTGCGCCGTGTCGCCCTGTCCCTGCCCGAGACCGCGGAGAAGGAGGCGTGGTCCATGCCCACGTTCCGGGTGGCGGGCAAGATGTTCCTGACGGTTCCCGACGACGAGACGTCGATCGCCGTGCGCTGTCCGAAACTCGAGCGCACGGAGCTGATCGCCGCCGAACCGGAGAAGTTCTGGGTCCCGCCGCACGAGGAGGGGTCCGCATGGGTGCGGGTGCGGCTCGCCGCGCTGGAGGACGCCGACGAGCTGCGGGACATCGTCGTGGACTCCTGGCGGCAGGCCGCACCGCCCCGCCTGGCCGAGCTCCACCCCGGCCTGCGCCCCGGCGGGGTCGCCGGCGGCTGAGGCTACTCGAAGCGCGCCGGATCGCCCGCCCCGCGGCGGACGATCTCCGGGGCGCCGCCCGAGAAGTCGACCACGGTGGTCGGCGCGGTGCCGCAGTCGCCCCCGTCGACCACCGCGTCCAGCACGTGGTCGAGCCGGTCCTTGATCTCCCAGCCCTGGGTCATCGGCTCTTCCTCGCCGGGCAGCAGCAGCGTGCTCGACACCAGGGGCTCGCCCAGCTCGGCGAGGAGGGCCCGGGTCACCGCGTGCTCGGGGATGCGCACCCCGACCGTCTTCTTCTTCGGGTGCTGCAACTGGCGCGGCACCTCCCGCGTCGCGGGCAGGATGAACGTGTAGCGGCCCGGTGTCGCCGCCTTCAGCGCGCGGAACACGTCGTTGTCGAGCTGCACGAACTGCCCCAGCTGCGCGAAGCTCTCGCACACGAGCGTGAAGTGGTGCCGGTCGTCCAGGTCCCGGATGGTGCGGATCCGTCCCAGGGCCTCCCGGTTGCCCAGCTTGCAGCCCAGCGCGTAGCACGAGTCGGTCGGATAGGCGACGAGCCCGCCGGAGCGGATCAGATCGGCCACGGTGACGATCAGGCGCCGCTGGGGGTCGTCGGGGTGCACGTCGAAGTACTTCGCCATCGCCCGAGCCTACGCCCTCCCGGCCCGGACCGTGACGCCCCGCTGCCCGCACTCCGGCGGCCGTGCCCGCGCCGCGGGCGGACGGTGCGCGGCGGCGGCTGCCGGCACGCCCCGGCCCCCGCGCCGTGGACGGACGGTCCCTGACCCCCCGTCACGCCGTGGTGGTGAGCGGGCCGGCCGACGGGTGGGACCGCCGACCCGTCGCAGTGACGCGCCGCAGCGGTGCCAGCGCGCGCCCGGCCGGCGCGCCCGCGGTCGGGGGCGCACCGCCGCCCGGGCGGCGCCCTCCCCGGACGGCCCGGCGGCAGCGCACGGGCGCCGGGCCGCCGCACCGGCACCTCGCGGCGTCCCCTCCTCCCCGCACGGCGCCGCCGCCGGTGCCCTGTGGCGCTCCGCTTGCGCACGGCTCCGGTCGTCAATGGTTCGCGGTACCCCGCCCCGTGTGGCGCCGGCCGCCCATGCCGCATGGTGCCCCGACTCCGTACGGCGCCTGAGCCGCCGATGCCTCGGTGGCTCCCCACCCCCGTACGGCACCGACCGCCGCCCCCGGAAATCCTCGGATGGCGGAGGCCCGCAGGGGCCGCGTTCCGCGTGTTCGTGCAGGCAGAGGCGCCGCCCGCGGCTCGTACGCACCCGTGTGGACGGGCCGCGGGGCGTGAACGGTGTGAGCCTGGTGGAAGACATGGCCGCGGTTCGGCGGCTACGAGGAGGCGCAAGGCGGATGACGGACGATCCCACCGACGGCGGGGCGGCGCGCGCCGCGAGCCCGGAGGACGGCTTCACGGCCCTGCGGGCCGTCGCCGACGCCGTCCTCTACGAGGGCTACCTCCTCTACCCGTACCGCCGCTCGTCGCCGAAGAACCGGGTGCGCTGGCAGTTCGGCGTCCTCACCGCGCGGGCCTGGGCCGAGGCCGCGGGGCCCGGCGCGGGCCCGGCCGGGGTGTCGGGGGCCGCCGACTCGTGGTACCAGCAGACCGAGTGCCTCGTGCGGGCCGACCCGGCCGCGCGCGTACGGATCCGGCTGCGCCACCTCCAGCTCCAGCGCAAGCAGGTCGAGCGCTCCGACGGGCGGGGCGGCCACCTGCCGGTGGAGTCGCTGGACAGCGGCGGCACTGTCCACCTCACCTTCGACGAGGCGGTGCCCCGTGAGACCGGTGTGGCCGTCACCCTCGGCGACCTGTTCGCCGGTGAGCGCGCGTACGAAGCGGGGTGGCCCGGGGGCGAGGACACCGAACCGCTGCCGGGCGGCGCCGGGCGGGTGGTGCGGCGCCGATGGCCCGTCGGCGCGCGCCTGCGGGTACGGGCCGAGGAACAGCCCGGCTCGCCCGGCCTGTACCGGCTGTGGATCCGCACCGAGAACACCGGATCCGAGCCCGGCTTCGACGCGCCCCGCGAGACGGCCCTGCGGCACGCCCTCCTCGCCACCCACACGCTCGTCGGCGGGGAGGGGCTGGAGTTCCTGTCGCTGACCGACCCGCCCCCGCGGGCCGCGGCCGCCGCCCGGCAGTGCCGGAACGTGCACACCTTCCCCGTCCTCGGCGGCGCCCCCGGGAGCAGCGGCCTCGTGCTGTCGTCGCCGATCATCCTCTCCGACCACCCGCAGGTGGCGCCCGAGAGCCCAGGCGACCTCCACGACGCCGCCGAGATCGACGAGATCCTCACCCTGCGCACGATGCTGCTGACCGACGACGAGAAGCGCGAGGCCCGCGCCACCGACGCCCGGGCCGCCCGCATCCTCGACCGGGTCGAGTCCATGCCGCAGGAGGTCTTCGAGCGGCTGCACGGCGCCATCCGCTCCCTGGAGCCGGCGCCCGCCGCCCGCGCCGCGGCGCCGTGGTGGCAGGAGGGCGGCGACGAGGGGCTGTCCCCGGCGACGGACACCGCGCTCGTCGACGGGGTGCCCGTGGCAGCGGGCAGCCGCGTACGCCTCCGGCCGAGCGGGCGGGGCGCCGACGCCCACGACATGTTCCTGACCGGCCGCACCGCCCGGGTGGCTGCGGTCTTCCACGACGTGGACGGCAGCGTGCACCTGGCGGTCACGGTCGACGACGACCCGGCCGCCGAACTGAACGCCTGGTACGGCCGCCACTACTACTTCCGCCCCCACGAACTGGAGCCCCTCGACCCGTCCGGGCCCGACGGCCGCGGGCCGGGCTCCCGGCCCGCACAGGCCGGCCCCGCACCCGGCGAGCCGCTCGGACCGGACGGTCGGGGACCGCTCGACGCGCTCCGCCCCGACGACCCCGCACCGGGCGGCCGGGAGGGCCCTCGCGGGCCCGAACCCCTCGACGAGGAGGAGAGGCGAGGTGATGGACGCACTCGAACTGTTGGCGCATGACCACCGCATGGTGGAGCAGCTCTTCCGCGATTACCGGGCCGCGGCCTCCGACACCCAGCGGCGGGCCGTCGTGGAAGTGCTCGTCCGCGAGCTCTCCAAGCACGCCGTCCTGGAGGAGCTGATGGTCTACCCGGTCGCCAAGGAGGTGCTGCCCGACGGGCCGCGGGAGGTCGAGCAGCGACTCGGCGAGCACCGGGCCGTGAAGCAGACCTTCCTGGCGCTGGACCGCCTCACCGCGGGCGACGAGCGGACCGACGGCCTCGTCGACGCACTGCGCAGGGACGTGGAGCAGCACGTCCGCGATGACGAGGGGGAGCTCACGCCGCGGCTGCGCGGCGCCGTGTCGCAGCAGGACCTGGACGAACTCGGCGGCCTGCTCGACGAGGCGAAGCAGACCGCCCCCACCCGGCCGCACCCGCACGCCCCCGAGGAGCCGCCCGCGCTGGCCCTGGCCGCGCCGGTGGCAGCGGCGTACGACCGGCTCCGAGACCGACTGCAGGGAAGGCCGAGGACATGACCACCGACGCCGGCACCACCGAAACCAGCCGACAGCCCGAACCCGGGCCGCAGCCCCACGGATTCGACGAGGTCCACATCCTCTGGATCTCCGAGGGCATGAGCTGCGACGGCGACACCGTCTCCCTCACGGCGGCCGGACAGCCCGCCATCGAGGACGTCGTGCTCGGGCTCGTCCCGGGCCTGCCCAAGGTGAACCTCCACAACAAGGTCCTCTCGCCGAGCCTGGGCGGCGAGGACTTCCTCGCCCCGTACCGGGCCGCGGCCCGCGGCGAACTCGCCCCGTTCATCCTCGTCATCGAGGGCTCCGTCCCCAACCAGAACATCATCGAGGGCGACGGCTACTGGACCTCCTTCGGCAACGACCCGGAGACGGGGCAGCCCCTCACCCTCAACTGGTGGATCGACCAGCTCGCGCCGAAGGCGTGGGCCGTGGTCGCCGCCGGCACGTGCGCCGCGTACGGCGGCATCCACGCGATGGCGGGCAACCCGACCGGCAGCATGGGCCTCGCCGACTACCTCGGCTGGGACTTCAGGTCCCAGGGCGCCCTTCCGGTGGTGAACGTGCCGGGCTGCCCCATCCAGCCGGAGAACTTCATGGAGACCCTGGTGTGGGTGCTCCACCACGCCGCGGGCTCCGCCCCGCCGCCCCCGCTCGACGCCATGCTGCGCCCGCAGTGGATCTTCGGCAAGACGGTGCACGAGGGCTGCGACCGCGCCGCCTACTACGAGCAGGGCGACTTCGCGAAGGACTACAACTCGCCCAAGTGCGAGGTCAAGGTGGGCTGCTGGGGGCCCGTCGTGAACTGCAACGTCCCCAAGCGCGGCTGGATGTCCGGGGTCGGCGGCTGCCCGAACGTCGGCGGCATCTGCATCGGCTGCACCATGCCCGGCTTCCCGGACGCCTTCATGCCGTTCATGGACGAGCCGCCCGGCGGCAGCCTCTCCTCGATGCTCATCCGGCCCTACGGCGCCGTCATCCGGCGGCTGCGCGGCATCAGCAACATCGCCGCCAACCGCGAACCCCGCTGGCACCACAACAAGTCCGAGCTCACCAGCGGCTACGACCCGTACTGGCGCCCGGGCCACACCCCCCACGACCGCGGACGACGACCGCGGGCCACGACACGAGGAACGCACACATGACGCAGACGGAGGACCGCATCGGGGCCGGGGAGCGCAAGCCCGCCCAGATCGTGGACATGTCCTGGGACCCGATCACCCGCATCGTCGGCAACCTGGGCATCTACACCAAGATCGACTTCGCCAACCGCGAGGTGGTGGAGTGCCGCAGCACCTCGTCGCTCTTCCGCGGCTACTCGGTGTTCATGAAGGGCAAGGACCCGCGGGACGCCGGGTTCATCACCTCCCGCATCTGCGGCATCTGCGGCGACAACCACACCACGTGCTCCGACTACGCCCAGCAGATGGCGTACGGCGTGAAGCCGCCGCCGCTCGCCGAGCACATCGTCAACCTCGGCGAGGCGGCGGAGTACATCTTCGACCACACGATCTTCCAGGACAACCTCGTCTTCGTGGACTTCTGCGAGGCCATGGTGAAGTCCACCAACCCGAGCGTCCTGGCCAGGGCCGAGCAGACCCAGGCGCCCCGCGGCGACATCCACGGCTACCGGACCATCGCCGACATCATGCGCAGCTTCAACCCCTTCGAGGGCGCGACCTACAAGGAAGCCCTCAAGGTCAGCCGCATCACGCGCGAGATGTTCTGCCTCATGGAGGGCCGCCACGTCCACCCGTCGACGCTCTATCCCGGCGGCGTCGGCACGATGCCGACACCGACCGCGTTCACGGACTACCTGTCCCGGCTGATGAGGGTCCTGGACTTCGTCAAGCAGGCCGTGGCGATGAACGACGACGTGTTCGACTTCTTCTACGAGGCGCTCCCCGGTTACGAGGAGGTCGGCCGGCGCCGCATCCTCCTCGGCTGCTGGGGCGCCTGGCAGAACCCGGACGTCTGCGACTACCGCTACGAGACGATGAGCGACTGGGGCCGGTCGATGCACGTCACCCCCGGCGTCATCGTCGACGGGGAGCTGCGCACCAACGACCTCGTCGACATCAACCTCGGCATGCGCATCCTCCTCGGCAGCTCGTTCTACGACGACTGGACGGAGGAGCAGCCGTTCGTCACGCACGACCCGCTCGGCAACCCGGTCGACATGCGCCACCCGTGGAACCAGACCACCGTCCCGGTACCGCAGAAGCGCGACTTCGACAGCAACTACAGCTGGGTCATGAGCCCCCGCTGGTACGACCGGAAGAGCGGCGAGCACCTCGCGCTCGACACCGGCGGCGGCCCCCTCGCCCGGCTGTGGTCCACGGCGCTCAACGGCCTCGTCGACTCGCAGTACGTCAAGGCCACCGGGCACAGCGTCCGCATCACCCTGCCGCGCAGCGAGAAGCTCCCCGAGACCACCCTGGAGTGGGAGATCCCCCGGTGGAGCAACACCATCGAACGGGACCGCGCGCGGCCCTACTTCGTCGCCTACGCCGCCGCCATGGCCTTCGAGTTCGCCGAGAAGGCGATGGGGCTGGTCCGGGCCGGCGAGACCAAGGTGTTCGAGAACTTCGAGGTGCCGGACGAGGCCATCGGCTGCGGCTTCCACGAAGCGGTCCGCGGCGTCCTCTCCCACCATCTGGTGATCAAGGACAAGAAGATCGCGAACTACCACCCGTACCCGCCCACCCCGTGGAACGCCAGCCCCCGCGACAGCTACGGCACGCCCGGCCCGTACGAGGACGCGGTGCAGGGCCAGCCCGTCTTCGAGGAGAACGGCCCCGACGACTTCAAGGGCGTCGACATCATGCGGACCGTCCGCAGCTTCGACCCGTGCCTGCCCTGCGGCGTCCACATGTACCTCGGCCAGGGCACCACCCTCCGCAAGGTCCACTCGCCGACCTACGGAGGCGGGCATGGCTGACCGGGACCGGCTCGACGCCGCCGCGGTCGCGGACCGGCTGGCCCGCGTCGACGACCTGCTCGGCCACGTCGAGGCCGCGCCCGGCCCCACCGCCGACGCGGCACTCCACGCCGTACGGGCCCTCACGGAGCTCTACGGGGAGGCCCTCGCCCGCGTCCTGGACCACGCGGACACCGGGCTGCTCACGGCCCTGGCGGCCGACGAACTCCTCGGCCACCTCCTCGTCCTGCACGACCTGCACCCCCACCCCGTGGAGCGCCGCGTCGCGGACGCCGTCGAGGCGCTGCGGCCCGCCGTACGCGAACAGGGCGGCGACGTCGTCCTGGAAGGCGTGGAGGGAGGCGTCGCCCGGGTACGGCTCTCGACGGGCGGAGGCTGCGGCTCCGGCTGCGGCAGCGGCAGCGGCGGCGGGGTGGAGGAGGCTGTCCGCGAGGCCGTCCTCGCCATGGCACCGGAACTGTCGGAGGTGCAGGCCGTACCGGACCGCGCCGCGGCCCCGCCCGCCTTCGTCCCGCTGGCCACGCTGAGCCGCCGGCCGGACCCCGTCCCGCAGGAGGCGCCGTGACCGGCGGAGCCCTCGCCCGGCTCATCCGCTCCGCCGGGGAACCCGCCCCGCGGGACCCCGCGCCCGGCGAGCACTGCGAGCTGTGCGACGAGCGGGTGCCCGACGACCACCGCCACCTGTACGACACCGACGGCGGCGAGGTGCTGTGCGCCTGCCGCGCCTGCTCCCTGCTCTTCGCCGACGAGGACACCGCGCGGGGACGCTACCGGCTGGTGCCGCGGCGCCGCGTCCGCCTCCCGCCGGTCGACACGACCGCGCTGGGCGTGCCCGTCGGCCTGGCCTTCTTCGTGCCCGGCGCCGACGGCACCGTCACCGCCCACTACCCCAGCCCCGCCGGGGCGACGCGCTGGGAGGCGGACCCGGCGGCCTGGGACGGCGTCGTCGCGGGCTGCCCGGCCCTGCGCGACCTGCGCCCCGACGTGGAGGCCCTTCTCGTCAACACGGCGTGGGGGGCGCACCACCACTGGATCGTCCCGGTCGACGACTGCCACCGCGTGGTGGCCGTCGTCCGCCGGGAGTGGCGGGGGATGTCCGGCGGCGACCGGGTCTGGCCCGCCGTCGAGCAGTTCTTCGCCGGACTGGAAACGAGCGAACCGACGACCACGTGAGGAGCGGACGGCCATGGGCAGGATCAAGGTCGGCAAGCCCCAGGTGAAACCCGACACCCCGTCGCACGTGCCCGGACTCCACGAGGGCAACAAGGGACCGTACGAGCGGCAGGTCGGCCACCACGCGGACGGCACCGCCGACGCGCGCAGGTCCACCGGCGTCAACTGGCGCCGCCACGAAGCGATCCTGAAGATCATGCCGAGCATCCCCCCGGGATGACCGCGCGTCAGCGCGGCGGCAGCGCCACAAGGAGGAGAATCGTGATCACGGCGAGACGGGTGCTCATGGCGGAGGCGGCGGTGGCCGGCGGGCTGCTGCTCGCCGTGCTGATCCGCGAGATCCCCGGGATGAGACGGGAAGTGAAGATCTGGCGGATGGCCGGACTGCGCTCACGCTCCCGCCACCCCCGCTGAACCGCCAACCGACCCACCGCCGGGGGCGCCGGCGTCCGCGAAGCCGCCGGAGCGCCCCCGGCCACCCCTCCGGGAGCACCCGCCCATGCACGAACTGTCCATCGCCACCGCCATCGTGGAGCGCGCGACCGAGCTGGCGCAGGCCCACGGCGGCGGTGCCGTGTCGGCCGTGACGGTCCGGGTGGGCGAACTGTCCGGCGTCGTCGCGGACGCCCTGGCGTTCTCGTTCGAGGTGGTCCGCGAGGGCACGCCGCTGGCCGCCGCGCGGCTGGTGGTCGAGGAGGTGCCCGCACGGGCCCACTGCGACCCGTGCGGCACCGCGTTCGACGTGGGCTCCCCTCCGCTGTTCTGGTGCCCCCGCTGCGACCGGGCCGCCCCCGAACTGCTGAGCGGCCGCGAACTGGACATCACCGGCGTGGACCTGACCGACCCGCCGGACTCCCGCCCGGCGGAGACCGCCCCTGCACCGCCACCCGCACGGACGGCCACCTCCGGTGCCTTCGACGGCCCGGCCAGGCCCTGACGCGGGCCTCCCACCCGCGGCGGACCCCACCGCGAAGCCGTGCCCGGCGAGGAGGAGTCCCTGCCCCGGGCATGACGCGGGCCCGCTGCCGCGACGCGTCCCGGCAGCGGGCCCGAGGGGAACGGTCAGCAGATGCGGGGCAGCTGCTCCCCGAGCGGCAGGTCCACCACCCGCGTACCGCCCAGGCCCGTCGCGGCCACCACCATGCCCGGATGGTCGGCGACGCACTCACCGATCAGCGCCGCGCCCGCGCCCTGCGGGTGGGCCCGCATCGCCGCCAGCACCGCGTCGGCCGCGGCCCGCGGCACGAAGGCGACCAGCCGCCCCTCGTTGGCCACGTACAGCGGGTCGAGCCCCAGGAAGCCGCAGGCGTTCGCCACCGCGTCCGGCACCGGCACGGCGCGCTCCCGGAGGCGGACACCGGTGCCCGAGGCGCGGGCGATCTCGTTGAGCGAGGCCGCGAGGCCGCCGCGGGTCGGGTCGCGCAGCACGTGCACGTCCGGGCACACCTCCAGCACCGCCGCCACCAGGCCCGCCAGCGGGGCCGTGTCGCTGGCGATCTCCACGCCGAACTCCAGCCCCTCCCGCACGCTCATGACCGCCACGCCGTGCATGCCGATCGGGCCGCTGACGATGACCGCGTCGCCCGGACGCGCCCGCCGCGGGTGGATGTCGACACCGTCCGGGACGACGCCGATCCCGGCCGTCGTCACGTACAGCCCGTCGCCGTGTCCGGCCTCCACCACCTTCGTGTCGCCCGTGGCCACCACCACGTCCGCGGCGGCCGCCGCCGCGCCCATCGCACGCGCCACCCGGTCGACGACCGCCAGCTCCACGCCCTCCTCCAGGACGAACGCCGCCGACAGCCACGCCGGCCGCGCCCCGCTCATGGCCAGGTCGTTGACGGTGCCGTTGACGGCCAGGTCCCCGATGCTGCCGCCGGGGAAGAACAGCGGCTGGACCACGTACGAGTCGGTGGAGAACGCCAGCCGCGCACCGCCCAGTTCGAGCACCGCCGAGTCGCCGAGACCGGACAGCACGGCGTTGCCGTACGCCGGGGCGAAGACCTGCTCGACCAGCTCCGCCGACAGCGCCCCGCCCCCTCCGTGCCCCATCACGACGACCGGCTGGTCCCGCAGGGGCGCGGGGCAGGTCCAGTCCGCGGGATCGACGACCGTCTCAGCCAACGGGGTTCATCTCCTTGCGGTCAGCGGGGCGTTCCATCCGGCGGTAGAGGTGGTAGGCCGCACAGGCGCCCTCGCTGGACACCATCGTGGCGCCCAGCGGCGTGCGCGGCGTGCACAGCGTCCCGAACGCCGAGCATTCCGTCGGCTTGATCAGCCCCTGGAGCACCTCGCCGCTGCGGCACACCGCGGGCTCCTCCGTGCGGATGCCCGCCACGTCGAAGCGGTGCTCGGCGTCGAAGTCGCGGAAGGCGTCGGTGAGCCGCCACCCGCTGTGCGGGATGACCCCGATGCCGCGCCAGGACCGGTCCGTCACCTCGAACACGTCCTCGATCATGCGGAGCGCCGCCGGGTTGCCCTCGCCCCGCACGGCCCGCTCGTAGGCGTTCTCCACCCGGTGCTCGCCCCGTTCGAGCTGGCGCACGGCGCGGCGCACGCCCTCCAGGATGTCGAGCGGCTCGAAACCGGTCACCACGATGGGGACGCGGTGCCGCTCGGCCAGCTCCGGGTACTCCGCCGTGCCCATCACGCTGCACACGTGCCCCGCCGCCAGGAAGCCCTGCACCCGGCACGACGGGGCCGTCATGATCGCCTCGACGGCCGGAGGCACCCGCACGTGCGAGACCAGCAGGCTGAGGTTGCGCAGGCCCAGGCGCCGCGCCTGGTGGACGGCCATGGCGTTGGCGGGCGCGGTCGTCTCGAAGCCGATCCCGAAGAACACCACCTCGCGGTCCGGGTGGCGGCGGGCCAGTTCCAGCGCGTCCAGGGGGGAGTACACCACCCGGACGTCCCCGCCCTCGCCCTTCACCCGGAACAGGTCCCGGCCGGTGCCGGGCACCCGCAGCATGTCGCCGAACGAGCAGAAGACGACGCCGGGCCGGGACGCGATCTCCAACGCCTTGTCGATCAGCTCCAGCGGGGTGACGCAGACCGGGCAGCCCGGACCGTGGATCAGCTCCACCTCCTGCGGCAGCAGCTGGTCGATGCCGTGGCGGATGATCGAGTGCGTCTGCCCGCCGCACACCTCCATCAGCGCCCACGGCCTGGTCACCGTTGCGTGGATCTCGTCGAGCAGCCTGCGCGCCAGCCCCGGGTCGTTGAACTCGTCGATGTACCTCACCGTGCTCCTCCCTCACCGGCGCCCGGCGCGGCGCCGGGCACGGGCACCCCGGCCTCCGCCGCCGCCCGGTCCCAGGCGTCGCCGAACTCCTCGTCGAGCAGCCCGAGCTGCCCGAACAGCTCCAGTGACGCCCGGGCCGACTCCTCGTCCAGCCGCTGCAACGCGAAACCGACGTGGACGATCACGTACTCGCCGACCGCGACGTCCGGCACGTACTCCATGCAGACGCTCTTCTGCACGCCTCCGAAGTCGACCAGTCCGGTCAGCGGATCGGTGCCGCCGTCGACGGCCACCACCCTTCCGGGCACCGCAAGACACATGCGTTTCCTCGCTCCTTAGTCCGACGTACGACGGCCCTGCGGCCACCGCAGGGGTTCGCGTGCCGCCACGACGAGCTGGCCGAGGGCGAGCCCGCCGTCACCCGGCGGGACCTCGCCGTGCCGCAGCACCGTGAAGCCGCGCGCGGCCAGCCCGTCCGCGCACGCCCCGTCCAGCAGGGCGTTGGCGAACACCCCGCCGGTGAGGGCCGCGGTCGCGACCCCCGTCGCCAGCCGGGCGCGCCGGCACAGCTCCACCACCGCCGCCGCCACACCGCGGTGGAAGCGCGCGGCGAGCACCTCCACCGGCACGCCCCGGCGCAGGTCGCCGACCAGGCCCGCCAGCACCGGCGCCGGGTCGCAGCGCAGCGCCCCCGAGGAGCCGCCGCCGAACCCGAACGCGTACGCGCCGGTGTCGGCGTGCCAGGCGCGGGCCGCCGCGGCCTCCAACTCCAGCGCGGCCTGCGCCTCGTAGCCCGACCGGTGGCACAGGCCCACCAGCGACGACACGGCGTCGAAGAGGCGGCCCATGCTCGATGTGGACACACAGCCCAGGCTCCGCTCCAACTGCCGCTCCAGCACGGACAGTTCCGCACCCGGGCAGGCGGCCGTGCACGGCAGGTCGCGGTCCCAGGGCAGCCCGGCGGCCCGCAGCCGCGCGAGCGCCGTCCGGCACGGGTTGTGCACCGCCGCGTCACCACCCGGCAGCAGTGCGGGCGCCAGGTGCGCGAACCTGCGGTACCCGGCGTAGTCGGCCAGCAGCACCTCACCGCCCCACACGGTGCCGTCGTCACCGTGGCCCGTGCCGTCGAAGGCCACACCGATCACCGGGGACGCACCGTCGAGCCCGTGCTCCGCCATGACGGACGCGATGTGCGCGTGGTGGTGCTGCACCCGCACCAGGCCGCGCGCCCCGCAGGACGGCAGCGCGTCGGCGTGGCGCCGCGCCCACCGGGCCGAGTGATAGCCCGGGTGCCGGTCCGCGGCCACGACCTGCGGGCTGACGCCGGTGAGCCGGCGCAGGTGCCGCTCCGCGCGGGCGAACGCGTCCAGGGTGGCGAGGTCCCCCATGTCGCCGACGTGCGCCGAGAACCAGGCGTCGTGCCCGGCGCCCACGCACAGCGTGTTCTTCAGGTCACCGCCCACCGCGAGGCCCGGCCGCAGCGGGACCGGCACCGGCAGCGGGCGCGGGACGTAGCCCCGGGAGCGGCGCAGCACCAGCGCGGTGCCGTCCGACCGGACCCGCAGCACGGAGTCGTCGCACGGCGCCTGGATGGGCCTGTCGTGGGTCAGCCACGCGTCCGTCAGCGCCCGCAGCCGCGTCAGGGCCTGCCGGTCGTCGGTGACGATCGGCTCCCCGGAGACGTTCCCGCTGGTCATCACGAGGAG
The DNA here is from genome assembly GCF_001865245.1 of Streptomyces sp. CC53. Lineage (GTDB taxonomy): Bacteria > Actinomycetota > Actinomycetes > Streptomycetales > Streptomycetaceae > Streptomyces. The sequence continues at coordinate 4,973 of NZ_MKXB01000040.1, read as the reverse complement.
CCGGGGCCCCGGCGGGTCGCCGGGCAACCCGAACAGCAGGTGGTGCACCGGCGTGTACGGCAGCAGCACCCCGAGGTGCGGGCTGCCCGGGCACACGCCGTCCGCGAGCCGCAGCCGGCCGGCGCCGGGCTCCCGCGGCCGGACGAGCACGATCGGGCGGTCCGGGCCGACGAGGGCCGCGCGTTCCGCTTCGCCGAGGTCACCGATCTCCGCGGCCGTGTCGAGGTCGGCGCACATCACGGCGAACGGCTTGCCGCCGCGGGCCTTGCGGTCCCGCAGGACGGCGACGGCCCGCGCGTCGGTCGCGTCGCACGCCAGGTGGTAGCCGCCGAGCCCCTTCACGGCGACGATCCGGCCGGCCGCCAGCATCCGGCGGGCCGCCGCCAGGGCCTCCGCGCCCCGGGCGGGCCCGGACCCGCCGCCCGGGGCGGGCACCAGGCGCAGCCGGGGGCCGCAGTCAGGGCAGGCGACCGGCTGGGCGTGGAACCGCCGGTCGCCCGGGTCGCCGTACTCCGCCGCGCACGACCGGCACAGGGCGAAGCCCGCCATGGTGGTCGCCGCCCGGTCGTACGGCAGCGACGCGGCGATGGTGAAGCGGGGGCCGCAGTGGGTGCAGGTGATGAACGGGTGCCGGTGCCGCCGGTCCGCCGGGTCGCGTAGCTCGCGCAGGCAGTCCTCGCAGGTGGCGGTGTCCGGCGGCAGCAGCGTGCGGCCGGTGCCGCCCCGCTCGGAGGGCCGGATCGCGAAGCCCGGCCCGTCCCCGGCGGGCGCCACCTCGTCCGCCCGTACGGCGCTGACGGCGGCCAGCGGCGGCGGTTCGGAGGCCAGCCGCGCCTCGAACGCCGCGAGGGCGTCGGGCGGCCCCTCCGCCTCGATGACGACGCCGTCGTCGGTGTTGCCCACGAAGCCCGCGAGGCCCAGCTCGGTGGCGAGCCGGTGCACGAACGGCCGGAAGCCGACGCCCTGCACCACCCCCCGGACGAGGAGCCTGCGCCGTACGACCGCTGCGGTCGTCACGCCGCGCCCTCGGGGACCGGATGCACGTGCGGCCGCCCGGCCAGCGGCGGCCGGTGCCGGGCCCCGGCACCGTCGCGCACGGCGAGGACCCGGTCCAGCAGCACGTCGGCGCCCTGGCCGGTGCGGGCGCAGGAACGCACGATCTCCACCCCGGGGTTGACCTGCCGCACGTGGTCGGTGAAGGCCCCGTCGTCGAACCCGGCCGCCTCCGCAAGGTCCGTCTTCGTGAGGACGACGAGATGTGCGGAGCCGAAGGCCGTCGGGTACTTCAGCGGCTTGTCCTCGCCCTCGGTGACCGCCATGAGGACGATCCGCAGCTCCTCGCCGAGGTCGTAGGCCGCCGGGCAGACGAGGTTGCCGACGTTCTCCACGAACAGCAGCTCCGTGCCGGGCGGCAGCCAGCCGGCGAGGTGGCGGCGCACCTGATCCGCCTCCAGGTGGCACAGCCCGCCCGTGAGGAGCTGCTTCACCGGCGCGCCCGACCGGGCGAGGCGCCGGGCGTCGTTCTCGGTCGCCAGGTCGGCGGTCAGCGCCGCCACGGGGAGCCCGCGGTCCACGGCCTGACGGAGCACCAGCCCCAGCAGCTCCGTCTTGCCGCTGCCGGGGCTGGACAGCAGGTTCACCGCGGTGACGCCCTGCGCCGTCAGATCGTCCCGCAGGGTGGCGGCGAGGCCGTCGTTCTTCGCCAGGACGGCCTGGGTGACGTCGACGGACCGGCACATGGCGGTGCTCCTTCGCTTGGGGGCGCGTGGCTGGGATCGGATCCCTACCGATAGTGGGCGTCGGGAGGGCCCATCCCCGCGGACCGGACGGAACGGGGCCCGAGAATCCACCGGGTGGCCGAGCGGGGCGCCGGGCGCACCAGGGTCGGGCCCGCCGCTCGGGAGCAGGACGGCACCCGGCACCAGGACCGCGCCACCCGGGGACAGGACGGCACCCGTCGAGGGCCCGGCCCGGGGCCCGGCGCCGGGTCGACGCGGGGCGCCGTTCCCGCATGCGGGAACGGGTTCGTCGGGCGGGGGCGGCACGGTGGGGGGCCTGGAACTCAGGCCCGTGCTCACCGGTCGGGCCGGGTGCGGGCTCGGTGGCCGGTGCCGCGCGGCCGGTCCGGGGGTCGGGCGGTGCTCTCGGCGGGGGCGTTCACCGGGGCGGTGGCACGGGAGGAGGCACCTGAGCCGTTCGGTAGTGTGTTCGTCCGGGAAAGGGGCGAGCGGCTGTGCCGGGTGGCGACGGCGGCAAGGCCGTGGACATGTCCGTGACCAGGACGACGGCACGGCCTGGAGGCCCCTGATCCCGCGGATGTGAGCACGCGAGGGACGGGGGAGCACCGATGAAGACCGTTCACGTCCACTCCGGGGCGGGGGGAAGCCCGCCGCCTGAGAGCGGCACGGTCATCGACGTACGGGATCTGCGGATGCGCTACCGCAGCCAGGAGGTGTTGAAAGGGGTCGGCTTCACGGCCCGGCGAGGCGAGGTCGTCCTGCTGCTCGGCCCGAACGGCGCGGGCAAGACGACCACGATCGAGGTCCTGGAGGGCTTCCGGATGCGCTCGGCCGGTGACGTGAGCGTCCTGGGCACCGATCCGGCCGACGGGGACGAGCGGTGGCGTGCGCGCCTGGGCATCGTCCTGCAGTCCTGGCGCGACCACGGCAAGTGGCGGGTGCGGGAACTGCTGGCGCACCTCGGCTCGTACTACGCGCCGTACTCCACGGCCCTCGTGCGGCGGCCGTGGGACGTCGACGAACTGCTCGCCGCCGTCGGGCTGACCGCGCAGGCGGACACGCGGGTGGGAACCCTGTCCGGCGGGCAGCGCAGGCGCTTCGACGTGGCCGTCGGCATCGTCGGCAGACCCGAGGTGTTGTTCCTGGACGAGCCCACGGCGGGTCTGGACCCGGAGGCGAGGAACGAGTTCCACGGCCTGGTACGCGGGCTCGCGGACGAGAACACCACGGTGCTGCTGACCACGCACGACCTTGCCGAGGCGGAACGGCTCGCCGACCGGATCCTCATTCTGGCCGGCGGCCGGATCGTGGCCGACGGCTCCGCCGAGGAGCTGTCGCGGCAGGCATCGGCCGAGGCCACGGTCCGCTGGACGCGGGACGGGCGGCCCTTCGAGGAGGCGACGGCCGAGCCCACCCGGTTCGTCCGACGGCTGTTCGAGGAGTACGGCGAGGCGATCGGCGGGCTGGAGGTGCGCCGGGCGAGCCTTGAGGACACCTACCTGACGATGGTGCGGGAGCTTGAGGCCGGGCGCGTTCCCCCGGGGCCGACGGCGCACGCCTTCGGGGAGGGAGCGCGATGAGTCCGGTGTGGTACGCGGCGGGCGTGGGGGTGCGGCGCGGCTGGACGGAGCTCCGGCAGACCTTCACCACCGGCCAGGACGTGTTCGGCTACGTCCTCTGGACGGTCCTGCTCCTCGTGCCCCTGTTCCTGCTGAGGGACGACCCGCTGGAGGGGGCCGGCATCTCGACCGGTGCCTTCATGCTGCCGAGCATGCTGGGCATGACGCTCGCGTTCACCGGCATGATGACCACGGCGCAGCTGCTGGCGACCGAGCGCGAGGACGGCACTCTGCTGCGGGCCAAGGCCGTGCCGCACGGCATGGTCGGCCACCTGGTCGGCAAGATCGTCATGGTGTCGGGCACGGCCCTCGCCTCCATGGCCCTCCCCTTCGCCGTCGGCGTGTTCCTGGTGGACGGGGTGGCCCGGCAGGGCGGCGGGGCGCTGCTGACGCTGGTGTGGGTGGTGCCGCTGGGGCTCCTGGCGACCCTGCCGGCCGGTGCCGTCATCGGCTCACTGGTCAGCAGTCCGCGTGCCGTCGGCTTGCTGATGCTGCCGGTGATGGGACTCGTCGTGATCTCCGGCATCTACTTCCCGCTGTCCGAGCTGCCCGAATGGCTGCGGATCGTCGGACAGCTCTTTCCCGTGTACTGGCTCGGCCTCGGCCTCCGCTCGGCGCTGCTGCCCGCCGATGCGGTCGCCGCCGAGATCGGCGAGTCCTGGCGGCACCTGGAGACCGTGGGCGTGCTGGGTGCCTGGGCGCTCGTCGGGCTGCTCGTCGCACCGTCCGTCCTCCGCAGGATGGCCCGCCGCGAGTCCGGGGCGGCGATGGCGGAACGGCACCGGAAGGCCATGCAGCGGGTCGGTTAGCGAGGTGCCGGCGATGCCGGCCCGGCTCCTGTGCAGGTCGCGTGGAGGGCGTCCGCCCCGGCGGACGCCCTTCTCGCTGCCGGATGCGGGTGCGTTCCTCGTACCGGGCGGGCACGTCGGGGCGGCGGGCCTGCGCGGTATGCCGGCGCGGACAGCCGTGCACGACCGGGGTCTGCACCACGGGGGTTCCGACGGCCGGAACCGGGGAGGGCGGACTGCGCCAGCGGGCCGAAGCGGTCCGTGACGCGGTCGAGTGGCACCGCCGAGTCGTGCGGGCCCCGTCCCGGGGACCGGTTGCGGGAGCCGGAGGCCACGCCCACCGGCGGAGCGGGGTGGCGTGCTCCCGCCCCGGCGACCGGGCCGCGCCTCAGGGGGCCGGCGCGGCCTCCAGCGACGCGGCGGGGTCCGCGAGCAACTCCCGGGTCACCGTACGCAGCAGCTCCACGGCGCGGGGCACGGCGTCCCGTACCGGCCCGCTGAGCCCGAAGGCGACGTCCTCGTCGCCGTGGAGCCGCACCGCCGGCTCGCAGCCCAGGACCAGGACCCGGGGCAGCACCTCGTCCCCCTCGCCCAGCCGCGCGGCGAGCGCCAGGACCTTCACCGGGTCCATGCCGTGGGCCTCCGGGACGGGCCCGTCCTCGGGCACGTCCGCCTCGATGAGGTGCAGCGTGCCGGGCTCCTCTCCCCGGGGGGCCGCGTCGACCAGGACGGCCGCGTCGTACCCGGCCAGCAGCCGGTAGGCGAGGTCCATCCCGCGGATGCCGAAGTCCACCGTCTCGACACCGGGCGGAAGCGGGTCGGCGACC
>NZ_MKXB01000039.1 GCF_001865245.1 Streptomyces sp. CC53 | reverse complement strand
GCGACGGCGAGGGCGTCGCGCAGCGGCTGGGCGTTCTTGAAGGTGACGTTCCCGGCGAACGACATGTAGTAGCCGCGCTCCGCGCAGATCCGCGCCATGTCGGTGTCGCCGGAGTAGCAGTGGAAGACCGTCCGCTCGGGGGCTCCCTCCTCGGCCAGGACGCGCAGGACGTCGTCGTGGGCGTCCCGGTCGTGGATGACGAGGGCCTTGCCGTGGCGTTTGGCGATCTCGATGTGGGCGCGGAAGGACCGCTCCTGGGCGTCCTTGCCGTCGGGCCCGGTGCGGAAGTAGTCGAGGCCGGTCTCTCCCACGGCCTTGACGTGGGGGAGCGCGGCGAGCCGGTCGATCTCGGCGAGCGCGTCGTCCAGCGCCGCGTCGCCGCCCGCGTCCCGGGCGCCCTGCCGCGACCAGCCGTCGGGGTCGCCGAGGACGATGCGGGGGGCCTCGTTGGGGTGCAGGGCGACCGCGGCGTGCACGGCGGCGTACTGGGCGGCCGTCTCCGCCGCCCACTGGGAGCCCTTCACGTCGCAGCCCACCTGCACGACGGTCTCCACACCGACGAGCGCGGCCTTGGCCAGCGCCTCCTCGACGGTGCCGGTCTGCATGTCGAGGTGGGTGTGCGAGTCGGCCACGGCCACGGTCAGGGGCTCGGGCAGCGGCGGCGGGGCGTCCTTGGCGGCACTCATGCCCCGATCGTACGGAAGCGCGAGAGCGCCCCGCCGCCACGGCCGCCCCCAGCCGACCCGCGCACCGACCCGACGGGGCCGGACCCCGGTCGTGCGCGGGCGCACCGCGCCGGGCGGAGACGGGTGCGGCCCTCGCGGGTGGGCGCCGCACCGGGAGGGGACCCTGGCGGGTTCGCGCACCGACCGGTCACCGCCGGGCGGCGGGCGCGGACGGCACCGAACCGGCCCCGGCGGCTGCGGGACGAGCCGAGAGGCGCGGGCCCGGCGGCGGGCCCCGTGGCGGCGGCCCGCTGGAGGCCGGCCGGCGGCAGTCCGGCAGGAGCACGCCCAGCAACCCACCCGCGGCGCAAGGCGCACAACAGACGCGCACCACGCCGGACCCGACGACGACCCATCAGCCCAGACCGACGACGACCCGGCGCAGACCGGCCCAGACAGAAAGACACCGAGCGACCCACCCGCGGCGCAAGCCGCACAACCAACCCGAACCCAACCACGCCCGAGCCAACAGCGGCCCACTCAGCCCAGACCGACGACGACCCGGCGCAAGCAAATTCACCTGCGGCGGAAGCCGTGCAGCAGACCCGAGACGCGCCCGCGGCGGGCGTTCGGCGGCCCCTCGGCCTGCGCGTGCTCCTGCGGCTCCGCGCCGACTGCTCCGGCGGAGCCGGCGGGTCCAGCGGCTGCGGTGGCTTCGGTGGCCCCGGCGGGTTCGGGGGCGCTCGTCGGGACGGTGGCACGTCGGAGGGGCATGCCGGGGACGTCCGGCGGGGAAGCGGGTCCGGCGTGCGGTCGGCCGTGTTCCTGGTCTGCGGGGACCGGGGCCGGTCCCATGATGCGGACGACGCCGCTCCCGCAGTCCGGGCAGGTCGGCGACAGGGGCGAGGGGACGCGGCGGCCGCCGCTGCGGTAGACGACGACGTCCCGGCCGGTGGCGTCGGTGTGGTGCTCGATGGCGTACGTCTGCTCCCAGCCGTAGCCGCACCGCATGCAGGCGAAGGCGTACGCCTCGTGGCCGACCGGGATCGAGATCTCGCTCATGCCGGTTCCTCTCCACGGCACCGGTGCATGCCCGAAAGGGACACCCCGGCGGGTCGGGGCTGTGCCTTTCACGATAGCTCGCCCGCCAGAGAAGAGCCCTTTCGGGTGATATGCACCGTCATGCTTCAGGGCACCGTGCGCGACCCAGCGCAGCGCAGCACCGCGCTCCCCCGACGGCACGTCGCGCCTCGGCCCCGCAGCCCGCCCGTGCGGCACCCGCGGCGCCCTGGTGCAGCGGCTGGCCGTCACCCCGGCCACCCCCGCACCCACACCACACCCCGTGCCGCACGCCTACCCGCAGCCGCGCCACAGCCACCATCCCCGCCCCTGACCCGGCAGCGACGCGACTCAGGCGCCGGCCGCCCGTGGCCGCGGCCACGGAGCCGGTGCGGCGGCCGGTGCCGCGGCCCGGTGTCAGCCCGCGTGCTTCGCGGCCACCACCGCGTCGAAGACCTCCCGCTTCGGCACGCCCGTCTCCGCGGCGACCGCCGCGATCGCCTCCTTGCGGCGCTCCCCCGCCTCCTCCCGGGCCCGCACCCGCCGCACCAGCTCCTCGGCGCCGAACTCGGCCGGGTCGGGCTCGGGCGCGCCCTCCACGACCACGGTGATCTCGCCCCGCACGCCGTCGGCCGCCCACGCGGCCAGCGCGCCCAGGCCGCCGCGCTTGACCTCCTCGTACGTCTTCGTCAGCTCCCGGCACACGGCGGCGCGCCGCTCCCGGCCGAAGACCTCCGCCATCGCGGCGAGCGTGGCGTCCAGGCGGTGCGGCGCCTCGAAGTACACGAGGGTGCGGCGCTCGGCGGCGACCTCCCGCAGGCGGGCCAGCCGCTCCCCCGGCTTGCGGGGCAGGAAGCCCTCGAAGCAGAACCGGTCCACGGGCAGCCCCGACAGCGCCAGCGCGGTCAGCACGGCGGACGGGCCGGGCACGGCGGTGACCCGGACGTCCCGCTCCACCGCGGCGGCGACCAGCCGGTAGCCGGGGTCGGAGACCGACGGCATGCCCGCGTCGGTGACCAGCAGCACCCGGGCGCCGCCCGCGAGCGCGTCGACCAGTTCGGGGGTGCGGGCGGCCTCGTTGCCCTCGAAGTACGACACGATCCGGCCGCGCGGCTGCACGCCGAGCGCCTGGGTGAGGCGCCGCAGGCGGCGGGTGTCCTCGGCGGCGACGACGTCCGCGTCCGCGAGCTCGGCGGCGAGGCGGGGCGGGGCGTCGGAGACGTCGCCGATGGGCGTGCCCGCGAGGACGAGGGTTCCGGTCACCGTGTCTGTAGCTGTCACGCTGCCATCCTCGCAGCCCGGCCGCGGGCCCGGCCCGGCGAGTCGCGCCGGGGGCGTTCCCTACGATGGCGCGGTGACCAGTACTGCGCCTAAGGCCCTGCACGGGCAGGACGAGCCGGGCGGGCCCGCCCTCGGCTCCGGAGTCGACGGGGCGGCCACGGCCGTGCCCGGGGCCGCGGCGGAGGCCGGGCCGCCCTCCCCGTGGGAGCGGCGGCTGCGCCGGTTCGGGCACGTGCCGCGCCGGGTGACGGGGCTGCGGGAGCGGCTGGTCCCGCCGTACGCGACCCCGTCGCCCCTGCTGCGGACGGGGCTCGGGCTGCCGCCCGGCGTGGTGGACCGGCTGGTGCGGCTGGCGCCGTGGGGCGGACCGCTGCTGGTCGCGCTGGTGGCGGGGGTGCTGCGGTTCTGGAACCTGGGCTCGCCGCACGCGGTGATATTCGACGAGACGTACTACGCGAAGGACGCCTGGGCGCTGGTCAACCAGGGCTACGAGGGCGCGTGGCCGAAGGACATCGACAAAACGATCCTGGAGAACCCGGACGCCGTCGCCGTCCCGGTCGACCCCGGGTACGTGGTGCACCCTCCGGTCGGCAAGTGGGTCATCGGGCTCGGCGAGTGGATCTTCGGCTTCAACCCGTTCGGCTGGCGCTTCATGGTGGCGGTGCTCGGCACCCTGTCCGTGCTGATGCTGTGCCGGATCGGGCGGCGCCTGTTCCACTCGACGTTCCTGGGCTGCCTGGCGGGTGGGCTGCTCGCGGTGGACGGCCTGCACTTCGTGATGAGCCGGTCGGCGCTGCTGGACCAGGTGCTGATGTTCTTCGTGCTGGCGGCGTTCGGCTGCCTGCTGGTCGACCGGGACCGGGCGCGTGCCCGGCTGGCGGCGGCGCTGCCCGTGGACGCGGACGGCGTGCTGCGTCCGGACGAGCGCGTCGCACGGACCCTGGGGCTCGGGTGGCGGCCGTGGCGGCTGTCGGCCGGGGTGATGCTGGGCCTGGCGGCGGCGACGAAGTGGAACGGCCTGTACATCATGGCGGCGTTCGGGCTGCTGACGGTGGCGTGGGACGTGGGCGCACGGCGGGTGGCGGGGGCGCACCGGCCGTACCGCGCGGTGCTGCGGCGGGACGTGCTGCCGGCGTTCGTGTCGGTGGTGCCGGTGGCGCTGGCGACGTACGTGGCGTCGTGGACGGGCTGGATCCTGTCCGACAAGGGCTACTTCCGGAACTGGGCGTCGACGGGCGCGGGCAAGGACAGCTCCTGGTCGTGGCTCTTCCCCGACTGGTGGCGCAGCCTGTGGCACTACGAGTCCGAGGTGTACACCTTCCACGTCAACCTGACGTCGGGCCACACGTACGAGTCGAACCCGTGGAGCTGGATCGTCCTGGGCCGCCCGGTGTCGTACTTCTACGAGTCGCCGGCGCAGGGCGTGGACGGCTGCCCGGCGGACGCGGCGGAGAAGTGCGCGCGGGAGGTGCTGGCGATCGGCACGCCGCTGCTGTGGTGGACGGCGTGCTTCGCGCTGCTGTACGTGCTGTGGCGCTGGCTCTTCCGCCGGGACTGGCGGGCCGGGGCGATCGCCTGCGCGGTGGCGGCCGGGTGGGCGCCCTGGTTCCTGTACCAGGAGCGGACGATCTTCCTGTTCTACGCGGTGGTGTTCGTGCCGTTCCTGTGCCTCGCCGTGGCGATGATGATCGGGGCGATGCTGGGGCGGCCCGCGGGGCCGCCGGACGTGGACGGCCTGGTGGACGCGGACGGGTCGGCGGAGATGCGCCGCACGGTCGGCGCGATCGCCGCGGGCGTGCTGGTCCTGCTGATCATCTGGAACTTCCTCTACTTCCTGCCGCTCTACACCGGGGAGACCATCCCCCTCGAGGAGTGGCGCGGCCGGATGTGGCTGGATACCTGGGTGTGATGGCCAAGACCGGTGGGGTGGGGACGTGTGGGGCGTTCCGTTTGATTCCGTTCGAGTAACACACGGCCCCTTGGTCCAGTCCTGTCGCATAGGGTGACCTCCGGCTCCTCCTTGAACGCGTTCAGACCGTGGCGCGGAGGCGCCGACGGGGGATCAGGGGAGAAGGGGATCCCCCGGACACCGGCATGACCGCATGCCGGGACTGGGGAGACGAGGGGGATTCCACCCATGCGCAGCGGAACCAAAGTGGCGATAGCCGGCGGCGTGTTCGCCGTGGTGGCGGGCGGCGTCGGCTACGGCGCCGTGAACGTCTGGAACAGCATCACGGGAGGCCAGCAGACCTCCACGTCGGAGACCGGCGCCGAGCGCAGGAGCGGCCCGGTCACGGGCGAGGAGGTCGACGCGACGGCGAAGGGCTTCCTCGCCGCGTGGGCGGAAGGCGACCCCGTGAAGGCGGCGCAGTTCACCAACGACCCCGCCGGCGCCCAGTCCGCACTGGCCGGCCACGCCACCGAGACCCACGTCACCGGCCTCAAGGCGACCGCGGGCACGCCGACCGGCGCCACGGTGCCGTTCACGGTGAGCGCCGTCGTCTCGTACGACGGGGTGCGGGTGCCGTGGACGTACGAGTCGGAGCTGAAGGTCGTCCGCGGGCTCACCACCGGGCAGCCACGCGTCGACTGGAAGCCCGCGGTGATGCACCCGGCGCTGAAGAACGGCGAGTCGCTGAAGGTCACGTCCTCGGGCGCACCGCAGATCAAGGCCGTGGACCGCGACGGCGAGGAGCTCACCGCCGAGGCGTACCCGTCGCTGGGCCCGGTGATCGACCAGCTCCGCAAGCGGTACGGCGCGGAGGCCGGCGGCACCCCGGGCGTCGAACTGGTGGCGAGCGCCGAGGGCGACGGCGCCGACCGCACCCTGCTGACCCTGCGGGAGGGCAAGGCGGGCACGGTGCGCACGACGCTCGACGCGGGCATGCAGGCGGCGGCGGAGAAGCAGGTGAAGAAGCACGCCGGTTCGTCGGTCGTCGCGCTCCAGCCCAGCACGGGTGAGATCCGGGCCGTCGCGAACAACCGCACCGACGGCTACAACGCCGCCTTCCTGGGCGCCCAGGCCCCCGGCTCGACACTGAAGATCGTGACGGCGGCCATGCTCATGGAGCGGGGCGAGGTGAGCGCGACGTCCCCCGCCCAGTGCACCCCCGAAGCGTCCTGGTACGGAAGGGCGTTCACCAACGACGACGGTTTCTCCCTGAAGGAGAGCGACACCTTCACGACGGCGTTCGCCCGGTCCTGCAACACCGCCTTCATCAAGCGCATCGACGAGGTCGACGACCACACCGCGCTGCCGGCCACGGCCCGGGACGTCTTCGGCATCGGACTGACCTGGAACGTCGGCGTCCCGACGCATGACGGCACCATCCCGGCCGAGGACGGTGTCGAGACCGCCGCCCAGTACATCGGCCAGGGCAAGGTGCAGATGAACGTGCTGAACATCGCCTCCGTCACGGCGACGGCGAAGACGAACACCTTCAAGCAGCCGGTCATCGTGCCGCTGTCGCTCGACGACCGGGAACCCGCCCGCGCCGCCCGCGGCCTGAGCCCCTCGGTCGGCAAGCAGCTGCGCGACATGATGCGGGCCACCGCCTCCTACGGCACGGGCGCCCAGGCCATGTCGACGGTCCGGGGCGACAAGGGCGCCAAGACCGGCTCGGCGGAGGTCGACAGCCAGAGCACCCCGAACAGCTGGTTCACCGCCTTCGCGGACGACATGGCCGCGGCGGCGGTCGTCCAGGCGGGCGGCCACGGCAGCGACGCGGCGGGGCCGCTGGTCGCGGCGGTGCTGAACGCGCGCTGAGCGGCCGGGCCTTCGCAAGCCGGCGCTTCCGGACGCCGGAACCCGGCCGCGCCGGGACGGGGGGTGCGCAGCAGACCGTTCGGGGCCGGGGCTCTGGGTGCCCGCCCCGGCCCACCTGGCCCCGGCGGGCGGCCCCCAGGCCCCGGCGCCCTGCGGTCCCCTGGCCGCGGCCCGCAGCTCGCGGGCGGGAAAGCCGGTCGCACGGCCCGTGCAGCGGGCGCTAGCGTGCCGCCTCATGGACAGCAGCACGGCACCCTCACCCACACACCCCCGCTTCGCCGAGGCCCTGCGCACCCTGGGGCTCGACGTGGAGGTGCGCAGCTACCCCGACGCGGTCAGGACGGCGGCCCAGGCCGCCGCCGCGATCGGCTGCGCGCCCGGGGAGATCGTCAAGTCGCTCGTCTTCGCCGCGGACGGCGCCCCCGTCCTGATCCTCATCGACGGGGCATCCCGGGTCGACGTCGCACGGGTGCAGCACGAGCTCGGCGCCTCCGCCGTCGTACGCGCCGATCCCGACCTGGTCCGCGACACGACCGGGTACGCGATCGGCGGCGTCCCGCCGTTCGGCCACCGCACCCGCACGACGGTGCTCGCCGACCGGGGCCTGCTGGAGCACCCGGTGGTGTGGGCCGCCGCCGGCACCCCGCACACGGTGTTCCCGATGGAGCCGCGGGCCCTCGTCGACGCGGCGGGCGCACACGTCGCCGACGTCCGCGAACGCGGGTGACGCCGCTCGTCGCGGCGGCGGTCGTGCTGGCCGCGGTCAGCCACGCCGCCTGGAACGCCCTGGCGCACCACATCCGGGACCAGCTGGTGTCGTTCACGCTCATCTCGGGCGGCGGGGCGGTCCTCGGCGCGGCCGTCGCGGCGGCCGCGCCGCTCCCCGCGGCGGCCGCCTGGCCGTGGCTGGTCCTGTCGGCGGTGGTCCACGTCGGGTACATGGCGCTGCTGATGCGGTCGTTCGCCCTCGGGGACTTCGGGCAGGTGTACCCGGTCGCGCGGGGCACGGCGCCGCTCGCGGTGCTGGTGCTGGCGGCGGTGTTCGTCCACGAGGTGCCGGACGCGGGCCAGTTGGCGGGCGTCGCGGTCGCCAGCGCGGGACTCCTGGTCCTGGCGCTGTGGGGGGTGCGGCGGTCCCGGGCGCGACCGCAGTGGGGCGCCCTGCTGGCGGCCGGCGGCACGGGGCTGGCCATCGCGGTGTACTCGGTGGTGGACGGGACCGGCGTACGGGCCTCGGGCAGCCCGCTCGGCTACATCGCCTGGCTGATGCTGCTGCAAGGCGTGGCCGTCCCCGCGTACGCCGCGTACCGCCGCCGGGGGCAGCTGGCGGCGCAGCTGCGCCCGCACGCGCGGCGGGGGCTGCTCGGCGCGGTGACGGCCTTCGCGGCGTACGGCCTCGTGCTGTGGGCGCAGACCCGGGCGCCGCTGGCCCCCGTCGCGGCGCTGCGGGAGTCGTCCGTCATCGTCGGCGCGGGCATCGGCGCGCTGTTCTTCAAGGAGCGCTTCGGCACGGTCCGGGTCGCGGCGGCGGCGCTGATGGCCGCGGGGCTGGCCCTGATGCTCCAGACGGGTGCCGCTTAGCGGGGAGCCGTTTTCGGTCACGTTCGCTTCGGGAGCCGTGCCGCTCGCACACCTTCGCGCCTCTCGCGCGTTGTCTCTGGTGACGCCCGAGACGTGGAGGAGGGGACGTGACGCGCTGGAACCCGCACCCGGAGCTGCTCGTGTCCAAGGCGGCGGCCGGCTACCTGGCCCGGCAGCCCGACACGGTGCTCACGCAGAAGCAGGTGCTGAGGGCGCTGCAGATCCCGCACGACGTGCACGGCCGAGTGCCCGACGGGCTGACGGTCGCGCAGCTCCGTGCGCTGTTCACGGCGCCGCCGGACTGGCTGCTGGCGCAGCACCGCGGCCTGGAGGCCAAGGGCGTGGCGACGGCCCGGCACGAGGTGCGGCTGCCGGACGATCCGGTGGCGGCCGCCGCGGCCGGCGCCCGGCGGGGACCGGGAGCGGGGGCGGACCCGCAGGCGCCCGCCGTGCAGCAGCGGACCCCCGCCCGGCCCGGGATCAGGCCGGACGCCCGACAGCAGGTCACGGCAGCCACGCGTCCCACCCCGCCAGGTCCGGCATCCGCCGCGCGCACCCCGCAGCGCGCCATGCCTGCCCGGCCCGCTCGGGAGGGTGCGGCTTCCCCCGCGGGGACCTCGCCACGCGCGACACCC
>NZ_MKXB01000038.1 GCF_001865245.1 Streptomyces sp. CC53 | reverse complement strand
CTGGGCGGGGGCGGTGGCCGCCGCCGCGAGCGAGGTGAGGACGGCGGAGAGCCCCGTGATGACCTCGGCGTCCTCCGACGGGTGGGTGTCGGCGAAGCGGGTCAGGGAGCCGGGGATGGCCAGCTTCACGTCCTCCACCACCACGCCGCCGGCCACACCGGCGGCCTTGCGGGCCTCGGTCTGGGCCCACTCGCCGCCGTACTGGCCGAAGGCGGTGCCGATGACGGCGACCGGCTTGCCCTTGATGGCGCCGCTGCCGTAGGGGCGGGACAGCCAGTCGATCGCGTTCTTCAGCACGGCGGGCATGGTGCCGTTGTACTCGGGGACGACCAGCAGCAGACCGGCGGCGTCGGACACGGCCGCGCGAAGCCGCGCCGCGGCCTCGGGAAGGCTCGACTCGACGTCGATGTCCTCGTTGTAGAACGGCACCTCGGCGAGGCCCTCGAACAGCTCGACGGTGACGCCCTCGGGGGCGAGGCCGACGGCCGCCTCGGCCAGCTGCCGGTTGGTGGAGCCGGCGCGGAGGCTGCCGACGAGGGCGACGATGCGAGCGGACATGGTGACTCCCGTGGATGCAAGAAGACGGCTAAGCGGACCGTGGTCCGGTTTCCTCACTCAGTTGTACCATCTAACCGGACCGCGGTCCACTTTCATTCCCGGGCTGGGTACGCTGGTCCTATGAGCACGTCCCCCTCCACCGGGCGCACCGAGCTGTCCCTCTCCCCGGTCGGCGCCGCGCCACCGCTGCGCGCGGACGCCGCCCGCAACCGCGCGCGGCTGCTGGAGGCCGCCGCCCGGCTGGCGGACGAGCGGGGGGCGGCCAACCTGACCATGGAGGCCGTCGCGTGCGCCGCCCAGGTGGGCAAGGGCACCGTCTTCCGCCGTTTCGGGGACCGCGCCGGACTGCTGCTGGCCCTGCTGGACCACCAGGAGCAGCGGTTCCAAGCCGCGTTCATGGCCGGTCCCGCCCCGTTGGGCCCGGGTGCGCCCGCCCGGGAGCGACTGCACGCCTTCGGGCCCGCCGCCCTGCACCACGAGCGGGCCCACCTGGACCTCTACCTGGCCGCGCAGCCGGAGGCGCCGCGCCGGGAGCTGGCGCCCGCGCGCGTCCTGCGGGTCAGCCACCTGGCGGCGCTGCTGCGCCAGGCGGGCACCGACGCGGACCCGCGGCTCGCGGCGCACACCCTGGCGGGTGTCCTCGACGTCGCCCTGGTGGACCACCTGGTCACCCGGCTGGGCATGCAGTTGGAGCGTGTCGAGGCCGGCTGGCACGACCTCGTGGAACGGCTGCTGAGCCCGTGCGACCCCGGTCGTACGGAGCGCTGACGGCCCGCCGTCCGCCCTCCGCGCCGGCTCGGCGGCCGTGGACGCGGGGCGGGTGCACGACCGGGCGGCGAGCACGGCGCGGGAGCTGGACGCCGTGGGACAGCGTCGTCACGGGCTGCGCCGTGGCGGTCGCCGAGACCGGCACGGTCGTCCTCGGCTGCGGCCCGGACCAGGGGCGGCGCCGCATCACGCTGGTGCCGGACCACCACGTCTGCGTCGTGCGGGTGCCGGACCAGGTGGTCGGCTCGGTGCCGCAGGCGCCGGCGCGGCTCGGTCCGCGCCGCCCGCTGACGTGGATCTCGGGGGCTGCCCTCCGCGACGAGCGACATCGAACTGGACCGGGTGGAGGGCGTGCACGGTCCCCGCACGCTGGAGGTGGTGCTGAGGGAGCCGTCGCCGGACGGGCGTGCTCCGTGAGGAGCGGGGCACCGCCCGGACGCGAGGCCACGGAGGCGGGCGGCTCGGGCCGTGAGGGCGCCCGGCGGGGCAGGCGGCCTTGGGCTGTTTGGTGCGCCCGTTCGGGGGAACTCCGGGCGGCATGGACCGTGAGGACGGGGCCGTACGCGCCGGGGGGCGGTCGGGGGCGCACAGATCGGCGGCCGCGCTGCTCATGGGCGTCCTCCTGGCCGGGTGCGTCGTGTACGAACAGTCCGAGGAGCCCGGACCCGCCGACTCGCCCGGGGTGGCGCGGGAGGTGCCGCTGCGGGTCGTGGACCAGGACGGGCGGACGCTGGCCTTCGTCCCGGTGACCATCGGCGGCGAGGGACCGTACATGTTCGCGCTGGACACCGGGGCCTCCGCCAGTGTGGTGGACGACGACGTCGCCGACGAGGCCGGGCTGCGGTTCACCGGGGAGCAGCGCCAGGTGAGCGGGGTGCTGGGGACGGGCCGGGTCCCGGTGGCCGAGGTCGGCGAGTGGCAGGCCGGCGACGTGGTGCTCGACCCCGGTGAAGTCACCGTCATCGACCTGGATCCGCCGCGCGGCGGGGGCGGCATCAGGGGACTGCTCGGGTCGGACGTACTGAGCGAGTTCGGGTGGATCACCGTCGACTACGACGACGGCGTCCTGCGCGTACCCGCGGCGTGACGCACCACCGGGGCGCACGGGCCACGGCGGGTCGGTCGCGGTACGAGCAGCGGCCCGGGTCGCGGGCGGAAGCGGAGGCGCGATGAGGGCGACCCTCTCTGCGGGCAGGCTGGCGGGGGCCCGGGTCGGCGCGCACTGGAGCGTCTCGGTGGTCGTGGCCGTGCTGGCGCTGGGGCTGGCCCTGCGGTTCAGGGACGCCTACCCCGGCCGGCCCGGGTGGGCGTACGTCCTGGCGGTCGCCGGCTGCGCCGCGGCGCTGTTGCTGTCGCTGCTGGCCCACGGGCTGGGGCACGCGGTGGCGGCCCGCAGGCGCGGCGTGGAGGTCGTGGACGTCACCCTGTGGCTGCTGGGCGGGGTGGCACGGATGCGGGGCGAGGCCGGGTCACCTGCCGCGGAGCGGCGCATCGCCGCCGCCGGCCCGCTGGTGAGCGCGGCGCTGGCGGTCGGCTTCGGGCTCGCGGCCTGGGCGGCGGCGGCCGGGGGCGCGGCGGGGCTGCCCGTCGAGTCCCTGGCCTGGATGTCCGCCGTCAACGCGCTGCTCGCCGCGTTCACGGCGCTGCCGGCCGCGCCGCTCGACGGGGGCCGGCTGCTGCGGGCCGCCGTCTGGCGCAGGACGGGCGACCCGCTGCACGCCACCGCCGTGGCGAGCGGGGCGGGGCTGGCCCTGGGCTGGGCACTGATCGGGCTGGGGCTGTACCTGGTCGTGGCGGGGCTCCTGCTCGCCGGTTTCTGGCTGGTGGTGCTCGGCTGGTTCGTCGTCGCGATGGCGACCGGCGAGGTGCCGGGCAGTGGTGGACGGGACGTACTGGCGGCGGTCCCGGTGCGGCAGGTGATGAGCGCGGCGCCGGTGGCCGTGCCCGACGCCCTGACGGTCGGCGGCCTCCTGGCCGAGCCCCGCCTCCGGTTCGGGGACAGTGCCCTGCCCGTCGTGGACGGGGACCGGCACCCGGTGGGGCTGCTGGAGCGGACGGCCGTCGAGCAGGTACCGGAGGAGGGCCGGGGCGTGCCGGTGGCCTCGGTGATGATCCCCGTCGAAGCCGTTCCCGCGGTAGGCCCCGACGAGCCCCTCGGAGTGCTGCTGGAGGCCCTGGAGACGAACGACGCCCACCGGGTGCTGGTCGTCGAGCAGGGGCGCCTGGTGGGCCTGGTGACGAGCGCCGACGTCAGCCGCGCGGCGGCCCGCCTGGCGGCCTCCGCGTCGTGGAGGTACCGGGCGTTCTGACGGGCGGCGCCCGACCGCGCCGGAGGCGGAAGCGGGGGCCGGAGGCGGCAACGCCGTACCGAAGCGCGAGCCGGAGGCACGATGCCGGGGGCGGGTGCCCGAGACGCGGGTACCGGGTGCCGGGGGCGGGAGGGGCGGCGCGGCGGGCCGCACGCACGACGGCCCCGGGAGACCCCGCCCACGGAACACGACGGTGGCCGGAGGCGGCGGCTCGCCGGCACGGCAGCACCGGGCACCGGTGGACGGGCGGCCGGACGGCGACCGGGAGCGTCGACGGGCCCGGACGCGGCCCCGCCGCAGGCCCCGCGGCCGGGATGACGGGCGACCGACCGGGTACCCGCGGCCCATGCGATGGCAACAGCTGGAAGAGGACCGCCCCGGCGGCGCGTACCTGCTCGTCCTGGACCCCGGCGAGGACCCGGTGGCCTGCCTGAACGGCTTCGCGGCGGAGCGGGAGGTGCGGGCCGCGCAGATCACCGCCGTGGGGGCCTTCGAGACGGCCGTGGTGGGCTGGTACGACCGGGACGCGCGGGACTACCGCAGGATTCCCGTCGGCGAGCAGTGCGAGGTCCTGTCGCTGGTCGGGGACGTCGCGGAAGGGGAGGACGGACCGGCCGCGCACGTGCACACGGTGCTCGGCCTGGCGGACGGCTCCACGCGCGGCGGCCACCTCCTGGAGGCACGGGTGTGGCCCACCTTGGAGGTGGTGCTCCGCACCAGCCCGGCGACCCTGCGCAAGACGTACCGCCCGGAGGTCGGGCTGGCGCTGATCGCGCCGTCCGGCGGCGGACGGCCGGGGCCCACCGGTCAGCGGGTGACCGACGGCGGCGGGCCCGACGCTTAGAAGGCCGTCTCCGCCCGCCCGGACCGGGCCCCACGGGCGAACGTGACGGGGTCGTGGCCGACGAGCGCCGTATGCAGCGGGCCGCCCTCGCGCCGCCGTGCCGCAGCGCCCTCCTGGCCGTGCGGCGGTGTTCGGCCCGCAGCCCGCAGGGCCACAGGACCCCCCGGCGGTCCCGGAGCCCCGCCGCAGGCGGCGGGGCTACGAGCGGGGCCCGGCCGCGGCAGCCGGCTGTGCCGGCTCGGGTGGGCGAAGCGCGCGAAGAGCCGCCCGGGTCGTACGCGTGGCAGATCGCGCACCGCGGACTCCTCCGTATCGGGTGTCGAGTCCGCTCACGATGCGGGCCGCCACCTCGGTGCCGTGCCCGTCGACCGCGGCGACGGCCCGGACCGGCGGCCGGCGCAGGCTCTGCCTCTTCGTCGAGGCGCGCGGGCG
>NZ_MKXB01000037.1 GCF_001865245.1 Streptomyces sp. CC53 | reverse complement strand
CGGCGGTGGGGCGGCCGTGGGCGCGGCGGCGGGGTCAGCGCGCGTGCCGCGGAGCCGGGGGCGGCTAGGGTGCCGCAGGCCCGCGGGTGCTCCCGGGGAGGCCGGGCCGCGGTGGACGCTGGGCGGGGACCCGCCGCGGGTGCTCTGCGGGAGAGGCCCGGCGGGGCGGCGCCGCGCCGCGTCCACGGGTGTGCCGCGCAGCGGCGGCGCGGGGTCGTTTTGACCCGGGTGGGGGACCCGCGTATTCTCTTGGTTCGTTATGCGTATTGGCTTGCTCGATCTCACGTGAGAGGCCGTTACGCCGGTCCACCGGGCCGATGACCAGCGACCAGCACGCGGTTTGCGTCACCGACGTGCGGTTCTTGGCTGTCGTGATCGTCCGTGGTGGCCTTGACAGGACCCACTCACTGAAGAAGCGAAGGCTACGACCGTGCGTACGTACAGCCCCAAGCCCGGCGATGTGACTCGCCAGTGGCACGTGATCGACGCCCAGGACATCGTCCTGGGTCGCCTGGCATCCACTGCCGCGAGCCTCCTTCGGGGCAAGCACAAGGCGATCTACGCGCCGCACGTTGACACCGGTGACTTCGTCATCGTCATCAACGCTGACAAGGTGCACCTGTCCGGCAACAAGCGGACCAAGAAGATGGCCTACCGCCACTCCGGCTACCCGGGTGGTCTGCGCTCCGTCCGCTACGACGAGCTGCTGGAGAAGAACCCCGAGAAGGCCATCGAGAAGGCCGTCAAGGGCATGCTCCCCAAGAACTCCCTGGGCCGCCAGATGCTCTCGAAGCTGAAGGTCTACGCGGGTGAGAACCACCCGCACGCTGCTCAGCAGCCGGTCCCGTTCGAGATCACCCAGGTCGCGCAGTAAGTCCGGCCACCCCCTAAGACGAAAAGAATCTGAGGAGAATCGTGGCCGAGACCACCCCTGAGACCCCCGTCGACGAGTTCGAGGGCGTCGAGGAGTACACCACCGAGACCGAGGCCGTCGAGGGCGACTACACGTCCGAGTCCCTCGCCTCCCGCTTCGGCGAGCCGCAGCCGGCCGCCGGCCTGGGTCGCCGCAAGAACGCCATCGCCCGCGTCCGGATCGTCCCGGGCACCGGCAAGTGGAAGATCAACGGTCGCACCCTTGAGGACTACTTCCCGAACAAGGTGCACCAGCAGGAAGTCAACGAGCCCTTCAAGGTGCTGGAGCTCGAGGGCCGCTACGACGTCGTCGCCCGCATCGCGGGTGGCGGTGTCTCCGGCCAGGCCGGTGCGCTCCGTCTGGGTGTCGCCCGTGCGCTGAACGAGGCGGACGTCGACAACAACCGCGGCGCGCTGAAGAAGGCGGGCTTCCTGCGCCGCGACGACCGTGCGGTCGAGCGCAAGAAGGCCGGTCTGAAGAAGGCCCGCAAGGCCCCGCAGTACAGCAAGCGCTAAGCCGCGCCTGCGCGAGCTGCTCGGTCTGCTCGTAAGGTACGCCCCGGTGGCACACTCCGTGTGCCACCGGGGCGCGCCCCTTTCAGGGGCCGATGGCGGACGTCGCTGGGGACGGCCGTGTAACGCAATGGAGGACAGCTGTGGGACGACTCTTCGGCACGGACGGCGTGCGCGGCGTCGCCAACGCGGACCTGACGGCCGAGCTGGCGCTCGGGCTGTCGGTGGCGGCGGCGCACGTGCTCGCCGAGGCCGGCACCTTCGAGGGCCATCGGCCGACCGCGGTGGTCGGCAGGGATCCGCGGGCGTCAGGGGAGTTCCTGGAGGCCGCCGTCGTCGCGGGCCTCGCCAGCGCCGGTGTCGACGTGCTGCGGGTCGGGGTGCTGCCCACCCCCGCGGTGGCGTACCTGACCGGTTCGCTCGGCGCCGACCTGGGCGTCATGCTGTCCGCCTCGCACAACGCCATGCCCGACAACGGCATCAAGTTCTTCGCGCGCGGCGGCCACAAGCTGCCCGACGACCTCGAGGACCGCATCGAGGCCGTGTACGAGGAGCACCGGCGCGGTGAGCCGTGGGACCGCCCGACCGGCGCCGGCGTGGGCCGCGTCACGGACTACGCGCAGGGCGGCGACCAGTACGTGGCGCACCTGCTGTCGGTGCTGCCGAACCGGCTCGACGGGCTGAAGGTCGTCCTGGACGAGGCGCACGGCGCGGCGTCCCGGGTGTCGCCCGCCGCGTTCGAGCAGGCCGGGGCGGAGGTCGTCACGATCGGCGCCCGGCCCGACGGGCTCAACATCAACGACGGCTGCGGCTCCACCCACCTCGACATGCTGCGCGCCGCCGTCCTGGAACACGGCGCCGACCTGGGCATCGCCCACGACGGCGACGCCGACCGCTGCCTGGCCGTGGACCACACGGGCACCGAGGTCGACGGTGACCAGATCCTCGCCGTCCTTGCGCTCGCCATGCGCGAGGCGGGCACGCTGCGCGGTGACACCGTTGTCGCCACCGTGATGTCGAACCTGGGCTTCAAGCTCGCCATGGAGCGCGAGGGGCTGCGGCTCGTCCAGACGGCGGTCGGCGACCGGTACGTGCTGGAGGAGATGAAGGACAAGGGCTACGCGCTGGGCGGCGAGCAGTCCGGGCACGTCATCGTCCTGGACCACGCCACCACCGGCGACGGCACCCTCACCGGCCTGCTGCTGGCGGCCCGGGTCGCGGCCACCGGGCGGCGGCTCGCCGACCTGGCCGGCGTCATGGAGCGGCTGCCGCAGGTCCTCATCAACGTCAAGGACGTCGACAGGTCCCGGGTGAAGACGTCCCCGGAGCTGGCCACCGCCGTCGCGGAGGCCGAGCGCGGCCTCGGCGCCACCGGCCGCGTCCTGCTGCGCCCGTCCGGCACGGAGCCGCTGGTACGGGTCATGGTGGAGGCCGCCGACCTGGAGCAGGCCCGCGCGGTGGCCGGGCAGCTCGCCGACGTGGTGAAGGCCGCGCTGGGCTGACCGCCGCCCGCAGGTGACGGGGGTGCCCCGCAGGTCCGGTCGCGGACCTGCGGGGCACCCCCGTTCCCGTACCCGCTCCGGCCCCCCGGCGCGGGAGGGGCTGTGGGCTCAGAGCTTGCGCAGGGAGAGCCGCTGGACCTTGTGGTCCGGGCCCTTGCGGACGACCAGGGTGGCGCGGCCGCGGGTGGGCGCCACGTTCTCCAGCAGGTTCACCTTGTTGATGGTGCGCCACATCGTGCGGGCGTAGTCGAGCGCCTCGTCCTCGCTGACCTGCGTGTACTTGCGGAAGTACGACGACGGGTCCTGGAACGCGGTCTCGCGCAGCTTGCGGAAACGATTCAGGTACCAGAGCTCGATGTCCTCGGCCCGGGCGTCCACGTACACGGAGAAGTCGAAGTAGTCCGCCAGGCCGACGCGGGTGCGGCCGTCCTGGCCGGGCAGGGCCGGCTGGAGGACGTTGAGGCCCTCCACGATGAGGATGTCCGGGCGCCGCACGGTGAGGCGCTGGTCCGGGACGATGTCGTAGATGAGGTGCGAGTAGACCGGCGCCGTCACCTCCTCCTTGCCCGCCTTGATGTCCGCGACGAAGCGGGTGAGCGCCCTGCGGTCGTACGACTCGGGGAAGCCCTTGCGGGACATCAGCCCCCGCGCCTGCAGCTCCTTCATCGGCAGCAGGAAGCCGTCGGTCGTGACCCGCTCCACGCGCGGGTGCTCGGGCCAGCGGGCCAGCAGCGCCTGGAGGAGGCGGGCCACCGTCGACTTGCCGACGGCCACCGACCCGGCGACGCCTATGACGAAGGGCGTGCCCCGCTGGGCGCCCTTCTCTCCCAGGAACGTGTTGAGCGCCCCGCGCAGGTTCGCGGTGGCGCCCACGTACAGGTTGAGGAGCCGGGAGAGCGGGAGGTAGATGTCCCGGACCTCGTCGAGGTCGATGACGTCGCCGAGACCGCGCAGCCGCTCCACCTCGTCCGCGGTGAGCGGCAGCGGCGTCTTGTCGCGCAGCGCGCTCCACTGCTCCCGGGTGAGGTCGACGTACGGCGTCGACTCGGCCCTGGCGCGGGCGGATCCATTGCCCGAGGCCGGCTCCGGGGTCGGCGGCGGTGTGCTGCTCCGTGGCGGCGAAGTGATCACAGATCCATTGTCGGGCCCACAGGCGCGGCGCGGGGGGTGGGGTCGGTCACGTGGGTGCACCCTTGCGGGCGGGGGCGGGCGGGGTTCCGGCGGATCCTCCGTGCCGGGTCCGGCGAGCCCAGGAGGCGTCCGGCGCGATCCGCCACGCGGAACCGGGCGGCGAGGAGCACCCGCCCGGGGTGGCCGCCCCCTCGCCGCTCAGCTCAGCTTGACCAACTGCGCCTCGACGACCTCGGCCGGTACCGCGGCACTCCGGTCGGTTCCGAGGGCCGTGATGTACGCGATGCTGCTTCCCTTGCGCAGGAGGATCACCCTCCCGCGCGCGGGCGTGCCGCTCTTCTCCATCCGCACGCCGAACGCGACGGCCTGGTCGGCGCCCCGGGGCGCCACCTCCCGGGTGACCTCGGTGATTCGCTGCTCCCGATCGCCGAGACGGTAGGCGAACCCTCCGGCGCACTCGTCGGCGGCCCGGTTGACGGCCGCCACGGACGCCTGAGCCGCGTCCACGCCGCCCTGCCCTTCGTGGGTGGCGAGGAGCACGCTCGTCGCCGTGCCGCTTCCCACCACCCGGCGCGCCGTCGCGCCCGACGGGTCACCGGCCGCGGCACCCGCCAGCACATGAGCGAGGGCCCGGCACGGCCCGTCGGCCTCGACGTCCCGCTGCTCCACCCGCTCGTCGGGCGCGGGCTCCCGCACGGTGTGCCCGGCCACGTCACCCTGGGCCAGGGTGAGCGCGGCCAGGCCGCCCGTGGACACGGCCTCCCGGCTGGGCTCGGCCTGCGCCCGGAGGCGGGGTCCGGCCGGCTCCAGACCCCCGCCGCTGCCGACCGCGGTGCACCCGGTCACCAGCGCGAGCCCGAGCAGCGCCGACGCACGGACGCCGGCGGAGCCGGTGCGGGTCACCCTCATGTCGGTTCGATTCCTTCCGGTGTCGGTTCGGCGCTGGTGGCGGTGGGCACACGGCATGGCCATGGCCGCACTGCTCAGCCGAAGGCCTTCGTGCTGCTCCAACCGCCACCGGTGACCGTGACGGCGCTGCCGCCCGAGGTGCTGGTGCAGGTGTAGAAGCGGATCGTGCCGTCGGACGCGATCGCCCAGATGTCGGGGATCTTGTCGCCGGTGACATCGGGCGTGCCCATCATCAGCCGGATGTTCGTGGTGCTCCACCCGGTGCCGTACTGGGCGTCGGTGCCGTTCAGCGACGCTGCGGCGCTCCCCAGTGAGGCCAGGCTGGTGCCGGTGGCCGCGTCCGGCTTCCCGAGGCGCAGCAGCAGCCGGGAGTCGGTGAAGTCCCGGTACACGAGGTCCACGGCGCCGTCCTGGTTGACGTCACCGACATTCACCAGGTCACGCTGGTCCCAGCCGGTGGAGGAGAGCTTCGTCGCGCTGGTGAACGAGCCGCCCGTGTAACCGAGCAGTGCCCACAGCTCCGCGCCCGACGTCACGAACACATCCGGCCTGCGGTCCTTGTTGATGTCACCGACCGCGAGGACCTGGGTGTAGGCCGAGGGCGCGGGGGCGCCGGACGGCAGCTCCACCGCCAGCCGCTGCTCGATGTCGACGCTGCCGTAGCCGTCGCCCCGGTACAGGTAGAGCTTGCCGTCGGGCATGCGGGCGAGGAGGTCCTGGATTCCGTCGCCCGGGAGGAAGTCTCCGTGGTGGGTGATGAGCGCGGGGCTGCCGTCCTCGCCCGTCCAGTACCCGGCGTAGCCCTCGGCCGTCTCCAGGTTGGTGCCGTCGGCGTGGGCGCCGGGCAGCGAGGTGTGCAGGTCACCGGCTCGGGTGGAGGAGAAGAGCCTCAGGTCGCCCGAGGGGTTGATCATGAAGAGGTCGGGCTGGCCGTCTCCCGCCATGTCTCCCGGGGCGTCGGCGGTGTCCCGCGGCGTGACGTAGAAGAGGTACTTCTCGCCCTCGGACGCGTTGCCCGCGCTGTCCACCGAACGGGCGTACAGCACGTTGGCTCCGGAGGTCGGGGGCGCCAGGCTGACGGTGGTGCTGGCTCCCGCGGCGACGCTCACACTCTTGCTGTAGGTGTTCGTGTTGAAGGAGTACTGGAACTGGACGACGTCCGTGCTTCCGCCGGGGCTGAAGGTGAACTGGCCGGTCTGCCCGAAGGGCACCGTGGACCAGTTCTCGCCGTTCTGGTCGCTCCGCGGGAACTCGGCGGAGGAGACCTCCGGGGCGTTCGGCCGGCCGGAGTCGTAGACGAAGCGGCACAGGCCGCCGGCCGGAGCGTAGGCGGACGCGGCCCCCGAGGAGTCGATGGACCGCACCCGCCAGCCGTAGGTTTTTCCGTTGGCGAACTTGCTGCCGAGGATGGTGACGTCGGCGTACCCCGTGCTGAGGGGGGTGCGGTGGGAGTCGACGATCTTGGTGGCGGTCCCGTCGATCCACACCTCGAAGTGCAGGTACCTCAGGTCGCCGTCGTGGTCGGCGCCGCGCGCGGCGAACGTCAGGTCGCTCTTCCCGACGGAGCCGTACGGGCTCGTGGTGTCGCAGTCCGGGCCGGGAGCCATGGTGAGGCCGGTCGGCACGAGCGGTCGGCGGTTGTAGGTGATGGTGATCTTCGGGGCGGCCTCGCCCTCGGCACGGAACTTCTTCCAGGAGTACGCCCCCGACGAGGTCTTGCTCTCGTCGAGTGCCTTCAAGCCGATGTTGACGCTGGTCGCTCCGGTGTCCGCGGCGACCTGGGCCATGGCCTTGCCGTCGAAGGTGACGTAGGCGTCGGGGCAGGACGAGTTGTAGCCGTGGGCGAAGGACTTGCTGTCGAGCTTCGTCCGCCACTTGGGCTGGTTGTTCCACGTGTGGGAGGCGGAGATGCCGTCCGTGTGCCAGACCTCCATCGCGCGCGCCGAGCACGACCAGGAGTAGGTCTCCAGCACCCTGATCTCGGCCGAGGTCACGATGGCGCCCTTGAAACTGGAGGACCAGCCGAGACGGAACAGGGAGCGGGACAGCCCCCAGGTGCTCGCCTCATAGCCGACCCGGGCCTCGTTGGTGCCGGAGTTGTAATTCGCTCCGTCGTAGAAGCTGGAGTTGGGGTACTTCTCGTAGACGGTGGTCCAGTTGTGGGTCTTGCCGGTGAGGGACGGGTCGATGAAGAGGGGCCAGACGGTCTCGTCACCGGTGAGCATCGCCCGGTTCGGGGTGACGGTCAGCGTGGCCTCGGAGCTGCCGTGTCCCGCGAGGGCGGCGTCACCGACAGCGGTGTGCGCGCCGAGCCCGGGGCTTGCCAGTGCGGGCAGCGCGAAGACCTGCGCGTCGGTGACGGCACTCGTGCCGGTCCGGGCGAAGGCGGCGGCGTGGCGCACACCGCTGCCCGCCGTCGTGGAGCCCGTGCGGTACGCGGACTGCTGGGCCGTGCTGTCCCCGCTCGGGCCGTCCACCGGGTCGGTCGGCGAGGGAGCCGGAGCGGCCGAGGCGGCCGGGCCGGGTTCCGACGGCTGGGCGGACGGGTCGGGCTCCACGGGCTGCGGTGCCGCCGTGTCCTCTCCTGGCCCGTCCGTCGGGGCCGGGGCCGGAGGCTCACCCGGCTCCTCCGAGTACGAGGGTGAGGGGACGCTCGGGGGCGGCTCGACAGGCTGCGGGTCGTCGCCCTGGGTCTCGGCCGGGGTGCCGGCCGAGTCCCACATGTACGGGGTCGGGGAGACGGCCGTCTCGTTGCCCGCCTTGTCCTTCGCGGTGACCACACGCGTGACCGGGTCGAGGTGGAACGTCAGGTCCGGGGAGGTCAGGCGGTAGCGCAGCGTCGCCAGCTCCGCTCCGGCGGCGGCTTCGGGGGTGTGCACGACCAGGACGTGGCTGAAGCCGCTGTCCCGTGCGGTCAGCACCAGGTCCACGTCCGGGAACACGTTGCGGTAGAGAGCGCGGTCCCCGTCGATGGCCGGCGCGGGGAGCGTCCCCGGCCACTGGAGCGTGACCTGGTGCCCCTGGGAGCTGAAGGTGGCCAGATCGGTGTACTGGACGTTGTCGTCCGCGACCGACGAGATGTCGCCGTGGCCCGTGCGGGACACGGTGTAGACCGCGTGCCGGGCAGAGGCGGGCCCGCTCGCTCGACTGTCGCTGCCCCGGGTCGGCTTGCCGTCGCCGGCCGAGAAGGGCGCGGGGTCGACGGCGGCCTTCGGCGCCCACCCGTGCGCGGGGCGCCGCAGCGTGGTGTCGATGGGCTTCCAGACACCGTCCACCTCGGCGCGGATCGGCGCGCTGTGCGCCGTCAGCTCGAAGCTGCCGTCGGGCAGGGCGTACGTGGTGGAGGTGATGCTGCGCAGCGCCGTGACCTCGACGCGCTTCCCGCTCTGCCTGGCTTTCGCGACAGCGGCGTCCTCGTCGAGCGGCTCGCCCGACCGCGCGGGACGGGGGTTGTCCGCCGGACCCGTCCCTCCCCATTCGGGGCCCAGCAACGTGATGCCGAGCGCGGCGGCGACGACCGCCGCCACTCCTGCCGTGGTACGCCGGGGCAGCCCCCGTATACGACGCCGGTCCACGGTGCTGGTCTCCCTCCCTCAACGGCATTGCGGTGACCGAAAGTTGTCACGCGGGCGCCGAAACGGCTCACGTGGACTTCCGAGTCGAGGAATGCCGTCACCTGCTGCCGAACCCCCCGACCTCCGCCGGTGTCGCCCGGAACCGTTTCTCTCGGATTGGGCGTCACGGTGGGTGGAGGTGCGGCAGAAGCATGACTGATGAGGGCCGTGTCCTCCACCTGGACAAGGCCTGCCCATACACCCGGCCCTGAGGGCGCGATTCGCGACACGGGAGCCCGTACCTGCACGTCGGTGGCGCACGGGGGACTGCCAAACCGGCCTGAAGAAGGCGAATCGGCTGCTTTCTGAGCCCGCTATGCGGCGGTCTCCTGACAGGAGATCGGAATGCTTCGGTAATCGGGCGATTCCTGGGTTGATGGCTCACTTTCCTGCCGATTGCTTTTGATGCCTCCATTCACGGCGAGATGCGGCGTGATCAAGTTCACTCTATGTGATCGATGTTTGACGGAGCTGTGAGAAATGGATGAACATGCGCCCGTCAGACCTGTCAGGAGCCGTGACCCGATAAGGCATTCGGCGGCTGACATCGCATCAACTTGGGGGGGGCCTCGGCCGTCGTGTGGGGATCGCTGTCGTGGAGCGGCCGGGGACGTCTGCCCGGCTCCAGAGCCGAGCGGCGCAGACGCGCGCGTCACCGGACCGGTGTGGTCGCCGCGGTCACCGTCGCACTCACCGCGGGGCTGCTGCCCACGGCCTACGCGGCGCCGCCGGTCGAGGAGGACCGCGCCGCGGTCGAGCTGGTCGAACTGCCCGAGCGGACCCCGGCGGAGGGCCAGAACGGCGGAGGCCTCGCCGACACGGTGACCGCCGAGGTGCCGCGCACCGTGGAGTACGAGCCCACCAAGACGGCGGCTCCGCCCGCCGCTTCCGCCACGGAGACCGTCACGGGGCTGACCGCGGGTGAGACGGTCCAGGTGGGAACCCTGCCCGTCGAGGTGGGCGCACCGGAGACGGCAACGGCCGAGGACGCCTCCGCCCTGGAGGGCGACTGGCAGGTCGCGCTGGCCGACGAGGCCGACCTGGGGGACCGGGACGTCTCCGGTCTCGTCTTCACCGTGACACCCCCGGCCTCGGCGACCGGCGAGGCCGTCCTCGCCCTCGACTACACCGAGTTCGCCGAGCTGTACGGCGCCCACTGGGCCGACCGGCTCCAGCTCACCCGCTACCCGGCGTGCTTCCTGACCACCCCGGACGTCGAGGGCTGCAGCGAGCCGGCCGAGGTCGACGTGCAGAACGTCGTCGAGCCCCAGGCCGGTGACGTCGCCGGGGACGGCGTCCTGGACGGCGTACGCCGGGTCGAAGCCGTCGTGGACGTGGCCACGCTCACCGACCCCGGCTCAGGTTCGTCCACGGCCACCCCGGCCACCGCCACGAGCAGTGGCACGGTCACCAGTGCCGTGTACCGCCCGCTGTCCTCCAGTGCGACCGCGCTCCAGGCGGCTGTCAGCTCCGGGGCGTCCGTCTTCACCGCGACCTCCGCCGGCAGCGGAGCCAAGGGCGACTTCTCCGCGACGCCGCTGGTCAGCGCGGGCTCCTGGGCCGCCGGCAACAACTCGGGCGCCTTCACCTACACCTACGACCTGCAGACGCCCAGCGTCCCGGCCGGACCGTCGCCGAGCATCGCGTTCGGCTACAACTCCCAGGTCGTCGACGGCCGTACCTCCGCCACCAACAACCAGGCGTCCTGGATCGGTGACGGCTGGGAGTACAACCCCGGCTCCATCACCCGCAGCTACCGCGCCTGCCGCGACGACCGCACCGGCGCCAACAACGCCGACCGCAAGACCGGTGACCTGTGCTGGGGCTCGCACAACGCCACCCTGACGCTCGGCGGGACGACGACCGAGCTCGTCAAGGACGACACCACCGGCGAGTGGGTCACCGCCAACGGCGACGGCTCCCGGGTCGAGCTGCTCAAGGACAGCAGCCTCGGCAACGGCGACAAGGACGGCGAGCACTGGCGCGTCACCACCCGCGACGGCACCCAGTACCACTTCGGGCTGCACAAGCTCCCGGGGTGGACCGCCGGCAGCCCCACGACCAACTCCGTCCTGTGGGTCCCGGTCGCCGGCAACCAGCCGGGAGAGCCCTGCTACGACTCGTCCTTCGCCGCCTCCTTCTGCGAGCAGGCATGGCGCTGGAACCTCGACTACGTCGTCGACCCGCAGGGCAACGCCATGTCGCTGTGGTGGGGCCGGGAGGACAACCACTACGGCAAGAACCTGAAGTACAAGGAGAAGGCCAGGTACATCCGGGGCGGCTACCTCACCCGGATCGACTACGGCCAGCGCGCCGACTCCCTCTTCACGGCCGGCCCGATCGCCCGGGTGGAGTTCAAGACCGACGAACGGTGCTTCAAGGAAGGCGCGCTCACCTGCGACCCGGCGAACTTCACGTCGGGTGACTACGCGAAGAGCCGCATCTGGTACGACACCCCGGCCGACCTGTACTGCTCCGCGGCCTCGGGCAAGGAGTGCTTCGTCCCCGTCCCGACCTTCTGGACCCGCAAGCGCCTCGCCGAGGTCACCACGCTGGCGCAGCGCACCCAGGGCTCGGAGGCGCTGTCGAAGGTCGACTCGTGGACGCTGAGCCAGTCGCTGCCCGCGGAGAAGACCGACGAGGGCACGGCGCTGTGGCTGGAGTCCATCACCCGGCACGGCTATGACACCGGCGGCACGTCGCTCAGCCTGCGGCCCGTCCAGTTCGTGCCCAACACCGAGCGCATGCCCAACCGCGTGAAGAAGGGCGCCTCGGACCCCAACCCCACGTTCGACCGGCTCCGCCTCGCCCGCATCGTCAACGAGTACGCGGGCGAGACCGTCGTCACCTACCGCCGGCCCGAAGGCGCCTGCGCCTCCGGCAGCGGGTTCCCGAAGCCCCACGAGAACACCGGGCTGTGCTTCCCCGCCTACTGGCACCCGGATCCGGACAAGAGCGACGAGACCATCGACTGGTTCAACAAGTACGTCGTCGACCAGGTCCAGGAGATGCCCGCCATCGCGGGCGGCCAGACGCTCACCACGTCGTACGAGTACCTGGACGGCGGGGCCTGGGCACTCAACCAGGCCGAGTTCTCGAAGAAGAAGACCCGCACCTACGACCAGTGGCGCGGCTTCAGCGGCGTCCTCACCGTCGGCGGCGACGACTTCGTCGACATCCGGAACCTCACGAGCACCCAGCGGTCGGCGAGCGAGACCCGCTACTTCCGCGGCATGGACGGAGACCCGCTCCCGGGCGGCACGAAACGCTCGGTCACCGTCGTGGACGGCGACGGAGAGGTCATCGCCACCGACCACCAGGCCTACCAGGGCCGGGTGGCCGAGACCCGCATGTACACCCGGTACAACGGGGACCTGCTGACCCGGTCCGTGGACTACCCGACCGTGACGGAACTGGCGTCCCGCGCCCGCGACGGCGGAATCCCCCCGCTGAAGGCGTACCGCGTCCAGACCTCCCACAGCACCACGGTCACCCGCTCCTCCGGCACCGGCAAGGACTCCCAGGGCACGCCGGACACCCGGACCTGGCGAACCCTGGAGACCAGCACCACCCACGAGCCCACGTACGGCCTGCCCGTCACCGTCGAGAGCCTCGGTGACACCGGCCGGACCGGCGACGAGACCTGCTCGGTCCTCTCCTACGTCCACAACACGAGCGCCCACCTCATCGGCCTGTCCAAGGAGACGCTCACCACCGCCGGCACCTGCGCCGAGGCCGCCACGGCCACTCCGGCCGACTGGATATCCGGCTCGCGCGTCGCCTACGACGGCGGCGCCTTCGGAGCCGCGCCCGCCAAGGGCCTGGCCACCACCACCTGGAACATCAGCGGCGACGGCGGCGGCTGGACGCAGAACGCCACGCTCACCTACGACGCGTACGGGCGCTCCACCTCGACCACGGACGCGCAGGGCAACAAGGACACCACCACCTACACCCCGTCGACGGGGCAGGTGTACCAGCTCACGTCCGCCAACGCGCTCGGCCACACGACGACCTCCACCATCGAGCCGGGCCGCGGCACCACGCTGACGGACACCGACACCAACGGCCGCACGACCGTGTACGCGTACGACGCCCTGGGCCGTACGACGAAGGGCTGGGCGACCTCGCAGTCCGCCGGCGAGCCCCCGTCCGTCACGTTCACCTACAACCTCGTCCCGCCGGTCTCCGTCGTCACCTCCACCCTGGGCGACGACGGCACGTACAGCGACTCGGTGGTGTTCTACGACGGCCTCGGCCGGGAACGCCAGCGGCAGACCCCCGCGGTCGGCGAAGGCCGCCTGATCACGGACGTGCTCTACAGCGCGAACGGCACGATCCAGACCACCAACAACGCGTACTACGCCACCGGCGAGCCGCGGACGGTGATGTTCGAGAAGGCCTCGGACTTCAACGTGCCGAACGCCACGTACTTCATGTACGACGGCCTGGGCCGGCTCCTCGCGGAGACCCCCGTCGAGGACGGCACGCCCCATCTCACGAAGCAGACCCGCTACGCCTACGGCTACGACCACTCGACCGTCATCGAACCCGAGGGCGGCGCCTCCCAGCGGAGCTGGACCGACGCCCTCGGCCGCACGATCCGCGTCGACACCTTCACGGACGCGGCCCGCAACGACGCGGCCGCCCGCTCGACGACGTACGCGTACGACGCGCGCGGCGACAAGGTCAAGGCCGAGGATCACCTGGGCAACACCTGGACGTGGGCGTACGACGCGCGCGGCCGGCAGGTCTCCGCGACCGACCCCGACACCGGGACGACCACGACGACGTACGACGTGCTCGACCGCCCGGTGACGACGACCGACGCGCGGGGCGTCACCGTGTGGACCGGCTACGACAAGCTGTCGCGGCCCACGTCGCAGCGGCTCGGCTCGTCCACGGGCACCCTCCTCAGCTCGTACACGTACGACTCGGTGCTCGGCGGCATCGGCCTGCCGGCCGCCGCGACCCGGTACACCGACGGCCTCGGCTACACCACCGAGATCACCGGCTACACGAGCGACTACCAGCCCACGGGCAAGCGGCTCAGGCTGCCCGCCTCGATCGCGTCGGCATCCGGCCTGGAGGAGACCTACGCGTACCAGTACGAGTACACGAAGACGGGTCTCCCGAAGGCCGTCACGCTGCCGGCCGCCGGCGCCCTGCCCGCCGAGCGGGTCGTCACCCGCTACAACGACGACGGACTGCCCGTCTCGACGTCCGGCCTCGACTGGTACACCGCCGAGACGCACTACAGCGTCCACGGTGAGGTGCTGCGCACGGTCAGCGGCGAGCAGCCGCACCGCGTGTGGACCACGAACCTCTTCGACGAGCGGACCGGCGAGCTGAAGGAGAGCTACGTCGACCGGGAGTCGACCAGCGACACGTCGACGGTCCCCGGCCACCGGGTCAACCACCGCACCTACGGCTACGACCCGGCCGGCAACGTCACCACGATCGCGGACACCTCGAACGGGGTGACCGACCGCCAGTGCTTCACCTACGACGTACTGGGCCAGCTCACCAAGGCGTGGACGGCGCCGGGCGCCTGCCGGGCCGCCGGCAAGACCGAAGCCGCGCCGAAGTACGAGGACGACGACACGCTCAACGTCACGGCGGCGGGCGGCGGCTACTGGAAGGAGTACGTCTACGACGCGGCCGGCAACCGGTCGGAGCTGACCGAGCACCACATCACCCTGGCGCCGGACGCGAACACGCCGAGCGGGTTCAAGACGGTGCTCGACGAGGCCAGGAAGGCCACGACGAGCTACCGGTACGGCGGCCCCGACGGCACACAGCCCCACACCCTGACGTCGATGACACGTACGTACGTCACGGACGAGGGCGCCCAGGTCACCAGCGAGTCGACGCGCACGTACGACGCGTCCGGCAACACCGTCGCCCGTCAGGACGGCGGTGACACCCAGACGCTGACCTGGACCTGGGACGGCAAGGCGGAGACGGTCACCGGCTTCGGCGCGAAGGGCGCCGGCGCGTGGGTGGGCCTGGCGGGCAAGTGCCTGGACCTGTCGTCGGGCTCGACGCTGGCCGGGACGCCCCTGCAGCTCTACCTGTGCAACGGCACGAAGGCGCAGAAGCTGCGGATCGACGGCGCGACACCCGCCGACCCCTCGACGGGCGCCCTGAAGATCCTCGACCACTGTGTGACGCCGAAGGACGGCGCCACGGCGGACGGCACCGCCGTGGTGATCGCCGACTGCACGGGCACGGCGGACCAGCGGTGGACGACGGTCGCCGCGGGCGCCAAGCTGCGCCACGAAGCGTCGGGCAAGTGCCTGACCGTACCCGGCGCCGCCACGGCGAACGGCACGGACCTGGTGCTGGCCGCGTGCGACACCGACGGCGAGGCCCAGTCGTGGGTGCCGGCGGACGAGACGCGGTACGTCTACGACGCCTCGGGCGGGCGCCTGATGGCGGTCAGTGCCGGCGAACACACCTTGTACCTGGGTGACACCACGGTCGCGACCACCCGCAGCGGCGCGCCTTCCTACACCGAGCGCTACTACGCCCAGCCGGGCGCGCCGACGGTGATGCGCCATGTGCTGGGCAACGGCGCCCCGACCCTGTCCGTGCAGGTGGCGGACCAGAACGGCACCGCGTACACGAACGTGATGCTGGCCGAGGGCAACGGCGTACAGATCTCCAGGACCGACCCGTTCGGCGTCAAGCGGGCCCAGGACGACAACTGGCGCGCACACCGCGGATACGTCGGCGGCGACGACGACACCGGCACGGGCCTGGTCCACCTCGGCGCCCGCGAGTACGACCCCCACACGGGCCGCTTCCTGTCGGCCGACCCCGTCCTGGACCTGAACGACCCGGTCCAGCTCAACGGCTACGTCTACAGCGAGAACAACCCGGTCACCTATGCCGACCCGAGCGGCCTCGCCTCCGAGGCACCGGGCGCCACCGGCGACTACGGCGGCCCGTCGTCGTCCGAGGTGGCGTGGGCCAACAAGCAGCGCAACACGTCGATGACGGACATCATCATCAGCAACGGAGCCGCCGTGCTGAAGGGTCTTCTCCTCGACGACATAAAGAGCTGCATCTCGTCGCGCGACCTATGGGCCTGCGGAAGTCTCGCCGCGAACGCGCTTCCCGGGCTGAGTGCCTTCAGGATGTTCGGCAAGATCATGAACGCTCTTTGGAAGATCTTGAAGGCTGTTGACGCATGGCGTACGGCGTTGGCGAAGGCAGAGAAGATCATCGCCGCGGCTAAAAGGGCCGAGGAAGCTGCACGGAAGGCAGCCGAGGCGAAGAAGGCAGCCGCGCTGAAGGCCGCGCAGGCCAAACTGGAGAAGGCCAAGGAAGCCGCCACAAGAGCGGTGAAGGAAGGTGCGAAGAAGACCGGCAACGCTCACCAGAAGGCCGCCAAGTCCCTTTCCAAGGGGCGCGAGAAGGTTAGCAACGCCTACCAGCGAGTAAAGGCACGGATAACAGGCAAGGGTGGTGGCTGCAAGAAGGCGAGCAACAGCTTCACGCCCGGCACACTCGTCCTGATGGCGGACGGCACTACCAAGCCCATCGAGGACGTCAAGAACGGCGACAAGGTTCTGGCCACCGACCCCGAGACCGGCGAGACCACCACTGAAACGGTCTCTGCCAAGATCAAGGGCGAAGGCCTGAAGCACCTGGTCAAGGTCACCGTTGACACCGACGGTGACCAGGGCGGCGCCACAGCCATGGTCACCGCCACCGACGGCCACCCCTTCTGGGTACCGGAACTCGGCGAATGGATCGACGCCACCGACCTCAAGAGCGGCCAGTGGCTCCAGACCAGCGCCGGCACCTACGTCCAGATCACCGCCATCCAGCGCTGGACCGCGCAGCGTGCCGCGGTCCACAACCTCACCGTCACCAACCTGCACACGTACTATGTGCTGGCGGGGGCCACGCCGGTCCTCGTGCATAACTGCAATGGCGCGACCCTTGAGTTGAAGTATAAGAAAAGCTGGGATGCGGACCAGATAGCAGCAGCTGATCGTAAGGTTGCCGCTCTCAATGCCTCCGACAACCTGGTCGTGACGAAGGTGGAGCGATCAGGAAGCGCGGCGGATATGTGGCGCCGCGCGGGTAACAAAACGGTCGATGGATCGGATATCGACCACATAATTGAACTGCAACTCGGTGGTGCAGATGATGTCACAAACATGACGCCACTCGACAGTTCCGTCAATCGAAGTATCGGTTCACAGATAGCCCGGCAGTTGAAGAAACAGGGTCTCAAACCCGGCGATGTAGTGTGTCAGATCAATATCAGCAGACGGTGTTAGGGGCGGGAGAGAGAGCTATGACGCTGCTGGGCCTTGACGTAACGGAGACGGTTGGTACGTCAGCGGGGATGTTCGCCTTGTGGAGGCTCTCCCGCTTCGCCGGGGTGACCGACTTGGAGGAGTGGGAGGACGAGGTCGCGGACGAGGAGAGTCTCGCCGAAGCCATCACGGAAGGCGCCCTGGTGCCTGTCAATATCGGCGGTGACGGCGCTTACCAGTTCACCGTTCGCGGCGTCTCGGTTCTTGGTAGTCTCACGGAGCGCGAGGCGCGGTTCCGCCTCGTTTCGTCGCAGTCCTATCTCCTGGTTTCTGATGGCCTGGTAGCACTGGGCGGGCTTGAGGCGGTCGGAGAGTATACCGGTGCGGACCGGCTTCAACTTCCGCTCGACTCGGGAAGGTATGCGGTCCAGGTTCACTTGATCGACTGGAAGGCTGAGCCTGGCGCGCTCGGTGCGGACGGAAAGCCGGCGAAAAACGCCTTGGGGGATTTCGTGATCGAAATCTGTCGGGAATCCCCGGAGGGCGGCAGTGAATATCGGCAAAGTGTAGTCACGTTCACCAGGTAATGGTGCCCCCTCTTGAACGGTCGGCCATAGAGTCGCAAGAAGCGTTCATAATGGCGAACGAGGAGCCCCGTCAGGCGTTGCCTGGCGGGGCTCCTGTGCGGGGTGACGCTGAGGTTGAAAGGGTGGGGTGACAGTCGGCGTTGGCGGTGCTACATCCTCGTCATG
>NZ_MKXB01000036.1 GCF_001865245.1 Streptomyces sp. CC53 | reverse complement strand
GGCGGCCCGCACGTCCGCTACGTCTTGAACGAGAACCCCATGAGTTTCTGATCAATAGTCCTGCCACATCCATTCGTGCCGAGGGTTTTCCTGATCCGGTTCGCCGTACGGTCTGCTCAGCACCGCGTCGGTAACCCCGGCCAACTGGGAGTGCATCCACCGGATGTCCGCCGCGTCGTAGGTGTAGCCCGCAACTTGATGGGCGTACCGCATGGATGTCCGCACATGCTCCATCATCGCCTCAACTCGCCGGCGCACTTCGGGCACGGAGACGCCATCGCGGGGCATGTTTCCCTGGCGGAGTCGCTGCGCAAGGTGCCACAGTCGCTCATGGGCCAACGGGGAATCCGGCGGCACCAGAAGAGCACCACGTCGGACTACACGCTCAAGGGGCTCGCGGATCTGTTCGCGGGCCCAGCCCCACCTGCCCAGCGGGGCTCCGGGAAAGAGGTGCTGACTCCACCATCGCCATTCGGGGTCTTCGCGGTTCGATGGGTGCGAGGCGAGTGGAGTCACTACGGGCGGCTCGGAGGAGTTTCTCGACGGAGAGATGGCAACCCAGCCCTCCTTCGCCCACACTCCCCACCGAGGCAGCCGTCCATCCCGCATTTCAACAAGCGAGCCGCTCAGCGGACCGAAACCCTCAACAAGGGCTTCGAGCGCCTCCCGCAGCCAAGTGCCTGCGGTTTCAGCGGTTTGGAGTTCGTCGCGGTCCACCCGGCCCAGTCGGGCGATGGTGGTCCTGGCCCAGTCTTCAGCCTCGTGCATGCCATGGTGTTGCTTCTCGCCCCGCGCGATCTCGTCGAACGTCCAGGAAGCGGCTGCGGGGTTGGCCCGAGCAAGGCGGAGCATGAGGTTCTCCGCTTCGTCCGGGGCACTCGCGCTCACGGCGAATGCGATCGCGTAGCGCCACCGGGGGAAGGCGTCGGCAGTGACGATCTCCTCCGGTAGTACGGAGCCCTTGCGCAGGGCCTGGGCGCCGAAGTGCTGTTCGAAGACAGGCAAGGCGAAGCGGAGGCCCCCAGGTTCCTGGACGACCAGACCGGTGTCGGTCAGCTCCCACACCTCGGCTTCATGCCCAAAGTGCTGAGCGGGGACTGGACCTCCGGAATTCAGGACGTCTACGGCGAGACGAGCAAGGCGGTCCCAGGTCTGTGAGGTTGGGAAGCCCTTGCGCCGTCTCTTGATGACGGACGCGGCCAGACCGGACAGTAGCTCCAGGCTGGACACCCGTGCGTCTTCACCGGCCAGCAGGCGGGAGGCGACGGACAGGGCTTGAAGGGGGCTTGTCAGCAGGTCCTGCACTTCTCGCTCTTCGAAAAGCATGCGCGCGTCGTCGCCGATCACAAGGTCCAGAAGTTCCGCGCCTCTCCGCACCGACCACGGGGCGACCTCGTGCACCACAGCCCTGTCCAGCTCGATTCCAGGTCTGCACGTGGCGAGAATCCGGGCGGCCGGGTGGGCGGCCAGCAGGAGCCTGGCCTGGTACAGGAGCTGTGCAACCTGCTCGGGTGAGATCCCATCGAGATCGTCGATCACGATACGTCCGAGTCCACTCGCCGGCTCGCCGCCCGCGCGCGTGATCGCATCCAGCAGATCCGGTACGGCCTTACCCGCATCCACCCATACAGGGATCACCGCATCAGCGTGCCCCGCAGCCTCGCGGAGCCCTTCCCGCCACCAACGCTCGGCCTCCTCGCTCTTGCCCGCTCCCATCGGAGCGACCAGAACCGCCAGGGTGCCGGCAGGGACGGTCACCACCGGCCGTGAGGACTTGTCAGCCCAGCCCAGAACGGCATCGACACGTTCCTCGGGCACCAGGCTCAGTCGTGCCTCACGGCGGTGCTGCGACGCACGGGTCGCAGCAGTGAGGGCATCTGACCTGGACTTGTGTCCGGCAGACATGGAGTCGAGCAACTGCGCGAGGACGTCACCGGAAGTGATTGCACCAGCGTAGGTACGGCGGATGGAGTCGTACCGATCGAGGTATCGACACAGCTGGTCGTAGTGCCATACCGCCCAGCCCTTGAGCCCGAGGCATGCCGCATACATGGACACGAACTGCTCGATCTGGGCAATGCCTCCGCTGCCCGGTACGGGAGTCAGGATCACATTGGTGGTGAAGATCAGATACTCGGGCAGCCGCTCCCGCTTCGACGTCGGGCTCAGCCACGCTTCGAATTCCTCTTTGACCTGCCCCTTCAGCCACGAGACCGCGTCCTGGGGCTGTTGATCCGTGCGCTGACGGAACTTGGCCTGCACGACCCCATAGCCGTCCCATGCCTCAAGCTCGCTCGGGTAGGGCACCCGACCCTCGAACGTTGCCTCCCGCCCGCCGTCCTTGCCATCCCCGAAGGCGGAGACGCCCGACCCAAGGATCTCCTGGGCCAGGGCCTGCGACACGTGCTCGAACTCCCGGGTACTCAGCCCGCTGAGATTGTGGTCCATCCCGCCATGATGCCGCCGCGGCTATCTCCCGATTGCCCAACGGAACCTTTTCCCCGGCCCTGCCTCTGTGACCATGCCCGATTCACGGGGCTTGACCAGCCCAGCAACACGCCTGACAGCCCATCAGAACGAGCGTCAAATGAGCGCCACGAGCGTCATTTCAGCGTCGAGACTCGCCGCAGCGCAACGCCAGGCACACAGGTCATCTCGGGGTGTGACGCTGCCTGGGCAGCGGCTATCAAGGTACGTCTCCTGTTGGGCGGACGGGCCACGGTAGGCGTTGATGCGTACGTTGCCGCATGTACACGTCGCGCTCCTCGGCCAGCGCGCGGCCCGAGCGTCGGCATGGGGCTGTACCAGTGCCTCCTCTCGCAGTCCGGCCTATCGAGTCTGCCCCGGCCCGGTTCCTCCTCGGCGCGCCTCTCACCTACCGCTTCCGGTCGTGCCGGCCTTCAGAGGAGCAGGGTCACCACGCCAGTGAGTGCGGCGGCCGTCATCAGTCCCATGAGCGCCATCGCGGGGAGGCCGCGTCGGCCGGGTGGCAGGAAGCTGAACAGCCGGGACAGCAGGATCGCCGCGCCGAAGGGCGGTGCGACCTTCCACGTATCCCGCAAAGCTCCCTTGCCGGCGGTGGCGAAGGCGGCGTCGGCGTGCCCGGTCATGGCGGCCATGGCGCGGGCGGTGTGTCCGACGGCGGCACGGCGCGGTGGCTTCTTCGCCGCGACAGAGGCGAGGGCGTCGCCGAGGGCACCCGTCACGTTGGCCCACTGGGCGCGGAACACGATCACGCCGGACGGGTCGATGAGGTACGCGGAGTTCGGCCGTGGCCCGAACGCGCGGTGCAGGGCTCCGTCGATGTCGTCGACGGCGACCTCGAACGGGAAGCCGTGACGGGCGCGGAGCGCGGTTGCGTTGCGCTGCTTCTGCTCCAGTGTTTTCGGTTGCAGGGTCACGGCACTGGGGTGGGCTTCGCGTACGTAGACGAGGACGAACCGGATCCGGTCGCCGTATCGGGAGTGCAGGTCACGGATGCCGGTTGCCGAGCTTTCGGTGACCGGGCAGGTCAGCGACCCGAAAACGAGCAGCACAGGCCGGTCGTCCGCGCCCAGGTCGGCGCTGCGGAACCTGCCGCCGTCGGTCGTGGGCAGGTCGAACGACGGGACGCGGTCATCCGGGCCCAGGTCGGTCCGGGAAAGAACCATGTCGCTCATGACGACGCGGATCGTGGGGTGAGCGATGCGGTAGGGCTCCGGCCGGTCGACGGTGGTGGTGCTGGTCATGGCAAGCTCCTACGATTCGGGTCCTCTGCCTATGAGGGAAACCCGCTGAGCGGGCGTGGGCCTTCCACCCCGGCGTATCCGGTGGCGATCTCGTCGACCTGCTGGTAGCCGGTGCGTAGCAGGAAGGTGTTCAGGCGGCCGTAGGACTTGGCACCCAGGATGAAGAAGTCGGGCTCGGGGCTGCAGAGCTGGGCGATGCCGGTGGCGGGCTGGGTGAGGCAGTCGCCGCCCGCTGCGCCGAGCAGGGCGGCTGAGAGGTTCATGGGGGCGCCGGTGGCGTAGCACTCGTGGACCTGGAGCTGACGGTAGAGGGTGTGGTCGCCGGTGTAGCCGGTGAGCGAGACGACGTGGTCGGCGAGCACCTCGCGGGGACCGTCGGCGGTGGCGAGGCGTACGAGCACGCGGTCACCGTCGGGGCCGACGGGGGCGGTGGACAGGGACTGGACGTGGGCGCCGGTGTGGACGGTGACGCGGTCGTGCGCGCCCGTCGCCAGGGCCTGTGCGGTGGAGACGAGTTCCTGGCGGCCGGGCAAGGTGTCGTCGGCGACGGCTCCCCAGTCGGGCGCGGGGCTGCGTACCACCCATTCGAGGCGGGTGCCGGGGAGCGCGGCGAGGTCCCGCGCGGCGGTCTGGGCGGACTTCCCGGCGCCGACCAGGAGAACGGTTCCCGCCCAGCGGCCGGGAGAGCCGTCGGCCGAGGGCAGGGTGCGGGTGATGCGGGAGTGCAGGGCCCGTTCGCCCGGGGCGGGGATGCCGCCCTGCCCGAGGGTGTTGGGGTGGGAGTACGTTCCGGTGCAGTCCAGGACCAGGCTCGCTTCGGCGGTCTCCTCGCCGTCGGGGGTGTCCAACAGGAGCCTGAAGGGGGCCGCCGCCCGGGCATCGGTGCCGATCTGTTCGTGTTTGAGCAGGCCGGTGCGTGCGATGGCGGCCACGGGGGTGCGGTAGCGGATCCGTCCCTCCAGTGCCGGGAGTTGTGCGACCGGAGAGAGTAGTTCGCCGATGAGCTCGTTGCCCGTGGGACACGCGTCGCCCGTGGGCGCGTGCGGGAGATGGGCGCGCATCCGGCGCGAGACGTTCAGGTCCCAGGGGGTGAACAGGCGGACGTGGCCCCAGTCGCGTACATGGGCGGCGACCGTGTCCGCCGCCTCGTAGACGGTGAACGGCCATCCGGCGTCGGCGCAGGCGAGGGCGGCGTCGAGGCCGACGGGTCCGGCGCCGAGGATCGCGACGTGCGGTCGTTGCTGCTGCATGGTGGTGGACTCCCTTTCCGTACGCGTACGGGTCGGATCAGACGGCGCAGTGGACGGGCCGGGGAAGGCTGCCGTCGTTCAGACGGGCCGTGAAGAACCGCTCGGTGACCAGCTCCTTGCCCGCGGCGAGCGGGGTGCCCCCGGGGGCGAGATACAGATCGGGGCTGGTGCCCAGGTCGGCGCCGGCGGGGTGCCAGTGCAGGCCGTCGGCCGTGACGGTCAGTTCCGGGATGCTGGAGTCCTCGCCGATCTCCGCCCCGGCCTCCGAGAAGCCTCGGCGCAGCAGCGGTCGGACAGCGAAGTGACCGGCGGGCAGGCCGAGTTCGGCCAGCAGGGCGGTGACCGCCGGGATCTCATCGGTGTTGTCCGGGGTTTCGGTGAGGGCGACCCTTGGGGGCAGCCCGAGGTC
The DNA here is from genome assembly GCF_001865245.1 of Streptomyces sp. CC53. Taxonomy (GTDB): domain Bacteria; phylum Actinomycetota; class Actinomycetes; order Streptomycetales; family Streptomycetaceae; genus Streptomyces. The sequence continues at coordinate 125,899 of NZ_MKXB01000036.1, read as the reverse complement.
GACGAGGTGGCGGATGCCGTCCAGGGTGCGCAGCCAGGACCCGGCGCCCCGGTGTGCGTCGTGCGCGGCCGGTGTCGCGCCGTCCAGGGAGGTCTGGACGGTGAGCTTGCGCCCAGCGAGCGCGCTGAGTCCGGCGGCGCGGCGGCCGCGCAGCAGCATCGCGTTGGTCATGACGACGGTGGGCAGTCGCGTGGTGGCGTAGTCGAGGAGGCCGACGATGCCGGGGTGGAGGAAGGGCTCGCCACCGGTGACGTACAGCTCGGTGAACCCGGCGTCCACGGCCTCGTCGACGAGTGCGTGGAAGTCGGTCGCGGACAGGGTGCGGGGTGCCGCCTTGGGAGAGGAGGCGACCGCGCAGTAGTCGCAGGCCAGATTGCAGTGAAAGTTGGTGTAGACCCAGAGCCGCGACGGGAAGTATGCCGTGCCGAAGAGGGGTACGACGGGGCGGTCGCCTTCCATGGCCCCGCCGGACGCGCCCTCGCCCCATCCGTCGTCCGCAGGCCGGAACCCGCTGGGCAGGGTGGAGCGGTAGAGGTGGAAGCGGCCGCGCGAGCGTTCGCGCGGCGGGAGGATCTCCAGGCAGGTGGTCCACCAGCCCGACTCGATGGTCTCGGTGAAGATCTCGGGGAGCCCTGCGGCGCGCATCGAGGCGGCCTGCGCCTGCCAGTCGTAGGAGAGCGGGACCAGCTCGGCGGTCGGACGCCCGCCGTCCAGGTCGAGGATCGCGTACCAGACCTCGCGGCGCCCGTCGTTGGCCGGTTTGCCCAGCACCCCGACGTTCACCACGAGGGTCTCGCCCACCTGACGCTGCCAGGGCAGGCCGCTGTGGGTGCACAGCACCACGTCGGCACCCGATGCCTCGGCGCGCAGACGGTGCTGCTCCTCGGGGAGCGACTCCCACCAGAAGTCGTTCAGCGCCAGCGTCGAGCCGTGGACCATGTGCACGTCGACACCGTCGATGGTCTCCCGGCGCTCGGTGGGCAGGGTGCCCATCCAGGCGGCGAAGTCGCGGCGGGTGGTGGCGAGCGTGTGGTCGTAGATGAGCTGGGCGTACTCGTTGTCCTTGGCGTCGCGGTAGCCGCAGCCGCAGTCGGTGTCTCCACGGGCGATGGCCACGTCGTAGTTCCCGGCGACGCACTCGACGTCGTTGTCGGTGAGGATCGGCCACAGCGCGTTCACTTCGGCGCCGAATCCGCCCAGGTCGCCCAGGCAGAAGAGACGCTCACAGCCGCGGGCGCGGGCGTCGTCGACGAATGCCTGAAGGGCGTACGGGTTTCCGTAGGGGCCGCCGCTGACCGCGATGCGCATGAGGACCGTTCTCCAAGATGTCGGAAGGGGAGGGCTAGAAGGAGGGGGTGAGAGAGGGGACTCAAGGGCGGGCGGTCCGGGCGGGGGCTGTGCGTCTGCGCCCGAACAAGCGGGGGCCCGCGGTGTAGCGGATGCGGATGGCTTCCGGATCGACGCCGGCGAAGTACAGCAGCTTCAGGTACTGCATGAAGGCGATCATGCGCCACGTGCCGTGGGCCACCAGGCGGCGTGAGGAGGCCGTCGAGGTCGCCGGCAGCAGGCGCAGCCGACCGTGGCGGTGCAGGCGCCTGGACATCTCCAGGTCCTCCATGATGGCCAGGTCGGGGAAGCCGCCCAGTGTGTCGAAGGCGGTGCGGCGGACGAACATGGCCTGGTCGCCGAAGATGTGGTGCAGTCGGCGGGCCCGGGCGTTCGACGTCCACGCGAGATAGTTCAGACCGGGTGTCCTGCGGTCGAAGCGGATGGTGAGCCCGCCACCGACGACGGCCGGGTCGGCGAAGGCGGCCCGGATCTGGTCCAGGGCGTCGGGGTCGACCGCGGTGTCGGCGTGGACGAACCAGAGAATGTCGCCGGTGGCGTGACGGGCGCCCTCGTTCATCTGCCTGGCCCGGCCACGCTCACTGCTCACCACGGTGGCGTGGAGGGAGGCGAGTTCGACGGTGGCGTCGGTGGAGCCGCCGTCGACGACGATCAGCTCGCAGTCGGGGAAGTCCCGGCGCAGGCGGCTCACCGCGCTGTGGATGGTGGCTTCCTCGTTCAGGACCGGGACGATGATCGAGACTCGGGGCGGGGTCAGGGGCATGACGTCTCCTCAGGCCGGAGCAGAGCGGCGATGCGTGGCGGCAGCACCGGATCCGTCAGGAGCGCCGCCGCGTCCGCGGGGGTGTCCAGGTCTCTCAGCGCACGGAGCGTCCCCGTGCTCAGCCCGCCGTCACGGGCGAGGGCTCGGGTGGCGGTCAGTACCCGGTCGGTGCTCCAGACCTCCGGGCCGAGGGCGAACAGGGGGGTGTGGGGAGCGCGCAGGCCGATCAGGTAGTAGCCGCCGTCCAGTGCGGGGCCCAGTGCCACGTCATGACGTTCGAGGGCGGTGAAGGCGGCGGTCAGATGGCCGCCGGTGAGGGTCGGTGCGTCGGTGCCGACGACGAGCAAGGGTCCCGCGCCGTCGGCGAAGGCGTCGGCCACGGCCGCGGCCAGGCGCTCTCCGAGGTGCCCGCCGCGCTGGAGCAGCAGGCGGACGCCGGCGGGCACGGTCGTGCTGTCGGCGTCCCCGCCTTCGCCCGGGGCGTAGGCGAGATAGGCCCTGGGGGTGTGGGATATGGCCAGTTCCACGGTGTGGCGGATCAGTTCGGCCTGGAGGTGCGCGCACCGCCGAGGGCCCAGCAGCGGATGCAACCGGGTCTTGACCGTTCCGGGACGCGGAGCCTTGGCCATGATCAGGATGGCGGGAGTGCCCTGGGGGCGGGGGGTGTTCATGCGTCGAACCGGTAGACGAAGCCGGCGCCGGTCACCCGGTCCAGGGAAGGGAGCGCGTGTCCGGCCAGTGTCGCGAAGATGTCCTTGCTCGCCTCCATGCGGTCGAGCAGGGCCTGCACCGGTTCCGGTTCGGGGGCGACGCCGTTGGCGTAGTCGGTGACGAAACCGACCAGGGCCATGGGCAGTTCGGCCTCTCCGGCCAGGACGACCTCCGGGCCCGCTGTCTGGCTGATGGCGGACACCCCGGCCGCGGCCAGGGCGGCCACCTCGGGGCGCGAGTTGAACCGGGGGCCGTCGACGTGCCCGTACACGCCCCGCGTGACGACGGGCACTCCGGTCAGCTCGGCGGCGGAGATCAGCGTCTGGCGCAGCGGCTCGCTGAAGGGCCGGTCGAAGATCCAGTGCCCGCGGCCGGCCGCGCCGGGGGTGTCGTACCAGGTGCACGGGGTGCCGTCGGGCAGCCGGTTGGCGGGGAAGTACAGGTCGTCGAAGACGACCAGGGAGCCTGGCCGGACGGCCGGGTCGAGGGAGCCGCAGACGGTGAAGGACACGACGGCCTCTGTCTTGCAGGCCAGCAGAGCGGAAAGGTTCGCCTTGTGGTCGACCTGGCTGGAGAGCCGGTGATGACCGGCGCCGTGCCGGGACAGCTGGACGATCTCCGTGTCCCGCAAGTGTCCTTCGGTGACGGTGACGACGCCGTGGTCCGTGACGACGGTCCGCTCGGCCGCTCCCTCCAGGTGGGGCCAGTCGTAGCTTCCGGAGCCGGTGATCACACCGATGCGCATGGACTACTTCTCCTTCGGTGATGTGCCGGACGAGCTGTCGGCGGGGGTGCGGACCTCGACGATCGGGAGCAGGGTGCGCAGCGCGGTGTTCTCGGCCGGGTCGAGTACGGCGTGCTGCACGCAGGCGGGGACGAGGGTGCCGTTCTCGGGGTGTGCCATGGCGTAGTGGCAGGCGGCCAGTCGCTCCTGGGTCTCGCGCAGTCCGGGGTCCTCGGCCTGCTCGCCGCGCTGCATCATCTCCCAGGCCGGGCCGACGACATCGGCGTCCATGAACTGGTGCATCACGAAGGTCACCGGACGCACGCGCATCCGGTGACGGACCAGCCGCAGCACTCCGACCCGGCGGACGGTGCGGCCCAGCCAGCGCAGCGCCGTGACCACCGTGGACGGGTGGCGGGCCACCACTCGCAGGAGCCTGGCCGCGAGGAGAGCGGGCGGGGTGCCGGTGAAGGTCACCTTCCCGAAGTAACGGAAGAACGCGTCGCGCACGGCGAGATCGCGTGAGTCGCCGCCATCGAGGAACGGGTACCAGCGGCGGCCGACGTAGAAGCCGTAGGCGGTGCGGTTGCAGCGCACGTCGCCGTTCTCGAAGACCCGGTAGTCCAGGCGCGTGCCGGCGCCGCGTTCGATCTCCGCCCACACCGCGTCCGGGGTCGCCTCGCGGAACTTCTCCTTCCAGCGGCGCTCGTCGCCGAGGAAGGCGGCGGGCTGGAAGGAGAACATGCCGTAGCCCATGGCCTGGCAGTCGCGGATCACACTCGCGACCTCGTCGAGGTTGCCCGGGGTGACGGTCATGTTGTGGGCGAGGAAGAACCGCACCCCGTGCTCGCGCCGCAGTCGGACGAGCATGGCGGCGAACCGTGCCCGGTAGGGGTTCAGCGCTTTCTCGTCCGGCGGGCGTTCGATGCCGCGTCTGCCGTACATGAACTTGTCGAAGTGCGCGGCGAAGGACAGCCGCTGGAAGCGCCGCGTGCCGTCGGGGCCGAGCGCGAGCCGGGTGAGGTAGTCGTAGTCGAAGTCACCGTGGGTGAAGCTCATCGGTTCCCGGCCGTGGTCCCGCATGATCGCCAAAGCCGCAGCGTGGTCGTCCGGGGCGAGCAGGCTCACCTCGCCGCCGATGAGCTGGGTGTGGGCGCGCGGACCCCGCAGCTCGCGGAGCAGCTCCATCTGGGCCCTGACCTGTTCGTGGGTGTGGGGGCCGTCGACACGGACCTGGTTGGCGTCCCGGGAGTGGTAGCAGGGGGTGCACTTCAGGTTGCACTTGGGGAAGACGCCGTGGGTTCCCTCGCAGCCGACTCCGTGCCGGCCCAGGACCTGGCCGGGGGTACGCGCGGTCTCGGGAAGTTCCGCCCAGCGGCGTTCCATGGCCGCGGCGAACTCGGGGTCGTAGGGGCGGGTGACGCGCTCGAGAGCTCGCAGCGCGGCGATGATCGGCATCAGTGGTTCTCCTGCTGTGTCCGGGATACCTCGAAGGCCCCAGCGGTGGGCACGGTGGTACGGCCCCTGCGCGGCCGTCGGGGCACAGCGCGCCACAACAGCCAGGCGTAGAGCAGCATCAGGGCGTCTTCGACCAGGACGTACCAGCGCAGGGGTTGGGCGGCGTACGTGCCGAAGCAGCCGCAGTTGTCGAGGACGAGTCCGCGGGCGAACGCCTGGGCGGCGAGGGCCGCCCACACCACTGCGACGGCGGTGTACAGCCAGACGGGTGCGGCCGAGCGGGAGCGGGGCCGGGCGAGGAACCAGACGGCCGTTACGGCCTCCGCGCCGATCAGTGCCACCGCCAGGGCGGTCGAGACCGTGCCGGCCGTCAGACCGTAGGAGGTGAGGATGCCGGACATCGCGTCGAACGAGGCGAGCTGGCCCAGCGCCATCGCCGCGAGTACGACGCCCAGGACGATACGGAGGATCATCGGCTCACCCTTCTGCGCAGGCCGAGCAGCGCGCGGATGACGCCGCTGCCCCGGGCCAGGCGGGCGTAGACGTCGGCCAAGGCCGCGTGCCAGGGCCCGTCGGCATAGGTGGGGTACGGGTGCACGGTGCGGGCGTAGTCGGAGGGCGTCCAGCCCAGGCGCACCGCCGCCGCCAGATGGGCGATGGTCTCACCTGCCCTCGGTGACACGGCCGTCGCTCCGACGATCTTCCCGCGCGGGCCCAGGACCAGGGTGGTGAAGCCCTCGGTACGGCCGTCGGCGACCGCTCGGTCGAGCCGGTCGTTCTCCAGCGTGTGGACGCGCGCGGTGTCGCCGTACGTCTCGCGCGCCTCGTCGGCGGTGAGGCCGACGCGGGCGATCTCGGGGTCGGTGTACGTCACCCAGGGCACCGCGCGGTAGTCGATGGGGCGGCGCACACCCAGGAGCGCGTCGGTGGCGGCCGCTGCGCCCTGCGTGCCGCCCAAGTGGGTGAAGGCCGATCGGCCGGTGACGTCGCCGGCGGCGTAGATGCGGTGGTTGGCGGTGCGTAGCCGGCCGTCGGTCCGGACGTGACCGGTCTCGGTCAGCTCCACACCGGCCGCCTCCAGGCCGAGCCCGTCGGTGTTGGCGCGGCGGCCCGTGACGGCGAGCAGTGTGTCGTACGGGAGGGGGTCGCCGGGTCCGTGGACGGCGCCGGCATCGACGCTCTCGGCGCGGTAGCCGGTCAGCACGGTGACGCCCTCGGCCTCCAGCCGCTCCCGCAGCACCTGCGAGGCCCGCGGTTCCTCTCGGGGCACCAGGCGGTCCATCGCCTCCACGAGGGTGACCCGCGAGCCGAGCCGGGCGAACGCCTGGCCCAGCTCGCAGCCGATGGGTCCACCGCCCAGCACCACGAGGCGCTGCGGGAGTTCGGTCAGCTCCCAGACGGTGTCGCTGGTCAGCGGCTCGGCCTCGGCCAGGCCGGGGACCGGCACCAGGGCAGGCGAGGAGCCGGTCGCGATCAGCGCGTACCGGAAGGAGATCTCCCGGCCGCCCCCGGTCAGGGTTCTCGGGCCGGTGAAGGTTGCCGCGCCGCGTGTCACGTCGACGCCGTACGGGGCGAGGGCCTCGGCCGAGTCGTGCGGCTCGATCGCGCCGATCGCCCGCTTCACCTCCCCCATGGCAGCCGCCAGGTCGGCGCGGCCGGACACCGGGGGGAGGCCGTAGGCCGCGGCGCGGCGGGCCGCCTGGACGTCGGCGGCCACATGCAGAAGCGCCTTGCTCGGTACGCACCCTGTCCACAGGCAGTCCCCGCCCAGCCGGTCCCGCTCGACGAGCAGCGTGCGGGCGCCGAAGCGACCGGCGGTCCGGGCGGCGGTCAGGCCGGCGCTTCCGCCGCCGATGACCACCAGGTCGTACGTACTCATCGTGTGGGCTCTCTCCGGTCGGTGCGCAGCAGTGGGACGCGAGGGGAACCCGGTGACGCGCCCGCGGCCTTCCCTTCTCGGCCACACGATTCCCGCCCGGCGGGCCGACCGGAATCATCCAGCGGGAACCGGCGTGTCCGAAGCGGAATGCGGAGCCCTCCCGGCAGGGTTCCCGGCGGCAAGCACAGGGGCGAGCGGCCGGCAAGCCGCAACAGAGACGAGTAGCGGATGGACGAACAGGACTGGCGGCGCTTCATCGCCGCCTACCACCACGCGCATCCCGGCATCACCGAACAGCTCTTCACCCTGGCCGACACCTCCCCGTACGCCTGGCTGGCCGAACCGCTGCACGGCATCGAGGGCACGGTCCTCGACCTGGCCTGCGGTTCGGCACCCACCCGTGCGGAGCTGCCCGACGCCGACTGGGTCGGGGTCGACCTCTCGGCCGCCGAGCTCGCCGAAGCGGCACGCCAGGGCCGCGGGCCATTGGTGCGGGCCGGCGCGGACGCGCTGCCGACCGCCTCCGCGAGCGTCGCGGCCGTCTGCGCGGCGATGTGCCTGCCGGTCGTCACCCCCTTGCCGCAGGTGCTCGGGGAGATCCGGCGCGTACTGCGCCCGGGCGGGACGCTCGCGGCGCTGGTGCCCTCCCAGACCGGGCTCTCCCCGTCCGGCATGCTCGGCTGGCTCCGGGTGATGACCGCCCTGCGCGCCGTACGCCAGCCGTGGCCCAACCCGCAGGCCCGCGACGGGCTGGCCGCCCTGCTGCGCGGTGCGGGGTTCCGCGTCCGCTCCGACGAGCGACGCGTCTTCACCCTCGCCATCGACTCGGCCGACGCCGCGACCCTGCTGCCCGACGCCCTCTACCTGCCCGGACTGACACCTCGGCGCGCCGAGGCCGCCAAGCGTTCCCTGGCGCGGTGGGCGGCCCCGGGGCGACGCCTTGAGCTGCCGCTGCGCCGCGTGGTGGCCGACCTTCCCACCGAACAACCGTCACAGGAGCCGATATGAACCGTCCGGCAGCCCCCTCCTCCGCAACCGAGCCCCCGCGCTCCGATGCGGCCCCGGACAGGCCGGCACCGGCTTCGGCGCGCGCGGCGTGGATACGGCTGGCACTCCTGGTGGTCCTGCTGGTGGCGCTCGGCTCCTGGGTGGCGCTGGGAGGAGCGGACCTGTTGCGGGAGGTGCGCCAGGGTGTCGACTCGCTCGGTCTGTGGGGGCCGGTCGTGTTCGCCGTCTGCTACGCCTTGGCGGTGACGGCGTGGCTGCCCGGTTCGGTGCTCACCGCTTCGGCGGGGGCACTGTTCGGGCTTCCACTGGGGGTCGGTGCGGTACTCGTGGGAGCGACGGCGGGTGCGGCCTTGTCGTTCGGCCTCGCCCGCTGGCTGGGGCGTCCGGTGGTGGCCCGTTACGCCGGCTCGGGGCGGCTGGCCCGGCTGGACGCCTACCTGACGCGCCGCGGATTCGTAGCCGTCCTGCTCCTGCGGCTGGTGCCGCTGTTCCCCTTCTCGGTGATCAACTACGGGGCGGGAGTGGCCGGGGTCCGCTTCTCCTCCTACGTGACCGCCACGGCCCTGGGCATCATCCCGGGCACCGTCGTCTACACCGGGCTCGGCGGTTCCCTGGGCGATCCCGCATCGCCGGGGCTGTGGGTCGCGCTCGGTGCTCTGGTGGTGCTGAGCGCGGGCGGTGGGTGGGCGGCCCGGCTGATCCGCTCCCGTAGCGGGGAGACCAGCGCGGCTGCCGACGGCCGGTGACACCCCCGTGGGTACCGCTCGCGGTCACATGCCCAGGTGCACCTGGCCGTCGCCCACCGCAGGGTGGTCGTCGGCTGACGGGAGAGCCGTCCGAAGCAGACACAGCAGAGTCGGAATGACAGCCGATGCACAACGGGTTCCCGTCGCGGCGGCTAAGAGCCGCCGCGACGTCCGGCATCACGCATCAGAGGAGAGACATGGCGACGATCGACGTATCCCCGGAGCGGCAGGCGACGGACTCGACGGTTGCGGACTCGGTCAAGGACTACTACGGCAAGGTCCTCGCGTCCTCCGCGGATCTGAGGACCTCGGCCTGCTGCACGGACGCGGCACCGCCGCCGCACATCGCCGCGGCTCTCGGAGAAGTGCACGACGAGGTCATGGAGCGCTTCTACGGCTGCGGTTCGCCCATCCCACCCGCGCTTGAGGGGGCCACCGTGCTCGATCTCGGCTGCGGCAGCGGACGCGACGCCTACGTGCTGTCCCAACTGGTAGGTCCCACCGGCCGGGTGATCGGCGTCGACATGACCGAGGAACAGCTCGCCGTCGCCCGCCGCCACCAGGACTGGCACGCCGAACGGTTCGGCCACGCGAACACCGACTTCCGTCACGGCTACATCGAGGACCTTGCCGCGTCCGGGATCCCGGACGCCTCCGTGGACGTCGTGGTCTCCAACTGCGTGGTGAACCTCTCGCCGGACAAGCCGCGCGTCCTCTCGGAGATCTTCAGGGTCCTGCGGCCCGGCGGCGAGCTGTACTTCTCCGACATCTTCGCCGACCGCCGCCTGCCCGCCGCCCTCCTCGACGATCCCGTCCTCGTCGGAGAGTGCCTCGCCGGCGCCCTGTACACGGAGGACTTCCGCCGCATCCTGGAACGCACCGGATGCCCGGACGCCCGCACCGTCGCCACCTCCCCGGTGACGATCGGCGACCCGGACATCGAGCGGAAGATCGGCTTCGCCACCTTCACCTCCCGCACCGTCCGCGCCTTCAAGCTCCCGCTGGAGGACCACTGTGAGGACTACGGCCAGGTCGCCGTCTACCACGGCACCGTCACCGAGCACCCGCACGCCTTCGACCTGGACGACCACCACCGCTTCCACACCGGCAAACCGGAGCTCGTCTGCGGCAACACCGCCGACATGCTGAGCGCCACCCGCTACGCACCGCACTTCTCCGTCACAGGCGACAAGAGCCGGCACTTCGGCCTGTTCCCCTGCGGCCCAGCGGACACGGCGAGCGGCCCAGGCGCGCAGGCGCCGACGGGCTGCTGCTGACCAAACCCAACCTGCATGCGGGCTTTCCGCTGTGGGACGTTTCCGTCTTGAGTGCTGCGGGACACGGCACCCCAGGTCGGTGTGGCGGGTCGGTGTTGGCGCTGGTGATACGGCGTCATCATCCGGCCTGGCCCGCTCCTTGGACGACGGCGGGTGCCAGCCTCTGAGCGAAGTGCCCAGCAGGACGCCGAAGATGGTGCCGACGCAGAGGGCGATGGACAGGACATCCAGATGCCCATGCCGACGCCGCCCACCAGACCGGCAGCGGCACCCCCCACCTCATGGCATGTACACGTATGTGAAGCCGCTTACGCACCAGCAAGTAGCGGCTTCTCCGCGATGAGCAGGACGTAGCCGAGGGCGCCATCGGCGACGGCGGCCCTGGCCGCGCTCAGCACGTCCGGTGCCGCGTTGAGGTCCACCCCGACCTCCGCGAGTCTGCCAGGGGCGGTGACGCGCAGCAGGTTCAGCCGTGCCTCGATCTGGTCGATCGTGTGCCGCATCGCCTGGTCGCGATGCTCGGTGTGCACGGTACGCAGCCCAGCGGCGGTCAGGACCTCCGAGTGCTCGGCCAAGGGGCGGCTATCGGCGATGCAGGCGATGCGCGCGCCGAGCGTGGACAGTTCCGGCGGCAACCGGCCGGGCGTGGCAGTGACATCGGTGATGCCCAGTCGGCCGCCCGGCTTGAGGACACGCGCGAATTCAGCGGTGGCGCGTGCCATGTCGGGGAGGGCGCACAGACCGCGCTCGCAGACGACAGCGTCGAACAGCGCGTCCTCAAAGGGAAGACGTTCCGCGTCGCTCATGGTGAAGACGGCCCGGTCCGCCAGACCGGCGGCTGCGGCGGCGCCCTGGGCGAGCGCGGTGTTGGCCGGTGAGGGGTCGACGCCGTGGACGAAAACGCCGTACGCGTCGGCGAGGAGGAGGGCTGTGGTGCCGCGTCCGGATGCCGCGTCCAGAACCCGGGAATCGGCGCCGAGCGTGAGGTGCCCGGCGAGGCGGCGGGTGAGCGCGGTGCCGCCGGGGCGGTACGAGTCGCCGAGCAGCAGGGCGACGATGTCCTTCATCGCGGACTCCCCTTACTCGTGGGTGCGGCCAGGGTGCCCGTCAGCCAGGCCGGGGCGTGGTGACAGGCGAACGGTCGGGCAGCAGTCGTCCGGCCCGGCATGGTGGTGGCGTCGAGCCCGGCACCGAAGGACGTGGATGACGGAGATGAGTACCACCAGTGCCCCTACGGTGATCAGCCACGGGTTGCACAGCGTTCCGCCGAGGCCGCTGAGGGTCCCGCCGGCCAAGAGCAGCGGGCCCGCGCAGCACATCACCATCAGCAGCCCCTCGCGGATGGCTGTTACCGCACCACCTTGACGGCGAGGCTCAGCGAGTACGGGCATCACGTCCACCTCCGTTCCATGGCGGGAGTCCGGGCGGGGCCCCTTGCGTGCACCGTGCAGGAGGACCCCGGCGTAGAGCAGCGTCACAGCGTCCTGGACGAGAACGGACCAGCTCAGCCGATGCGTGAGGTGGCTCCCGAAGCACCTGCGGTTGACGACCGCGAGCCCGCGCGTATTCCTGTGCAGTCGCACCGACCAGGCCACCGGGATGGCCGTGAACGCCTACGCGGGGGCGAGCGCCGTCGGCCGGCGCCGCTACGGTCAGTGCGGCAGCTCCGGTCACCAGACCGTACGCGGCCAGGATCCCGGGCATGTGACCGACGGAGGCGAGCTGACCGGCCGCCATCGCTGTCGCCAGCGCGCCGAGCACGATCCGCAGCACCATGATCTGAACGCTAGGCCCGGATCGGATCCGAGAACTGTAAGCGCGGTCACCGAACCGGCGACGTGTACGCGGGACCATCACAGGTGTGCGATCGGTTTTGCCGAGGCGGGTGATGCACGGTGAACGGTCAACGGCAGCCAAGGCGGGACCGGCGTCAGGTCGTCAAGGGCGCCGGCGTCATCGGGGGAGTCGTCGTGCTGCTCGTAGGCGGCGGTGTCATCGGCTGACAGGCTGTCTCGGGCCCGGACGACCGGCCGCCCGCGTCGGTGACCGCTGTACAGCCTGGGCAGGATCCATCACTGGAGGCGCTGGCCGCCGCAGCTGTCTCCGGCGGGCCGGGCAAGGACGGGATTCCCTCCATCGACAAGCCGAGGTTCGTCCCGGCGGGCGACGCGTCCTTCCTCGCCGACCCGGTGTTCGGCCTGGAGTACCGCGGCGAGGTCAGGGCCTACCCGCAGCAGGTGCTGGTGTGGCACGAGATCGTCAACGACACCGTCGGCGGCGAGCCGCTCGCCATCACCTACTGCCCGCTGACCGGCACGGTCATCGGCTTCTCGGCGCCATCCGGTACGCAGGAGCTCACGTTCGGGACCACCGGGCGTCTGGTCAACTCCAACCTGCTGATGTACGACCGCGAGACCGGCTCCGAGTGGCCTCAACTGCTCGGCACGGCGGTGAGCGGCCCGCTCAAGGGCACCAAGCTCGGCACCGTCCCGCTGGTATGGACCACGTGGAAGCAATGGCGGACTACGCATCCCGAAACCCAGGTGCTGTCCACCGACACCGGCGCGCTGCGCAGCTACGGCAGCGACCCGTACGGCTCCTACGACGGGTACCCGGACCGCAGCGGCTACTACGCCAAGGAGGGCACCCTCTTCCCCGTCCTGACGACCAGCGACCGCTTCCCCGACAAGGATGTCGTCATCGGCGTACGCGTCGGAGACGAGCGCCTGGCGATCCACAAGGACCTCATCCGCACCGCCGGGACCATGCGCGCCGACGTCGCGGGCACGCAGGTCGAAGCCCGCTGGGACGACAAGCTCGGCACCGCCCGTGTTCTCCAGCGCGACGGCGAGCAGTGGGAGCCGGCGGACTCCCTCGACTCCATGTGGTTCGCGTGGCACGCGTTCTACCCGAACAGCCAGGTGCGGCAATGAGCAGGCTGGTCACCGCACTTGCCAGAGTCGGAGGAGCCTGGGATGCCACGCTGGCCGCCGTCGTCGCTACGCCCCGACGCGTACGCGCCGCGCTCGCCGTTCGCCGCCATCGCCGGGCCGGACTGATCGCTGCCGCCGTGGTGCTGGTGGTGTACCTGTTCTCCACCAGCGATCTGGGAGTGTCGCCCTCCGGCCGCTACACCGGAGCGCCCGTGTTCCGGACCGCACCCGAGCAGCTGTTCCAGGTCAGGGCCCCGTACCTGTTCGAGCCCGTACTCGCCTGGCATCCCACGGAGCATGTGGCGGTGCTCCTCAGCCCGGTCAACCTGCTGCTCGGTGCGATCGTCGCCGCCCTGGTCGGCTGCAACATCGCGGTCGCCGGGTACGCGGCCCGACAGTCGGCGGCCTGTCGCAGGCCCGGAGGCAGGATCGGATACGCACGGCTGCTCGGAGTCCTGCCCGCGTTCCTGCTCGGATTCGCCCGCTGCGTACCGACGTTCCTGCTCGTCCTGGGCACCAGCACGGCAGCGGCGTTCCTGCCCGTCCTGATCCCCCTGCGCCCGGTGTTCTACCCGCTGACGCTGCTGATGCTGATCAGCACGCTGGTATGGGGTGCGTCCCGGCTCGCCCCGCGCCCGGAGGGCGCCCGGACCGGATGAACCATCGCTGCTACCCACGCGCTTCGTCGATCAGCTCGGTCCAGCGTGTCGCGTCGCGGCCGGGGATCACGACCCATTCACGGAACGTCCGCCCTGGGCCACGCAAGACGCTCGACCGGAAAAGCCCAGCCGAGCGCCTGCATCAGCTCCTCGCGGCGTGGCAAGCGGCTCTGATCCCCAGCTCGTCATGTTCCGGCCTACAGGCCATGGCCGTGGGCCCGGTAGGGGACGCCCAGCCGGTCGCCGACCTCGGCGAGGACATCCGGGCAGAAGTAGCACCAGCGAAGGCAAGTGATCCCGCCGTCGGACGTCTCCGCCCGGAGGACGTCCTCGACCGCCTCGGGACCGTCGCCGCTGGTCGGGGCGGCCCACATCAGCACCAACGGATCGCCGTCGAGCTCCCGAACCTCGGCGCGCCACCGTACGGAGGTCTCCAGATGCAGGGTGTGGTGCAGCGAGCCGGCGGCGATCTGGTCCCGCCCGACTTCGTGGGCCATCCCGATGACGTCGCTGACCGCGTCCTCGACGAACAGCTTGGCCAGCCCGTCCAGGTCGTAGGCGGTGAACGCCGCCGCAAGGGCGTCGAGGGTGTCCCGGTCGGGAGCCGTGCGCCGGGCGAGCGCATTGGGCCGGTCGGGGTCGGCGAGCCGTCCGCGACCACGGTGCAGTGCCGCCTTGACCGCGCCCTCGGTGGTGCTCAGCATGGCGGCGATCTCCTTCAACGGCATGTCGAACACGTCCTTGAGCACGACGGCGACACGCTCCTGCGGCGCCAGCAGGGTGGCCACCTCCGCGAGCGCGTCCCTCACCTCGGCGGGATCGGTGCCGGCGGGCGCCGCGCGCTCGGTGGGCTCGACGAGAAGCGGGGCGGAGCGGCGGACCTCGTCGAGGTAGGCGTTCGTCGCGATCCGCACCAGCCACGCCATCGGGCGCTCGACCTGCTGGTGGGACTGCGCCGCGCGCGTGAGGGCCCGGGCGAGCGAGCGTTTCCTGGGCCAGGTCCTCGGCGTCCCACACGCTGCCGGTCAGACGACGGCAGTACCGGAACAGCTCACCCCGCAGCGGTTCCAGAGCGACCAGGAACTCACGGCGCGCGGCCTGGGCCGCCGCAAGCAGAGGCTGCGGCAGTACGTCGAGCGCGGGAGACAGATCGGGTTGAGGCGTCACTTCACGGCTCCTTGGACGGTGAACGGCTGGACACACCAGTACGACGGGGCAGCCCTCCAGTCCGATACGTAGCCGTGCACGTGAGCCCGATCACTCCTCGCATGAAAGCAAGGTGGCTCCTGCTCACCAGCGGCGGGCGCCCTCCACACAGCCAGGTACCGTTTCGGCCCACCACGTGCTGCGACGACCGCTGGAAGTCACCAAGCGGGCCGCTCCTCCCACTGCGGCACGAGCCCAGCCGTGCGGCACCGCCATCGGCGATCGCCGCTGAGCCGCGGTGTACTCGTGCTAAGCCGTCTCCTCCAGGGCGGGCTCCGGGGTGCCTTCCACCACGACGCCCTGCCAGAACGCGACATGGTTCTTGATCTTTCGGGCGAGGGGGTTGGGCTTCGGGTAGTACCAGGCCGCGTTCGGGTTGGTCTGCCCGCCGACGCTCACGTCGTAGTAGCGGGCGATCCCCTTCCAGAAGCACAGCGACCTCGTGCGGCTCTCCGCGAAGTACTCGCGGCGCAGTGACTCGGGCGGGAAGTAGTGGTTGCCCTCCACCACGACCGTGCGCGGCGCCTCCGCGATCACCGTGCCGTTCCACACCGCACGCATCATGGCTGTCCCCTCTCCCCGGATACGGGAGTTGTTCACTCCCTTGACGCTATGCCGTTCGGCGGCACGGTTCGGTGTTCGCGCTCACACTTCACGGTCCTCGCCGGCGCCGCGCCCCGAGCGGAAACGTCGGACAAGCGCGGTGACGGCGGTAGCCAGGAAGAACACCGCGATGGCGATCACCCAGGGGTTACCCATGACGCCGCCGATCGCGGCGAGAGCACCGGCAGCGACAAGGACGGGTGCCAGACAGAAGACGACCACCACCAGGGACAGACCGATCCTGGCGCCCGTGCTTCTGCTGCCCGAGTGCCTCGCGTCGCGGCCCGGGGGCCGCTCGCCGACAGCCATGGCGGACACTCCTTGCGGTTCAGTCCCCGTCGGCGGGGATGCGGGTGCAGCAGGTGAGGGCCGCGGAGTTGTCCGCGGCCAGGGAACGGGCCAGGACGACCAGGTCGGCGACGCGGGGGTCGCCGACGGAGTAGCGCAGCTTCTTGCCGTCGCGGCGGGCGGTCACATAGCCGCAGTCCACGAGGCAGGACAGATGTACCGACACGCGGGGTTGCGAGATCCGGGCGTGGTCCACGCACTCGGCGGAGGTGCGCTCGCCGCTCAGGATGAACTCGAGCAGCTTCAGCCGGGTGGGATCCGACAGAGCGCGGAAGAACTTCGCGACCGTGTCCGGATGAGTGCACGGAACGTCTTCCACGGCCGTGGGGACGAGACTCTCCGGCATCCGCAGGCTCCTTCTCACAGGACCAAATCTATTCGCCTACTCGAATAGTAAGATGGAGGTGTCCTATTCGGCAATCCGCATAGCAGCAGTTCGGCAGTTCCTGGGGCTGGAGGTGGGCATCGTGGCCATGACGCGATCCGGCTTCGATCTGGCCGTCATCGGCACGGGCTCGGCGGCGTTCGCCGCCGCCCTCGCCACCACCCGACAGGGCAGGCGGGTGATCATGGCCGAACGCGGCACCCTAGGGGGCACCTGCGTGAACGTCGGCTGCGTGCCGTCCAAGGCGTTGCTCGCCGCCGCCGAAGCCCGACACGCGGCCTCGGCAGCCGGGCGCTTCCCCGGCCTGGCCCCGGCCGGAATCCCGGTCGACTTCGCCGGACTGATCACCGGTAAGGACGCCCTCGTCGGACAGCTGCGCACGGAGAAGTACACCGACCTCGCCGACGGCTACGGCTGGCACATCGTCCACGGCACCGCCACCTTCACCGGGAACACGGACGCTCCCGCGCTGGACGTGGCGCTGACCGACGGCGGCATCCGTCGGATCGTGGCAGACCAGTACGTCGTCGCGACCGGGTCCGCCCCCTGGGCGCCGCCTGTCGAGGGCCTGAAGCGGACCGGATACCTCACCTCCACGACGGCGATGGAACTCGACGTACTGCCGGAGTCGGTGATCGTGGTCGGCGGCAACGCGATCGGACTTGAGCAGGCCCAGCTCTTCGCCCGACTCGGCACCCGCGTCACCGTCGTCGAGGCTCAAGAACGCCTCGCTCCCTTCGAGGAGCCCGAGGTCTCCGCCATGATCGAGCGGGTGCTGGCTGATGAGGGCATCACGGTCCATACGGGTGCCACGCTGGCCGCCGTACGAACCGAAGACGGCGCGAAGAGCACGGTCGTACGCGCCGGGGACGGCACGGAGCTCGACCTGCGCGCCGAGCAGTTGCTCATCGCGACCGGCCGCCGCCCGAACACCGCCGGCCTGGGCCTGGACGCGGTCGGCGTCAAGACCGGGACGGACGGCGAAGTGGTCGTCGACGGCCACCAGCGCTCCACGAACCCGCGGATCTGGGCCGCCGGCGATGTAGTCGGCGGGCCCCAGTTCGTCTACGTCGCCGCCGCCCAGGGCACCCTCGCCGCCGACAACGCCCTCGCCGGGGCCGCCCGCACTCTGGACTACACCGCCCTGCCCCGCGTCACCTTCACCAGCCCGGCCATCGCCTCCGTCGGCATGACCGAAGCCGAGGCGGCCGAGGCCGGCATCCGCTGCGACTCCCGCACCCTCTCGCTGGCCCACATCCCCCGCGCGCTCGCCGACCGCGACACGCGCGGCCTGGTCAAACTCGTCGCCGACACCACCGACGGCCGCGTCATCGGCGTCCACGTCGTCGCCGAAGGCGCCGGCGACCTCATCACGGCCGCCACCTACGCCCTCACCTCCGGCATGACCACCGCCCAGCTCGCCCACACCTGGACCCCCTACCTGACCATGACCGAAGCCCTCAAACTCGCCGCCCAGACCTTCACCTCCGACGTGACCAAGCTGTCCTGCTGTGCGGACTGAGCACCGGCAAGCAGGAAGACAGAGGTGAATTCGGCAGCCGACACAACCCCCGGGAGGTCACCATGGACGTACTGGTACTGATCGGACGCGTTCTCTTCGTGCTGGTCTTTCTTGGAGGGGCCGTCGCACACCTCACCAAGACCCAGGCCATGGGCGCGTACGCCGCCTCCAGGGGCATACCGGCCCCCGTCCCGGCAACGATCGCCAGCGGTCTGGTGATGCTGGCCGCAGGGGTGAGTATCGCCTTTGGTATCTGGGCAGACCTCGGCGCCCTCCTCATCGCCGTCTTCGCCTTCCCGACTGCCGTTCTCATGCACGGATTCTGGCGAGAGACAAACGACGAGGCCCGGCAGACGGAGCAGACCCACTTCCTGAAGGACACTGCCCTGGGCGGCGCGGCACTCATGCTCATCGCCTTCTTCTCCTACGTCGGCGACGACCTCGGCTTGACGATCACAGGACCGCTCTTCGGCATCAGCTGAGCAGGTTCAAACCGTCGACTACTGGGGCCGGCCCGAGCCAGGCGGGGCGGCGAGCTGGTGGGCGAAGCGTCGTACCCGGGCAGACGCGAGGGAGACGGGCGTGCGCTGCGGGCTGCGCCGGAGAGACGCTTTGATCAGCTGGAGCAGTTCCAGACTGCCGCTGCACGCCCAGCAGGCGCCGACGTGCGCGGCAACCCGTGTCCGGTGCGCACCGGTCAGCTGCCCGTCGGCGTACGCCTCCACGTCACCGCGCAGGCGTACATGCCGCAGCTTCTCCCGGCACTCCGCCCACACCCGTACTGGCCTGGGGACGCGCTGCTTCCTCATGGACCGGAAACCCGGTTCGAGGCGCGGTGCATTCCACCCGCACGCGCTTCCTGCTGTTGGATCTCACGGCTGGCGCCGACGTGAGCGCCCTGAGGTGGAGATGAGGGTGGATGGAATGAGGAGAACGGGCCAACGGGTTTCCCCCGTGTGGAAGACCAAGTGACAGCGCCGCCGGACCCAGCGGACCCGCGGGGAGCGGCGTTCGCCGCTTACGTGCTGCCCGAGGTGGAGGTGCTGCTGCGGGTGGCGATGACACTGACCGCGCAACCCGCGGACGCCGAGGATCTGGTGCAGGACACCCTGCTGCGGGCCTACCGGGCCATCGACCGGTTCGACGGGAAGCACCCCCGGGCGTGGCTGCTGACGATCATGCGGCGGGCCGAGATCAACCGGCACCGCCGACGCCGTCCGCACCTGCTGGACGACCCGGACACCGATCTGGACCGGCTCAGCTCTGCGGGCCCCCAGGGGTCGGCGGAAGAAGTGGTGGTCGGCGAGGCGTTCGACGAGGTGGTGGACTCGGCACTGTCCGCGTTGCCGGACAAGCACCGGCGGGTGGTGCAGCTGGTGGACATCGACGGCCTCACCTACGCCGAGGCCGCACGCCTGCTGGATGTGCCCGAAGGAACCGTGATGAGCCGACTGCACCGCGCCCGCAAACGGATACGTGTGCGGCTGTCCGCGGCGGGACTGGCACCGAAGCGAGGTGTGATGTGAACAAGCGCCCATGGTGGGCTCGCCGCTCGGGCGAGCGCAGGATGAACTGCATGCAGGTGGCTCGGGTGCTCCAGAAGTACCTCGACGGGGAGACCGACGAGGTCACCGCACGCAGGGTCGCGGTCCACCTGGAGGACTGCCGGCGCTGCGGTCTGGAAGCATCGGTCTACCAGGAGATCCGCAGCGCGCTGGCCCGCCGCGCGGAGCCCGATGTGGACGCGGTGGCACGGCTCACCGCGTTCGGCCGGTCCCTCGTGCGCGAGGAGCCGGGCCAGGCCGGGGAGGAGCCGGACAGCGCCTCGCCACCGGCCGGTGCCTGAGCAGGACCGATCCGACGTAGAGGCTGCCTTGCTCTGGAGATCGCGCCAGCGGTTCCCGTTGCGCCCCGGCCGAGGCGGGCGAGCGTATCGCCCGCCAGACCATCGAGACCAGCACTTGAGCAGCGGAGGAGATCAGCGCCGTCGCCCAGCCGACGACGGTCCCATCCGCTGCATGGGGATAGCGAGCTCACTCGCCACGCTGGAAGTCCCGCACCGCCTCATCGGTGGTCACGACGGCGTTGGCGAGGAACCCGAAGTTCGTCAGTGCCGCAGCGTAGCCGTCACCCAGCTCGGGGTGCTGCGCCGCCGCAGTGGCGTCCTTTACCACGGTGACCTGGAATCCCTGTTCGAGGAGTTCGCGCAGGTGGGACTCGACGCAGAGGTTGGCAGACATACCGGCCAGGACGACCTTCGTGACCCCGCGCTTTCTGAGCTGAAGGGTGAGGTCGTTGTTCTCGGGGCCGTACACCTTGTGCGGGCTCGCGACGATCGTCTGCCCGTCCTCGAAGTAGGGCTTGAATCGCTCGAACCAGTCGGCGCCTGATCCTTCGAACCCTTCCAGGGTGAGCGGGCCCTTGCGGGCGAACATGCTGGTGTCGTGCATCATCTTCTCGACGGTGCCGCCGAACTGCCACTCACCGTCGGCCGGGTAGTAGTAGTGCGGCGACACGAATACGGGGTAGCCGTTGTCCTTGGCCGCCTTGAGTAGTTGCTCGATGTGTTCGACGGTTCGATTGGCTTCGACGCTGGCTCCTACGAGCTGCCATGTTGCGCCGGTCGGGCTGAGGAAATCGTTCTGCGGGTCGGTGATGACCACCGCTGTGTCGGTGAGCGACATGACGCTCCCCTTTGTTCCGGTTCGGGCATCCACGTTGTGTTCAGCGTCTCCCTGAAGCCGTATGGATAGGTCTCGCATACGTGCGGCGGCGTCCAAGGACCTCCGCGTTGCTACGGTCGGTGCATGCTGCTGGAGCGTTTGCTGGACAGCCTCGCCGTACACGTCGAGCCGTTCGCGTTGTGCCGGATTCCCGCCGGCTCTTCGATGCGGCTGGACGCCCGGGATGACGTCACCTTGCATTTCGTCCTTGAAGGTGATGGGGAGGTGGTGTGGGGGCCGACGCGGGCGCGAGCGGTGCGGCAGGGACATCTCGTGGTGATGCCGGCGCACCTCACACATGCCATTCGGCGTGCCTCTGGCGTGGCTGAGCGGCAGCTCAGGAGCGTCTCGGCCGTGGGCGAGGTGGATGCCATGCAGGTGTTCACCGGGGGTGACAACGGTCAGGACGAGGGCCACGCTCTCGTCGTCGCGTGCGGTCGATTGCAGGCGTCGTACGCACATGGCCCGGGTCTTTTTGACCTGCTCGCCGATCCCCTAGTGACGGACTTCGCCGGTCAGGACGAGATGGCGCACATCTTCGCGCGACTCCTCGCGGAGAGTCGGGCCCCGGCGCCGGGCAGCAGAATGCTGCTCGCCTCGCTCATGAACGAGTGCCTCGTGCTCCTGCTCCGGCGGCTCTCCACAGGTGACACCTGCGTGCTTCCCTGGCTGGCAGCGCTGGACGAGCCCCGGATGGCGCGCGCGCTGGAAATCATGCTTGAACGGCCCGAGAACGGCCACTCGCTCGAGTCGCTCGCGGCACAGGTTTCCATGAGCCGTTCCGCGTTCGCGTGTGAGTTCAAGACGTTCTTCGGGCGCACCCCCATGGAGTTGCTTCGGGATATCAGGCTGCGGCGAGCGGCAGATCTACTGCAGAGCACGACCCTGCCCGTCGACGCCATCGGCCGACGTGTCGGGTTCGCCAGCCGCAGCCATTTCTCGCATGCCTTCCGTGATCACTTCGGGACCACCCCGACCGATTTTCGGTCCAGCCGGACCGCGTAGGTCGCTGCCTCCTGCGGTGGAGCTGTGGGTGCCTCCCCGCCTTCGTCGCGGCGCGCTTCGAGGACGGCGCCCCTTCCCCGCGCGAGTCGGTCAAGCCGTGGCTGGCGTAGTCGCACAGGACCTTGGCGTGCGGATCAGGACGAAGAACACGATGCGCGTTTGCCACGTGCCCGATCTCGTGCGGAGCGGGGCGGGGAGGCGCGCCGGGTCCATGACCTCGGCCAGGGCGATCTCCGTCCTTCCATGATCAAGCGACGCCAACGGCGAGCACGCCAGACGCCGCGCGGGGAACGCCGCTGCCGCCCCTCGTCCTGGTGATCCGGCTCAGTGGCCGACGGTGAGCTGGCCCGCGAGCTTGTCGTGCATGTCGGCGCTGGGCTTGTTCAGGCCGACGATGGTGACCTTCTTGCCGCGCTGGGCGTACTTGTTCTCGATGGCGTCCAGGGCCGCGACCGAGGAGGCGTCCCAGATGTGCGCGTCGGTGAGGTCGATGACGACGTCGTCCGGGTCGTCCTTGCAGTCGAACTGGCCGACGAGGTCGTTGCTGGAGGCGAAGAACAGCTCGCCGGTGACCGCGTACACGACCTGGTTGCCATCGGGGTCGACGACTCCGGTGACCTGGGCGAAGTGGGCGACACGCTTGGCGAAGATCACCATGGCCGTGATGGAGCCGAGGACGACGCCGATGGCCAGGTTGTGGGTGGCGACGACGGCGGCGACGGTGACGACCATGACGGTATCAGGGAGAGCAGGCCCCAGCGCTGAGCCCTGCGTCGAGCGGTGCCGAACTCCGGGGTGCGGAGGGGCGGCGGGTTCCTCTGTGGGTCAGTTCTCTTTCTGCCGTTCGTTGGCCTGCTCTTCGGCCTGGGCGATGGCCCAGGCGGCGTTGACCAGGCCGATGTGGCTGAACGCTTGGGGGAAGTTGCCCAGCAGGGCCCCGGTCCGCGGGTCGGCCTGTTCGGCCAGCAGGCCGAGGTCGTTGGCGTGGGCGGCGGCCTGCTCGAAGGTGGTGCGGGCCTGGGAGATCCTGCCTGCCAGGGCTTGGGCGTGGGCGAGCCAGAAGGTGCACAGCAGGAAGCTGCCCTCCTGCCCGCTCAGCCCGTCGACGCCGGTTGCCGTGTGATAGCGCCGTACCAGGCCGTTGCGGTCGGTCAGGCGCTCGGTGATGGCGTCGATGGTGGCCTGGATGCGCGGGTCGTCGGCGGGCAGGAAGCCGGTGAGCGGCAGCATCAGAGCGGACGCATCCAAGGCGTCGCTCCCGAAGGACTGGGTGTAGGCGCTGGCGACTGGGCTCCAGCCGTGTTCGAGGATCGCTTCGCGGATCTCGTCGCGGGTCGCACACCACTCGGGAACGCGCTCGGTGGCCTGCAGACGGTCGGCGAGGCGTACGGCCCGGTCGAGGGCCACCCAGCACATGAGCTTGGAGTACAGGAAGTGCCGCGGCTCGCCTCGGATCTCCCAGATCCCGTGGTCGGGGCGCTGCCAGACCTCGGACGCAGTGTCGGCCAGGCCGGTCAGGAAGACGCACAGCGCCGGGCCTGAGGTGAGTTGGTCCTCGAAGCGGGCCGCGGTGTCGAGGAGTTCGCCGTACACGTCGAGCTGGGGCTGGCTCCAGGCTCCGTTTCCGACGCGCACGGGTCGGCTTCCGCGCCATCCGGCCAGATGGGGCAGCTCGCGTTCGGTGAGGTCGTGCTCGCCTCCGATGCCGTACATGATCTGTAGATGTGAGCCGGTCCAGCCGGTGGCCGCGGCGGCGGCCATGAACGTGAAGAACTCGTCGGCCTCGTCGGGGCAGGCGGCCACCCACAAGGCGTCCATGGTGAATGCGGCGTCGCGCACCCAGGAGTAGCGGTAGTCCCAGTTGCGTGCCCCGCCGGGTTCCTCGGGCAGGGATGTGGTCGCGGCGGCCACGATCGCTCCGGTGGGCTGGTAGGACAGCGCTTGCAGGAACCGTCCGGATTGGTGCACCTGCTCCCGCCAGGGCCCGGAGTAGGTCTGGTGCATCCGCGACCACGACTGCCAGGCCGTGACGGTCTGCTCAAGCCCTTCGGCGAGCTCGTCCTGCCGCCAGACCCGGGGCGCGGGACCGCCGAGCGGGGCCCAGTGCAGGGCGAAGTTCAGTGTCTGGCCGGCCTTCAGGGTGGCTGTGGCAGTGGCCGCCTTGGTGTCCACGTCGAGCGGCAGCGGGCTGCTGAGGGTCAGGACGGCGGGTCCTCCCCGGGCCTGGATTCCGCCCTCGCACGCCGACAGCAGGGGTACTACGAGTCCGTACTCGGGGCGGGGGCGGAAGTCCAGCGTGATCTCGACCGAGCCTTGAGTGCAGGTGACCGAGCGGATGAGCAGATGGGGGGCCTGTGCCCCGAGCCGGTGCGGGTCGGGGTCGGAGCCGGTGGCCAGGGCGTCGGTGAGGGTGATTGTTCCGGTGGGCGTGGTGAAGTTGGTACGCAGCACCATGCTGTCGTCGAGGTAGCCGCGGGAGACCTCGGCTTCGCTGGTCGGCCGGATCGTCCAGCTCCCGGCACGTTCGTCGAGCAGCGCGGCGAAGACGGCCGCGCTGTCGAAGCGGGGGAAGCAGAGCCAGTCGACCGCGCCGGTGCGGCTGACCAGGGCCGCACTGTGCCGGTCGGACAGCAGCCCGTAGTCGCCGATGGGCGTGCTCGCGCTTCCGCTGCCCGCCGTCGGCCCCGTCACGCCGGCTCCTCCGGTTCCTGTTCCACGACGACACCGTGCCAGAACGCGACACGTCCCGCGATCGCTGCGGCAGCCGGCATCGGCGCGGGGTAGTACCAGGCCGCGTCAGGATTCGTCCTCCCGTCCACCTGCAAGGTCAGGTAGCGGGCCTCGCCCTTCCACCCGCACACGGAAGTGGTGGCGCTGTCCGTGAAGTATTCCCACCTCAGGGCCTCGGGCGGAAAGTAGCGATTGCCCTCCACGACCTCGGAGTGCGCCGCCCTCGCCACGACCGCTCCGTTCCAGACCGCACGCCACATGCCGCTGCTCCCTTCGTCTCCCTGGACCGCCGGCCGGCCCACGCCGGAAGGGGAACCCGACCGCAGCGGCGCATCCTTCCCCGCATCAGGTCCGCCCGGCGGGGGCTGCGGCCCGAGGTGATGATGGGAGGGAAGGTTCGGGCGGTTTCGACGGGTTCCCCATATGCCAGCAAAACGGAGTGAAAGCGATGGAGGAGGACGGGCATATGAGCTGGGAGACCGATGTCGTGGTCATCGGGATGGGGCCGGGCGGGGAGCACGTCGCCGGGCGGCTGGCCGAGGCCGGACTGCACGTGACGGGCATCGAGGCGGAGTTGGTAGGCGGTGAGTGTCCGTACTGGGGCTGCGTGCCGTCCAAGATGATGATCCGCGCGGGAAATCTCCTGGCCGAGGCCCGCCGCGTTCCCGGCATCGCCGGGCGGGTGCAGGTGGCCCCTGACTGGGGTCAGGTAGCGGCCCGGATCCGCGACGAAGCCACGGACGACTGGAACGATCAGGTGGCCGTCGACCGGTTCGTCGCCAAGGGCGGGCACTTCGTCCGCGGACGGGGCGTGCTGACGGGCCCGGGCCGGGTCCAGGCGGCGGGCCAGAGGTACACGGCCCGGCGGGGCGTGGTCATCGCCACCGGTGGCCGCCCCTGGGCGCCGCCGGTGCCGGGCCTGGAGCAGGTCCCGTACTGGACCAACCGTGAGGCGGTCGCCGCCAAGGAGGTGCCGTCCTCGCTCCTGGTGCTCGGCGGCGGCGCCATCGGTCTTGAACTCGCCCAAGTCTTCGCGCGTTTCGGTACGTGGGTCACGGTCGTCGAGGCCCTGGACCGGCTGCTGCCCCTGGAGGAGCTGGAGAGCGGCGAACTGATCGCCGGGGTGCTCGGCGCCGAAGGAGTCACCCTGCGCACCGGCACGCGCGCCGCCTCCGTACGGTACGCCGACGAGACGTTCACCCTCGCCCTGGACGGCGGGGAGGAGCTCAGCGCCGAGCGTCTGCTGGTCGCCACCGGCCGCCGCCCGGACCTGAGCGGTCTGGGCCTGGAGACGATCGGGCTGGACCCGCAGGCCCGCGCCCTGGCCGTCGATCCGCATATGCTGGCGGCCCCCGGGCTGTGGGGGATCGGCGATGTGACCGGGCACGGTGCGTTCACTCATGTGGCGATGTACCAGGCGGAGATCGGCGTACGGTCGATCCTGGCCGAGCCTGGCCCTGAGGCCGACTACCGTGCCCTGCCCCGGGTCACCTTCACAGACCCGGAGATCGGCTCGGTCGGCCTGACCGAGGCGCAGGCACTCGAACAGGGCCTGCGGGTGCGCACGGGGGTGTCCCAGGTTCCGTCCTCCGCACGCGGCTGGATCCACAAGGCAGGCAACGAGGGCGTGGTCAAACTCGTGGAGGACGCCGAGCGCGGCGTACTGGTGGGTGCCACCGCGGCCGGGCCGGCGGGCGGTGAAGTGCTCTACGGGCTCGCGGTCGCCGTCCAGGCCAAGGTGCCGGTCGAATCGCTGCGCCACATGATCTACGCCTATCCGACGTTCCATCGTGCCGTGGAAAGTGCCCTCGCGGACCTTGCCGACGACTGAGACGCTGCCGAATCCGATCGGACCGCACGAGGGGCGAGCCGACCCCCGGCTATTCCGCGCGGCGCCAGGGCCAGGGCCAGCGGCGGTGCCGGCGGCGCGCATCAGGTGACTGGGCAGTGCTCGGCAAGAGCTGCGGGGCGTGCTGCCGGATCAGGTCCGTCACCTGCCTGACGCTGGGATTGGTCAGCGTGTGCCCGGCGACCGCGACGGTGGGCACGGTCTCGTTCCCGGAGTTGACCGATCTGACGTAGGCGGCTGCCTTCTCGTCCTGCCAGATGTCGACTGCCTCGTAGGCCAAGCCAGCGCAGCGGAGCCGTCGACGCAGGACGGCGCAGTACGGACAGCCGGGGCGCCAGTACACCCGCAGGGTCGCGGGGACGGAATCAGGCATGACGGACCTCCGGGGGTGACGTGTGGGAAACCCTGCCGGCAAGGCCCCGTATTCCAGCCGGCTGGTGTCACACCCGTGGTATCCAGCTCAGAGCATGAAAGCGCCTACCCGTCCGAGGGCGATCATGGTGCTACGGCGTGGCCCGCCCGCACGGAACGAGCCCGGGCAGCGCCGGCGAACGGCCGTCGCGCCGTCGGGCATGCGGCGCGCGTGCGGCGTCTTTCATGGCCCGTCCGGGGCGGGCGTGCCATGCAGTCGGCGTGCCTGGGTGTCGTAGTCGCTCAGCACGTGTTTGAGCTGCTCCAGCGATTCCTCGGGGATGTCGGGCGGAGCGAACTCGGCCACGTAACGGGCGGCGGCCACCAGCGCCGCGAACTCGAAGGCGTGCGCGGTCGCGCGCAGGACGCCGGGCCAGGCCCACTCCAGGTGCATGATCAGCCCTTCGACGACAGGTATTCCTTGATCTGGCCGAGTTCCTTCTCGAAGTCGTCGTAGTCCTCGCGGATGCCGTTGAGGTACCCGCTCCAGCCGAGGCTGTTCTTCGCGTAGTGGACCGCTTCCTGGATCTCCTCGTCCGTGGCCCCGAAGAGTTTCGCCGCCTCGGTGTGGAAGAGCGTGCAGTAACGGCACTTCGTCTCCGAGTGCAGCGCGATCCCGATCAGTTCCTTGTACTTGTTCGGGATCAGCGTCTCGCCGAGCTCGAGCTTCTTGAAGATCTCCCACTCGTAGTCCAGCAGGTCGTCGGGGATCCGGGAGAAGAAATGGGGCACGAGTCCCAAGGTCTCCTTGATCTCCGCCTCCACCTCGCTCCGGCTACGTCCCGCCATGGCGACCACTCCTCTCAGCAGAGCGGAACGGGCCCCTCCGTCCACGCTAGGCCTCGCCGACGGCCCCTGCGACTCCTGTCCGAACGCCGGCGCGTCACGTCACTTGGGGGGCAGACCGGCGGCGAACGCGTACCCCTGGTCCACCCATTCGGCCAGGGCCTCGTCCTCGGTCAATACTGAGGCGTCTACGACGACCCAGCCGCGCATCGGGCGGCCGGTGAAGTCGAAGACCCGCGCTCCCGGGCGTGCGAGGGCGGTGTCGGTGGCGTCGGGGCCGACCCGGACCATCAGGTCGTCGCCGATCACGCCCACGGCCATGTTGCCGGCGTGCAGGAAGGCCAGGCCGCCGAACATCCGCTTCTCCATGACCGCGGGGTCCGCGCCCAGGTGGGCACGGACCCGCTCCGCCAGTCCCTCGTCGAATGCCATGCCGCCCTCGTGATCAGTCCCGCGGCGCGCTCAGCCGCTGTTCCAGATCCCGCAGATCCTTGACCAGCGAGGATCGCACCTTGCGCCCCATGAGCGGCGCAGCGAGACCGTACAGGCCGGACGCGTCACCCCTTACGCGGATCCGGGCGATGGTGCCGCCGCCGGGGTCCGGGTCGAAGGTGTAGGTCACATGCATGGGCATCGGGCCCGCAACCGACACCATGTCCAGCAACCGCGGCGGATCGTGGACGGCGACGCGCAGCACGTAGTCGATCCGCTTGCCCAGGAAGTACGCGGTACGGGTCACCTCGGCGCCGACCCCGAAGCCGCCGCCATCGGCCTGGCGCGTCAGCTCCGCCGTACGGATGCCCTGTGTCCACTCCGCGTCGTGGCGCCAGTCCATCGCGTAGGCGGCCACCCGCTCACGGGGCAGCGGGATCACCCGCTCCACGGCCACGTCGATGCCCATGCGCCGCCTCGCTCCCTCTTCTCGGCCATGCGCCCATCTCCATGGACCCACCCGGGTCCGCTACCGGCAACCGGACCTGGGCGAGGGATCTACTGGCCCGTAGGTAAGCGCGGTCACATACCCGGGTGCCGTTCCGCCCTAGCGTCTGCCGTGAAAGCGGCAGAACACTCCCATCGGAGGGATGATCATCATGACCACGGCTGCACAGGTATCCCCCAAGATCGCGGCGATCCCCGTACACGCCCTGTGGGGCGCGGCGGCAGGGCTGGTCGGCGGTGTCGGGTTCGGCATCTGGATGTCGGTGTCCCGGCCGGTCATGGACACCGCGATGATCACGATGGTGGCCGGGCTGCTCGGCTCGACCAACGCCTTCGTGGGCTGGCTGGTCCACCTCGCGATCTCGCTGACGGCCGGCACCGTCTTCGGAGTCGTCTTCGGGCATTTCGCCCAGCGGTTCGCCCCCGCAGTCCTCCTCGGCCTCGTCTACGGCGCGGCATGGTGGACCCTCGGCGCCCTGTGGATCATGCCCGCCAACATGGGCATGCCCGTCTTCGACTGGAACGACGTCACCGCCTCCAGCTTCGGAGGCCACCTCGTCTTCGGCCTCCTGACCGGAATCACTTTCGCCGGCATCGCGCGGGCGGCGGGCGGACGCACCGGACGGACCGCCGCATGACACCCGTACCCGCAGCGTCGAACCCCGCTCCCGGCGCCCCGAGCGGTTACTGTCTGGCCGACAGCACAGACATGCTGGCCAGTCCGCCGTGGGGAGCCGCTCCCCCGCCCTGGGCACCGGGACGACGCGAGGGGCCCCACCACATGAACTCCACCGGTGACGACGCCGAGAAAACCTGGTGCATCTCCGAGATCGACATCTTCCGCGACCTGAGCGAAGCGGAGATGGACGCCATCGCCGCCGCGGCCCCCATGAAGACCTACAGCGCCGGCGAACTCCTCCACTCCCCCGCTCAGCCCTCCGAGGTGCTGTTCATCCTCAAGAAGGGCCGGGTCCGCGTCTTCCGCGTCTCGACCGAGGGCCGCGCCCTGACCTGCGCGATCATCACTCCCGGCACCATTTTCGGCGAGATGGTGCTGCTCGGGCAGCGCATGTACGACAACTACGCGGAAGCCCTCGACGACGTCACCGTCTGCGTCATGAGCCGCGCCGACGTCCACCGCTTCCTGCTGTCCGACGCCCGCGTCTCCGCCCGCATCACCGAGATCCTCGGCCGCCGCCTCGCCGACCTCGAACAACGCCTGTCCGACACCGTGTTCAAGAATGTCGCCCAGCGCATCGCCACCACCCTGCTCACCCTCACCACCGCCCAACGCCCGGCCGGCCCCCTGCGGCCCGGTACCCGCCACCCGCAGATCTCCCTGACCCACGAGCAGCTAGCGGCCCTGGCCGGCACCTCGCGCGAGACCGCCACCAAGGTCCTCCACGAATTCGCCGACCGCGGCCTGCTCCGGCAGGCCCGCGGCCACATCACCGTCCTCGCGCCCGACCAGTTGCGCGACGAGGCCGGATAGCGCTGCCCGCCCTGAACGGAGAACAGCACGGCCTGACCGGCGGGCACAGGACCAGGGACTCCCCCCATTGACGCACCCGCCATCGACCGTTGCCGGACGACGACACACGGGGACCACGCCCCAGCAGGCTAAAGGCGTGCCTCGGTATGGGGATCAAGCTCTGCAAGCCACAGCGGCGATGGCCGCGGCGACGGTCCTGTGCAGCTGCTGGGCGTCCGCTCCGGCGCGGGAGCGCAGGTTCACACCGTGCGCCAGAAGGGCCAGGATGTCAGCCGCGGAGTCCGGGTCGGCGTCCTCGCTGAGTTGTCGCTGTCGCTGTGCCGACAGGAGCGCGCTATGGAGGGCGGTGCGCAGGCGCTGGTGCTGGCGGTCGAGGATGGCGCGGACGACGGGGTCGCCGTTCTCGGTTCCCGCGTGAGCGTTGGAGATCATGCAGCCCCATTGAGCGAACTCGCCGGTACAGCGGGTCTCGATCAGCCCGGTGAAGAACTCGGTGATGGCCGGCAGTCCACGGGCGTCCTCCTCGAGCCGACCGAGCCGTGACCGGTCCTGGACGTACCGTTCGAGGGCCGCGCGGTACAACTCCTGTTTGCCGCCGAAGGTCGAGTACAAGCTGGAGCGGTTGATCCCTGTGGCGTTGACGATGTCCTGGATCCCCGTGGTGGCGACACCCTGCCGCCAGAACAGTCGGACCACCGACTCCAGGGTCGCGTCCGGATCGAAGTGCTTGACGTCCGCCATGCCTCACCACCTCATCTTGAACCGATGATTCCAAGATACCCGCTCGGATCGTTGACTTGGAGTGCACTCCAATCGTTATCTTGAAACGAACGTTCCAAGATGACTCCGGGAGGAGACCCGAATGAGCGTCAACGCCGAACTGCGCGCCTTCTTCGACAGCCGCCAGCAGCAGATCCCCGCCGACGTCCGCGCCGTGATGCGGCGGGCAGCGGAGGAACTGGCCGACTCCGGCCAGGCGGGCCAGGCCCTGACCGTCGGAGCGAAGGCGCCGTCCTTCACCCTGCCCTCGGCCACCGGCCGCACCGTCGACCTGGCCGAACTGCTCGCCGACGGCCCGGTGGTGCTGACCTTCTACCGCGGCGCGTGGTGCCCCTACTGCAACATAGCCCTGCGCTCCCTGCAGCAGCACCACGACGCGATCACCGCCCGCGGCGCCCGACTGGTCGCCGTCTCACCCCAGGTCCCCGACGAGTCCCTGTCGTACGCCGAAAAGAACGAGCTGACCTTCGACGTGCTCAGCGACCTCGGCTCCGACACCGCCAAGCAGTACGGCCTCGCCTTCGACCTGCCGGACGACCTCGCGGCCGTCTACGCCGGCTTCGGCATCGACCTGGACCGCTCGAACGCCGGCCACCCAGGCACCCTGCCCGTGCCGGCGACCTACGTCATCGGCCACGACGGCACGATCCGTTGGGCCTTCGTGAACACGGACTACACCACCCGCGCCGAACCGGCCGACATCCTGGCCGCACTCGACAAGCTGAACTGAGGGGCGGCGGCTGAGGACCGATGCGGTGGCCATCCGGAGGGGCGCCACCGCATCGGGCCGACAGACGCTCGGCCGACGCCCGGCCGGGCGAAGCGACCTTGACTGCGACGCAGCGACGCCTGTCACGTTGTTGTACGGTGGCCCCGCCGCGAGCCCTAGGGAGCGACGTTCAGCAGGGCCGCGTGAACGCCGACCGCTCTGCCTCCACCCGCGAGCGGATGACGCACTCGGCCACGTGGTCGTTGATGAGCCCCATGGCCTGCACGAACGCGAAGACGGTAATGGGTCCGACAAACTTCCAGTCCCGCTTCTTCAGGTCCTTGGACAGTGCGACCGAGGCCGGTGAGGTGGAGACCGTCTGCGGCGGGTCCACCTCGCCCAGGTCAGGTTCACCGCGCCAGAAGTAGGCGGCCAAGGAGCCCTCCTTGGCGGCCAGATCGACCGCTCGGCGGGCGTTGTTGACGACGGCTTCGACCTTGCCCCGATGGCGGACGATCCCCGGATCCTGGAGGAGCCGGTCCAGATCGGCCTCGGTGAACTCCGCAACCAGGTGGAAGTCAAAGCCGGCGAACGCCTTCCGGAAGTTCTCCCGCTTGGCCAGGATGATGCGCCAGCTGAGCCCCGACTGGAACCCCTCCAGGCTGATTTCCTCGAACAGCCTCCGGTCGTCGGCGACCGGGTAGACCTCCTCCGTGTCGTGACAGTCGAGGAACTCGGTGGCGCCGCCGGTCCACCCGCATCGCGAGTTGCCCTCGGGGCCCTCCACCTTGGCCGTCAACGGCCGCCTCCCCGTGGGGGTCCGTCAGCGGTCATGCAAGCCGCGTTGGTGTCATCGATGCGGAATCACTCGTGCGTGTGAAGGACGCTGATCTGGTCGAGCGACGGGCGCCCCTCACCATAGCGTCGTGGTTGATCTTGGCGGCCGTGTCCGATCTGCTGAGGAGCGCTCGACGTGCATATGAGGGATTCCGGGCCGAGTTCCATCCGCCGCGTGCCGGAAGAGCCACAGAGGGATACCTGGTCCGACTCCTGTCGCCTGGAGGATCTGGCATTCCTGCATCGGGGATTCACCGAGTACGCGTACCAGCTGGACCTGGACGAACGGTGGGCCAGGCGCTGGACGACGACGTGGAAGTTCGGGCGGGACGCTGCCGACATGTACTCGGTGCGCGACCTCAATGAGGTGGATGTTTCACGCACGGCGCCGGTGCGTCGGTTCACTTGGCGGACCGACCAGCATCATCGGCCCGGGCTCGAATACATGGTGTCCACGCGTAGGCATCACGGTTTCGAGAGCTTTGAGGAGGAATGTCTGCTCCTGGTAGCCGACTTCGCGGCGGGGCTGCGTGAGGCGCTCTCGCAGCCGTTCCGGCTTCGTTTCTACGCGGGCGGCAAGCGGGTGGATCACACGCCGGACTACCTGCTACTCACCGACTCCGGCCCGTTCGTGATCGATGTGCGGCCGGCTGGTCGGATTCGCCCCGAGGACGAGCTGAAGTTCGCCGCGACGTTCGAGGCCGCACTGGCCGCCGGATGGCGCTACGGCGTGGTGACCGGCTGGCGTCGGCACGTGTGGGAATCGGTGGACGCGTTCTCCGCCGAGCGCCGGCCGTTGGCCAATGTGCTCGACACGCAGGGCCAGCTGCGTGTGGCCGCCTCCCAAGGACCGCTTCCGTTGCGGGACTTGGTCGACCGGTGCTCCATTCCCGCAGTGGCCAGGGCCCATGCCCTGCACTTGCTGTGGCGCAGAGAGCTCGGTGCGGACCTTTCCGTACCGTACGGGGACGCGAGCCTGATCCGGCTCGCACCCGCAGGGCTTCGCGGGGTGCGGTCGTGAGTACCGGGACGGCATCGACATGGGTGCTGGAGCCCGGCACCGAGCTGATCATCGATGGTGAGGTGTGGCGGGTCGAGACGTGTCTGCCGCATCTGGGCCGCGTGACACTGATCGGTGACGAGGGCGCGCCGTGGAAGGTGCAGCTGAGCGAGCTGATCCACCACCCCGGCTGCCGGCCGTCCTCCCGGACCCGCAAGGATCTCCCGGCTGCCAGCCGGGGCCGCCAGCCGAAGTCGATGGCAGACCTCCTGCCGGTTCAGCAAGAGCACGTGATGCGGCGGTTGGAACACATCCGGGAGGTCGAGACCGGCTACCGCAGCGGTGATCCGGACGCCGCGCTGCCGCACGAGCCTCTCCCGCAGTACGACCCGGAGACCACGACGCTGACGCAGCGCCGCAAGGCGAAGGAGGCCGAGCTGCGCAGGGCGAGGGCGACGGATCCTGCGCTGGCGAAGTCGCTGGCCCTGCACAAGGTGAGCGTGAGGACGCTGGTGCGCTGGGACACGGCACGGCGCAGGCTCGGGCCGATCGGTCTCTCGGACGACCGGTGGCTGCGGGAGGCGACCGGGCACCGGATCACCACGGAGGTGCGCGAGGCACTGTTCGCCGTACGTGATGAGAGCCTGCGGCGGGCGAAGCTGACGGCGCGGGACCGCGAACGCCTCATCCACCAGTACGTACGGGAGACCTTCGGAGAGAAGACCAAGGTCCCCAGCTACGACGTGCTGCGCCGCGTGTGGCGGGACTGGTTCGGCTCCAGCGGCGGGCGGCAGCGCTACGCACGCTCGGCGGCCATGGCGCAGAAGTACGCGACGGGCCGGCACGTGGTCGTGCACCGGCCCGGGCAGGTGGTGGCCCTGGACACCACGGTGCTGCCGGTGAAGGTCCTGGAAGACGTGTTCGGCGATCCCGTCTCCGTGCACCTCACGCTGGCGCTCGACGTGTACACGCATTCGATCGTGGCGTTCCGGCTCAGCCTGGTCTCCGACTCCTCGATCGACGTGGCGATGGTGTTGCGGGACATGACGATGCCGCTCCCCATGCGCCCGGACTGGGGCGAGGACATGCAGTGGGCCTATCCCGGAATCCCGGGCATGGTGGTGGCCGACTTCGCCGGGTACGAGGTAGCCGGGCTGCCGTTCTTCGCCCCGGAGACCGTCACCACCGACCACGGCTCCGTCTACCGCAACCACCACCTGGTCGAGGTCCAGCGGGTCCTCGGCGCCAACATCAAACCGAGCCGGGTGCTGCGCCCCACCGACAAGAAGGCCGTGGAGCGCGCCTTCGGTGCCATCCGGTCTCTGCTTTTCGCTCTCCTGCTCGGCTACCAAGGTGTGGACACCGCCGACCGAGGCGTCGACCCGGAGGCCGACGCCTGCCTGACCGTGGCGGAGATGGAACACATCATCGCCACCTGGATCGTGAAGATCTGGCAGAACCGCCGCTTCGACTCCTACGCGCCGAGCTGGGACCCAGGCGGCGACCACAGCCCCAACAGCCTGTTCGCCGCCTCCATGTCGCAAGGCGGCTTCGCCCTGCGGATCCCCTCGCCCGAGCTGTACTACCAGCTCCTGCCCAGCCACCAGGTCATGATCCACGGCAAGCGCGGCGTGAAGATCAAGAACCTCTGGTACGACGGAGAGGCCCTGGACCCGTACCGCGGGGAACTCTCCCGGCGCGGCGGCAAAGCCAAGAACCGCTACGTCATCCGCCGGGACCCGCGCGATCCGTGTTTCGTGTTCTTCCAGGATCCGTTGACGCACGACTGGCACACCTTGCGTTGGGTGGGTCTGCCCGAGGAAGGACAGTTCCCCGCTTTCAGTGATGCCCGTGTCCGCGAGGCGATGCGCGAACTGCGCAAGCGCGGGCTGGCGCCCAAGTCGGACCGGGAGCTCCTGCCGGTCCTCCTCGAAGTGATCGGCGGGAAGATCCCCGTCGAACAGTGGCCGACTCAACTGACGAAGAAGCAGCGCACCGAGCATGCCCGCGAAGTGACGCAGGCCGCGGCAGCCGCGGCCGACCGCCCCGCCACCGCCACCACCACCGCGGCCCAGCCGGCGCCCGCCGCCGTACCCCCGGCACGTATGGGCTCGGACGACGGCAAGGTCGTCCCGCTGCGCTGGCGCGAGCGCGCCGAGCAAAGTCAGGACGCGGTCACCAACGAGCGTCGACGGCGCCGTGAAATCGCCGTCCCCGACCGCCCGACCCCGCCACCACAAGACCTGTCGGAGCGGCTGCGCGCCACCAGCCTGCTGGCCCTGCCCGACGACGACTTCGACGACGACGACACAGATAACCCTGGTGCGGCGGCGGCAGCCGCCGCAGCCGAGGAAGAGGTCAACCAGTGAATCCCCCGTACGACGGTCCGTCGTTCCTTCCCGGCCCGCCCATCGACCGCACCACCTGGGAGGGCTGGCGCCGCTGGTGCGCGACCCGCAATCTCTTCATCCCCGCGCCCGCGCTGACGGCAGCCGAGTACGCCCTCAAGTCAAAGCGCCAGAAACGCCTCTACGACCTGCACCGGCTCGCCACACACAGCAGCCTTCCCATCGACGTGACTCCGATGAGCGAGCACGTCGCCGACGCCGTCCTGGCCCGCGTCGAGGACGGCGCGTTCAGCCACAAAGCCTGCACACGCGGCGGCATCATGGTCAACGGCGACGGCGCTCAGGGCAAGACCGAGACGGTGTGCGAGGCACTGGCCGTCTTCGAAGAGACGTGGATGGCCCTGAACAACTACATGAACCCGGATGCCATGCCCGGCACCCGCGACCTGGTCGCCCCCGTCGCCTACGTACGCTGCCCGGTCAAGGCCACCCCCATCTCCACCTGCCAGCGCATCCTCGACTTCTACGGCGAGGACTACAAAGGCATGCGTCTGGAGGATCTGGTCCGCACGGTAAGACCGCCATCATCGAGCACGCCACCAGGGCACTCGTCATCGACGACATCACCCGCCTCAAACTGCACCGGGAAGCCGACCAGGACGTCCTCGACCTGATCCGCGAAATGATGAGCATGCCCGTCACCCTCATTCTCGTCGGCGTCGGAATCCCCACCTCCGGCCTGCTGCGCGAGGGCCGTCGCGACCCCAAGACCCTGGAATGGATCTACCAGCCGATCAAGGACCGCGGCCGCAGCCCGAACGATCACGCCGCCGGCCAGCACGAGCGGCGCTTCCAGATCGTCGACCTCGACCCGTTCCGCTACACCGACGGACCGGAGATGGCCGCCTGGCTGGATCACCTGGCCCGCCTGGAAGGGCACCTGCGGTTGCTGAACGACACCGAGGGGATGCTGACCCGAGGCGACATGCCCGAGTACCTGTTCAACCGCACCGGCGGCGTGGTCGGCGTACTGGAGAAGCTCATCCAGAACGGCTGCCGGCGGGCCATCGAGGACAAGAGCGAGCGGCTGACAAAGGAACTGTTCAACCAGTTCACTATCACCCCCGGCGACATGCCCGACCTGGACGCGGAGTCCGGCGAGCAGCCCAAGATCCCCCCGCACAAGCCCACCGACGGGAAGAAGAAGCCGAAGGGCCGCAACACCGTCTTCGACGATGACGGCCCCGCCGCAGCCGGCGAGGCGGGCTGACACAGGTGACCGCCCGGCCGCTGGCCCGCGCTCTGCGTCCGCTCCCCGAGGAATCACTGCCCGGCCTGCTCCTGCGGCTGGCGTACCGCACGGAACGCTCGCCCGCCAGGGTTGCACGCCTGTGCGGACTGATCCATCGCCAGAATCGGCTTCCCGGCGAGTACCTGTTCTCGCTGCCCGCCGATCGGATCGGGCCGTTTGCCACGGCCGCCCGCTTGAACGCGGAGGAGGCCAACGCCCTGACACTGTCGTCCTTTGCCGCCGTCTCCCCGCCCCTGGTATCGGTTCGGATGGACGGCAGCCGCAACACCACGGCCGTGCGGAAGTCGTGGGCTGCCAGCATGTCCAGCCGATACTGCGCCGCGTGCCTTTCCGGGGACGGAAGTCCCGTCCAGGCTCTCTACGGCGGTCCCTGGAAACTGCGCTGGCATCTTCCCGTCTCGTACGCCTGCAGCGTGCACCGCGCCCTACTCTCCCATACGTGCCCGAGTTGCGGCGGTACACCGAATCGGCCGACGAATACTGAGCGCCAAGGGCTGATCACTCATCGCACCACGAGCGGGCTGCACCCGGCCCAATGCCGACGTCTTATGCCTGATGCTCACGGCGCTCCGGCCGCTCCCTGCGCTGCCCGACTGGACCATGACCGCCGGGCCGAGCGCATGTCCGAGGCTGATCTATCCCTGCTGCTTGCCCTGCAGCACCGCATCGATCAGCGTCTGATAGGTGTTCGTTCCAGCGCCGACGCAGTCCAGCCCGTCTCGGATCCCCATTTCTTTCCCGATCTCATCGTTGCTGCACATCTCATCCGGCTCAGCTGGCCAGACGGTGCACGATATGCGTCCTCAACGTCGATGGCCGACCTGATCGACGGCCACGTCTCCTCAGCTGTCGCTCGCCGACGCACCCCTGAGCCCGACGAGCACACGCCCATCGTCTGGGATGTCCCCGAGGACCCGGCCGAGTGTGCGGCGGTGCTCGTTGCCGCCGACGGCCTCCTCGGTCGCGAGGAGCGTGATGACACTGGGATGACCGATCGCGTCCGGTCGCTCGCTGCGTCCGCGTTCCACCGTAATCCGGCCAACATCGGCGCCTCTTTGCGGCGCATGGACGTCTCCTCCGCGGTGGCGCGTGCTCTGCTGGGCCGCGCCCAGGGGTTCTACCGTGCCGGTGGCCACCGGCACGCGCGACAGAGCCTTCCCTCTCGCGAGAGCAGCTTCCGGGTCGGGCATGTGCCGGCTCTCCTGCCGCAGGAGTGGCTCTCCGCTCACTTCGGCGACCTGTTGTCCCACTGGACGCACCTCACCGACTGGAAGATGCGGCACCTGCGGCGTGTTTCAGCGCTCAAGCTCGCGGAGATGAGCGGCGGTGGCACCTGGCCTGATTGCGCGAAGACCCTCGGCATCCCGTGGAACACCGCACAGCAGTCCCTCAAAGTCATCAGGCGGGAGTTGCATTCACGGGCTCTGTGGCCGGACTTTGAACGGTCCGTCGAAAGTGTGGCCAGCCAATTGGACTGGGACGCCGATCGTGTTCACTACGGGCGACGCCGGGAGCTTCTTTCGTCCTGGCAGGTTCCGGCTGATGACTGGGCCGAACTGTGCCGCGGCCTCGAGCAGTTCCGCCAGGGGGCCACCTCTCCAACCCGTGGCACCGCGACCGTGCTGATCTGGGCTCAGGTCACCCAGGGCGATCACCTTCACAGCCCCGTGCTCGGCGCCCTGAGGGAATCGAACTGCAGCACCCAGCGCCTGGTCGGGTCGATCAACCAGCTCCGTACCCCAGCCAACCGCAAGGGTGGCAAACGCGAGCTCCTGCTCCGTCTCGAAACGTACTCCGACCTACTCGCTACCGCCTGCGACCGCCCCGTTGCCTCGCTCCAAGCTGGCAGCCTCGAGACCGGGGTACGCGCTGCGCGGGGCTGAGTGATCCAGAGACCAAGCCCCGACTGCATGACGTCCACCGTCGATACCCCCGGCCGTCGGACACCCTGCACCCCTGAACCACTCCAGAACGAGTGAATCCAGGGCATTGAGATCACGCCCTCCCCACCGCGCACTACGCTCTCGACGACCCTCACCCACAGCGCCGAGGTTGCCACCGTGACCGACGTACCCGACCGGCACCGCCGACTCGCCCGCAGCCTCGTCCCGTTACCGGAGGAGTCCCTGCCCGGCTTCCTCCTGCGGCTCGCACACCGCCTGGGTCGATCCCCCGGCAGAATCGCCGGCTTGTGCGGGCTGGCCGCGTACGAGCGTCGGCCCCCGGCCTATCACCTGATCGGCCTGCCTGATGACATCGCCGCCGCCTTCGCCGCCACCACGCGGCTGTCCTGGACAGAGGTCAATGACCTCACTCTTCGCCGTTATGCGGCCACTTACCCGGCGCTGGCGAAGGCTCAGGTGGATTCCAAGACCAACATGGTCGCCCAGCGGGAGTATTGGGCCTTCAATGCCAGCAGCCGGTACTGCCCTGAGTGCCTGAGCGGTGACCGCAGCGCCGTCCAGTCGGCCCACGGGGGGCCCTGGAAGCTGAGCTGGCACCTGCCAGTCGTCTTCGCCTGCCCCCTCCATCACCGCCTACTGGAAGTGGTCTGCCCCAAGTGCGGAAACGTGCTCGGCGGCACTACCCAGAATCGAGGCAGCCTGATCCGGCAGCCACAGCGCGACGACCTCCATCCCCTACAGT
The DNA here is from genome assembly GCF_001865245.1 of Streptomyces sp. CC53. Taxonomy (GTDB): domain Bacteria; phylum Actinomycetota; class Actinomycetes; order Streptomycetales; family Streptomycetaceae; genus Streptomyces. The sequence goes on along the minus strand of NZ_MKXB01000036.1, from coordinate 86,763 downwards.
GCCGCAACCCGATGCCGGAGGGGTCCTCTGCCCCAGGACGCGTCGCCCACCAGGAAGCCTGCCGGGCCCGGCGGGACATGGCTCCGCAGACCAGCGGAAGCCACCTGTCCGCGGAGGAGCGAACTCGCATGATCACCTTGCAGGAACGCCTGGACCGATGGCTCGCACCAGGCTCCATCGAACCAGCCGAACCGGGTGCCGGAGAGCCGGGCGGTCCCTTCCCCGATCTCATCCTCGCAGCCCAGTTGATCAAGCTCAGCTGGCCTGCCGGCGCCGATCTCGCGCCCACACCCGCGACAGCCGCCCTCATCGACGCCCACGCCGCACCGATCACCGCGGCCCTGGACACCCCGAAGCCCATCACCAGCAAGTACCTGCGGATACCGGAACTGTGGCCGGCCCCGACGGACCCGGCAGCCTGCGGAGCCCTCCTTCTCGCTGCCGACACCCTCCTCAGCACTCACGAGTCCGCGTCGCTCCGAGAACGCGTCCAGCCACTCGTACAGGCGGCCTATGAACGTGCTCCGAAACGCGCCTATGCGATGCTCCGAGACGCGGAGATATCCGCGCCCCTGGCCCGCTCCCTCGTCAGGCGGCGCCGGATCTTCCACGCCGGCGGCAGCAGCCGCGGACCCGGCCGCCTGCGTGTCCCCTCGAGGGACTGCTGCTTCAGCCCCGAGGAAGTCCCTCAACTGCTGCCGCAAGCCTGGTTCGACGACCACCTCACTCACCTCATCGACCACATGCAGCAGGTCAACAGCTCGACCGTACGCCACCTGCGGCGAGCGGCGTCCCTGAAGTTGATGGAGATGACCGCCGGCGGCACCTGGGCTGAATGCGCCAAGACACTGGGCACGCTACGCGGCAGCGTCGTCAGTACCTTCGATGCACTCGGCCGGGCGATGCCCGGCAATCTGTGGGAGGAGTTCGAAGCCGGCGTCGAACGGATCGCTGCCGAACTCGACCGCAACCCCAACCGAGTCAACTACGCACGACGTCGTCAATCCATAGCCACCTGGCGGATGCCGGCGCCCGACTGGCCCGAACTATGCGACGGAATCCCCAAGCTCGGCCACCTGGCACGGCAAGAGCCTCACCTCGCCACGGTTCTCGTCTGGGCTGAGGTCACCCAGTCCGAGCACCTCAACTGCCCCCTCCTTGCCGCCCCGGCTCTTGGCGGACGGGACAGGAAGCAGCTGGTCGACCAGGTCGCCCAGTTCCTCACCCCGGCACACCAGAAGGCCGGACGCCTCGAGCTCCGCAGACGGCTCGACCTGTACGCAGTCCGCCTCGCCGTGCAATGCGACTCCGCGCCTGACAGCGCCTCCCGGCTCCTTCGGGCAGGGCACTTCGACAGCTTCAGCTGACCAGAGCGCAGTCGGCGAGGTATGAGACGCAGCGGATGCCCTCGTGAACTCTCATTGACGACCGAGCCCGGCCGAGGCGAGGTCGGGCTGAGCCGGGACGCGCTACCGGTACGGCGTCTTCGCAGCGAGTCGCCTCCGACTGGTCGCTCGGGTCGCCCGGCCCCGTGAAGGCCGCGATGAAGGCGTTTGGGGCCACGCGGCCGGCCGTCGGCGCGATGGCGCTCAGCATGGCCCGCGCCGCCTGCGAGCACGCCCTGGACTACGCACGCGAGCGGGAGCAGTTCAGCAGGAAGATCGGTGGCTTCCAGGTCATCGTCTTCAAGCTCGCCGATATGAAGACCCGGATCGACGCGTCTCGGCTGCTGGCATGGCGAGCGGGCTGGATGGCGCGCCAGGACAAGCCCTTCGCTCAGGCTGAAGGCTCCACGCCAACCAGACGGCCGTGCGTGTGACCGACGAGGCCATCCAGATCCTTGGAGGCCATGGCTACACGCGCGACTACCCCGTCAGGCGCATCAACCGCGACGCCAAAGTCTTCACCATCTTCGAAGGCGCCGGCGAGATCCGGCGTCCGGTCATCGGCCGCGCCTTGACCGGTCTACCGGTCCACTGACGGAAGCTTCGTCGCCTGGCCGGCAGACAGTGCCAACTATCCCGCTTTTGTGCCAACTAAAAAGCCTCGTCACAACCAGGCGGCAGTGCTCCTTGTCGAGGACGTGCCCGGCGGGCAGCAGATCGTCGGGTGTGTCGGCCGGGTGGACGGTCAGGAGCGGATCGGCGTGCTGGTCGTTGTCGTTGGCGCGGACGTGGCGGTCCCAGGCCCGGACTGTGGCCGCGAGCTGCTCGGCGAGCTGGGGTCCCTGCTCGCCGAAGGCGTGGACGACCCACTCCCATTCCTTGTCCTCGGGGAGCTCGCCGTGCCGGGTCTGGAGGTGCGTCAGATAGGCGAGCGAGGCGTCGCCGACGACGGCCGGTGCGTCCCGGTCCTCCGCGATGGCGGTGACACCCGAGTTCTGGTGGGCTGCCAGCCGGCAGAAGGCAGGCAGGGTGGTGGCCGCGTACAGCTGCAGGGAGCCGAAGTAGGAGTTCGCCGCCCCCATGGTGACGCCGGTGGCGATCTCGTGCCGCGGCCCGCGCAGCGCCTCCTCCAAGCCCGCCGTCTCGGCGGCGGTGCCGTGCTCGAAGCGGAGCGTCAGATCACCGTCGAGGAGACCGGCTACGGGAATGGTGCGGGCTTGCTGTCCTTGGTCCCGCACAAAGCCGCAGTACGTGAAGTGCCGGGCCTCCAGCACCTGCCCGCGCCGCTCGAAGGTGACTGCCCGGGTGTAGCCGCCGATCTCCAGCGGCAGGGCCAGGCGTCCACCCTCGGCCAGCTGCTCCCGCCAGGCCGGGGCGATGTCCCAGCAGTTGTAGGTGATCACGCTCGCGTCGAAGCCGCCGCGGGGCACAAGGTGGGCGGGTGCGCCGAAGGCTGCATCGGCCTCGACGACGGTGACGCGTCCGCTGCCGGCCTCCGCGGTGAACCGGCGGGTGCGGCGCACGACCCACGGGTCGATGTCGACGGTCACCACGCGGCCCTCGGGCCCGGCGACGTGGGCGATGAGTTCGGCGTTGTAGCCCCCGGATCCCGCCTCGAACACGATCGCGCCCGGCGTCAGGCACAGGTTCTCGATCATGTCGCCCTGGAGCCAGGCCGCGGACACCGAGCTGATCGCCGTCCCGGTCTCGTCGCGCCGGGTGATGACGGCCCGGTCGCTACCGTCGTACGCGGTCGCCAGGTTCACTTCCGGCGCGAAGCGGTGGCGAGGCACGGTCCGCAGCGCGTCCTGGACCGGCTCGGACCGGGCCCAGCCGCCGTCGATGACCGTCCCGGCCATCGCTTGGCGCAGCCGGACGGCTTCGGCCGGCTCACCTGGCACGGGCGGCTGGTCGACGGCGACGGGATAGGAGGCCGCCGGCGGCAGGTCGGGAATGACCCCGGGCCAGACGGCGTCCAGCGCCTGCGCGGCAGAAGTGAAGATGTCGCCGACGCAGGCGAGGGCGTGCAGATCATGCCACTCCCACCGGTCGAACAGCTTCGGCTCACGGTTGGCCAGGACTCCCGTCCAGGCGGCGATGCGGACGACCGCCGTGAGCCGGGGCACGCCGTGACTGTCGTCGACGAGCATCGTCACCACGTACGCGTCACCCGGCTCGGCGACCAGACCTGTCTCCTCGGCGAGTTCGCGCACCGCCGCGGCGGCGAAGTCCTCCGGGCCGCTGGTCTTGCCACCGGGCAGTTCGAACATGCCGCGCCTGGAACGGCCGAGCAGCACCCGGCCGGCATCGTCGGTGACGACGGCGAGAGCGCCGGTCAGGGCATGGCCCGTGGTCGGCCTCCTCTCGACCGCCCGGGCGTCGGTGTGGCAGGGGCCGCGCAGGACCAGGAAGGCCAGGCCGTCCGCGTCCAGCCGCTCAACCGTCTTCCAGCCGGCGGTCAGCGGGTCGATCTCGTCATCGTCCAGAGCGATTTCGCGCCGCTCCTCAGGCGTGTTCTCCACCACCGGTGTGATGACGACGAGAGCGCCGCCGTCCCGCAGCCGCTCACCCAACCCATGCAGGACACGACCACGGTCCATCAGGAACGGATACATCAGCCGCATGACGACCAGGTCATACCCCTCCGCGTCCAGCGGGGCCGGGTCGTCGCGCTCGATGTCCAGATGCAGCCAGCGCACGCCCTCGACGTCGGCATGCTCCTCGCGGGCCCGGGCGATCGCGCTGTCGGCGAAGTCGAGGGCGTCCACGGTGTAGCCGAGGGAGGCGAGGAAGACGCTCATTTCCCCAGTCCCGCATCCCACGTCGAGCGCCCGGCCCCCGCCGCCGGGGGCGGGGGCGTGCTCGGCGAGCAGCTCCCGCTCGCGCTCACCGACCTGCCGGAAGTTCTTGCCGTCGCTGTAGTGCTGTTCCCACTGATCGCGGGCGGTGTAAGCCAACGTGCTGCTCCTCGTACGTAGGTGCGGTGGGGTCAGGGGCGTTGGGCGGCACGGAGCCGCGCTAGGGTGCGGCGACCGCGCTCCACCAGCTCGGGGTCGCCGTGGGCGGCGCCGTAGGAGATGCCGGAGACGGAATCCAGGACGGACAGGACCGTGAACTGGGCCTCTTCGTCCGGGGTGAAAGGGCGGCCGTAGCCATCCGTTACGGCGGCCAGGAGGTCGGGGCGGCCGCGCCAGGCGTCGGACAGCCGCACGAAGTCCCTGATCGCCGGGCCTTCCTCCGCGCGCTCGAAATCGATCACGTACAGGACATCGGCGTCTTCGTCCCAGCGCAGATTGCGCAGCTGGAAGTCGCCGTGTGTGGGGACCGCCTCCAGGGCGGGCAGGCCGGCGGCCTTCTCGGTGGTGGTGCGGATGAACTCTTCATCCCCGGGCCCGAGGTGGGGCCGGGCTCCGTTCAGGTGCCGCTCCAGCTTCCCCAGAGGCAGGGCGTCGGAGGCCGGGCGCGGTGGGGCGCTGGTGTGGATGGCGGCTGCGAGCTGCCCGATGCGGTGGAAGATGTGGCGCTGCTGCTCGGGCGGATATGTGGCGCCGTGCAGGGAGCGGCCGCCCACCGCGGTGAGTACGACCGCCCGCAGCTGCGCGTCGGCGGCCACCAGGCGGGGCGTGGCCGGGCCGAGACCGGGCACCCAGCCGCGGAGCGCGGCGACTTCGCGTTGGTGGAAGCGGTCGCTCTGGTGGATCTTGACGTACCAGGTGCCGCCCTCGGAGCCGCTCGCCCGAAATACACGGCTCTCCTCTCGCGCCCAGGACATGTCCGTCCAGCTGGTGATCCGGCCCACCGCCCGCTCGGCGAAGGCGCGCACCTCCTGCGGGACCGTGCCGGGTCTGCCGGGTTCGGGGACCAGGACCAGCCGGTCGGCGTCCGGGGTGTAGGCGATCGGGTCGCCGGGCTCCTGGAAGTGCACGGCCATCCGCGCACCGGCCCGATAGCTATCCAGCCCAGCCCGGCAGTAGGCGACCATCGGCTCCGGGAGTGCGTCGAAGGAGAACCACTCCATGGCGTCGCACACCTGTCGCTCCATGACCTCCGGGGTGCCCTCCCAGCGCCTCACCTCGAAGAACACGCCGATGCGCGCGCCGCCGGCGGGGGAGCGGTGGTGCACAGTGACGGCCGCGCGGACGTCGGCCGGATCGACCACGACACCGGCCTCCTCGCGGGTTTCGCGCACCAGGGCCGTGACCATGTCCTCCCACGGACCGTCCAGATGCCCGGAGACGAGATGCCAGTAGCCGGCCGCGTATACGTCGCCGGCCCGCCGAGACAGCAGTACTTCGGGCCCGGCCGGGCTGTCGCGCAGGGCGATGAGGTGGACGTCGAGCGGCTCGGTGTGCCGCTGGGTGCCGGTCACGCGGCACCGCCGGGGCGGCGGGCGAGAAGCACGGTGAACTCTGCGTCCTCCTTCAGGACGCCGCCCCGGGCATGGGCCTTCAGGAGACCGAGCGCCTCGGCCTCGAACTCGTGGTGTCGTTCGGCGAAGAGGGCGGGGCGGGCGAAGCTCGTGGTGCGCAGGTAGCCGAGGACGTCCTCGGGTGTCCAGGCACGGGCGACGGGGAATCGGTGCTCGGCCACGTCGCTGAACGCCGAGTCGGCGACGTCCTCTTCGTAGGAGCGGCCCGGTCCGGCGTACGTTCCGCGGGTGCCCGCGCGCCGGTCGTCTCCGAGGTAGGTCTGGATCAGTCCCCGAAGGGCGACGGTCCATTCCGATTCGTGGGTCCACAGGCTGCCGTCTCCCATGATCGCCAAGGCGGCGTGCGGCGCGGCCTCCTGGTCCGCCATGGCCAGGACTTCCGGGCGGGACATCCAGTGGAAGGACCGGCAGCAGGTGATCAAGCTGGGTGCTCGGCCGGGCGCGGTAGGGGTGAAGGTGTGCGCTTCGCCGGTGAAGGTGTTCACGGTGCAGGTCCCGCGGACCGGGTCGAGCGCGGTGAGGGCCGTCTCGAGCATGTGCTGGTTCACGTCGACCAGATCGATATGAACCAGCCGGTGCAGAACGGGCAGCAGCGCGCGGGGCACCTGTCCGGTGCCGGTGCCGAGGTCCAGCAGGACGGGTTCGGGTACGCCGTGCTGCGTGGCGGCCAGGAGGTGGACTGCCGCGTCGGGTAGGCCGGGACGGTAGCGGGCGTAGTCGGCGGCCTCGGACCCGAACAGGGCATCGTCTGAGACCGCCCCAGCGGCCGGATGGTCGGGGCGGGTCATCGTGAATCTCCAGGAGTGCGCAGAAGTTGCCAGGTCAGGGCGCCGTTCGGGCTGGTGACCCGCTGGACGTCGTCGGTATCGAGGTGGATCCGGTAGGCGGCCGGTTCGCCGGCCTCCCGCCACCGGGCGGCGGCGTCCTGGATCTCCGCCCAGATGTCCCGGGGGCCGCAGGTCGTCACGTCCCACCGGCGGTGGCCGGCGGCTCGCACGCGCATCCACGACCTGCAGTGGGGCGCGCCGATTGTCAGGTCCTCGGCGCCGAAGTGGCGCACCAGCCCCGGGTACAGGGCGTCCAGGGCCAGCCACATGCCGCGCGCCGTGTCCGTCGGCGGCGCGAGCCGGGTGCGCTGCGTCCACCCGTCGGCGGTAGCGATCGTGTCGCGGAAGGAGGCGGACAGGAACAGCCGGTCGAAGCCGGCGCCGGCGCGGTGCCCGAACTCGACCGCGCGCAGTTCCGCCTCCACGGTCCCGTCCGGTCGTTTGTCGATCACGGCCAGGCCCGGCCACGACGGCGACGACGTCCCGAGCGTCATCAGCGCGCGCCCGCACGGCGCCAGCTGTTCCACCAGGGCTGTCGGTACGCGGTGGACGGCGAAGGAGACGAAGACCCGGTCGTACGGGCTCGCGTCGGGACAGCCTGCGGTGCCATCCCCGGTCACCGCAGTCGGCCGGTAACCGAGGGCGGACAGGCGCTCGCGGGCGGCAGCGGTGACGTGCGGGTCGATGTCGAGGGTGACGACCCGGTCGTGGCCGCACACGAAGCACGCCACCGCCGCGGTCACCCCGGCGCCGGTCCCGACGTCCAGCGCGCGCTGCCCGGGCCGCAGGTCCAGGAGCTGGAGCAGGTCTGCGGTCATGCCCATCGTGCTCGACATCGCGGTCATCACGCCCCCGCGGCGCGAGCCGACAGTACGGCCGAGGATCGGCTCGCCGTTGTGCTGGATCGCGACGCTGTCACCGCTGTGCAGCCGCTCCAGCAGCTCGCCCCGGTCGGCCAGGCGGGTCCAGTCCAGCAGATCCCAGCGCGGCGGGGTCTCGTCCGGGGCGCTGCGCCGTACATACGCCTGGGGCATCAGGACCTGGCGCGGCAGCGCGAGCAGGGCCTCGCGCACCGGCCCGGGGCGCAGCTCTCCGCTCTCCTCGAGCCGGGCGACCATCGCCGCCCGGGCGGCCGCGGCCCCGGAGGTGTCGCCGGCGGGCTGCGGCGGAAGGAAAGGCGCAGCGGACAGGGCGGGGTCACTGCGCACGGTGCCCTCTAGGGGCTCGGAGGGGGCAGGCACGGCAGAAGTCACCGGTGCGGCGCTCGGCACGTTGTTCACGTGGCATCTCCTCCGGGCGAGCGGTCGTGACGGTCGTCTTCTGTGCGGGCGGGCCTGGGCACGGCCGGAGGGGCCGTCCGCAGTACGAGCGGCGACGGCACGGGATCGCCGCCTGTCCCGGGCGCAGCGGGAGGCATCTCAGGCATCTGCCGCAGCGCGCGCAGCGGGGAGCGGGAGAGGACCCCGAGAGGGACGAGCAGCAGGAAGGTCCCGGCGGTCAGGGTGGGTCGCACCCCGATCCACGTGCCCAGGCCGCCAGCGAGCAGCGCGGCCACGGGGCGGGCGCCGGCCGTCAGCCACGTGCTCACGGCCTGCATCCGCGCCTGCATCCCGGCCGAGGTGATGATCTGACGAAAGGTGTTCTCCGCGATCTGCATGTCTCATGAGACGTTGGCGTTCCCTGGAAACTCGGAGCGGCCGGGCTCCTCAAGGATCGCGATGGGCTCGGGTGTGCGCAGAGGAATGAGACAGGTTGCACCCAGAAGTGCGGGCTGAGCGGTTCACCCCGAAGGGGGAAGGTCGATCGTCGCATCGCCGGCACGAGTGAGGCACAGTCTTCGAGCTCGGCCACAGGCAAGGGTGTCTACCCTGGTCGCTGCGGTGTGCCGAATGACGGCCGAAGTCGGCGGCTCGGCTTGGTTGCGGACATGAGACCGCCCCGGGCACGCGGGAGTCCACCGGGGCGGGATGTGCAGCTGGCCTTCCCCGCGATCCTCGGTCAGAGGGCCCAGGTGACCTCGCCTGCCGCGCCACCGGGGAGCCGGTTCGCCTGACCGCCACGCCGGACGGCCCGACCGGTGCGGAGCCCGCCACTGCGGTGGTCTCCCTGGTCACCCCCGAGGCGTCGGCCTCGGTCCGCTCGTCCTTCTGCAACCAGAGCGAGAGGTTCCCTGCGCCGTCGGCACCGTCAGGCAGGGTGGCGCTGCCTGTCCGGTGCCTGGGGCCGGTCATGGCGCTGCCGGCGGCGGCGCAGCACCACGGCAAGCAGCAGCGTGACGAAGGCCGCCGAGATCACGGGGATCCCGATGGTGTCCAGCAGGCCGGCGACGGCCTGCTGGACGGTGCCCGCGGCCTCAATGACGGGGTCGGTGGTCTGGGGGCCGCGCAGGACGCGGATCTCGTACCAGCCGTAGTACGCGACGTACGCGCCGACCAGGAAGAGCAGACCGCCGCCGAGCCGGGAGGCGACGGAGCCGAGGCGGCGCAGCCGGCCCATGCGGGCGGTGCGGGTGAGGGCGACGGACAGGGCGGCGGCACCGACGATCAGGCCCATTCCGGCCGCGTACGTCGTGAACAGGGCCGCGCCTTCGAGGGCGGAGCCGCTGTGGAAGGCGGAGACGACGATGGCGAGGAAGGGGGCGATGGTGCAGCCGAGGGAGGCGATGGCATACGCGGCGCCGAACAGGGCCATCGACGGTACGGAGCGGGTGACGGAGGGCGCGCGGCGGAGTTTGGGCAGCAGCGCGGGCAGGTCCCGGCCGGCCAGGAGCCAGCCGCCGATGAGAGCCAGCAGAAGCCCGAAGGCAATGGTGAACCAGGGCAGGTGCTGCTGGACCTGGCCGGCGACGGGCGCGATGGCGAGACCGAACAAGGCGAACACGGCGGCGAATCCGGCGGTCATCGCGGCGGTCGCGCACAGTGCGCGGGTGACGGCGGCCGCGCGGGTGGGCGTGTCGTCGCCGAGGACGAGGAGGGAGAGGTAGGCGGGCAGGAGGGCGAAGCCACAGGGGTTGACGGCCGCGAGCATGCCCGCGGTCAGGGCCAGGGCGAGAGGAAGGTCGGACACGGCGGGTCAGCCCACGAGCGGGGTGAGCTTGTCGGCGAGTCCCCTGCCGGCCGGGAGACTTCCGGTGAAGACCGTCTTGCCGTCCTTGTCGAGGATCACGTAGAAACTCTGCTGGGTGATCTCGAACTTCTTCCAGATCTCCCCGGCCTCGTCGGACAGGTTCGGGAAGGCGCCGACCCTGGTGTCGGAGACGAAGTCCTTCATGGCCTGCGGCTTGTCCAGTCCAGCCACCCCGATGACGTTCGCCTTGCCCTGGAACTGGGCGGCGACCCTGGCGGTTTCGGGGCCCTGGGCCTTGCAGGTGGGACACCACGGCGCCCAGAACCACAGCACGGCGGGCTTGCCCGCCAGCGTCGCCGCATCGAACGGCTGGCCGTCCACGGTCGTGCCCGTGAACCGCAGCGCCTGGGGTACCGCTGAAATCCCGGACTGCCCACCGGCCGGCGCGGAGGAGCCGGAGGCCGCGGGAGGGGCCGTGTCTGCCGTGCCCTGGGAGGAGGCGTTGTCCTGGGTGCCGCAGCCGGCCACGGTCAGCGCGGTGGCGGCCAGTAGACCGGTGAGGATGAGGCGGGCACGCATGAAAGGGTCACTCCTGGAGGTCGGGGTTGGCTGAACTGTAGGCTGCAGGGGTGAGTTCGGTGCGGGCCCGGTGCTTACGGTTCGGTGACATCAGCCCGCGTGGTCCGCGAGCCGCTCAGTGTCCAGGACGGTGATGCGGCCCCGGGCGAGCCGGATCAGGTGCTGCTCGGCGAAGTCGCGCAGGACCTTGGTGGTGGTCTCGCGGGAGGTGCCGGCCAGGGCGGCGATCTGCTGGTGGGTGAGGGCGATCTGCGGGCTGCGGGCGCCGAGTACCAGGGGGCGGCTTTGGGCGGCCAGGGTGAGCAGGGTGGTGGCGATGCGCTGGGGTACGGACTTGAACACGCTGTCGGACAGCCGCTGTTCGAGGTCGGTCAGCCGTCGGCCGAGGATCTCGGTGATGCGCGCGGAGATCCGGGCGTCGGCCAACAGGAAGCGGTGGACGTCGGCGCGGCTCATGACGCAGACGGTGACGTCGTCGAGGGCCTCGGCGAAGTTGTCGTACATCCGCTGCCCAAGGAGCACCATCTCGCCGAAGATGGTGCCAGGGCTGATGATCGCGGTGGTGAGTGCGCGACCGTCGGCGGAGACCCGGAAGATCCGGACCCGGCCCTTCTGAAGGATGAACAGCACCTCGGAGGGCTGGGACGGAGAGTACAGCAGTCCGCCGGCGCTGTCCCGGACGCGGCGCGCGGCGGGCGGACGTGAGATCAGGGATGCCGGGCGTTGGCGATGCCGAGGTGCGTGGCGGCCGGGACTTGGCCGTCACCGGCCCCCGGGACGGGCGCGACCGTGGTGGCCGTGACTCGCCATGCCTTCGGGGTCGCGCCACCGTGGCTCCCAAGGGGAGTGCGCGGTAGCGGCGGGGCCTTCCGCTGCGCAGGTCGTCAGAGGCAGGATCAGCATGTACCGAGCGCCCTGCCGATCAAGATCGGTAAGTGCGGGACCCGCGGTTCAACTCGTTCTGAAGCGATCGTTTGGTAAAGGGGACGCAAAATGCCGGGAGGGGGGTGAGGCGGACTGGTCTTCCCTGGTGAAGCGCAACGAACCAAGGGAGTGCAGAGCGTCATGAGACTCGGGCTGAAGCAGATTGGTGGAGTCGTGGCGGCGTCGGCGACGCTGTTCACGGGTTCGGGGGTGGTGGCTTCGACGGCCGCGGCGGACGACAGGCGCGAGAACCGCGTGCTGGTCGTGATGGTGGACTTCCAGGACCGGGCCCACGTCGGCCCGGCCGCGGTCAAGGCGGACTTCGCCGCCAAGTACTTCGGAGCCGAGAACTCCCTGAAGTCGTACTACGACCGGGTCTCGAGCGGGAAGACCGCCTATGTGCCGGCGGTCCCGGAGAAGGTGATCGGCCCCTTCAAGCTGCCGATGAAGGGTGCTGGGTGCAATGCCGGCGAGATCAAGATGAAGACTCTGGAACTGCTGGAGGCCAAGGGGCTGAAGCGTGGTGAGGACTACGACAGTCTGTCCATGGCCAGCCCGCGCATCGGCTGCAGCTGGTCCGGGCTGGGCAGTATCGGCGGGCCCTACACCTGGATCCAGGCCCCCAATGCCTTCGCCAACCTCGGGGTCGTGGTGCACGAGTTCGGCCACAACCTCGGTTACCCGCATCAGCCGGGCATCGTCTGTCAGGACGGGCGCCTCACCGACTGCGTGAACGGCAGAGGCGGCAAGTCCCCCATGGGCGGTGGCGGCGGCACGAGGGTCGGTCTCACGGCCACCCAGCTCATCCACAGCGGCTGGCTGACCGCGGCCGAACACCAGCGGGTCACGAGCTCTGGCACGTTCACCCTGCGCTCCCTCTACGGGAAGCAGGGCGGCCTGCGGGCCTTGGAGGTCCCCTTCGGTGAGGACAAGCTGGTGCTGGAGTACCGCCGCCCCGAGGGCGGGCTGGACGAGGGCCTCGACGGCGTCTACGCCTACCGCGTGACCAAGCAGAAGTACGCCGGGGCCCTCCAGCTCCGGGTGGGCACCAACGACGGCGACGGCGCCATCACCCGCTTCACCGACACCGCCCACAAGCTGAAGGTCTCCGTCACCGCGAAGGACGCCGCGGGCGCCAGGGTCGAGATCAGCATGAACGGCGAGGCCCCGCCGACCGACACCGCCGCTGCACCCCCCGTGGAACCGGTCACAGCAGCCCCCCCGGCCCACCCGTCCGAACTCAAGGACGACGCACCCGTCACCCACGAGGACCACGAGCCCCCGGCCGACGACACCACCGACGATGCCGGAACCACCACCGCTGATTCCGGCATGCCCGGTTCCACACCCGACGACGCTTCGCACGCCGCGGACACCGGTACCGAGGGCGCCGAGCGTCTGGCCGTAACCGGCGGCGACGCCACCACTCTGGTCCTGAGCACGGCGGGCGCCGCCCTCCTGCTGCTCCTCGGCACCTTCCTGGGGTTGGCCGGCCGACGCAGGCGCGCACGCCGCTGATGTCGGCAGCGACCCGCCTCCGGCCTCGCCCCGCGGCGCGGCGGGAGGCGGAGCCGCGCCGTTTGAGCGGGACGTACCGGACCTGTCCCCGGGCAGCAGGGGCTTCCGCACGGTGATGAAGGTTCTGCCCGCCCGCGTTCCATGCGGACGCTGTCGCGCTGCGTGTGCCGGACCCGAGCCACCCCTTCGAGGGCTTACGAGGTTGCCGGTGTGGTGCGCTGGGAAGGGAAGCAGCCGGAGCCCGTTCGCACCGTGGATGCCAGCTCGCTGTCCTCCGCCCCGGGGCAGCGGTCCGCCCGTGCGATTCGGGGATGCCGGGCGACACCGGCGCTCCGCACCGGTGTGGTTCCCGGTGCTCCTGGACTGCCGCAGGAGCACCGGGACCGGAGATCAGTCCTCGACTCCGTAGTACTGGGCGAGGAAGCGGCGGATGTCGTCCTGGTGCGGCAGGAGTTCGGGCAGGTGCGCCGTGAGCGCGGTGCGTGTGGCGTCGGACAGTTCACCGAGGGAGCTGGTGGCGTGCCGGACGTAGGGGTCGAGCCGGCGTACGAGTTCGTAGTTGGAGGCGATGTCCACCCGGGCCAGGTCCCGTTCCAGCGGTGGTGCGTCGGCGCCCGGCACCGGTGGCAGGACGCGGGAGATGAAGGTGACCCGGTGCAGGACCCGCCAGCACGGCGGCTTGCGGTCGGACTGCCGGGTCTGGCGCAGTGCGGCGGCGCTGGGCGCGTTGGAGTCGGCGAGCCATACCGGGTCGACGACCTTGTGGAAGAAGTCGTCGAAGTTCCGGCCGGACTCGTGCAGGTAGAAGCTCATGAACCGGTAGGCGTCCACCTTGCCGGGTACAAGTACCGGCCTGCCCTGCGGGTCGAAGACCGCCTTGCCGTCCGCGTGGTACGCCTGGAGGTCACCGGAGGGCTCGCAGGTGACATCCAGGCCGTAGGAGCGCGACGCGTCCTCGCTCTTGGTGCGGGTGACGCTGTGGCTGCCGCCGATGCTCGCGTTGAGCTGCCCGGCGATCCCGACGCCGAAGACCGAGAAGCCGAACTCGACGCCCGCGGTGAGCATGTCCGTCACCGAGTACGAGCCGCCGGCGGTCTCGGTCATCGCGTCGGCGGTTGTGGTGGTCTCGGCGAAGAACCCGCCGTCGGCGGTCCACAGGTAGGTGTTGGCCAGGTCGCGGACCGCGAAGGCCGAGGCGGCTGAGCTGCTGGAGCCCTCGCCGGCGGTGGTGTCGCGCGCGTCGCCGATCGGGCCGACGAAGCTCTCGGCGATCTTCTTCGCGCGTCCTGCCACCGGGTCGGACGTTCCGGTGCGGGTGGTGACGTTGTCGTAGTAGTCCTGGGTCTGCTGCTGCTGGCGCTGGATGGCCCGCTTCAGGGCGTACGCCTCGCGGGGTTTGAAGTAGCTGTACTCGCCGTACTGCAGGGCGTTGGGGTAGGCCGGGTCGAGCACCTTGCCGTGTTCGTCGAAGCCGACGCCGCCGTCCAGGGTGCCCTGTTTGGTGTACTGCGGGTTGATGGGGAAGGTGAGGATGTTCCAGTCGCGGGGGATGTCGGGGTTGGCCCGCATCCGGTAGGCGACCAGTGCGCCACTGTGGGCCAGCCGCAGCGCGAAGACATCGGCGGTCTGCGACTGGACCAGCGCCATGCCGACGTTGGCCGGCTGGTAGCGCCGGCCGAGAGCGGGGTTGAGGAGGCGCGCGGGGTCCTCCCAGTACCCGGCGAGGGAGACGGAGGTGGCGCGTTCGGTGTCGGTGGACTGGGCCAGGGAGGTCTCGTCGCTCCAGGTGTTGCTGAACTCCAGGGTGTTGTCGACGCTGACGACCGCGCCGCCCTCGACGGCCGGCTGGGCCGTGCCGATGCCCAGCGGGGCGGTGATGAGGAGGGTTTCGGCGTCGTACTCGTTCTGGAACGCCATCTGGAAGGCCGTGTCGACGCTGCGGTTCCGGGAGGAGGACAGGGACTCGGTCACGGAGTCCGCGGTGGTGAACGTGACGGCGGAGGCGCCCGCGTAGTCGCCGTTCTCACCCGTCAGGTTCTCCGAGGGCACCGGCGGCGCGCCCTCCAGGTAGCCGACGAGCTGCGGGTCGTACTGCACCTGGCTGACCCACTCCGACACCAGGTCGCCGACCTTGTAGCCGGTCACCAGAGCCCAGCGGCCGCTGTCGTTGAGATAGCTGTAGGCGCGCTTCATCACCCCCGCCGCCGAGCCGTCCGGCCGGTACTGCATGTCGGCGTACTCTGCGGTGGCCGGGGTCCCGGCGATCGTCTGGTGGAAGGCGGTGCGCACCCCGGAGATCGCGGAGCGGACGGCGGCGGTGTCGGTGGAGACCGGAGCGGTGGACAGGACGACGGTGGGCGGCGTGCCCGCGCCGACCTCCAGGTCGTTGCCGCGCAGTCCCAGGTCCCGCACCCGGGTGGCGCCGACGGCGGTGGAGTCCCGGTCGAACGGCCAGTAGCCGACCAGGTCCTCCTTGTCGCCCTTGAGGCGGGTGAAGAGGTTGTCGCTGATCTGTTCCGCGGTACGGGCGGTGCGCCAGACCCGCACTTCCTCCAGGGTGCCGTCCAGCGCCTCGGTGACCGCGGTGCCCGCGCGCCGGGCGCCCAGGGTGAACTGGCTCTGGGTGAAGGCGCCGTTCGCGGCCGGATGGTCGGGGGCGCCGGGGTCGAGGGGCTCGGTCGGCATCGGTGAGCCGTCCCGGTAGAGCCGGAAGCGGCTGCCCTGCGGGTCGGGGTTGCGCGTCCAGGTGGCACCACGCAGCCGCACGGCATGGGAGCCGGTGGTGTCGGTGCTGGTGTTGCCCTCGTTCTCCTCGAAGGTGAAGCGGGCCGCCAGGCCGCTGTCGCGAGGAGAGACGGCGGCGCCGATCGTGGCGGCCTCGCGGGCGGTGTTCCAGATCCGCACCTCGCCCAGGACGCCCTGGGCCGCGTACGGGCGGGGCCCGTCCCAGACCCGGCCCAGTTCCAGCGCGCCCTCGCCGCCGCCCGGTCCGCCACCGGTGTAGCGGGAGGTTCCGCAGGCTGCGCCGTCGATGTAGAAGGTGATGTCGTCCCAGGAGCGGACCTCCATGTCCTGGATCACGTCGACGGTCTCGACGGTGGTGGAGCCGTCCGGGTTGGTCAGGGTGATCTCCCGGGTCCCCTTCTGTTCGGCGGTCTCGCGGCCCGCCCGCCTGACCGCGGCGAGCCGGGTGAAGCGACCCACCGGCACGGTGGCGGAGGAGACGAACCGCCGGGCGGTGCCCCCGGCTTCCTCGAAGGCGAACTCCAGCCTGCCGTCGGGGCGTACCGACAGCTGGTAGGGGACGGCCGTGTCGTCGGAGCCGAGCCTGCCGCGGGTCACCAGGCCGTGGGTGATGCCGAGCCGGTCGAGTCGGCAGAACACCTCCAGGGTGAGGTCACCGGTCAGGTCCAGGGTGTCGTCGTTGTCCCCGTCCAGCCAGGCCGCGCCGTCGAGCCGCACCGCCCACGACTGCTCGAATGCGGCCGCCAGATGGGCCCACTCCCCGGCCGGGTGGACCTCGCGGCTGCGCACCGCGCGCTCGCCGACGCCGAAGACGACCCGGTATCCGGTCGCGTGGGCGTTCGCCTCGGTGGCGTCGCCGTGCCGGATGCCGTGCCGCCCGTGGCCGGAGGTGTCCAGGAGCTGGCCCGAGGTGGAGGTCCAGGACGCGAGCAGACCGGGCACGCTGCCGGTGACGTTCTGCCGCATCAGGTCGCGGAGTTCGGCGGCGGTGCGGGCCCGTCCCCACAGGCGCGGCTGGTCGATGGTGCCGCGCAGGCCGCGGGTGCCGTTGACGGCGCGGCCGAGGACCAGGGTGCCGGCGCCGGTGTACGGGGCCGTGGCGGTGCGGCGGGCCGTCTCCACACCGTCGCGGTACAGCACCTGGGCGCCGGTGGCGGGGTCGTAGGTGGCGGCCCAGTGGTGCCAGTCGGTGTCCGCGTAGGTGCCGGCGGTCTGCAGGTCCTCCCCGCCGCCGAGGCTGAAGAAGAAGGCGCCGGAGGCTCGGTAGCCCAGGGCGAGGCTCCTCCCGGCGGTGCCGGAGGAACCCTGCGCGGCCACCGTCTCCTCGGCGCTGTACCCCGCCGTGGTGCGCCGCAGCCAGGTCTCGACGGTGAAGGGGCCGCCCGTCAGGTCGACTCGGTCCACCGTCACGTGGGCCGAGTCGGAGGAGAAGGCCACCGCGGACCGGAGGACGGCGTCCGTGAGCAGCAGGCTGTACGGCGCGTCCTCGCCGTTCGCGGCATGCACCAGGCGCGAGGTGCCCTCCATCGCGTACGGGTTGACCCACGCCTCGACGGTCACGTCCGAGGGGATGGCGGTCTGCTCCACCAGTTCGGGGGCGAGGCCGAGGTGCTGGGTGGCGCCGTCGAAGGCGAGCGCCCGGCCGGGGGAGGCGCCGCGCCAGCGGCAGCCGTGCCCGGCCACGGCCTGCGTGGCGGTGCCGTCGGCGATCCGGGCGTCCTCGTAGCCGGCCGCGGCGGTCACCAGCCGGGAGCCCCGGCGCAGGTCGGCACCCGGCCGTTCCGCCTCGGCCAGCCTCGTGTCGTAGCGCACCACCCGCACCGGGGAGCCCGGGGAGGGCAGGCAGGGGGCGTCGAGGTGGAGTTCGACCGCGCCGGCACCGGCGGAGGCGGTGAGGAGGCGGACGCCGTCGTCGGTGGCGAGGTAGGCGGGGGCGGCCAGCGGCTGCGCGAGCGGCGCGGCCAGGGGCAGGACGGTACTCGGCTCCGGTGGCGCGGCCGGGCCGGTCCGGGGGCCGGGGTCGGCGAGCACGCCGATCGTGGGAGGGTCGCCCTCCGGTGCGCCGGTGAGGACGTCGACGAGGGTGCGGGCGTGGCGCGGAAGCCCCCGCCACACCTCGCGCTCGCCGGGGCGGTCCAGGGTGAGGTCGCAGAGGGCGGGCTGCCCGGGGACCTCGCTGACCGTGACGGTGACGCCGCTCAGGTCGACGGAGGCGTCCCAGGCGGTGAGAAGCAGCCCGGAGGCACCGGAGCCGAGGACCTTGCTGCCGCGTACCACGCGGGTGTCGTAGTAGGCCGCGAAGAACTGCCCGTTGAGCCCCCGGAAGTAGAGCGCGACCTGACCGGTCGAGCTGTCCATCAGGAAGGGCGCATCGGCGGTGCGGGCGAAGGCGAGGAGGCCGCCGCAGACCGTCAGGCCGGTGGGGTCGGTGCCGAGGTGGACGGCGGGCACCACCACGTCGTCGGCCCCGGCCATACCGGCGGTGAGCAGGGCCAGTTCGTCCTCGGCGGCACTCAGCGCGTCCCGCCGGGTGGTCAGCTGGAGGTTGACGGCGTCCAGCTGCTCCTGGGCCGCGAGCTTAACGTCCAGCGCGGCCTGAAGCCGGGTGAGGTCGTCGCGCGCCGTTGCCACGGCGGTGTCCGCGCCCGAGCGGGACCCGAGCGACTCGATCTCGCACCTGCCCTCGCTGCCGGAGAGGACCGAGTCGGTGTACTGGCGGATCCGGTTGTACTCGCTGCCGTAGCGCAGCGCGAGAGTCTTGCCGCTGTGGCGGGCGACGAGACGCCAGACGTTTCCCGCCAGCCGGGTCAGGGTGAGCTGCTCGCTGGTGTAGTCGGTGGTGGTGGTCGGGTAGAGCTCGATGTGCGCCTGGTCGTTCGTCGCCGCGTTGTAGACGTTCAGGCGGTAGGCGCGGTCGTAGGTGTACACGTAGTACTGCGGCCGGCCGCTGTGGGTGAGGCCGCTGTGCTCGATCTTCCAGACGGAGCTGGTCTGCGTGCTGCTGCCGCCGACCACGGACTCGCCGAGGGTGAGCCGGTTGTTCAGGGCCTGTACGGCGTAGCGCCCGACCGAGTTGTTGAAGAACATGCGCACCGACGTCCAGTCGGTCGGGTCGTAGCGCAGGGTGTCCCAGCGTGCCTGGGCCGTGTCGAGCGTCTGCTGTGCGGACGTCACCTGGTTCCGGGTGGCGGCGAGGTCGGCGCAGCGGGCGGCCAGCGGGGGGACCTGCGGTTCCAGGGCGGCGATCTCGTTGCGCAGCATCTGGATCCGCTGCTCCAGCAGGCTCTGCCGCTCCAGCCCGGTGTCGGCGGCGTCCGTCCCGATCTCGGGCAGGATCACCACGTCGGCGGTCTGCGCCAGCCTGCCGTCCACGCCGACTCCGAAGTCGAGGGTGGCGAGGCAGGGTTCGGAGTGCGGGTCGGCGGTATCGCGGGTGGCGCAGGCCAGCAGGACGCGGGCCTGGCTCTTGACCGGCTTCGCCGCCGCGTCGTAGCCGCAGGCCCGCGTCTCCTGCTGGTGGTAGAGGACCGCGGAGGGCGCGGAGACCGGTTCCCGGTTGGCGAAGGTGAAGCTGTCGCGCCGGATGCCCGCGTGGTCCCCGATCGGAGCGGTGGAGGTCTCCCAGCTCACCTCACCGGTCAGAGCGGCGTGGCGGGCGGCGTCGGTCTGGTCGTACGCGATACTTCCGGCGCCCCCGTCGAACCGGTAGTACGCCACCAGGCCCGGCTCGTCGCCGACCAGCCGGTGGCCGAGGTCCTCGCGTATCTCGGTGGGGCCGAGGGCGCGGTCCCAGACCCGCAGCTCGTCGAGGGCGAAGCCGCCCTCGGGTACGGTGCCGCCGATGACCGCCTCGCCCGCAGCCTCCCCGGGGAAGGCGAACGCGCCGCTGCCGCAGGGCGTTCCGTCGAGGTAGAGGGTCGCGGTGCCGTCGGCGTATGTGGCCGTCAGATGGGTGTACCGCCCGGCCGGCAGCGGCTGTGTTCCGGTGAGTTCGCTGTCGCCGGCGCGCAGCCGCGGGCAGCCCTGGTCGGTGAGCTCCAGCGTGTAGCCGTTCGTGAGGAGCGTGGTGGCGGCTTGCCGGGCCGGGTTCACCCACGCCTGAACGGTGAACTCCGGTCCGCGCGGCATCGTGTCCACGGTGCCCTGGGCCCCGGCGGTGGCCAGCCTCAGCGCCGTCTCCCCGAATCCCGACTCGGATCGCACCGGTACCAGCGGCGCCCCGGTGAACGGGCACGGGCCGGCACCGCGTTCGTACACGGCGCCTTGGTAGCGGGGGTCGGGACTGGTCCAGGCACGGTTGCCCTGGGTGGTGAAGAGCCCGTCGGCCGAACGGTCCACGCTGAACGCGTCCATACGGCCCGTGACGGTGTTCCAGGCGAAGAACTGCCAGCGCTGGGCCCCCGCCACGCTGGTCGGCACCAGGACCGCCGCGAACCGTCCCTCGCTCAGGTTGCGGACGAAGCCGATCGCCTGGGTCGGCTCGTAGAACGGCTTGCCCTCCATGTCGGAGGCGCCGAGGCTGTCCTTGGCGGAGCCGGGACGGTGCTTCATCCGACTGCGCCGGTAGCGGGTCTCGCGCACCGGTTTCAGGATGCCGCCCACCATCAGGAAGCGGTCGCAGAGCAGCAGGCCGTCCACGAGCGGGGGCTCGGTCCCGGCGGCCGACGCCGCCCCCGGCGTGACCTCGCGCACCGCGTCGGGGTGCCCGGCGGCGATGGACTGCCGCAGAACGATCACGTGGGTGCCGTCCGAGAGCACCTGGAAGGGAACATCGGCGGTCAGCCGGGCCGTCGAGGAGAGGAACGCGTTGGTCTCCTCCGGGTCCAGCACCTGACCCGGATCCGCCTCCGCCCGGCCGCCCTTCTTCACCCGGGGCATCGTCACGGTGCCGAGCGCCGCGTAGCCGACCCGGTTCAGCTCCTGCGGGAAGGAGAGTTCCCTTGGGTTCTCGCTCCAGTAGGCCGCGTCCGTGTCACCCCGCGCGGGGTCGTATCCGTCGAGTGCGAGCACGCTGTAGACGATCCGGCGCTGATCGTCCATCGCGAAGGCCAGTGTGGTGCCCTGGTGCCGCACCGCCGTCGTCCGTGTGTACCTGCGATCGCTGTAGACCTTCACGCGGCTGTCGCTGATGTCCAAAGGGGTTCTCCCGGCATGACGAAGGCCCGCACCCTGTGCGCGGGCCGTCCATGACGGTAGGGAGTCGGCCATTCCCTCTCCAGGGCGTGAACCGGCCACGGCGACCGGCTCCAGGTGTCCGTCCTCCACGACGAACCCTCCCGCCGACTGCACGGAGGGTCTTCTCAGGTGTGTCGCGGGCCGTTCAGGAGCCGACCGGGAGCGGCGTGAATCAGTCCTCTTCTGCGCCCGGCCTCGGTCCCTTCGCTCACTCCGGGCCCTTGCCCCCCTCGCCTATCGCGCAGATGAGCGGGATTCGGGCGTTTGATTCGCCGGCTTTCGAGCCCTGGTCGGGCATCGTCAGGCCGCGGCGGCGGGTAGCTCCGGATCCCCGCACCGCGGGCGCGGGCTCGTCCGCGGCGCGACTCCGGTGGGGCCGCCGCACGGCACCGGCCTTGTCTCCGATACAGCTCGACTGCGGACTTCGGCGTCATGCGGGTTCGCCCCCGACCGCCCGGTGGGGCCGCCGCACCGGCACGCTCGCGGGCCGGGCGCCTCGACGCCGTCCGCGGCGGTCTTCCTCCCGCCCTCGGGCCGCCGCACTCGCCGGTGCGGCGGCCCGAGGGCGGGACTTGCTGGCTGCGGTGCTGTCAGGTGGCGGGAGTGGGCAGTGGGACGGTGGGGTCGGGCCGGTTGACGTTCGCCTTGAACGCGCCGGGGACGTTCCCGGTCGGGCCGAAGGCGACCGTCAGCTCGTACGGGAAGCCGCTGGGGCTACTCGACTCGCAGGTGTCGGCGAACCCGACGCCGATCGTCGTGACCTCGTTCCACACCATGAGGGTGAAGTTGCCGGCGCTGAAGTCCGACATGGTGCCCGAGTCGTAGTCGTATCCGGTCCTGGTCTCGTACCAGGCGTCGACGTAGAGTTCAGGGTTGCTGTAGACGCCCGCTGCCACGTTCGTCAGGTAGGGCGGGCTGCTGGAGGCCACGGGCCTGCCGGTGCACTGCCGGGCGCGGTCCGCCGCGATGCCGTTCAGGTTCTGGTCCAGGGTGACCGGCGGGGCGTGGTGGCGGGCACGGTAGGCGTTGATGCGCTCCAGTACGGCCTGCTCCATCGAGACTGCCTGGGCCGCGCGAACCGCGGGACGCTCAGGTGCGGTCTGCGCGGCCGACGGGCCGGCCAGCAGGGCGGGTAGGACAACCGCCGCGGCGACGACTGCGGCGCAGAGCGGTACGACTTTGCGAGCCGCACGAGAGGTGGAAGAGGGAGCGGGCGAGGCCGCAGCCTTGATCACGTTCATGGGCTCATGGTGGGCCACGGCGAGGGCGGACCGGGCTGGACAGGGGCGAGGTTCAGCCGTTCGGGCGCATCGACGGCCTGCCTCGACCGTGCCCGGCCCGGGGGCTCGGGGTGGGGTACGGACGCTGGGCGCTGAGGGCCGCCCGGAGCACGAGGAGGGGGCTGGACTCCCTCGGTGGCGGATCCCCCCGCCCCGGAAGATAACGAGATGGCAACGGCGTGCGAGGGTGCGGCCGGCTCCTGCTCTTACGGGGTGAAGCACACTCCGAGCAAGGGGAGCACAGAGCACATGCGCACCAGAATCGCCAGGGTCCTCGCCGCCACGGCATCCCTCACCGCGCTTGCGGTCGGGGCCTGGGCCACGCCGGCCGCGGCGGACGACGCCAAGGAAGGCCGCGTCCTCGTCGTCATGGCCGACTTCTCCGACCGGGCACACCCCGACCCCGCCGTGATGCGGGCGAACGCCGTCGACAAGTACTTCGGCGCGGGCGAGTCGCTGAACACGTACTTCAGTCAGGTCTCGCGCGGCCGGTTCACCTTCGTACCCGCCGTCAAGGAGAAGGTCCTCGGTCCGCTGACCCTGCGGCAGAAGGCTGGCTGCACTGACCTCAGGGGAATCCGGGAGGACATCGAGGCACAGGTCACCGCCAAGGGCCTTGAGCGGAAGAGGGACTGGGACAATCTGTCCATCATCCTGCCCCGCCTCGGCTGCTACTGGTCCGGCATGGGCTCCATCGGCGGCCGCTACACCTGGCTGAACACCGGCAACAACGACGTCTCCGAGACCACGATCCGCCACGAGTTCGGCCACAACATCGGCTTCGGCCACCAGGTCCGCTTCACGTGCAAGAACGGCAACCTCGTCGACTGCGGGGAGCGCGCCGCCGTCGCGGGCAGGTCCCCCATGGGTGGCAACGGAGAAGCCGGCCTGTCCGCCAACCAGCTGATCCGCATGGGCTGGCTGGAGACCGCGGAGCACCGGCGCGTCACCGGCTCCGGGACCTTCAGCCTCAAGCCTCTCTACGGCTCCCAGAAAGGCACCCGCGCGCTGGAGATCCCGATGGGGAACAAGGAGAGCCTGCTCCTTGAATACCGCCGCCCGTCCGGCTCCCTGGACAAGGACTTCGACAGCGTCTTCGCCTACCGCGTGACCGACGGCAACTACCACACCGCCGTCCCCATCGTCCTGTCCACGACCGGCCGCCACGCCGGCATCATCACCCTCCAGGACAACGCCAGCAAGGTCACCATGAAGGTCACCGGCCGCACCGCCGACGCCGCGACCGTCACCGTCTCCCTCGACGGGAAGGCCCCGGCCGCCGGCGCCGCCCCGAGCGTCGCTGTCGCACCGGAGGAGACGGCCGAGGGCGTCGCTGCCCTGGAGGTGACGGACCCGGCCGTCCCGACCAGCCCCACCGACCTCGACGAGAGCGGCACCGACTCCGCACACGAGCACGGCACACAGGGCGAAGCGGGGCAGGGAGCCACACCGTCCTCGACAGAGATCCCGTCCGCGAAGGCCGGCTCCGCCATGGGCCTCCCGGGCCGGAACCTCGCCTCGACGGGCAGCGACGGCACGGTGCTCACGCTGACCGCCGTCGGCGGCACCGTGCTCCTCCTCGGCGGGGCGTTCGCCGGGACCCGCTACACCCGCTCCCGGCGCAGGGCCTCCCAGGGCCACTGACCGGACACCGCTCCCCGCACGCCCGGGCACCGCGGCGCCGCAGACCCGGGCCGGCCCCGACCGGGCCGTCACCCCCATCCCGCCGGGACCGACCCGGCCGAGTCTCCGGAGGACCCTCCTCATGACCATGCCGCATCCGGAGGAGGCCGCGTACGGGTTCGGCGCACCGGCGACTCGGCAGCCGTACCCTCCCGTACCGTCACCGGACGCCTGGTGGGTCCGGGAACCACCGCTGTTGCCGGACGGCTGGGACACCTCCGCACCGCCCCAGCCGTCCGGGGCCTGGCACAGCGGCGAGCCGCTCCCGTCACCGGACGGCTGGTACGTTCAGGAACCGCACTGGTCGCGGGACGACTGGTACGTTCACCAGCCTCCGGCGTACCCGTCGGCTCCGCACCCCTCCCCGTGGCCCGGCCGGCCGGCCTCCTCCGACCTTGAGACGTACCCACCGCACCAACCGGCCGACGCGTACGCCCATCAGCCGCCGCCGGACACCTGGGACACTCCGGTACCACCCCAGCCTTCCGGCATCTGGTACAGCCACGAGCCGCTCCCGTCACCGGACGGCTGGTACGTTCAGGAACCGCAGGCGTATGCCCCGGCCCCGTCGGCCCACGAGTGGACGGCCGGCTCTGGCGAGGAGGACTTCGGGACACCGCTCCCGCCGCAGTCGGCTCCGGAAGCGGAGCCGGCGCCCTCTGAGAGGGGGGAGACGTCCCCTTCGCGACGGGCCGGGGCCCGGCGGGCGGCGGCCCCTGGCGCCGGTTCGGGGAGACGCCGGGCCGCGCGACGTCCGACGGGCGCCGGGCGCCGCCGCAAGCGGTCGCCCGCCGCGCATGCCGCCCGGGCCGCGAGCACGGTGCTCGTCACGTCCGGGCTGGCGATGGTGCTCTTCGTCGTCCACCAGGTGTGGTGGACCAACGTCCAGGCTCGCGCGGAGGCCGACGAGGCGCTCTCGAAGCTGGAACGGACGTGGAGCGATGAGGCACCGGACTCACAGACGGAGGACGGGGCGGGGGAGTTCGCGCCGGGCGAGGGCTTCGCGATCATCCGCATCCCGAAGCTGGACCTGGCCTTCCCGATCGCCGAGGGCGTCGGCCTGGAGCAGGTGCTCGACAAGGGCCTGGTGGGCCACTACCCGGGCACGGGGATGCCTGCCGACTCCGTCGGGAACTTCGTGCTGGCCGCGCACCGGAACACGCACGGCGAGCCGTTCCGGGAGATCGGCAGACTGGCGCCCGGGGACCGGATCGTGGTGGAGACCGCGACCGTCTCGTACGGCTACGAGGTGGCCGGCCGCATCCCGGAGACGCCCCCCACCGACGTGAGCGTCCTCCGGCCGATCCCCGGCGGGTCGCCCTTCTCCGAGTCCGGCCGTTACATCACCCTGACGACATGCACGCCCGAGTTCAGCACCCGGGGGCGTCTGATCGTCTTCGGCAAGCTCGTCGAGGAGCGGCCGAGAGCCCGGATGTGACCGTCCCGGACAGGGGCCCTGGGTCCGGCGTGGGACCCGGCCGTCGCCGTTCGCGGGACCCGTCGGCACGGCGGCTCGTCACTACGACGGCCTCAGTACGGCGGCACGGCGGTCCTCTATGGGGAGCGGCGGGTGCCTCGGCCTCCCGCCCTGTCATCGGCACCTGGACGGTGCGCGCCGCCTCCGAACGACCACAGGGCCGAACGCGACCCAGGCGCCCGGCGGACCGGGTGATCGAGGGGGCGGGGCGTCCGGAGGGAGGCGGGGGATCGCGTGGCCCGTCGTCATTCTCTGCCGGGGCTCGGCTGGAGGATCCTGCCACCTGTGAAGAGATAGGGCGCGTCGCGCGAACGCGGCACGGCCGATCGCGCGGGAGCCGCTCCGCGTCCTGGCCGCGAACTCGATCGGACGAGGAGGACGCGCAGCCGGAACACGGCCACGCCTGCCCGTCGGGGAGAACCCGGCCGCCGCGCGGGGACTTCGCCCGGCGGCCGGGCCTGACCGTCTGGCTGGAGCTGCGCACGGGGAGGGGAGGATCCCGGCCCTCACGGCCGGCGTGCTCCCACGCCGGGGAGTCAGTAGTCGCTGACGTCGGGTACCTCGGTGCGCAGGGCGGCCCGGGTGGAGGGCCCGTACCGGCCGGACGGGTCGGCCGTGATGCGACGGGTCCGCTGGTAGGTGGCGACCGATTCGGTCACGCGCTGGTGATAGACGCCGTTGATCCGACCTTCGTACAGGCCGAGTGCCCGTAGCCGGTACTGCAGGTCGGCGACCTCGGGGCCTGTGGCCCCGCAGCACAGGCCGGTGGGAGCGGGCGGGGACGATTCCGGGTCCGCCCCGCCACCGGACGGACACGGCGCCCCGGGAAGGTGCGGCACGGTACACCGTGCGGCACCCCCGCCGGTGACGGTGGGTGTAGCGGTGACGGTGGGTGTAGCGGTGACGGTGGGTGTAGCGGTGACGGTGGGCACGGGTGTCCGGGGGAGCACGGAGGACGAGTCCGAGGCCGGGGAGGTGGGGGCAGCGCTGGGGAGGGACCCGTCCTCGTCGACCGGGTCCAGCCAGCTGCCGGAGGGCGATGCGATGGGTGCGGCGGTCGGCCCGGCGACCGGGATCGAGGGCACCACCGACGGCACCGCCTGCCGCTCGGTGCCGTCCGTCCCGACCATGGCACCGGCAAACGCAGTCACGCCCGCCACCGCCGCCAGCACGATCACGGCGCCCGCGATCCTGGCCGACCGGCTCAGGCCCACGCCCCGGCGCGCCGTCGGCGCACTCCGGTCCGAGCGTTGCGTCCCGGGCGGAGCGACGGCAGCACGCGTGCCGTGGCCGACCGCGCGCAGAACAAGAGTGTCTTCCCCGGGCGGGCCGGAAGGCCGTGCGGCCGCGGGGGTTTCCCAGGGACCCGCCGACCCCTCCAGGGCGTGCGCCGGGGACGCTGGAGCCTCGGGAGGCGCCGCGCACGGATCGGGTGCCGGCCGCTGCGGCACTGTCCCCTGCATGATCCCCCACACCGGACCGGAGGCGGGTCTCCGGGGGCCGCCCTGCCCCGGGTGGGGGGCGGTCGTCGTGTCCGCGGCCGACGCGTCGTGCGGAGGCAGGTCGACGTACCGGCGCACCCGTGTCCATGCGAACGGCTCGGTGTCGTCGTACCCGTCCGCGTGGGCGTGGGCGTGTGCCGTGGCGCAGGAGCAGTTCGCGTCCCGAGGCGTTGGGGCGGCGCCGCAGTGTGGGCAGATCGGTTCGGACACTTTCGGGCGTCCTCTTCTCGCAGGTTTTCCGTGGGAGCGTTCCGGCCGGGGCTGTGGCCCGGCCGTCTCTGTCCCGGGGACGTCGTTCTCGTGTTTCCGTAGGGCGGGGCCAGCGGGCCGGCTGCGGGCTGGTGTCCGCGTGGCTTCCGGTTTCGCACCGCGCCGGATACCGGACGGCGGGCCGGACGGGGGCGAGGGAGGTCACGGCGGCCGGTGACGCCGCGATGTCCGTGGCCATCTCGACCATGGCGACCCACCAGTCCCGCGAGTGACCGAGGCGGTGCCGGACCGGGAGGTCCGGCGCCACGACCACCGAGCGGTTCTCAAGCACCCCTTCCGCCACGCCGGGCGAAGCCGCTCCCGCCGCATCCGCCCACTGCGCCGCGGACGCCGCCGCCACTCCGGCAACCCGCCTCGGACCGAGCCTCATGACGCTCCGCACTCCCTTGTCTTGCCGCCCTTCACCGGGAAGAGCAACGAGACACCCGGACCCTCCCGGCATTTTGCCTTTCCTTTACTGAAGGAGAGTGCGCTGGCCTGGTGCCCGGCCGGATCGACCGAGACCGCACTTGGTGAAGAGTCAGCAAAGATGGAGGAATGGTGGCATTCGAACGCATCTCCCCTGGTATGACCCGTAGCCGCCGTCGGAGACGGCCTCGCCGCCCCGAGGGCGGACGGCTGGCGGCACTCGACGACCGGAGGAGCTTCCGATGAACGACGCAGGAATCAACCCCCTGCACGCCTTACCCCGGCCCCGTGGCGCGGGGCGCGGCCGTGGGGAGCCTCTCGCAGACCGGCGAGGCGACCGAAGCGGCGCGGAAGGCCGCCCCGCCGCCTTCCGCCCCGGCGGCCGCGCGCGGAGGCCGCAGGCGGGGCACCCGCCGGGCGCACTCTCGAAGGCTCGGAGCGCGCCCGGCCGGCTTCCATCTGACCGTGCCCCGGCAGCCGGGGATTCCGTTGTGCCCGCGGCCCGTACGGGATCCTTCACGGCCGGGTGCCGCGGCCCGTCGGGTCACCAGTCGGTGCGGAAGTGCAGGGACGGGGAGAGGTAGTAGTGGGGGGACGTGGCGATCAGCGAGTCGTGCGCCTCGCCCCGCCCGGCCGGGGCCCACTCCTTGAGGCCGAGGTACATGTTGTCACTGGTGAAGATCCCCGCGGTGCCCTTGTCGTCGTGCCGGTTGATGGTCCACACCTGGAGGGGGTCGGCGGGGTCGCAGACCACCTGCCGCACGGGGGCGCCGGCGGCGGTGGTGCCGGTGTGGGAGAGGCACAGGCCCGTACCCGCGTTCCTGAGCATCACCCGGCGGCGCTTCTCCTGCGGAGTGACGTCCCACTCCTGGTAGGTCACGCCGGTGCACGCCGCCTCCCGCGGCTGCGTCCCGGCGGCCGTGGAGCCGCCCGGGATCTCCATGCACAGCCCCGTGGCGTCGATCCGCAGCCGGGTGCGGTCGCCAGAGCGTGCCGAGGTAGCCACCGCGGAGGAGCCGGCGGTCTTCCCCAGGGAGCGGGACGAAGGAGAAGGCGGGGGGGTGGAGGCTGAGGTGGGAATGGGGCTGGTGCTACCGCTCGGGGCAGGGGCGGCCGTCGATATGGACGCCCCGGGGCCGAGGCTCCCCGGCAGCCCGGTGACTTCCCGGACGGCGGGCGGGGTGGCTCTGTCCGGGCCGTCCCACTGGGGGGCGGCCAGATAGACCAGGGCGCCGATCGCCGTCACGGCCGCCAGTGACACCCCGGCGAGGTGGGCGGTCGGCAGACCAGCCGCCGCCCCCGAGCCGCCGGCCGCCGCACCTCCGCTCCCCGCGGCGGCTGTGGCAGCGGCTGCGGCGCTGGAGGAGAGGTACTTCTCGGCGCCCCACAGCAGCACGGCGCCGGGCAGCACCAGCCGCAGCCGGGAGTTGAGCTCCGTCAGGTCGCGGAACGCCCTGCGGCAGGAGCGGCACTCGCCCAGGTGCCGTTCCAGGCGCCGACCGGCTGTACGGCGCCCCCGGCGCACCGCGGCGGCAAGCAGCGGACCGTGCCGACGGCATTCGTGCGAGGCCCGTGGGCCGTGGGCGTGCTCCGACAGGTACGCCTCACGCAGCCCTTCCCTGGCCCGTTCCGCCAGCGACCAGACCCCACTCGCGCTCAGCCCCAGCATGGTCCCCACCTGCTGGGCGCTCTCCTGTTCCACGACGGTGTGCCAGAGCACGGCCTGCCAGCGCTCGGGCAGCGCGCGGAAGCCGCGCAGGACCAGGTCGCCCTCTTCATCGCGCAGGGCGAACTCCGCCCCGTCCTGGGCGTACGGGGCGGTCTCCTCCCAGCGCTCGACATCCTCCGTCAGCTCGGACCGCCGGGCCGTGGCGGTCCAGGCCATCGCCGTACGCCGGACCACCGTCAGCAGGTAGGGCCGCCACGGCCCCGTCGGCCCGCCGCCCGACCGCACCGCCTCCAGCGTCCGGGCGAACGCCTCGGCCGCGAGGTCCTCGGCGGTGTGCGTGTCCCGGCAGCACGAACGCGCGTAGGCCAGCACCGCGGACTGGTGGCGCACGTACAGCTCCGCCATCGCCGCCTGCTCCGAACCGCCGCGAATTGCTTCCGCCAGCTCCTCGTCCGAACGGTCTTCCATCGAGGGCCCCGCGTACTCAGTCATGATGCTCCTGAAACTCGGCCGGACGGCGTGAAATCGCGGGGTCCGGAAGGTCCCGGCGGCAGCCCCGGTCGAGGGGTCGGCAACCGGTCGTCCCCGGCACGACCAGCCGGAGTTCATGAATCCGGAAGGCGTCGTCTGGCAAGAATAGACATGCGTTCTACAGATCAGGCGCCTGCGATTTCCCGCAGACGCGGACAGATGCGCGGCGACGGGTCACTCGCCGCCAGATCCGGCAACCGTCGGCCGAGCCCCGAGCCCCGAGCCGCTCGGGGCGCCCTCTGCCGGGACCATGGCCACGTCGGACCGACGCGGAGGATAACGGGACCGGCCGTTCAGGTCCTATCGGTCGGCCCGGTGCCCCCACAGCGGCGCCGCAGCATGAGCACGCCCCCGCCCGCTCCGAGCAGGAGCACTCCCAACCCGGCGTGGACGCCTGTGTCGCTCGCACCGATCCGCGCGAGTTCGCCGCCCGGACGGCCGCGCTCGTGTTCCATGGGACTCGGCGCGACAGGGTTCGTGCCGGGCTGCGGTTCTCCGCCCTCGGGAACGGACGGCGTCGGAACCGTCGGCGAGGGTGTGGCCGGTCCCGCCGGTCCCGCCGGTCCCGCCGACCCGGCGGGGGAGGGGGCCGAGGGAACCGGAGCGGCCGGTGTGTCGGCCGACGGGTCCGGCTCCGGCGTCTGCCGGGGGACGCAGTCCCTGGTGCCCCCGTTCCACGCGGCGATCAGCCGCTCCTTGATCACTGGCCGGTCGGGCCCCTGGGGCAGCGGGCCGTGTCGCCTCCCGTCTCGGGCGTCGAGGAGCCCGTCGTACACGACATCGTCCCGGTACAGGTCCACCTGCCCGAAGCAACCGGCGTCCGGCACGGCGATCCGAAGCACTCCCGTGGCTTGGCCCGCGACGGTGATCGTGTCCCAGTCGTGGAAGACCTGGAGTCCGGAGGACTTCCAGGTGGCGCCGTGCGTACGGTACGAGGCCAGCGAGGCGACGCAGGTCTGGCGTCCGGCCGAGCGGACCCGGACCCGGACGGTGCCGTCCTTGCCGGACTTCAGGCGGGCGGGCCCCAGCTTCACCTGTCCCCGCCAGACGACGCCGTCCACGGAGAACTCACAGGCGCCAGCGGGGGACACCACGCCCGCGCCGTCTCCCGGTTCGTAGCCCGCCGCGTCCCCGGCCTCCCAGCCCCGGCCCGGCGGGGGGCCGTCGGCCCGGGCGGTGCCGGAAGCGCCGGCGAGCAGGCGCAGAGACAGGCGGCGTCGCGGGTCGTTCATGGACTTCCCCATCCTTTTCTCGTCAGGGTGTTCACCACGACCGATGCGCTCGCCTTCCACACCTCCTGCGGATTTATCGAACCGTTATTCGTTGCCGCCGAGGTGGAAGGAGGTTGCCGGCGCCAGGAGGCGCAGTTATGGGGCAAATAGCCTGAACGCCATGAATCGGTTGAGGTGACGTCGGAGGCGACCATCAGTGACGGCGGCCATGACAAGCGGCTCTGATCCACTTGTTGTGGAGCGGTTACGAAGGGTGATGGCGCTCAGTCTGCGGGGAGGATCCGTCGACGAAGCAGCTCGAACCCGGCCCGACCGTACCCGTCCCTCTTGATCCGCTTCGCTCTGTTGACGTTGCCCTCGACCTTGCCCGAGCTCCACTCCAGGGTGAGTCCGGCGGTGACGGTGTCGAAGTCCTGCCGCAGGCCACGGGCCAGACTCCGTAGCGGCTTCAGCCCGGTGTTCTCGGCGCGGGTGAGCCAGTCGTCGAGTTCGCTGCCTCGACGCTCGGTCACCATCCGGGCGAAGTCCCTCACGCAATCAGCGACAGATTCCAACTCTGGGCAGCGGGCTAGGAGGTGCTTGCGCCTGGGCGCGTTGCTCTCGTCGATCTTGTCGGGGCGCGGTGATCAGCCAGGTGGCTTTCCGGACCGTGAGCTCCTTGGGCTTCTCGGGTGCGGGTTTGCCGCTGGCGCGAAGCTGTTCCAGGTGACGGCGGACAGTCCGCTTGCTGCCGAGGTAGCCAAGCTCGGTGATCTCGGCGTGGAGCCGGGCGGCGTCCGTGCAGCCTTCGTTCCAGCGCCGGTGCAGGTAGGGCGAATAGGCGTGGATCTGGCCGTAGCGGCGGGAGCCGGTGCCAAGGGATGCGTCCTCGGGGGTGGCGGCGTGCGCGTAACGGCGCACGGCCTTCGTGTCGAGGCCAAGAGTCTTGGCGATCACTTTGATCTCAGGCCCTTGTCGTACAGGACGTGCACCGCGGAGTGCCGCTCGCGTCGCTTGATCACGCGGAGCCCCTCCATGACTTCCGGTACGTCGTCGACCTCCGTGATGGCGGTGTCCGCGGTCGAGCCTCCGGTGAGCTCGGCGAGGCACTTGCGGTGCTGAGCGACGCACTTCTCGACGGCCTCGCACAGGTTCTTCCACAGATGGAAGCGGTCACCGCGACCTGGACGGCATCAGGGCAGGCGGAGCGGACGGCCTCCGCGTAGGCGCTGGCGCGTTCCCGACAGACGATCTCTCAGAGCAGCCACCGAGGCCGGGTACATGACGGCTGTCACCGAGGAGCGCATCGAACCCAACGAGCCGGAGCCCGTGCGCAACGACGTGGAGGTCGCGGCTTCGCCAGGGATCAGCGGGAGTGCCATTGCGCGGCTACGGCCGACGAGCGATGGGCACGACTGTGCCGGATCGGTCGGTGAGTTCGGCGCGTAGAGCCTGGTTGTCGTGGTGGAGGGCGGCGATCGCGGTCGCGGCGGCCTTCAGCTTCATCTCCAGCTGCGTGCATTCCTGTGTCTTGGCGGCGAGGCGCTTACGGAGGCGGGTGATCTCGGCGTCCCGGCGGGCCTCTCCTGCCGTGGTTTTGCCCCGCTCGGCGATGTGGGCGTCCCATTCGGTGAGAATCGGCTGGGCGCGGTTCATCGTGGCCCGGCTGACCTGGGCTTCTCGCCACAGGTTCTCTTTGGTGAGCCGTCCGTCGGTGCGCTGGGGCTTGCCGGTGAACAGACGCTGCATCGCGGCCCGCAGGGCCCTCGCCGTCTCGGGTGAGACGCCGTCGGATGTGACGCGGCTTGGGGTGGTCATGCGGATGTGCCTCGAATCTTGTCCAGGACGGCTTGGGCGCGTTCGGCCTCTCTGGAGATCAGGGCCTTGCGGCCGGCGGGCAGGCCCGGTGTCTGTAGGAGTTGGAGCTGGGTGCGGTGGTGGGAGTCGTACAGCGCGACGTGCTCGGTGCCGATCATGCTGTTGGGGCAGCGGTCGGGGCGGCAGCGGTCCTCCAGCGGGCCGGCGTGCCCCTCGGGGACGACCGCGTTCTCCAGGCAGACGGCCCCGGCCGGGTTGCGTTCGTCGAACAGGCAGTTGTTGAGCGTGCCGAACCTGATGGTGATCCGGGCCTTGTGCAACAGGTCGTCCTCGACGCGGGCGTCCCCGTGACGTGCCTTGACTGTCGCCGTGATCTGGTCGAAGGCGGCCTTGAGGCGTTCGGCTGCCGGGCCGAAGCCGATTTCCTCGCCCCTGCTGTGGACCCCGTAGAGGTCCTTGAGCCGACGGAACCGGGCGGCGTGGACCGCGTCGTCAAGGTACTTGGCCCACGTGGCATCGGGCGCGGCGTAACCGCGGGTGGCGCGGTTGGCCAGGGCCCGAGTGGCGATGTGCTTGAGCTGGATGCCCAGCGCGATCTCGGAGCCGGCGAACTGGTCGGTGAGCATCGCCATCGTGCGGCGGAACATGTGGGGACGGACGGTGCCGGCAGGAATCGGCTCAAGCCCCGAGAAGGTGTGTCCGGCGTTGACGGCGGTGATGAACGAGTCGACCATGTGGCCGCCGTTGAGCTCCTCGTTGACCGCCCTCGGCGTGAGCGTCGAGAACACCCTGGTGGGGTGAGGTGAGACGGCCTCGGCGACCGCGATGGCCTCGGCGACCGGCTCGCTGATCCACCAGTGCTTGCGCGGCCGCCCGTCGTGGCCCTTGACGAGGGTGGAGGCGATGGCGGGCGCGTCGTAGTGCTCCACCACGCTCCCGCGGACGATCTCCTGCAACTCCGAGTCCCGCATCATCGACAACGCCGCCACCAGCACGAACGCGGCATTTCGGAGGGTGGTCGCCAGGACGGACAGCTCGTAGAGGTCGAAGCCGGGATGCCACGGCCCGCGGCTGCCGTTCGCACGGGTCACCTCGACCAAGGACATGGGGAAGCCGAGGTGGTAGCAGCCGTCGGCAACGGCGCGCAACACCTTCGCCCGCCGGCTGCGCGACGCTGCCGAAGACCGTCCGAACAGCGCCCCGCAGCGACGCTCGTTCACGCCCAGCAGCAACGCGAGCATCGACCAGTTGACCTCCGGCGGCAGGTCCCCCGGCCATTCCGGGTCGTAGTGGCAGGGCACCTTCCATTCCGGGTCCGTCAGGCAGGCATCCAGCGCGGCGTCCCTCCCGGCAGCCGACGCGGCGGCGGCCTCCTTCAGCTGCTCGACCTGGCGAAGGGCATGGAGGATGTCAGGGGCGAAGGTGTGCACGTAGGTCCAGGCCGCCCGTACCAGCGGAAACCAGATGTCCGGCGGCACGGCCCTCGTGGACAGTTCGCCGTCCCGTACGTCCTCGGCGACCTGTCCCGCCGTCTTGCCCGGCCACGGGTCCTCGGCCGGCCAGGCACAACTCAAGGCCGGGGCGAAGAGGGACAACTTCTTCAGGAACGCGACATGCCGGGTCAGCGTCGGGGCCTTGACCGTCGTCCTCAAAGCTGTGATCCGCCGGCGCAGATCGGCCACGTTCCAGTACGCCGGGTCATCGTCCAGGCCCTCGCTTCGTGCCCACGCGATCAGCCCGCGCAGGCAGCCCATGTTCAAGTTGATGGTGCCGAT
This sequence comes from Streptomyces sp. CC53, assembly GCF_001865245.1. Taxonomy (GTDB): domain Bacteria; phylum Actinomycetota; class Actinomycetes; order Streptomycetales; family Streptomycetaceae; genus Streptomyces. The sequence goes on along the minus strand of NZ_MKXB01000036.1, from coordinate 52,491 downwards.
GTCCCAGGGAGCGAAGCCGAAGTGGAGGCCGTGGGCTTGCAGCGTCTCGTGCTGAGGGTTGGCCAGGATCATCACCACCTCTCGAGCGAGCAGGTTCCAGTGCGGCTCAGCCAGCTCCCCGGCAAGGCGAATGCGCCACCACGCCGGATTGCGGTTGGCCGGCTTGGCCACCACCCCGTTGAAGTCGAGGACTTCGATGTCTCCGAAACGTGGCTGCCGGGCGCCTTCCTTGCGGGCCTCCGGCAGCAGGGCCCGGCCCTGGACGATCGGCTCGTCCGGCCGGAACAGGGACTGCGTACGAGCAGTCGGGCGGGGAATGATCATGCGTCGAACTCCACGTGAGCGGACAGTGGCAGGTCCAATCGGACCAGTCCGTCGTTGATGTGCTGCCGCGCCAGGGCCTTCTCCTGCTCGCTGCGCTCTTCCAGTACGGCACGGAGGTTGACGTAGGACTGGCCCCACCGCAGGGTGAAGGCTCGCGGATCGAGCCGGAGGCGTACCCTCTCCAGGTGCTCGGCGAGCAGCATCAGTTGCGGCAAGTGGCTGGGCAGGACCCAGGCGTTGCGGCACTCCATGCAGCGCAGCGGCGCGACCGCGCAGAGCTCCCCGGGGTTGCTGAACGGTGAGTCCCACGGGTTCTTGCAGTGGGAGACGCCCATGTCGAGTTCGCCCTGGACGATGCCGTCCGCCTGTTCCGCCTCCAGTCCGAATTCCCGCAGTCGCTCGCTGTTCTCGGCGATCTCGGCCGCCTCCGGGGCGATCACGGTCGGCCCGTTCACCGCCCGTTCGAACCAGTGGGCCTGGGCCGTGGTGATGACCTTGCCGGACAGGATCCGCAGTGTGGTGCCCTGGGCGTAGTGGCCGGCGAAGGTTTCCTCAAGGTGGTCGTCGGCGGCAGCGCTGATACGGCCACCGGAGACGATGGCCTTCTCCACCTTCGTGGACTTCCGCAGCCGCCCGATGTGCGCCGGGCCGTCGATCGTGACCCCGACCGAGCCCAGCCAGTCGGTGAACCGCTGCCCTGCGGCGTTGGCGTCCCAGCGTCCGAACCTGAGGTCGTAGTACACCAGTGAGGGGCGCACGAACAGGGTGTCGGTCACCTCCGGGCACTGCCTCCGCGACTGCTCCGTGACCTTCACAAGCCGGCGCACGATCGCGCTCGCCTCACGTCGCGGTCGATCGAGCGTCTCCTCGATCTCCGGCTCGTCATCCCCGGGGGCGTCGCGGAAGGCCCGGTGCCGCACGCGGTGGGCGCGCTCCTTGACCAGCGTCAAACGCACACCCTTCGGGAGGAACTCGATATCCGACAGGCCGAAGCTGGTGACCTCCTCCGAGGCGTGCCCGGTGGCATCCATCAGCAGGACTCTGAAGGCGTGAAGATCCAGGTTCGTCGGGTAGAGGCGGCGCACCAGCTGCCAGATCAGATCCCGCCGGGCCCGCCGAGGCGCGACGGTCCCGTCCTCGCGCTGGATCATCTCGCGCAGCACTGTGGGCCACAGCGCGGTGGTCGGCGGGAGCCTGTCGCCGATCTGCCGGGGCAGGATCGCTCCCCGCGACAGGCCCCACAGCAGATCCGGCACGTGCAGCCAGTCCCCCTTGTCGGGATGCCGTCCCTGCTCCGCCAGGGCCCAGCCCTCGGCCAGCCGCTTCTCCAGTGCGTGCACCGACGACCACGCGGCCTTGAGCAGGGCCTGTTTGTCGGCCCGGCTGAATTCGTCCCGTTCGGCACCCTCACCCCACCCGGTGAGAGTCTGGCCGCGGGAGAACCTCGCCAGCGACTCGTCGACCCGGCGCTCCGCATGGTCGTCCCGCCGCACGATCAAAATCCGCACGCCCGAGGCCGCCATCCCCGGCTGCCGCGAACCCTCCTTGTACGCGGCGGGCAAGGTGCGCTCCCACCGGGCCAGCAGCGGCATCAGATCCACGGACTCCAGTGACAAGGCGGCCGAGTCCTCGGATGCGGCGTCCATGGCCGCGCACACCAGATCAACAGCCCGCACGTAGTCCCGGGACGCCGAGGCCGACAGACCAGTCGCGTTGACGTACTCCACCCACTCGTCAGCCAACTGCGCGGCCAGCTTCGAACACTGGTAGTCCCCGGGATCGATGTACTGCAGCCGCTCCCGCCCCTGGTCATTGACCGCCACCACGTGCACCCCGATCCTGCCGTCCCCACCCGGAGCCCCCAGCGCCTGCCGCAGATGCGCCGTCCACTCAACAGACCTCCGCCGTTTCACGCGCGCCATCAACACGCCCCTGCCGACTGCTTCTCCAACTGGAAGGCCCTGGCGGCGATCTGCGCGTAGGTAGCCTCTTCACCGGGGTCACCAAGCCACCCGGCGAACGCCGCCTCGTACTCGTGCACCAGGTCGTCGGTGTACTCGAGGTACGCGTACGTGGTCTCCGGGCTGGAATGACCGAGCCTGCGGCTGACGATCAGCAGAGGGTTGTAGCGGATGTGCCCGCTCAAGTAGGAGCGATGTCGACGCCGGCGCGCCACCAGGTCCGGCTCGGCCCCATCCATCTGACGCTCCAGATAGGTCAACAGCTGCAAGGCGTACGTGTGGCGCAGATCGTGCCAGCGCCACCTCTTGGCCGGCAGCCGCGGCGTCGTCTCATCGGCCAGCGCCACCATCCGGCGCCACGCGGCGTGCCGGTACCGCTTCCACGAATCCGCCCCCGGCATGAGACCGCCCCGCCCGAGAAACACCGTCATGGCCTCCAGTCCGAACTCGCCCTCCCAGACCGTGATCCGGCGCATTTTCGGCGGAATCGCCTGCATTGCGAACACCTGCCGTTCACCGTCGAGCACGCCGTGAACCCGGCCCGTTTCCGGCTCGGCACGGGAGACGACGAACAGCTCCCGGTGCCGGCGCTCCAGCCGCCGGGCCGCGGCCGCGGTGAACTCCGGCCGTTCCAGCAGGCAGTAGGTCTCCACGGATTGCACGGCCTGCTCAGGGACGAAGACTCTCCGTGCCTTGCCGTACTTCGCACACGCCTGGACGGTGAAGTCGGCCTCGTCGCCGGGGCGGTCCACACCCATGCCGAGCTCGGGCAGCAGCACAGTCGCCCACTCCTGCCACCGCATCCCGCTGCACACCGCCAGATCAGCCCCAGCCCGGTCACGATGCGGGGAACTCCCCCGATAGGACCGGTTCAGCCGCGCGTCCGGGCCCTGTCCGCCAAGCCCGACATCCCGGAAGTACCGGTACTGCTCCAGACTCAGATGCCGGATGTCCATCCCACGCCGCGTCCTCGGACTCAGCGCGTTCCGCCCCCGTGACGCCACCCGCACGGGCCGACGTCGCAGGTACCTCTGCTCCACCGCGAAGGCGAAGAACTGGTCCAAGACCGATGATTCCTTCGACCACGCCGAAGAACCGATCGGCTTCTCCTGCAGCTGCGTGCGCGACTTCTTGTAGGACACGAGGTCGGCCTCGGTAGCCATGAGCACCTCACGGTCACGCTCGACCTGATGGGCGCCGAACCGGGCCATGATCCGCCCGTAGTCCTTCAACGTGCCCTCGGCCAGATCCGCGTACGACATGCTCCGGCCCCACGCGCACAGGGGCTCCACCGGCATCATCGTCTCGTCATCTAGGAAGACCGGCGTGCCGTCGGAGATCCCGTGGAGCTCCAGCAAACGCGCTGCGTCAGTGCCCGTGAGAACTGGGCTGTCCAAATGTCGGCGCACCAGCGCCATGTCAACCGCGAACAACTGCATGCTCGTCACTTCTCGAGATAACTGGGAGAAGAGAGATAGCAGTCAGCGGAGAGCCAAGCGGACACCATCCACCGGCAGGAGGGACGTGGCTTGAGACAAATCTGAAACGCCCCAAGAAATCGATCGCTGGGTGGTGCCCGCGGCACCGGCGCAGGCCAGCTGCAGGAACAGCGCCGCTCCGATCGCAACCTGCCACCGAAGGCCGGGAGAGGCGAGCAGCAGCGGGATCTGGGTCAGCGGGGTGATCGCGAGCGCGGTGAGCATCATCGGCCCCGGGCCCCACCGGCAGGCGAGGGCCGGGGCGGTCAGTGCCCCGGCGGCGGCGCCCAGGGCGCCCAGGCCGAGAACCACCCCGAAGACGGTCGCGCTCACCGCGAGAGTCCGCAGGAGGTACAGCGCCCACAGGGTGTTGAGCAATCCGAGCGCGAAGGAGGTGGTGGCGTTGACCAGGGTCAGGGTCAGCAGCCGCTCATCGCCGTGCACGTACCTCAGGCCCTCGCCGATCTCCTCACGCAGCCGACGGGACTTTGGGCGAGCCCGGGCGGGTTCGCGGGCCTGGATGCGGGCGGTGCATCCGGCGCTGATTAGGAAGGAGGCGACGTCACCGAGGAGGGCCCGGGCGGGGCCGAGTACCGCGGTCAGCGCGGCGCCGAGGTGGCTTCCGGCGGTCGCGGCGATCGCGAACAGCGCACCCACGCGGCTGTTGCTCCGCTGGATCAAGGACCGGTCAACGAGGCTGGGCAGGAGGCTGATGGCCGCCGCATCGTGCAGCACGCTCGCCGCTCCCTGCACCACGGCGACGATCATGAGCTGCGTCAGGGTCAGCGTGCCCAGCGCGGCCGCCACCGGCACCGTGGTGAGCATTGCGGCGCTGACCAGGTCACCGGCGATCATTTGCCGGCGTTTGGAGTACCGGTCGGCGAGCGCGCCGGCGTGCAGGGCGAGCAGCGCGGGCGGGAGCTGTCCGACGAACGCCAGCCACGCGACCTGGGCGGTTGTGGCGTCCAGGTGGAGCACGGCCAGCACCGGCAGCGCCATCTGGGTGATCGAGCTGCCTGCCACGCTCGCGGCCTGGCCGGTCAGGTACCGGCGGAAGTCGCGGTGCCGCCACAGCGAGGCGCCCGGGACGGAGGGGGTCTCAGCGCAGGACGTCATGGAGCACCTCCTCGGCTTCGTCCAGGCGCTCCCACAGCACGCCCGTGGCCTCGTGCCGGGCGCGCCCGTACGCCTCCAGCGCCGGGGTGACCGAGGCGGGATCGTTCAGCGGCTCGGACAGGGGATAGACCGAGCAGGCCAGGTACCCGGCGGCAACCCGCGGCACGGCGAGGAGGTCCTCGGCCGGAAGCTGCGGGTTCGCCGCCCGGTAGGCACCGACCGCGCGGGCCAGGCCCGGGATCCATTCGTCAGGCCGCGCCAGGACGGTGCGCGGGTCCAGCACGATCCGGCCGAGCTCCCAGGCGGCACTGCGATGCCCAGGGGGCCGGAAGTCGATCACCGCGGCGACCGCTTCGCCGCGCAGCAGCAGGTTGGGCGAGGCCAGGTCGCCGTGCACAACCTGCGTCATCAGGGTGGCTGGCAGCTTCTCCAGGCGGGCCGCAACCTCCGGAAGGGCGGCACGACGCTGCTCTGCGGTGTGGGTGCACCAGGCGGCGAACCCGCCGGGCGACGGTGGCGCGGCCTCCCAACGGGCGAGGAGTTCCTCCAGCCGCCGCCCGGCCCGCGCGACGTCGCACACTGCGCGGGCCGCAACAGGGCGCGGCGGGCCGGCCGGGTGGCTGGCCAGGACCCGGTGCATCCGGCCCACGGCCTCACCCACTGCCGCCCACCTGCCGCCGCACAGACCGCCCTCGGCGGTCTGTGCGTCCGCGATGTACTGCGCCACGGACACCGACAGCCCTGCGGCTGAGGCGATCACGTCGCCGCTCACCGTCCGCCGCACGGCCGGTACCGGCACCCCGGCTCGTCTCGCCGTCTCACCCAGTGCCAGCGCCTGACGCTCCTCGGCCACATCAGTGCCGGGCGGGTACGCCTTCACGAACCACCGCCCGCCCTCACGGTCTTCGGCGAGGTAGTTGCGGGTCGCCGTTCCCGCCGGGCCGTGGCTGACCGCCGTCGGCGTGATCCGGTACAGCAGCGCCAGGATCCCGGCCACGACGATCGCATCGGCATCGCCGCTCATCTCGGTACCCCCGGCGCCAGGGCAGCCCTGCGGGCGGCGCCGGGCCGGGCGCCCGGCCCGGGCATGCGGCTGGTAGGTGTGCGCACTCCGTTCACCAGCCCATCTGCGAAAAGGCACGGCCCTCGGCGATGCTGCTGATGGCCGTCCGGGTGTAGGAGACGAGACGGTCCGGAAGCTCGCGCGCCGGCCACCACTTCCAGGTCAGGCACTTGTCCGGCTCGCGTACCTCGGGTGTGCCCTCCCAGCGGCGCGCCCGGAAGACAAGCTGCATCAAGGGCAGGCTGCCCGGGGCGTCGACGACGTGGACGACATGCGCGAGCTCGACGTCCACGGGGTCGATGACCAGCCCCGCCTCCTCCCACGCCTCGCGGACCAGGCACTCGAGGGCGGACTCCTGCTCGCACCGCCCGGCGAGGTAGTGCCAGGTGTCGCCCGCGTACTTCGAATCGGGGTGACGCAGGCCGAGCAGCACCCGGCCCTCGTCGTCTTCGAGGTGGAGGTGGACCCCGACGCCGTTCAGCACCACCCGGTCGCCCCCGTCCCACACGGGAGGAACCCCGGCCCGGCTGTCGTCCGGAGGGTTCTCGGCGGCGTGCCGGCGAATCAGAGCGGCGGTGGCGGGGCTCAGCCGCAGCCGGTCCAGTTCATCGGGCGCGAACCAGCGCAGCAGCACCCCCTCGTGCAGCGCGAGACGGTCGGGATTGCCGCGCCACCGGCCGGCGAAGACCCGGACCGGGACGCTGAGGCCGTGGATGCTGGTGGCGTCCTCCACGGCGTAGGGCGTGAGGTCGTCGAGGCGGAGGTCGGGCACCTCTTCGGACAGCTCCCGCAGCAGTGTGCCCTCAAGGCTCTCGTCGTCGTGCGTACGCCCGCCGCCGAGAAGGGCGAACGCCCCCGATTGCCAGATGACGCCGGGCTTGTGGTCGCGCAAGTGGAGCAGGTAGCGGCCGGTCCCGTCGTGGACCAGCGCGGAGGCGTTCACCGGCTCCGGCCGGCCGTCCAGCCGCGCCGCGAGGAGTTTCGCGCGCAGGGTCGGCGAGGTGACCTCCTGCTGCGGGAGCCACTGGGCACCGGACACCTCCGCGTCCTGCAGCGTGATCGCGGGCGGCTCCTCGCCGGAGAGGTAGAAGACGTAGCGGAAGTCGTAGTGGCGGTGGGCCGGTTCGCCCTTGGCCGGGTTGGCGTCGATGTCGTGGACGTCGATGTCGATCGGAGAGCCGAGCGTTTGCCGGGTCAGGCACAGGGCGCCCGGCACGATCCCGGTCTCCTCCGACACCTCGCGCAGCGCCGCGGCGAGCAGTGTCCGGTCCCCGGGCTCGATGTGACCGCCCGGGGCGAGCACGCGGCCGCCGGTGGCCCGGTGACGGATGTGCAGGACCCGGCGCTTCCGGTCGATCACGACGGCGCTGCACGTGACGTGCCCGGGCAGCGTCGTCCGGGCGGTCGCATCGACGGGCCGGTCCAGCGCGTCAAGGAGCCCGGCCAGGGCGTCACGCTCGCCGGGGTGCCGGCCGAGGTACGCCTCGACGGTCCTGCGGATCGCGTTGGAACAGAGTGACATGGGCGTCGTCTCGCCTTCGATGTAGGGGGCGGGTCGGGCTGGGGGAAGTCGCACCGGTGGATCAGCTCGCCGTCTCGCGGCCGGACGGCTGGGTGCCACGCGGCCGGGGAACCGGGTCGGCCGTGGGCGCGAGCCCGTACTGCGCGGCCTGGGCGGCGAACATCCCCCGATACAGGCCGCCCGTGCGGGCCATCAGGTCCCCATGGGTGCCGTCCTCGACGACACACCCCTGATCGAGGACGTAGATGTGGTCGGCGTGCATGGTCGCGGCGAGCCGGTGGGTGACGAGTACGACCGCGTGCCCCTCCTCAGCCAGGGACCACAGCCCCTCGAACGCGGCGATCTCCGCATGGGGATCAAGCGCACTGGTCGGCTCGTCGACCAGCAGGAACGGAGCCTGTCGATACCTTGTTCGAGCAGACCCCAGCTTCTGCCACTGGCCTCCCGAGAGCTGGACACCGCGCTCGTAGCCCTTGAACACGATCGAGTCCCAGCCGTGCGGCAGGCCCTCGACCAGCTCAAGCACTCCCGCCTCGCCGGCGGCCTTGCGGACGCGGTCCATGTCCCTCGGGCGGTCGCCGGCGCCGATAGCCACGTTCGCGGCCGCCGTCATCTCCCAGCGGGGGAAGTCCTGAGCCAGCAGCCCGATCTCGGCGAAGACCTGGGCGCGGTCCGCCTCACGCAGCTCGATCCGCTCGCCCGACTCGCCCACCCACCAAACCTCTCCCTCCGCGGGAAGTAGCAGTCCGGCCAGCACCTTCGTGAGCGTGGTCTTCCCCGAGCCGTTCGCACCCACCAGGGCCGTCACCTTCCCCCGTGGCACGCGCACGCTCACGCCTTTCAGAGAGGGGCCGTCGGCGCCCGGGTAGGTGAACGACACCTCCTCCGCCAGCACCTCCCGAGTAGGTGTGGGCAGCGGCGTACCGGAGGACGGGATGGCGTTCTCGCCTGCCACCTTGATGGCGTCCTCGGTGTCGGTGAGGAACAGCAGCTCCTCGTACAGCCGGTTGACCTGCTGCACCAGCGAGGTGAGCCGCGCCGTCGACGTACGGATGGCGATTACCGCGGTCCCGCCGACGGCGAGCGGCAGACCACCGGTCGACAGCAGCCACCACAGCACCCCGTAGCAGGCCAGCGACGCCACACCGGCGAACGCGCCCGCGACCAGATCCGTCGATGCCTGCGCCCGAGCGAGCCGCCGCTGCTCCGCTTCGGTCTGCCGCGACATCTCCTCATAGCTGGACAGCAGCTTCGTGCCAGCGGCGTGCACACGGAGCTCACCGGCGGCGTGCGGCCGGGTCAAGTAGGCCAGCAGCGACGCGATCGCCCTGCGGTGGTCGACCCAGTTCATCCGGGACAGGTAGTCCCGGCGCGCGGAACGGACCGCGCCCCACCCCTTGGGAAGGGCGATCGCCAGCAGCATCGGTAACAACGCCGGGTGCAGCGCCGCGAGCACGGCCGCAGCCGCCACCATGCCGATCACCACATTGCCGACGCCGACCGACAGCCGCAGCATGCTACGGGCCGAGTCCGTGCCGAACCGGCCCGCCTCCAAAACCCGCTGGACCTCCGGCCGCTCGGTCGCCTCAACCTCCACACCGGTGACGGCCGTGTAGTACCGGGCGGAGACTGCCCGCTCCACCTGCGGCTCCAGCCGGCCCGACATCGCCGTCGACCACGCCGACAGCACCGCGGTCGCCACCGCCGCGACCGCGAGCACAACCAGGGACGGCAGCGCGTCGCGGAGCTTGTCCACGGTCGGACCGTCGGCGAACAACTGCGCCAGGACGCCGTTGACCGCCACCAGGCCCCACGCGGCCGTCACGCCCTGCCCGAGCTCGGCCGCCACGACCCCCATCAGGGCGCGCCGGTCCGCCTTCCAGCCGGTGCGCAGCACCATGCCGACCATGTGCGGCAGCGCGGCCGCCATGTGCCCGAACTTCAGCCGGGTCAGCGGCCCTTCGTGCCGGACGAAGGACTGGTCGTAGCGCAGCCGGCCACCGTACAGCTCCTGCTCGGCGTCCGAGATGCTGTCCGCGGCTCCGGCCTTCGGGCCGCTCGCGATCGTGTCGCCGCCTGGTTCGACTGGCGTCAATGTGTTCCCCCTCGTGGGCGTGGTGGTGGCGTCGGTGTGTTCAACGACGCCGCACGATTTCGAGCACCTGTTCCTTTCGGACGCGTTGCGCGCCCGGTGATTCAGCGGATTTCCGAACGTGCGCAGTGCACCGACCCTTGCCGCGTAAGGGCACGCGGCCCGGGGGCGGTTGGCCGAAACGCCGACGTTCGGGCGTAGCCCAGTCCGTGGTCAGCAAGAGCTCGTGGCCGGAGCCTCACCCTGTCCGCCTGGGGTGGACGGCAGGCCCAGGCGCAGCGTCATAACGGCGTGGTCGGACAGACCCTCTTCGCGGGCCTGGTGGTGGTAGTCGCAGGCGAGGAGGCGGTCGGCGTGGGCTGCGGAGACGAAGAGGTGGTCGAAGCGGAAGCCGTTGCCGCTGCGTCCGTACCAGGAGTGGGCGACCTTGTCGGGGTGGAGGTGGCGGAAGGCGTCGGTGAGGCCGGCCGTCTGGAAGGAGTCGTAGAAGGTGTACTCCCAGGCGCCGAACACCGTGTGCGGGGGCTGGTGGCCGCGCTCGACGACATTGAGGTCCCCGGCCACGATGACGGGCACGTCCGGGAAGGCAGCGTCGAGCTTCGGCAGGGCCTCGGTGACCGCGTCCTGGAAGGCGCGCTTGGAGACGTTGCGCTGCTCCTTGGGGCCGCGGGAGGGGACGTACAGGCCGAGGACGCCGATGTCGTGGCCGCCGACGGTGACGCGGGCGGCCGGGGCCCGGTGGGGCGTGACGGCGACCGGGCTCTGGGCCGGGTGGGCGTCGGCGGTGCGGCAGGCGATGACCGTGCGGTAGTCGGCTTCCGCCGGCTGCGGGGCGATCACGGTGGCGTACCCGCGCTCGCCGAGCGCGGTGAGGAGAGTGTCGCCACCGTGGGTGGAGGACACCTCGGTGAAGACGGCGATGTCCGCGTTCTCCTGGGCGGCGACCCAGGCGGCCTGACGGCGGGAGCGGTCCGGGGAGGCGTGCTGGGCGTTGAACAGCAACAGCCGTACGGCGTCGTAGGCCGGAGCGTGCGAGGGTTCGTCCAGGTTGATCAGGGAGAGTTGCTCGGTAGGGGCGCTCATCGGGCGGCGCCCTTCTCGTCGAGGAACGCCTCGCTCTGGGGCGTCTGCTGAACGGGTCGTAAGGACGCCACGCTTTCACGGATCACTCCGCTGCTGCCCCGAAGCGCATGGACCAACCTGGCGGCCAAGGTCTGAGGGAGCCCTCCGTCGTCCAGCCCGCAGGCGTGGACCAGGTCGCGGGCAGCGTTCGTTTTCCCGGAGGCGATCAGGTTGGTGAAGCGGGGGTTGGCTAGGCACTCGCGGGCGGCGTAGCCGTCGGTCGCGGCCATGGTTCGGCGGTGGAGTTCCTCGGCGACGAGGTGTGCTGAGGGGCTGTCGGACTGGTCGAGGAGGTCCAGGACGGTCAGTCCGAGGCGTGTATCGAAGACGGTCGTACCGATATCGGGTTCGCGCTGCACGTAGCTGTTCACCAGCTCGGGGAGCAGGTCGTCGACGGGGCGATGGGCGGCTCGGTGGCACATCACGGCCAGGCAGGTGGTGACGGCGTTCTCCCAGGGTTCGCCGGGTGTCGTCTGGGCGACGAGGCCGGTGGCGTGGTCGGGGTCGCCGTGGAGGGTGGCGAGTACGGCGACCTGCCGGCCGTCCAGCATCCGCAGTCCGAGGCCGTGGTGTTGCTCGATGTGGGCCAGGGCCTCGGTCCAGCGGCCGGCGGTGGTCAGGGTGCGGGTGCCGTCGGCGAGGATCACCCGCCACAGCCAGGCGCGTACCTCGTCGCGGTCGGTGTCGCTGGTGGTCAGCTTTGCGGGGATGCGGACGCCTTCGAACTCGGCGGGGGCGACGTTGCTCACGGCGTCGTAGAGGTTCAGGAGGCGGTGGCGGCCGTCGTCGGTGTTGCCGGCGCGGATCTGGAGGCGGGCGAGGTTGACAACGGGTTCGAGGGCTCGGATCGCGGTCATGCCGGGGAAGGGGGTGGCGTGGAGGTAGGCGGCGGCGTGCTGGTGGCACCACTGGCGGGCGAGGTCGGGCAGGCCGAGGTCGGAGGCGAGGAGCGCGGCCTGGTTGTAGACCGCGGACGCCAGGCCCTGGTCCGCCTTCGTCTGGGCCGTGGCGGAGAGTTCGACCAGGGCGCGGACACGCTGCGGGAGCGGCAGGCAGGCGGGGCGGAAGCGGGAGATGAGAGGGAAGCGCCGGGCTATGGAGGCGTACGGGTCCATGGGGACTCCCGGGGAAGGGAACGGTGAGTGGGGCTGCGGGCCAGCCGTCGGTCGGCGGGCCCGCGCCGGGGGGCTACTGCCAGGTGACGAGGACGCGGTTGAGCGGGGTGTCGAGGACGAACGTGCCGGGTCGCTGGTCGACGGGGGGCGCGTCGAGCGGCAGGAGCTCGAAGGCGGCTTCCCGGCCGCGGTACTCGCGGTCCCAGGTGCGGATGGCGTCGGCGACCTGGGAGGTGAGTTCCTCGCTGCCGGGGCCGTGGCCGACGACGCCGAACTCCCAGAGCTTGCCGCCCTCGGGTGTCTTCTCGTCCAGCAGGCGCCGGGTGAGGTAGGTGAGCGCGCCCTTGTCCACGGCGGCCGTGGAGGAGGGGTAGGGGTCCTCGGTGAGCACGGTGCCCTTGGCGGTCTGGGGGAACAGCATGCGGATCAGGCCGGAGGGCAGGGAGCAGGAGACGAAGAGCTCCATCCACTCAGGGCTCTCCATGGCGCGGACCTTCATCCCGGTCCACTGCTCGGTCCGCGGTTGTTCCAGGACGCCGGCGAGGGCGTCGGCGTCGATCTGCTGTCCGGCGGGGGCCTGGAGGCGCACGGTGCTCTGCGTGGAGAGGGGGATGACGCGGCGGTCGTCGTCGGCGATGCCTCGTCGCAGCGGCATGAAGGTGTTCATCTGCGAGCCGGACGAGATCCAGCGGCCGTCGCGCTCTTGGTAGACGATGGAGCGCGAGACGCTGCCCTTGAGGCGCTGGGGGGTGACGAGCCGGCCGCCAGGGGCGAGCTGTTCGAGCCAGGCGGGCGGGATGCCGTGCGCGCCGACGGTGGCGATGATCCGGTCGTAGGGTGCGCCGTCGGCGTGGCCGAGGGCGCCGTCGCGGGTCAGGGCCTGGACGTTGGTGAAGCCGGTGTCGGCGAGGTGGGCGCGGGCGCCTTCGACGAGGTCGTCGTCGACGTCGATGGTGGTGACGTGTCCGTCGGGGCCGACGAGGTGGCCGATGAGGGCGGCGTTGTAGCCGGTGCCGGCGCCGAGTTCGAGGATGCGCTCGCCGGGCTGGGCCTGGAGCTGGTCGAGCATGAGGGCGACGACGCTGGGCTGGGAGGCGCAGGAGATCGACGTGCCGTCGGTGTCGTACTTGATGTTCACCGGCGCGTTGGCGTAGGCGTCGGTGAGCGGCGCGTCGGGGACGAACCGGTGCCTCGGGACCGTGCGCAGGGCGTTCTCGACCTCGGGGGTGCAGGCGTGGCCTTCGGTCTTGATCTGGTCGACCAGGGCGTTGCGCAGGCGCTCGGCGTCGGGTGTGGTGAGCGTGTCGGTGTTCACCGCGCTGACGCTATCGGCGGCGGGGGTATTGGCTTTGGTGGACGCGGTGTTGTCACTCGATCCCATGACTGCCTCTCGTGCGATGTGGAACAGGGTGTGCTGGTCTGCGGCCGGCAGGCCGGCCCGGTTGGCGTGGAAGATGACGTGGTGGGTGATGACGGCGCGCAGGCCGCGGGTCAGTTCGCCCTGCGCGGCGAGGTGGGTGAGCGTCGTGCCCGCCCGTTCGAAGGCGGCGATCCACTGCGTGTGGCCGTCCAGCGGCCCGCCCGCCCGGCACAGCCTGCGTGCCTCGGTGGTCATCAGCTTCCGCATCGCCGGCAACAGGGTCTCGGACAAGCCGGGAGCCGGGGTGCCGGGGCGCAGGGCGGCGGCCTTGCTCCACACGTCGCCCTGCTCGAACCAGTCGAGGTTCGCGGCGCGCATCATGCCGCTCAGCAGCAGGACGGCCATCTCCGGACGGTCCAGGTGTCCGGGGCCTACCTGGTAGGCGAGGAGGTGGCGGCTGTCCTCGTGGAAGAGGTCGTGCGCGGCCGCCATGGCTGCCGGGCCGCCGAAGGCGTCCGTCTCCGGCTCGTAGATCCCGGTCGTCCAGGAGGACGCGACGTCGTCCGCGACCAGGTCGTCCAGCAGCGCCGTTACGGCCGGAGCGGGGTGGTCGGCCAGGTACCGCAGGGGCCAGGGCTGCTTGTTCATGAACCACCAGCCGCTGAGCTGCCGGGAGACTTCCGCCTCGTGCAGGACGGGGGCGAGACGGTCGGCGATGGCGGCGCGCGCGGTCTGCCGGTCGGGGAAGGTGATCTGGTGCTGCTGCCAGTGGTCGGCGGGCATCAAGGTCCTCTCGGAGGTCAGGCGACGAGCAGGAAGGCGTCCCAGTTGGTCCGGGGCGGGGCGGTACCGGAAGCGGCGAGGAGGCCGAGCCCGATACCGGCGGCGCCGTCAAGGAGCCCGGCGCCGCCGGGGCCATCGACGAGTGCCGCGCCCGCGTCCTTGGGTTTCGAGCCGAGCGGCAGCAGGGTGGCCAGCAGGTCGGGCAGAACGGCACGGAGCCGGTTCGCAGTCTCGGGCGCGGCGTCGGCGGCGGTACGGACGGTGAGGTGAGCGAGCCCGGCAAAGCCGTGGCACAGGCCAAAGTCCGTGGTGGCCCACAACTGCTCGGGGTCGGTGAGAGCGTCCAGGAGGGCGTTCTCGGCGACCGCTCGGCGGGCGGGATCGCCGAGCGCGAGGGCGGCAAGCTGCTGGGCGCGCGCCACGCCGGCGGTGCCGTAACACCACGAGGGACGCCGGGGACCGGCGGGCGCGAGCCGATCGGTGCGCAGCTCGTCGCGGATGACCCAGTACGGCCAGGTCCGGTCCTGCGAGCTGGTCGTCTCCCAGCGGTCGAGCCAGGCCAGGATGGTGCGCAGAGCCTGGCGGTGGCCACTGACCGTGGTGCCGCGGCGGGCGCAGAGCGCGAGCAGGGCCAGCACGGAGCCGATGCCGTGGGCCATGCCGGAGTTGCCGTGGCCGCCGGGGAAACGGTCGTCCGGCCGCCCGGAAGGCCCGGTGAGCGTCCACCACCCCGGCAGGGTGTCCCCTTCATGGGTGATCGGTTCGGTCAGGCGTACGCAGTAGTCGAGAACCGATCGCAGGGCCGGGCCCGCCGGGTCGCGGCGCAGGAGGTAGCCGCCGAAGCCGGTCAACCCGCGGATCGCGTCGAACTCGGCGAGCACCGGGAGCTGCCCGGTGTCGATCCGGCGGTGCGCGGCGTCCAGGCGGCGTTGGACGTCGTCGAGGACCTGCCGGTCCAGCAGGGCGAGGTCGCGTGCGTAGGCGCCGGGGAGACCTTCGGCGGCGCAGGCCAGGACGTGCGCGAGCGCGGGCGCGCCGTAGAAGGGGTGGCTGTCGGCGCCGCTGGCGAACGGCCGGCGGGTGGCGGCCGCGAGCCAGTCGTGGGCGCGCTGCCAGGGCCCGAGGCCGGCTGCGGCCCGCTCGATGTGCAGCAGAGCGATGCCGATCGGCCCGAGAGCAAGGTGCTGCCGGACGGTATCTGTGCTCACCGTGGCGGGCGCGGTGTCGGGGTGGGCGAGCCGGTCGGCGATGCCCGCGGACAGGCCGAGGGCGGTGTCGTGGTTCACCGGGTCCTCCCGGGGCGGGCGTTGAAGGCCAGGGCGGCGGCGCGGGCGAGGTGGAGGCAGATCTCCTCCTCGGGGAAGTTGACCGCGACGTGCCGTACGAAGTGGGTGTGCAGCAGGGAGGTCAGGACGTCGTCCAGGGCGATGCCCTCGGTGTCCGGGCCCGGCAGGCGCTCGCGGTAGGCGGCAAGCGCGACGGTACGGTCGGCCCAGCCCGCGACGATCGCCTCGCCGCCGGGGACCGCACGGAGCGCGGCCCAGTTGTCGCGCGGGTCGGCCAGGCGGACGGCCTCGGTGAACTGCGGCCTTGGGATCGGCTTCGGCGCCCGGTGCGGGATGTGGTCGATCAGCCAGCGGGCGCCGGCCTGCGTACTGCCGAGGAACGCCGAGGCGATCGCGAAGGTGTGGGCGGCCACCAGTGTGCGCTGCTGCGGGCGCCGGGGCTGGGAGAGCTGGGTGACGACGGCCCGCGAGTCGGCCCGGAACACCTCCTCGGCGGCGTCCCACGCACTCCCGGAGCCCCAGCGGCCCATCTCCCGGTAGGAGGTGGGGTAGCGCAGGTCCGCCAGCAGCCCGTCCGTGCGCAGTTCGTCGGCCCACGCGCTCACCGTGCGGGCGGCATCCGCGAAGCTGTCGGGGTCCGCCAGAGCGATGCGCAGGCGAAGGTGCTGGTCGGGGTCGCGGAAGCGGATGAACCACCACGGGGGAGAGCCGAGCCGGCCAAGGAGGTCGGGGACGTGCCGGGTCAGCACGGCGTCCTGGCGGCGCAGGTCCCCGTACAAGGCGGCCAGCAGCACCGAGGACATGCCCGGCATCTGCGTCTGGGCCCGCGCGAGGGTGCGGGCCGGGGCCGGCTGGGGCAGCGGCGGCCACTCGGCGGACCGGGTCGCCTTGAGGGGGACGATGATGTCGTGGGCCCGGCCCTGGCTCCAGCCGTACGCCTGCGGCCCCGGCGCCTCGGTGAGCACCACAAGGGAGGCGCGGTCGAGCTGCCGGCGCAGCAGACTGCGGGGGGCGGCCTGGTCGAGGTCGAGGGGGAGTAGCCGGTCGCCCTGGACGAGCTGCACATGCTGCGGCAGGCGTCGGCGGATGCGCCACTCGGAGAGCGCGAGGTTCCACTCTGCCGTGGGCCGGTCCCGGCCGGGCAGGTCGGCCGCTTCCACCCGCCACCGGGCCGGGGAGAGCACGATGCGGCCGTAGCGCAGGCGCGGGAGGAACGGCGCCGTCGCGGCAACTCCCCAGTCGAAGGTGGTCACCTGGGCGCACTGGCCGCGCGAGAGCTCGGTGAGCAGCCGGGCCAGCGGCGGGGTGTGCTCGGTGAGGTTGAGCGCGTGCATGCCCACGGCCTCGATGCGACGGCCGAGACCCGGGGCGGCCAGGTACATCCGGCGGCCGTCGCAGGCCACCGCGAGATCGGCAGGAGTGAGCACGTCCGGGGCGGACGGCCGGTGCTCTTGCAGGCTGATCAGCAGCGGCAGGATGCGGGGGGTCCGGGTGACGTGCGCGGTGTCGGGCAGTAGCGGAGGGAAGGAGAGCTGGGCGGGGTCGGTGCCGAAATCGGCGGTGGGCAGGTCGGCCAGCTCCGCGCACAGCGTCTCCCGCGCGGCGGGATCCAGGACGCTGGCGAAGCGGCCCGTGCTCACCCCGGCGCCACGAGACACGCTTGTGACCTCCACGGTGAACCGGCCGCGCTGTATCTCGTCGATGCTCGCCGCGTGCAGCCGCACGCCGACCTCCAGGTGCGGCGGCACCCGGGGTTCCTTCGGTCCCACGTCCAGCGCGTCCACCATCTCGTCGGTGAGCACGACCTCGTCGTGCCCGTCGAGCGCGGCGGTCTGGGCGAGGCGGACCAGGACGTCGTCCCGGGGGGAGATCCGCCGTCGGCGGGCGCCGGCCGGGGCCCCGGGGTAGCCGTCGGGGTAGCCGATGCCGCTGTCGGCGACGACATCGAGAAGGGGCACCATCGTGCCAATGCCGTACCGCTCATAGAACCGCTGGTGATACTCACCCAGCCCGCGCCCCCCGTACGGGCGGGCACAGAGCCGGGTGAGGATGGTGGCGGCCCGCTCGACCTCGCCCGCCACTTCGCCGGGGAGCCGGAGGTGTGCATCGAGGCGGAGGTCCAGCGCCAAGGGGTGGCGGCGAAGGCCCGGCACCAGTTGCCGCATCCGGGCGGCCACCGCCTCCCGGTCATCTGCCGAGGCGCACTGGTGCAGTCCCGCGCGGACGGCGCGGAGGTCTCTGACCGTCCCGGCGAGCGGGACGAGGGCGCTGGCCCGGGCCGCGTCGAGCTGGGCGAGGACGTAGCCGAGGGCGTCGGTCTCGGTGGCCGGCGCCTGGAGGTTTGTGATCAGCACGCGACGCCGGATCAGCCCTGCCAGCAGTCCGTGGACCCGCTCGGGCACCACGCCGGGAAACTCCGCCCCCAGCTTCCCGGCCAGGTCCTCGAACCGGATCGGTGTCCCCGCCGCGGTAAGGACACTGCGCACCGGGGCGGACAGTTCGATCGACGCCTCCACCGCCCGTCGCCCGTCGTCCTGGTACGGGACGATCAGGTTCCCGTCCCGTACGAAGGCCGTGTTGTTCACCATGACGGACAGCCACGGCAGCAGCTCTCCGCTCCCCTCCAGTTGCTCGACCAGCCGGGACAGCCACTCAGCGCCGGCCCGCGCGACAACCACGTGGTCCTCGCCCCAGACGGCGGCCGTCCTGTCACCGAAGGCGGCGGTGGTCACGCCGGCGAACAGACCGAACGGCGTGGCCCGGTGCCCTGCCCGAAGCAGGTAACGGACCAGGGAGAGCCCGACGCGCCGCACGTCGCGCCCGGAGGGAGCTGGGGATTCGCACAGAGTCTCGACCTGGGCTCCCAGGTCCGGGCTGGCGTGCCGCACGGCCTCGACCAGGGCGGATTTGCTCCAGACGGCGCGCACCCACGCGAGACGGCTGGCGGTGATGTCTTCCTGACCGGCGTCGGGGAGGGGGCGGTCGTCGAAGTCCGGGAAGGGAGCCTCGGCCGGGGCCGGTCGTGCGACGGCGCGCACGAGGGCGGTCACGCCGGCCCGGAATGCCGGTGGTGCAGTCACGAATGCCTCCTTGAGCCGGGTGGGAAGGGCCGCCGGGGCCGCCGCACCATCGGTGTGGCGGCCCCGGCCAGCAGGCCGGATGGCCCAGGTCAGGCGACGTTGGTGGTGCAGGCGCCGCAGGTGGTGCCGCAGTTGTCGTCGGTCAGGTTGGTCAGCCCGGCGGCATCGGAGACCTCCAGCAGGCCGACGTTCAGGGTGAACCCGTCCTCCTGGGCCACGGGCTCCTGGACCTGGGTGGTGCTCTGCGCGATGTTGCGCGTCATGTCAACTCCTTGTTGATGATCGGGTGTTGCTGACTCGGTGGCGCTGCCAGAGACTGGCGGCCGGAGCGCAGCCGGAGGGCTGGCTCCGTCCGCCGGGTTCTGGCCAACCCGACGCGAAGCCGCGGCGGGAAGCTTTTCCGGCCTCACCTGGGCAGGCGGGCCGGGGGGGGGCGGAGGGGTGGCTGCGCAGGGGCAGGCCGTAGGCGCCTACCTCGTAGCGCTGCTGCTAGCCGGACGGGCCGGCGGAGGGAGGACCGGACCCCACAGCCGGGCCCTCGCCACGGCGGCGCGGCCGGGGCCGGGCGGAGCGCCCGCGCCCGGGGGCAGAGCGCGGCCCGGGGGCGGCACGAGTCCGGCCGGGCCGCGTGAGGGTACTCATCGCGCGTCCTCCTCGAGCCCGCGCCGTGTCGCGGCGGGGACTGTGCAGTAGATGAGCGCGGCCAGGCCGGGCGACGGCGCGGCGGCCAGCCGAAGCCGGGCGACCCGATGGCCGTCCGGGTTGCGGCCGGAGCCGAGCACGTCCCAGCCGAGGTCGCGCAGATGCCCCAGGAGCCGGCCGTCGGTTCCGCCGGATACGGTGCTCCGGCCTGGGGCCTCGGCGTACACGCAGTCGATGCCGATGCGGGCCGCATAGGCGGCGAGCCACAGCGTCATCAGCCATCCGACACGGTCTGTGCGGCCAGGGGCGGTGTGGGCCAGTGAGACCTTCAGGGCCGGAGCCGGGTCGTCGACGGCCCACGACCGCAGGTCCGGCTGCCGATGCAGAAGGAGACAGCCGACGAGGACTTCGTCCCCGTCGTCGTCCTCGTACAGGCCGACCGCCTCCGTACGGTGGTCCCGGAAGGCGGTGACGTGGAGGGCGGGCGCGTAGTGGCCGCGCCGGGCGAGCCACAGGCCGCGGTCCTGGACGAGGGCGGCAGCCGCCTCGCGGTCGGCGGCCGTCACGATCGGCCGCATCTCGTACGCCCACGTCGCCCGGCCGTCGCGGACGTCCGCCGTGCTGGCGGGGGCGGTGGTGTCGGAGGTGGTGGTGTTCATCGCGCCGCTCCGGCGGGCTGTGCCGGGGGCTGCTCGGCGGCGGTGGATCCTTCGCCGCCGAGGATGCCGTGGGTGTGGGCCAGCCCGATGAGGTGCGCGGCGTTGCTGGCGCCCGCCCTGCGCGCGAGGCCGTCGGTCCGGGTACGGAGTTCGCCGACCGGGATGCGCGCTGTGCGGGCGATGTCGTCCGGCCGGGAGTGCTCGGCGATGGCGCTGATGAGCAGCTGGTCGTCCGCGTCCGGCTCGAAGGCGCGGCGCAGCAGCGAGGGCGGGGGCGGGGGCACCTGCTGGTGGCTGAGGAGGGCGTGGGCGAGAACCGCGCGGGAGGAGCGCGGAGGGCAGTGCAGGTTCTGGCGCATCACCCGGACGTGGGAGCTCACCGTGTCGCCGGACAGGTGTTCCTCGCCCGCGATCTCCGGGTTGGTGAGCCCGCACACGAGGTGGGCGGCGACCCGCTTCTGAGCCCGGGTGAGCGGGGTGATCGGGGTTGCGACGGTGGAGGTCATCTGGGGTTCCTGGTCGGGTGATGGTCAGGCCGCGGTCGGGCGGAGGCGGACGGGCAGCTGCTCGTGGCCGTTGCTGATCAGGGAGCTGAGCGGCTTGAGCTGGTGGGCGGGGACGGCGAGTTCGAGGTGGGGAAAGCGGGCGAAGAGCTTCCGCAGGCTGGTGGCGAGCTCCAGTCGGGCGAGCGGGGCGCCGAGGCAGAAGTGCACGCCGTGCCCGAAGGCGAGGTGGTTCTTGATGGGCCGACGGATGTCGAAGTCGTCGGCGGTCTCGCCGTGCCAGTCCGGGTGCCGGTTGGCTGCGGCGTAGGCGGCGAGGATCGCCTCGCCCTTGGCGATGGTCTGGCCGTCGGGCAGCACGATGTCGTTGACGGCGTAGCGCATGGGGAGGTGCTTGACGGCCGGTTCCAGGCGCAGGGTCTCCTCGACGACGTCCGCCCAGTCGGCGTGGCCGGCGCGGAGCTGGCCGAGCTGGTCAGGGTGGGTCAGCAGGAGGCTGATGGCCTGGTCGAGGACGTTGGCGGTGGTCTCGTATCCGGCGCTGATCATCAGCAGGAGGGTGTCGCGGAGCTCGGCGTCGGACAGGCCGCGCCCGTCTCCGTCGTCGTCGCGGGCGGCGATGAGCAGGGAGGTCATGTCGTCGCCGGGGTCGGCGCGCTTGGTGGCGATGAGCTGGTCCAGGACCTTGTACAGGGCCTGGGTGTTGGTCGTGGCCTGGTCGGCGGTGAGGGTGGTGTCGAAGACACCGTCGACGACGCCGCGGAAGTGGGCACGCTGGTCGGCGGGGACACCCATGAGGTGGCCGATGACCGCGATCGGAAGCGGGTAGGCCAGGTGCTCGCGCAGGTCGATGCTCTGTCCGGTTGGCAGCGCTTCGAGATCGTCGAGGATCGCCTCCACGATGGTCTCCACGACAGGGGTGAGGGTGTCAATGCGGCGCGCGGAGAAGGCGGGGGCGATCATGCGCCGCAGCCGCCGGTGGTCGTCGCCGTAGGCGGTGAACATGTTCTCGACGGCGACCCACAGCACGAGCGGCCAGGTCTGTATCGCCTCCTCGTAACCGGGCCAGTGGGCGCGGGCGTCCTTGGAGACGTCGGGGTTCTTCAGCAGGCTCTTGAGCAGGGCGGGGTCGTTGATCGACCAGGCGGTCACGCCGAGGACGTCGACGCGGACCGCGGTGCCGTGGCCGCGGAGCTGCTCGTGCTCGCCATGGTGGTCGGCGCCGGTGGGGTCGAGGACGATCGGGGTGGTGGACTGGGACATGGGAGGACTTCTCCTTCAGGCTGCGGTGGGGGCGGGGAAGCGGACCGGAAGGCGGGTCAGGGCGCGATGGAACGGGCCGGGGCGCCAGGTCAGCTCGTCGGCAGGGCAGTCGAGGTCCATCTCGGGCAGCGCGTCGAGCAGGTCGGTGACGGTTGTCTCGGCGATGAGGTAAGCCAGGGAGCGTGCCGGGCAGGCGTGCGGGCCGGTGCTCCACGACAGGTGAGCCCGGTCGCCGGACCCGCCTCCTTCCAGGGCGGGGTCGTTGTTGCACGCGGCCATGGAGATGACGACCGGCTGGTGGGCGGGCAGCAGGATGCCGTCGAGGTGGACGGGCTGCGGCGGGTAGGTGATGGAGTAGTTGGCCAGCGGCGGGTCGCGGTAGAGCACGGTGTCCAGCACTTCGCGTACGGAGGCGCCGGCGGAGTGCACGGTCGCGGAGAAGTCCTCGTCGGTGAGGATCTTCAGGAGCGTGTTGGTGATCAGGTTGGTCAGTGGTTCGATGCCGGCGCCGTAGAGGGTGACGAGCTGGTGCGCCATCTCGGTGTCGTCGAGCCGGGCCGGGTCGGCGATGAGCCGGGAGGTGATGTCCTCGGCGGGCTGGCTTCGGCGCAGGGCGACGAGCTCGGACACGGCCTGGGCCAGCATCTGGTTGCCGGCCGCCGCGTTCACCCCGTCGAAGATCTTGGCCATGCCGTTCGCGATGCGCAGGCCGAGCTCGTCCGGGCAGCCCAGCAGCGCGCTCAGGATCCGGAAGCTGAGCGGCCACGCGAACTGCGCCAGCAGATCGGCACGGCCCGCGGAGTGGAACTCGGCGATCGTCTTGACGACGACCCGTTGGACGAGGGCGTGCAGGCGGTGTTGGTCGACGGCGTCGAGGGCGGAGGCGTTCGCCGCCCGGTACCGGGAGTGCGCGGGGCCGGCCGAACGCAGCGCGTTGGGGCGGTACTCCATCATGGGCCGCACGGGACAGGTGTCGGGAACCGCCTGCTCCCACACCCGCGGGTCGGCGGGGAAGCGCAGCTCGTCGTTGAGGATGCGGCGGGCCTGGTCGTAGCCGATGACCAGGGTCGCGGGCACGCCGGGCGCCAGGTCCACGGGTACGAGCGGCCCGTACGCGAGGCGCATCGCCGCGTAGGCCGTGTGCGGGTCGGCGGCGAACTCGGCCTCGTAGAGCGCGATACGGGACGCCGGTGGGGCGGTGCCGGGGGCGGTGGTCACGGGTGGCGCTCCAGGGGGCGGAGGTGGCGGGCGGTCAGGTAGGTGACGAGTTCGATCAGGGCCAGGTAGCCGGAGCGGCCCACACGGGCATCGCAGTCGGTCAGCGGGGTGTCCGGATCCAGGGCGAGGGCGTGGCGTATCTCCTCGCGCGGATGGTCGGGCGCGCCGTCGAAGCGGTTAATCGCCACCGCGTACGGGATGCCCTGCTCTTCCAGGAGGGTCAGATGTTCGTGGGAGGCGTCGAGGTCGCGGGTGTCGGCCAAGACCAGCGCGCCGAGCGCCCCCTCGGTCAGGCTCTGCCACAGCGGACGGAACCGTGTCTGGCCAGGGGTGCCGAACAGGTACAGCACGCGGGAGGGGCTGATGTGGATGCGTCCGAAGTCGATGCCGACCGTGGTGGTCTGCTTCCCCGGGGCGCCGGCAAGATCGTCCACCCCGGTGCTGGCCTGGGTGATCGGCTCGTCCATGTGCAGGGTGGGCACCTCGGAGACGGCACTGACGAGGGTGGTCTTGCCGACACCGAACCCGCCCGACACAACGATCTTCGCGGAGCGGACCGCGGCGGTGGGGTGGATCTCAGACCTTGGCCCGTAGACCACGGAGTACCTCCCTCAGGATGTCGATATCGGGCTCGTCGTCGAGGGCAGGGGCGGGGCTGCTCAGGTGGCCGCTGTCCATCAGGTCGCAGACGAGGATGGGGACGGTGGACGGCGGCAGCTCCAAGGCGGCGGCGATCTCCGCCACGGCCAGACCGCCCCGGACACCTTGGACAAGGGCCAGGACCCGGCGGTGGTCGAGCCGCAGCGTGTCGGCCGGTCCGGTCGCGGCGAGGACCAAGGACTCCAGGCGCACCTCCGGCCGGCTGGGGCGATCACGCCCTCCCGTCCGTACGAAGGGCCGCACCATGTCCGGGTCCCGCCGCGGCCCGCTCACCCCGCGGCCTGCTCTTGCGAGACCGGCGTGCGCGCCTCCACGTCCATCTGGTCACCCACGCTCACGGCGAGTTCGCCCATCTGGTGAGTGATCATGGCGATGTCGGCGTCGGGTCCGCTGGTCTACACCAGGAGGAACACGTTCTTTCCGGCCTGCGTGATCAGGCACACGGACTCGGGCAGCTCCAGCAGGAGCTGCCGCATGCCGCCGCCGTCGAACTCCTGGCTGAACGTACGGGCGGCCCCGTGCAGGCCGGCGAAGATGGCCGCGTACCGCTCGCCCTGGTTCTGGTCGATGGAGGACGTTCGGGAGTGCAGCAGACCGTCGGTGCTGATCAGGACCCCGCAGCGGACACCCGCGAGGGTGCCGAGCTGCTCTTCGAGCAGCCAGCCGAGCGTGTTGGAGTGCGTGTCGGCGAACATCAGGCTCCTTCGGAGGTGGGGGTCTGGCGGGCGCGACGCGTGCCGTCCGCCCAGGCGGCGGCCACGTCGGGGCGGCCCGGCCCCGACGTCGGCTCGGGACTCGTGTCGGGGCGGGGGGCGAGAGCAGCACCGGGCTGGCGGACGGTCAGCCCGGTGGAGGTAGTAGCCGCTGCGGTCAGCGGGGCTGCCGACACTGAGGCCGGCGTCGGCGTCTCGGGGACTCGTGTCAGCAGGTCCCGCGGGAAGAAGACCTGCGCGCTCGTACCCCGGTAGGCGTTGGGAGCCTCCACATCGACGCTGAAGCCGTACTCACGGGCCAGGACCGCGGCTACGGTGAACCCGGTCTGCGGGTGCGCGCCAAGGCGGGTGACCGGCTCCGTCCGCTCACCGCCCAGGACTCGGCGGGCGGCCACCACGGCCTCGCGGTTCATCTGCAGCCCAGCGTCGTCGATTCGCACGGTCAGGCCGTGGTGGCCTTCCTGTAGGCGCACCTCCACGAAAGACGAGCGGGGCGAATACCTCAGCGCGTTGTCGAGCAGCACCGCGATCGTGTGTATGGCCGGGCCGACCGCCCGGCTGACCACGGCGACATCGGACTCCTCGAACTTGACCCGCTCGAAACCATCAAGGTGCCCCATGGCCGCCTGCACCACGTCGGTGAAGCAGGTTGCCTCCCAGCGACGGGACAGCTTCCCCCCGCCCAGGATCACGTAGCTTTGCGCGTCCAGCAGCAGCTGCTGGACGAGACGGTCGATGGTGACGAGCGCCTCGTACGTCTCTCCGCCCGCGTGCTGGCGTACGCCCTGGCTGATCTGCTTGCTCACCCTTGAGGCGGTGACCACCAGGGACGTGGCGAAGCTGCGCACGGCCGCCTGGGCGGCCGCGTCGGCCACACGTCGAGCTTCGGCGGCCGCGGTCTCGGCTTCCTGCTTGACCTCGGACACCTGGGCACCCGTGGCCGTGTCCGCGTCGTACTGCACCTGCCGCAGAGCCCGGGCCACGGAGTCAACAACGGCCCGCACTCGCTCGGCCACCCTGGCGCCTAAGGCGTCCGGCAGGGCGAGGTCGACGCCCTGCCCGGCACCCGGCCGGACGGCGGCCGCCTGCAGAGCTGGCACCACCTCATCGGCGATCTGCCCCAGGATCAGCTCGGCGGCGCCAAGCTGCCGGGCTAGGGTTTCGGCGTGCCGGTTCAGACGGTCGGACCGGCGGCGCTCCGTGCGCAGGCACCCTCTCAGATGCCAGGCGGTGCATCCGCCCGCCAGAGCCAGCGCCGACGGCACGGCGACCAAGGCGACTTCTATCAGAATGCTCATCAGATCCTCACGGGCGTACCGTCGAGTTGGCCGATCACGGCCGACAAGTCGAAGTCAGGCAGGCACCGCCAGTCGACCGATTCGTTTCGGCACACCAGAACGAGGCGGTCCGGCGCCTGGAACGTCGTGGTGGGCGGTGCCGAGACGGCGTGGAGCATGACAGCGGCTCTTTCTTGCGAGGTTGGCCTTTGCTCGGTGCGGCTTGATCGGACAGTGCAATGAGGGCACGGTCACGAGGGGCCTTGCGGAACGGAAGGGCGCGGTTGGTCAGGAGTTGGCCTGTGGGCGGGATGGGACGGCCGTGGCCGGTGCGGTCGCGTCCCGAATTGGACGAGCAGGCCCATAGCGGTCACCACCAGGACGGTGATGACCAGGCCGGTGACGGTTACCACGGTCTCGGTCCGGAGCCGGCGTAGATCACGGTGACCATCGCGAGGACGAAGACCACGGCGCGGACCACGTCGAGGCTGGGGCGTCGGCCTCGGAACGGCTTGGCCGACGGCGGCTCAGGCATGCAGCACCTCCCGCTGGCACGCGAGCAGCCGCTGCTCCCGGGGCCACCGGCGCAGGCCGAAGAACTGGCGCCGAGCGTCGGCATCCATGCCGGCCGGTACCGGTTCGCCCCAGGACACGTGCGTTCCGCCGGCGGTGACACCGTGGAAGCCGGGTCGGCCGCGAAGTGCCCGCGCCGTGAGTTCCGCGAAGGCCGGGTCGAGCATGCCCATTCGGCCGCCGCGCCGCCCCGCGCCGGCCGGGACCGCGACGAAGGCCAGCCGGTGCAGCGCCACCGCCACCGCGCCGAGCATCAGCTCGATCCGGACGAGCCGCGCGGCCACGTACTCGTAGTCGCACGCCTCCTCCGGGGCGAGGATCCGGACTCCCAGGGCCGGGCCGGCAGGACTCGGGCAGGGGAGGATCGCGAGGCCGCTGCCGGGCAAGATCACGAGTCCACCGCCTTCGACTCGGATCCGGTCCGAGGCAGAACCCGTCGCGGGGCGACGACGGCACCGGACGGCATGAGGCATCCCGTGTCGAAGATGAGCACACCGTTGCACAGCTCGCTGCATCCGATCTCGGGACGGCTCACCCGAACGCGAGCGGCTTCGCAGTCGTCGGCATCGGCGGAAGGGCACTCGGGCAGGTGGCCGCACACCAGACCGGCACCGGCCATTTCCCTGATCACCACGTCCACCGCCTCAGCCAGTCGCCGCAGATGTACACGGGCCCCCACGTAGTCCCCAGGCCCGTCGATGTCCGCGACGTGCCGAGCCTCGGCGAGCACCTTCTCGACCGTCGGACAGGGCGAGTCGGGAGCCGTCAGGCCCAGTTCCATGAGATGGCCGCGCAGTCGGAGGAGCAGGTAGTCCACATCGTGGTCGTGCTCCAGCGGCGGGGCGTTCTCGTCGAGGACCAGGGCAAGGGTCTCCCGGGCCGAGGCGACGACGGAGCGGCCGCCTTGGGCCATGTGCGCCGGGCTCCGTCGTGCGGTGCGAGGCAAGCGGATCTTCACGACCCGTCCTCCTCACCGAAGGCGTCCAGCTCCATCCAGACGGTCTTCCCTCCGCCCGGACCAGGCTGGACTCCCCAGCGCGAGGCCAGGGCGTCGACCAGGACCAGACCGCGGCCCCCTTCACAGTCGGCGCCGGCCTCCCGCAGAACCGGCCGGACGGCCGACGGATCCTGTACCTCGACCCGGAATCGCCCACGTCGGCAGGTCGCCTTCACGGTGAACTCCCTCGCTCCCCGACCACGGCAGCCATGCGTCACCGCGTTCGCCATCAGCTCCCCAGCCCCGAGTACGACGGCGTCCGCGATCGAGGACAGCCCGGACCGATGCATCAACCGGTGCAGGTCCCGCCGGGCCCGGGGCACAGCGGCCAACTCCGCCGGGAACACAGCCACAGCCTCGAAGGCGCGCCCCTCGCACGATGTCCGCTCCACGGGGCCGGCTGGGGCATCGAGCCCTATGCCGCCGTCGTTGCGTACCTGCGAGCGGTCGGGCAGCACCGTTGCAGAGCCCGGTTGATGGAGGCCGGCCGTGGGATTGTGCACGTTCATCAGCTCCCCTTCTCGGCCCCGGCAGGGGCCAATTCCGGTCACTGTCCGAGCTCGTAGGCGTGGCGTGGCCGAATCCGTTGCAGCGCAAGTGGGTTGGAGGAATATCGTCTTCACGAGACAACCGCGTTCGAAGGCCACTCGGTATCCCGCAGGGACCACGGACCCGATGAACGTGATGAAAGATCGTTTCGGGGACAGGGGCGCACCATGGGGCGCACACGCAACCTCAAGCTGGAAGCCGTCGTACGGGAGTTGGGCCTGCCGCAGAGCCGTCTGGCCGCGCGTATGAGCTCCGTAGCGGCCGAGAACGGAGCCAGCGAACTGCAGAACGTGACGCAGTCGCACATCGCTCGCTGGATAGGAGGAACGCGTCCCACCGGGCGGGCACCCGCTATTTTGGCCGAGACGCTCTCGCGCGGCCTGGGCCGCGTCATCACGCTCGCCGACATCGGGCTGGAACCGGAAGACGATGCTGCGCCGCAGGCTCCAGGGTGGAGCGTCGACACCCTCACGACGCTGGCGACCCTCGGGAGCACGGACATGGACATAGAACGGCGCCGGGTGCTGGTGCAGTCGGCCTACTCGGTCGCAGGTCTGGCGCTCCCATCCGAGACCTGGTGGCAGGAAGCTGCGGAGCGCGCCCGCACGAGGAAGCCCCTCTCGCAGCACACCGTCACCATTGCCGACGTCGACAGCGTGCGCGAGATGACGGTGTTCCTCTCGCGCCGGGACCAGGAGCGCGGCGGCCGCGGCGTAGGGCGGGCAGCCCTCGTCGCATACCTGCGCACCGATGTCGCCGAACTCCTCGCCGGCCGGTTCCCGACTGACGAGGTACGTCGGGCCATGACCTCTGCCGCAGCCGAGCTCGCCTACCTCGCGGGGTGGACATCCTTCGACGCGGGCGAGCACCCCATCGCCCTGCGGTGGCTGACCCTGGCGACCGAGCTCGCTGAGGAGGCCGGCGACGCCCCGCTCGCCGGACACGTGCTGCGGGCCATGGCCCACCAGGCGGTCGATCTGAAGCAGCCGGCGGAAGCCGTATGCCTGGCCGAGGGGTCGCTTTCCGGTCGCCGCTACGCGGAAGCGTGCTGGCGGGAGAAGGCACTTCTGGGCGTTGTTCACGGCCGCGGCCTCGCGGCCGCCGGGTACAAGAAGGAGGCTGCAGCCGCGCTCCTCCAGGCCGAGAGTGATCTCGACCGGGCCACTGACGGCGACGAACCGGCCCGTGTCTGGTTCTTCGGCGAGGCAAGCCTCGCCCACGAAACGGCTGCCGCACTGAGGGATCTCGGCGACATGAAGGGCGCCGAGCGCGAGTTCAAGCGCAGCGTCCGCACCCGCCGGGAGCAGTTCAAGCGGACGCACTCCGTGACACTGGGGTACCTCGGCGACGTCCAGGTCCGGCAAGGACAACTCGAGGCGGCCTGCTCCACTTGGTCCCAGGCGCTCGATGCGATGACCGGAGTGCAGTCCGGCCGTGCTCGGGAGACCGTCGTGCAGATGCGCCGTGCCCTGAGCCCGTTCCGCAACCGGGGCGGAAGCCCGGCAGACGAACTCGACGCAAGGGCCCGAGCAGTGCTCCAAGTCGGCTGACCCGTACCGTAAGGAAGCCCGGTTCAGGGAGTATCCGCCCCCGAACTGCAGCCATCTCAGGAGAGGCAGCGCGTGTTCAACGAGTACATTCAGGTGCCCGTGATCGCCACCGTCGTCGGAGGCCAGACCGGCCGCCTCGACGACTACAAGGGTGGCGTCGAGTCGATCATCCGTCTCGTCCCGAGCATCCCCGAGAGCGCCCTGGAAGGCATTGACGAGTTCAGCCACCTCGAAGTGATCTGGCACTTCAGCCTGGGCTCGGACAGCGACATCGAGTTCGAACCGCGAAGCCCGCGAGGAAACCCGGACTGGCCGGCCACCGGCGGACTCGTGCACCGAAACCACCGCCGCCCGGCCCGCATCGGCACTTCGTACCCCCGGCTGCTGCGAGTGGAAGGCCGAGACCTGCACGTCACCGACCTCGACGCCGACGACGGCACTCCGGTCATCGACCTGGCGCCCGTCTTCCGTGAGATGCTGCCCCGCGGCCCTATCCACCAGCCCGAATGGCCTGGCGACATGCTGCGGAGCTACTGGAAGGATGCCCGCGAGCGGTCCTGAGCTGTACACGGCTGGTGCGGGAAGCTGCGCGTGGGTGGCAGGGGGCGGGAGGGTGACGTTCAGCATGCCTGGCCTCCCGCCTTGGCGGTTGCCCGTACGGTCTTGCCGCCCGAGTGCCGGTCGCGGGTGCGGAACTCGCCGTAGGCCGGTGGCGGTATGGGGCACCTGGCGGCGATCTGCGTCGGCACGACGGGGTCGGGTGGTGTTGGGCAGGCTCATGAGCGACATCCGCTGGCATCCTGAAAGGTCGAGACCGGCAAACGCACCTGCATCAGCCGGGCGCCCGCGTCGCGGATGATCCGCGCGCGTTCGGCGGCGGTGCGGCTGGGGCCGAGATGGCCGAGGGAAGGGATGACGACGCCGTAGGCGTCCGGCGAGGCGAGGGTGTCGAGCAGCCTGACGAAGGCAGGGGAGTAGAGGTCGCCGGGGGCGTGCTCGACGAACAGGGCGGCCATCTTCAGCTCGTGAGCCCGGCAGTATTCGTCCAGAACAGCCGACAGGGCGCGGCGCCGGGACAGTGTGGTGCGTGTCAGCCGCAGGAAGCCGTAGACGTCCAAGCCAGATACAGGGTGGCACTCGGTGAGGGTGACCACGCGGATGACCTCCACAACGGTGTGAGCGGACGGACTCTCCGAGACTGACGCACCACCAGTCGGCCGGGAATGAACGGCTGTTGCACCTTTGTGGCACTTCCGTGGCCCCTCGCCCGCCGTCCGTGCTTCCATGGCGGCAGGAGGGAGGTGCCCCGTGGTGAGCGTGAGGCGATGGACCGGACGCGAGGCCGGCTTACTGCGCCAGGCGCTGCGCATGAGCGTGCGCACCTACGCAGCGCACCTCGGCGTCGGCATCCGCACCGTCTCCAAGTGGGAGAAGCACGGCACAGCTACCTGCCCCTGGCCCGACACGCAGGCGATCCTCGACACAGCCCTAGCCCGCGCCGATGCCACCGCCCAGGCCCGCTTCGAGCAACTCCTCACCCAAGGCCCGCTGAGGCGGCAACCGAGCCGAACACCGTCGCCCGCGATCGCCGACCACGAGACCTGGACGGAGGATCTGGAGCGGATCGTGGTGTGTCTCGACCGTCAGGACTTCGCATTCGCCGCCACCCTGCTCGAACGCTGGCTCGGCCGCGGCCAGCCCCGCGACCTCGACGATCGCGGCCTGTACCTGTACGGGCGCTCTTTGGTCCTGTCTGGCGACCTGCGACGCCTCCAGGGAACCCTTCAGGACTTGATGACCGCCAAGCGCCTCTACTCCGACGCGCATGACGTCTTCACGGAACTCGATATCCCCCGTCGAGCCGCGCAGATCGAACTGTCCCTCGCCGTGGTCACCGAAATGGCCGGACGCCTTGCCTTGGCGGCCACCCGCTACCAGCAGCTCACCGGCGACGAAAGACTCAGCACGACCGACCGAGCCCGGGCCCAACTGTGGATCGGCACCGCCCTGGCCAAGGACGGCCGCAACGAGTTCGCCATCCAGGTCATGCGCCAGGCCGCCGAGCGGTTCGAGGAACTGGACGAGCCGGAGGACTGGGCGACCGCCCAGCAGAAGCTCGCACTGGCTCACCGCGGCGCTGGCGATCTCACCCGGGCCCTGGCCTACATCGACACTGCCCGCAGCAACGGCCGCTTCGAGACCCCCCTCCAACGCGTCCAGATCGACACCGCACACGCCCATATCCTGCTCACCGACCCTGCCACCCGCAGCGAAGGGCACGCCATACTCGACCGGGCATCGGACATCGCCACCCAATACGGCCTGAAACACCAACTGCGCAGCATCAAGACCGTTCGCAACAGCCAGGAGAGCACGTGACCGACCGCCAGGAGAACGCGATCAGTGACGCGGACCGCGCCGACGCCCGCACCATCTGGGACTTCCACCAGATGGGCCACGAGCTGCGGCCCTGCTCCGCCGCGATCGCCCTCGGCAGCCTCGATCTCGGTGTGGCCGGCACCACTGCCGACCTCTATCACGCCGGCATGTTCCCGGTCGTGGTGTTCACTGGCGACACCAGCGCCGCCACCAAGGAGCGGTTTCCCCGAGGCGAGGCCATCCACTATCGCGAGCACGCACTCTCCCTCGGAGTCCCGGACGAGGCGATCCTGCTGGAGCCGAAGGCCAGCAACACCGGTCAGAACATCGGCTTCTCCCGCGAGGTGCTGGAGAACGCGGGTATCGCGGTGACCACTGTGCTGCTGATCTCCATGCCCTACATGCAGCGCCGGGCCTACGCGACGTGTCGCCAGCTGTGGCCCGGGGTGGAGCCGGTCTGCGTCTCCCAGCCGCTGGCCTTCGACGAGTACGCCAAGACGCACGACGATGAGAAGCAGTTCATCGACATGCTCATGGGCGACATGGAGCGAGTGATGGAGTACCCAAAGCGCGGTTTCGCCATCGAGCAGCACGTCCCGGAAAGAGTCGGCGATGCCTTCGAACGCCTCCGCGCCCGCGGCTATGACAGCTGGCTCCTGCCGGCCTGACCGCGCCCCGCTCGTGAGCGGTCGGCCGGGGCACTCGTGCGCGATCCATCAGCCCAACCTCCTGCCTCGCCTTTCCACTCTGGCGAAGCTGTACGCGGCTGACATCTGGGTGGTCCTCGACGACGTCCAATTCGTCCGGCGCGACTACCAGCACCGCGCCCGCCTCGCCGCACTCGCTGATCCGGAGCGGCGGCAGTGGCTGTCCGTGGAAACCCATCTCCCGCACGGCCGCGCAACGTTGATCCGCGATGCTCAACTCGCCGCGCCGCAGCGCGCAGCCCGCCGCCTCGGCCAACTGCCAGCGCAGCACTACCGCGCCAGTCCCCACTGGCAGTTGCTGCACGCTGCCCTCGAACCCGCCGTCCACGCCGTCGCCGAGGCCACCGGGACAGCGGCCGTCGCCGAGGCGACCACCCGCGCCCTACTGAACCTCCTGGGCTGGCGCGGCACTATTTGCGCAGCAGCGCCCTCGCCGCTTCCTCGGGCCGCTCGGAACGTCTGGCCGACCTCACCACCGCCGTCGGCGCCGACACCTACCTCTGCGGCACCGGCGGCCTCCGCTACATCGACCGCCGTCCCTTTGCGGAGCGGCACGTCAACGTCCACGCCTTCCGCCCGCCCGCAGTCGCCGAGGGCCTGTGGACCGGGGCGGCGAGGATCACTGCTCTGTGGGCACTCGCCGCGTACGGACCTTCCTCGGTGGGAGCCGCGTTCGGCGCCCTCCGCGCGGTCGCCTAATTCGACGCGAGGTGGTAGGGCCTTCCGCTGGCGATACGGACAGGCCGGGCGGCGCGCGAGCTTCTTGAGATCATCGATCTTCCGCCAGGCCGGATGTGACAGGACGGGCTCTTGTCGGTAAGCCTGTGCGACATGACAATCACGCCGGCCCCGGGTGGGTTCGACGAGTTCGAGATGTACCGGGTACTAGAGCGGGCCTGTACGAAGGCTGGCCTCGACAGTCATGATGCGCGTCTCCTGCGCGGTCACACCAACGCGGTTCTCCTCCTGGAGAAGGAGCAGGTGGTGGCCAAGATCGCTCGGAAGGGAACGGACGTCGAGAGCGTCGCGCGCACAATTACCTTCGTGCGCTGGCTCATCGAAGCGGGCTTTCCTACCGTCCCACTTCACCCTTGCGGTCAGCCGCTGATCGTCGATGGGCACGCTGTCACCTTCTGGACCTACCTGCCACAGCCTGAACACCCGGTGGCAGCCGGGCAGCTGGCCGGGCCCCTCAAGGCGCTCCACTCGCTGCCTCCACCTCCGGTCGCCCTTGCCGAGCACGACAACATCCGTGCGATCCGCCGCTCACTGACCGCGATCACATGTCTCCCTGCCGCAGCCATCCGATACATGGAGGAGGAGGCAGACCGACTCGAAGAGGAACTGCGGGATGTCCACCTCGCGCTTCCCCCCGGGCTGATACAGGGCGATCCACAGCACCGAAACGCGCTGCACACCACCGACGGATCCGCGGTGCTGTGCGACTGGGACACAGTCGCCCAAGGCCAGCCGGAATGGGACCTCGTCACAGTAGAAGTTCACTGCCGGCGGTTCGGCTACGGTCAAGCCCACTACCAAGCGTTCGCAGACGCCTACGGGTGGGACGTCACGAAGAGCGCGAACTACCTGGTGTTGCGTGATATTCGCGAACTGCGCATGATCACAACTAATGCCCGTAAAGTCCGACATGCTCCCGAGTCTTTGAGCGAGATCCAGCGACGAGTCGATGGGCTCAGAAGGCGTGACAGCCAGCTCCTCTGGAACATCCTCTAGCGTTCCCGCCTGGACCTCTGTCGCTCGGTTGCCGTCGGACCGACTGCGGAGCTCGTAGGGGCCTCGGAGCGTTATCGCGTCATTCCCGTCACTTGGTCTTGACCTCGTCCTCCCGCAGCGGAAGCCTGCGCAAGAGTTGGCAACTGGCTTGCTGCTGGGAGGAATCGTGGCTCTACAGTTCGTCGGGAAGGACCCGGATTCACCGCACGGCGGCTCGCCGACGGTGTGGGTCGAGGACGAGACAGACGAGGTCGTCATCCAGGGCTGGCTTCCGGACCTGGAGATGATGTCGAAGATCGACAAGACGGAGTGGGTGCCGGGACACCCTGCCGGCGTACCCGACCACGAGGGCGTCGTGCGTATCCCGGCACGGATGATTCCGTTTCTGAGGGAGGCGTGCGATGCCGCAGAACGACGTGCCGGTAGTACCGGACTTCACGGCCCTGTTGAGGAGCGCTGAGCGCTCGGCGGTTCACCTGGAGATGCGCGACTCGTACATGGCGGATCCGGTGTTCGACGCATGGCGGGAGGGCCGTCAGATCGACCTCCCGGATGGGTACGGAGAGTGGGACGCTCTGGTTGAGGAGACCGTCGCGCGGGGGGTGATCCTGCGGCGGGCCCGGATCGTCTCCGAACCGGTGACCGACTACATCCGCTGGGAGCACTCGCTCACCGGTCCGCACAACATCGCGGCCGGCGAGACGGTCCGCTGGTTGCCGCGCCGGCTGGCTTCCGACCTCATGCTGCCCGGCAACGACCTCTGGCTGATCGACGACCGCCTCGTGCTGTTCCACTGGTTCACCGGAGACGGCGAGTGGGCGGGACACGATTTCAACGAGGACCCGGCCACGGTCAAGGCGGTTGCCGCCTCGTTCGAGGCCGTCTGGGAGCGGGCCATCCCGCACGAGGAGTTCGCGGTCTAGCCAGCACCTTCCCACCCTCACCGGACTCCAGCATGTCGTCTCCGTCGTCCAGCGTCGTCGAAGCACGCAAAGCCCTCGCGCGCCGCCTCAAGGACATCCGTAGCGAGGCCGGCCTGACCGGCGACGAGCTGTCGGCCCGGTGCGGGTGGGGCCCCTCGAAGACCAGCCGCATCCAGAGCGCATCCAGGGCACCGTCCGAGTCGGACATCAGGATCTGGTGCACCGCCTGCGGAGCCGAGGACCAGATTCCCGACCTCATCGCTGCGGCCCGCGCGGTCGACTCGATGTACACCGAGTGGCGCCGGATGGAGCGCACTGGGCTCCGTGCCGCACAGGACTCCGTCGCCGCCCTCTACGAGCGCACCCGCCTCTTCCGCGTCTACGCGAGCAGGGTGCTGCCGGGGATGGTGCAGACTCGCGAGTACACCGCCGCCGTACTGCGCTCGATCCAGCGTGACCGTGTCGACGTGGACGATGTTGACGAAGCTGTGCAGGCCAGGATGGAGCGACAGAAAGCTCTGCTCAGTGGTCGGCACCGCTTCGGGCTGCTCATCGAGGAGTACGTCCTGCGGGCCGCCGTCTGCAACACCGAAGCGATGGCCGCGCAGCTCGACCGGCTGATGTCGGTCAGCGCCCGTTCCTTCGTCAGCATCGGCATCATCCCGCTCGGTGCCGGCCGCGCGCACCTGCCGGCGGAGGACTTCTACATGTTCGACGAGGCCGAGGTCGCCGTCGAGCTGACGTCCGGCTACCTCCGGATCACCCAGCCGAGCGAGATCGCCGACTACACCCGCGCCTTCACCAACCTCGCGAGCATCGCGGTCCACGGTGCCAAAGCCCGCTCCCTCATCCTGTCCGCGATCGACGCCCTGGGGTGAGCCTCGGCAAGAAGTGGCAACTTCGTTGAGGCCAGCTCCGGCGCCTCCTTAGCGTGGTCATCGTTCAGAGACCGACGCACTGTCTGGACAGCTCCCTCCACGCACTGGCCGTTGCCACGCCCCGTGCCGCACACCATGAGGAGAAGCCGTTGCCCGCGACGCCCCTCCCTCGCCCCGCGCCACCGCACGAATCCCAGCCGACTGCCCTCGGCGCGCCGCCGAGCGGCGTGACGTCGTTCTTCCACGAGGGTCGCCACCCCTGGTTGGGCAAGACGGTGCGCGACATCGCCAGCCGAGGCGAGGGGACACTGACTGCGATCGTCCACGAGGAGTACTGAGGCCGGACTGTACGGGTTGCGCACATCCGGCCCGCGTCGGGCATCGAGTGGACCACGGCGGCGGACAACATCCAGCCCGTCTCCTGACTCAGCCCGCTCGAACCCGATCGAGAGGAGCACGATGCCCAGCAGGTCCCGTCTTGCCCCCAGACCGCGTGCGGTGATCATGCAGCCCACCACGCAGTGCATGCCGATGGACTGCACCTACTGCTACCTGCCGTTCCGGAAGACGAAGCACCTGATGCCCGCCTCCGTCGCCCAGGCCGCCGCGAAGTCCGTCAACCGGTGGGCGGCTGACGACCCCGCGTTCGAGGTCGTCTGGCACGGCGGTGAGCCGCTGGCCACCGGCCGCGAGCACCTGGCCGCCCTCATGGCCCCCTTCCAGGGCGTGAAGCACTCCGTCCAGACGAACGCCGCCCTACTCGACGACACGTGGTGCGAGTTCCTGCGTGAGCACGAGGTGCACGTGGGCGTCAGCATCGACGGCCCCGAGGACATAAACGTCCATCGCGTCACGCTTGCCGGCCACCCCGGGTTCCACGTCGCGATGCGAGGTATCGAACGCCTCCGCCGGCACGGCATCGCGTTCTCCGCCATCGCCGTCGTCTCCGACCCCGACCCCGCGGACGCGGCCCGCTTCTACGAGTTCTTCGCCGAGCTCGGCGTCACGAATCTCGGCGTCAACGTCGAAGAGACCGAGGGCGTCAACCACCACGAGCCCAAGGTCGACCCCGCCCGCTCTGCCGAGTTCTGGGCCGCCCTCGCCGACGCCTGGAGGAGCAACCCCGTCGTACAGCTGCGGGAGATCACGAGGGTAATGAACTTCGCCAGCGCCGTTCTTCACGGCCACGCAACGGCGTCGGAGCCCGCGAGCATGCCGTGGGACCCCCTGCCCACCATCGCCTACGACGGCGGCGTGGTCATGCTCTCGCCCGAGCTGGCCGGCTTCACCGACGAGCGGTTCGGCGACTTCACCACCGGCAACGTCCTTCGCGACGGCCTCGACGTCCTCGTGGCCGAAGCCGAGAAGCGCACCCCCTGGATCACCGAGTTCTGGAAGGGCGTGGACGCCTGCCGCGCCACCTGCCCCTTCTTCGCCTTCTGCGGAGGAGCCCACCCGGCCAACCGGTACTTCGAGCACGACGGCCGGTTCGACGGGACCCGGACCCGGTACTGCACCACCGCCAAGATCGCCCTACTCGAAGGAGTCGCACGCCATGCTTCCGCCCACGGCCACTGACCTCGTGATGAACTCGGCCCAGGGCTTCCAGGGCCTCCTGGACGCCACCCACCCCCGCCCGCTCGCCACCTTCGATAACCGCCCCACGTGGGACAACCCCACACCCGCGTTCGACAACCGTCCCACCTGGGACGACTGGAGCAAGAAGTCCTAGCCCACGCCGACCCCGGGGCGGCCCGACGAACCGGGCCGCCCCGGAGCACCACCAAGGAGCACCATGAGTACCCGTACGTTCGGCACCGCCACCGTCACCACGCCCGACCTCGACGAGCCGGGCCTTTACCTCACTCGCGTCGACACGCTGGACAACCCTCGCGGTGCCGTCCAGGACTTCGCCTTCGGCGACGCGGACCTCCGCTCCCTCGAACTCGCCGACACCCAGCTCGTCACCGGCCGCATCCACGGCGTCCGCGCACAGCGCGTCGAGTTCGAGTCCCTGAACCTGCACGGCGTCGAGATCACCGGCAGCGACCTCGGCGCGGCGCGCTGGAGCGAGAGCAAGCTGACCCGCGTCGTCATCCGGGACACCAGGCTCCTCGGCGCGACTCTGGACGGCCTTGTCCTGGACGACGTGCTGTTCGAGAACTGCAAGCTCGACTACACGACCTTCGCGAAGGTTCGGGCCACCGGCCCCGTCGCCTTCGCCGGCTGCGTCCTCACCGAGGCCATGTTCACTGACTGCGACCTTTCCGCCGTGGCCTTCTCCGAGTGCACGCTCCGGCTCACCGAGTTCGGCCCAGGCCGCTACCGCGATACCGACCTGCGCGGCAACGACCTCTCCACCGTGCGCGGGGTCGCCAACCTCGCCAAGGTTCGCATCGACACCAGCC
Source organism: Streptomyces sp. CC53 (assembly GCF_001865245.1). Taxonomy (GTDB): domain Bacteria; phylum Actinomycetota; class Actinomycetes; order Streptomycetales; family Streptomycetaceae; genus Streptomyces. The sequence goes on along the minus strand of NZ_MKXB01000036.1, from coordinate 14,556 downwards.
AGCAGCACGACCTCATCCAGGCCCTGGTGAACGAACTCGACATCACCGTCGGAGACGATTGAGCCCGGAGAGCCACGTGCCCCTTCACATCGCCTTCCATAACCTCGACGCCCTCCGCGAGCGCTGCGACATAGCCACCGTCAGCACGGCGTCCGACACCGAAGCCGCCTACGAGCCAGGGGCCGTGATCCCCTCCGGCCCCTGGCGCCCCCTGCCCGACACCGCCGGTCACGCGTTCACCCCGCCGCCCGAGACGCCGGCGAACACGCTCGTCGAGATCGTCCGCCCGCCCGTGCCCGCACACGATCGCCTCGACGACCTCGCGCGGCCCCTCGGTGACGACCAGGCCCAGTACATCGGCCAGGCCCTTGCGAAGCCCGACATGCTCACCACCACCGACAACTACCAGGACGGCCGCCTCATCGGCCTCCACCTAGACAACTGGGACAAACTCGCCTACGAGCAAAAGCCGCTCGGCCGACGGCGCCTCGCCCTAAACCTCGGCCCCGGAACTCGTTACATCATCCTGGGAGCCCTCGACGCCCAGGCCGTCTGCCACGCAGTCCACCCCAACGACTACACCAGCCGGTACCCCCACACCGACGACTACCGCACCCATGTGGCTGCCGGCCATCCCATCCAGGTCATCCGCATCCGCCTCAGTCCCGGGGAGGGATACATCGCCCCTACCGAGTACCTGCTCCACGACGGCTCCACCGAAGGACAGGACTCATCTGCCGTAGCCTTTTGGCTCGGTCGGTGGCCGCGTGCGGCCCTGACCACGCTGATTTGACGGCTCGCCCTGAGCCATAGAGCCGCCCGCCAGTTGATGGTGGGACGAGGCGGGCTCAGTCGTCTTCTGGCTGGCGATGACGGGGAGGCCGCAGACTGCGACGCGGCCCCCCGAGCGGGAAGTAGGTGCCCACCCCGGCCGGCAGCAGGTCTCCGCCAGGATATTTAGGGGTATACCTGACACATCGGGTGTGAAGGCCGCCGAGCATTGATCGATGCCGGGGCGGGGCCGCCGGGAGCATCATGGCCGCCTTCTCTGCGCATTGCACAGATGACGGAGAGCTGTCGATGGAAGGGGCATCAGCCGATGGACCATGCTCTTGCCGCCGAGCTTCACCGCCGCGCCGAACAGGACCAGGCCGCCCGCTGTCGCCTCTTGGAGACCGGCGACGGGCAGGACCTTGTCCGGATCGACGCCGACAACACCCATTGGCTCAAGGAGGTCGTCCTCCGGCGCGGTTGGCCGGGTATCGCGCTCGTCGGTGAGCGCGGGGCCGACGAGGCGTGGCTCCTCGCGCAGCACGCGGACCGGGATCCCGACTTCCAGCGACAGATCCTCCGTCGCCTTCAGGATGCCGTCGCTGTCGGAGACGCCCCGCCCCGTCACCTCGCCTACCTCACCGACCGCGTTCTGGTCGCCGCCGGCGAGCCCCAGGTGTACGGGACCCAGTACACGCAGGACGCGGACGGGGGAAACCTGCGCCCTTACGCCGTGACGGATCAGGCAGGACTTGATGCCCGGCGTGCCGCGTTCGGTCTGGAGCCGGCCGCGGAGTACGACCGTCTGATGCGTGTCAGCTACCCCGGCAGGGCCAGCTGACCTCGGTCACGGCCGCCGTCTGAGCCTCACCTCCGTCCAATGCCCGGGGACCTCGTTCGGCAGAACGACGCTGGGATCAGCATGGCGTTGGCACGTCGAGCCGCGCGCAGGGCCGATCTTTGCCGTGGGGAACGCTCCAAATTCCCGGCGCTTTAGCCATCACAGTCACCGTCTGCCTTATTCGCGTACGGCAGAAATGAGATTCCGGTCTACGGCTGGAACCTTCCCTAAATGCATGTCAACCTTCAACGTCCCACGAAGAGACACCGCGCGAGGCCCGCAGGGAAGGAGGAGCGGCGGAAGAGGAGGTTACGTGGGGGTGGCTCGGTTTGGATCTCGACGCACGCGGTCCCGTAGTCGCCACTGCACAGAGTGTTGTTGCGGGGGGCTTTCCGGTCGGTGCGGGGACGGGCTTCGACGCTTGGCAGCTACACCACTCCAGGAGCGGGCGGCATATATACCACCGAATCGCCGGTTAGGTAAACCGGCGATTCTGTAGACCATGGATCGTGTTCGCGCTGACAGCACCTGGCGGTGGAGTCGGCGGGAACCCGGGGCGGCCCGTCGGATGAGGCGGGCTACCGGTTCCAGGAGGCCGACGCTCTGCCAAGGCGGCACTCGCGTTAGTCGAGACCGCACGTAGGGACGGCCTCAAGTTGAGGCGCCGCTCTGCGCCGTGAACCGAGGAACTTCCATGGCGAACGAGAAGCGAACCCACGCTGCCGGCCGCGGCACGTCAGTCAGGGTGCATTGGAGACCCCGCGCCTTCAGTGCGGCTGAAAGGCGGCGTCTTGCTGCGGTGCTGTTCGGGCCCGATGTCCGGCGGCAGGGTGGGTGTTCGCGATAGGCAGTGCCTCCCGTGGGGTGGGGCCGGGTCTTGAGGCGTGTCTGCAGGCTGGTGCAGGCCGCCCGGTGCAAGAGATGGGGGGAATGCGGGAATGCGTAGGGCTGCGCTGCCTAGGCGATCGGGGAAGATCCGCGTCGCCATCTACTTGCGCGTCTCCACGGTCAAGCAGCTCAAGGGATACGGGCTTCAGGTTCAGCTCGACGAGTGCATCGCCTGGCTGGACTACAAGCTGGGAAAGGGCTCGTACGTCTACGAGGTCTACACCGACGGTGGCATCTCGGGAAAGCTGGCGCACAGGCCGGACCTCGATGCCCTGAACGCAGACCTCGCGGCCCTGCGCTACGACCTCGTGGTTTTCGGGAAACTCGATCGTATCGGCCGGACCATGCGCGACATTCACCGCTGGGTCTACGACACCACGGACATCGAAGTGGCCGGCGGGGTCAAGGTGCGCGTTGCGACGGCGGACGGCCGGATCGACAGCGAAGACGACATGTTCGGTATCCAGCTCAGCCTTCTGGCATATATGGCCGAGCTGGAGCATGCCATGATCCTCGACCGAACGATGGGAGGGCGGGAGAAGAAGCTCGCGCAGGGCGGATGGCCTGGAGGTGTCGCTCCCTTCTGGCTGGAGCTCCCGAAGAAGGGTGTGAGCGGGCCCCCCACTCTCCGTGAGCATGGAGTTCGCTTCCTCGAAGTCTCGGCCCGGCTCTTGGCTGACGAGTTGCTCCGTGCTGAAGAAGCGGCCACAGCGCTCAACGCGTTGGGTTACGAGACCGCGCGGGGGCTCCCTTGGACAGGTGCGAACCTCATCCGGACGTGGATGCAGACGGCGTTGGACGGATACATCATCTACCGCAACGTCGAGAGCGGACGAGGCTCGGTGCGCCTTGGTCCCGATGGCAAGCCGCTCTATGGAGAGACTGTTCGCATACCCGTACCAGTGCCGCTGCCGGCCTCTCGCGTCCGAGAGGTGAGGAAGGCGCTCGCCAGGCGTTCGTTCACCAAGGAGAATCACAAGGACTATCTGCTGTCGCGACGTGTCACCGCACTGTGTGGTGCCCACTATGTCGGGGCCCATCGCGCAGCGCGAGACAGAACCTCCTACCGGTGCACCGGGCGCCGTTCCGATCCGCCCTGTGACTGCCAGGAGATCCTGGCCTCGCCCTTGGAGGACGTGGTGTGGCGTGAGGTGGTGCGCACGCTGGGGGACCCGGAGAAGCTGAGGGCCCTCGCTGAAGAGTGGCTTGGGGACGTGCCCGGTGAAGCGCAGAAGTACGAGGAGCGCCTTGCCGCTCTCGACGAGGAGCTGGAGCGAAGCCAGCGCATGCGGAAGAAGAAGCTCGTCGCCTTGGCCGAAGTTCTGGCTGCGGATGAAAGCGACGACGCCGAGACGGAATTGGAGATCAAGGCGTCCATCGCAGAGGTGAAGGATGAGCTTCAGAGTAAGGAGCGCCGGCTTCGTGATCTGAGGGCGGAAGCGGCTGAACGCCTCTTGGAGGTTGAGCAGCGGGAAGAGCGAGTTCACGAGGTTATCGAGCAGGCACTTGATGTGACTCCCCGACTCGATGCTCTGGAATTCGCCGAGAGGTTGGATCTGCTTGATCTTGTCGACATCGAAGTTCGCGTTACCAGCCACGTTCCCGGAATGCTGCGAAACGCTGGTTGCCCCTTCGAGGGATGGTTCCAGGAGCAAGGGCTGCTCGTACCTCCGGAGCTGACGGACGATGAGTGGCAGCGTGTTGAAGCGTGTTTTCCGGTCCCCAAGAAGAAGACCCGCATCGTTCCGCCCCGGGTGGCGTTCGAGGCGTCCCTCTACAAGGTGCGCCATGGGTTGCAGTGGAAGGACCTGCCCGAGGAGGTTCTGCAGGGCCACCGGCCCAACAGCGTCTACCAGCGGGTCCTGGGGTATCTGAAGGACGGCTCCTGGGCAGCCGCGGTGCGCGAGCTGGGTGACTATGAAGGAACGCCGGTGCCGCCGCTGTACATCCTTCCTGACCTCGACATCACCGGTACGTTCGATCCGGCCCTTGCAACCCTGCCGGAACCGCCCGTGACCTGCGACGATGACGAGACGACGTGTGAGGGGGTGGCGGAAGGAACGTCAAACTGTTCATGGCGTACCCGGGGGTCTTCTACAGCGACGACGGCCGCATCCTGCGCGCCATGCAGCGGTCCTCCCTCAACGGCGGGCTGGTCATGATGCACGCCGAGAACGGCATCGCCATCGACGTCCTCGTCGAACAGGCCCTCGCCCGCGGAGAGACGGACCCCCGCCACCACGGCGAGGTCCGCAAGGTCCTCCTCGAAGCCGAGGCCACGCACCGCGCCATCCAGCTCGCCCGCGTGGCCGGGGCGCCGCTGTACGTGGTGCACGTGTCGGCGGAGGAAGCCGTCGCGGAGCTGGCCGCCGCCCGGGACAAGGGCCTGCCGGTGTTCGGGGAGACCTGCCCGCAGTACCTGTTCCTGTCGACCGACAACCTCGCCGAGCCCGGTTTCGAGGGCGCGAAGTACGTGTGCAGCACACCGCTGCGGCCGCGGGAGCACCAGGCGGCGCTGTGGCGGGGCCTGCGGACCAACGACCTCCAGGTGGTGTCCACCGACCACTGCCCGTTCTGCTTCAAGGGCCAGAAGGAACTGGGCCGCGGCGACTTCTCCAAGATCCCCAACGGGCTTCCGGGCGTGGAGAACCGCATGGACCTGCTCCACCAGGCCGTGGTCGACGGCCACATCAGCCGCCGCCGCTGGATCGAGATCGCCTGCGCGACCCCGGCCCGCATGTTCGGGCTCTACCCGAAGAAGGGCACCATCGCGCCGGGCGCCGACGCCGACCTCGTCATCTACGACCCCGACGCCCGGCAGACCCTGTCCGCGGCCACGCACCACATGAACGTCGACTACTCGGCGTACGAGGGCAGGACCGTCACCGGTCAGGTCGAGACCGTCCTCTCCCGCGGCCGGGTCGTCATCGACCGCCGCACCTACACCGGCCGCCCCGGGCACGGCGTCTACACGCCGCGCTCCACCTGCCAGTACCTGGACTGAGGGAACCTCATGGACTTCGGACTCGTCCTGCAGACCGACCCCCCGGCCTCCCGGGTGGTCAGCCTGATGAAGCGCGCGGAACGCAACGGCTTCCGCTACGGCTGGACGTTCGACTCCGCCGTGCTGTGGCAGGAGCCGTTCGTCATCTACAGCCAGATCCTCGCCCACACCCCCAGGCTGCACGTCGGCCCCATGGTGACGAACCCCGGCACCCGCACGTGGGAGGTCACCGCCTCCACCTTCGCCACCCTCAACGACATGTACGGCAACCGCACCGTGTGCGGCATCGGCCGCGGCGACTCCGCGATGCGCGTCGCCGGCCGCCGGCCCAACACCCTGGCCCGCCTCGGCGAGGCCATCGACGTGATCCGCGACCTGGCCGAGGGCCGCGAGGCGGAGGTGGACGGTGAACCCGTCCGCATCCCGTGGATCCGCGACGGCCGCCTGCCGGTGTGGATGGCCGCGTACGGGCCGAAGGCGCTCGCCCTGACCGGGCGGAAGGCGGACGGGTTCATCCTCCAGCTCGCCGACCCGTTCCTGACCGAGTGGATGGTCAAGGCCGTCCGCCAGGCAGCCGCCGACGCCGGCCGCGACCCCGCGTCGGTCACCGTCTGCGTCGCGGCACCCGCGTACGTCACCGCCGACGACTCACCGGCCGCGCTGGCCCACGCCCGCGACCAGTGCCGCTGGTTCGGCGGCATGGTCGGCAACCACGTCGCCGACCTCGTCGCCCGCTACGGCGAGCACTCCGGCCTGGTCCCGGAGGCCCTCACCGCGTACATCAAGGACCGGCAGGGCTACGACTACAGCCACCACGGCCGCGCGGGGAACCCCTCCACCGACTTCGTCCCCGACGAGATCGTCGACCGCTTCTGCCTCCTCGGCCCCGCCGAGGCCCACGTCGACAAGCTGCGCCACCTCAAGGACCTGGGCGTCGACCAGTTCGCCGTCTACGACATGCACGACGCGAAGGAGGCCGTCATCGACGCGTACGGCGCAGAGATCATCCCTGCGTTGGGCTGACGAGGTCGCGGGCGCGGGCTCCGACCCCTCCGCGGCCGAGTCGACGCCGCAACCGGACCGGCGGAGAGTGCCGTGCCCCACGACCGGGACGGCTCCTCGGCACCGGAGACCGTCATGAAGCGGCGACAGCGCCTGACCGGGGGGCCGACGAGAGGACGGTCCCGTCCGCTGCCAGGGGCCTGGCACCCGGCGGTGCGGGGAGGGGCCACACGGTGGTGAGCACGGGGCACGGGTCCTGGCTCGCCAGGGCGGCGACGGCCGCGCGGGCGGGGTCCGTCCACTCCCGCAGGTGGAGACCGGCCCGATCTCCGTCCGCCCGCCCTGCCTTGACCAGGGCCTCCCGGCGCACCCAGGCCCGCAGCAGGTCCTCGCCGTCGTGCCGGTCGGCGTCGGGGAGCAGGCGGCGCAGCACCGGCAGCGGGCCGGGGCGGCGGGTGCGGGGCTCGACGTCGATGCCGAGCGGGCCCGGTCCGGCCGCCGCCGCGACCACGCCGTCGGCGTGGCTGAGGCTGACGCGGACGGCCGGGAGGCCCGGCAGGTACGGGCGGCCGTGGCCGTACCGGTCACAGTCGGCGCAGTGCTGGGCGAGCACCGTCGCGCCCGGTGGCCGGCCCGTGCAGCGGGCGACGCACAGCCGGAGCAGCAGGCGCGAGGCGAGCACGTCGTCGCGGCGCGCCGGGATCCGGATCCGTGCCAGGCGGTGGAGCTCCCACGGTGCGAGCATGTCCGCGGTGAGGTCGGGGCGCGAGAGCACCTCCGCGGTGGTCGCGACCGCCGCGACGGCGGCCTCCGCGACCGGGTCCGCCGCGGCTGCCGCCTCCGCGCGGGCCGTTGCCCAGACGGCGGCGGGCGTACCCGTGGCCTCGTCCGCCGTCGCCGCGAGCGAGGTGAGTGCCGCTTCCGCGTCCACCGTGTCCGGGACCGCCGTCCCTGCGCCCGCCGTCCCCGCGACCGTGGCCGCCGCGGGCGCCGCCGCGCCGGTGCTGGTCACCCGGCGGTGCTCAGGAAGCGCTCCTGGACGCGGGCGAGCGTGCGGAAGTCGTCGATGGTGACGTCCTCCAGGTCGATGGAGCGGCCGCTGATCTCCTCCAGGAGGTCGACGAACTCCAGGAAGTCCATGGAGTCGACGAGCCGGGCCTCGATGAGGTCCTCGTCGCTGTCTATCGGGCCGTCGAGGCCCGGGTTCTTCTCACGGAGCCAGGCGGCGACACGTTCCATGGGGCGGTTGCCCTCCTCTCGTCTCGGGCGGGTGCGGTCAGGCGGCTGCGCGCAGGCGGTCCAGCGCCTGCCGGGGACCGCCGTGGGTGAGGATCATGGCGTGCACCCAGCGTTCCAGGCCGAAGGCGACGCAGGCGCTGTAGGCGGGGCCGTGGGCGCCCGCCCGGATGCCGAGCCGTTCACCGAAGAAGTTGCGGTGACGGTTGACGGACGCGATGGCCGTGCCGTCGGGCGCGCTGAACTCGTGCTTGACGGGGTCGAGTGCCGCCAGCCGGGCACGGGAGCCGCCCCGGTCGTAGAACGGGTCGTCGGCCGCCGCCCGGGTCAGGGTGAGGCCGAGTCGCCCGGCGGCCTGCTCGATGAACTCCGCGCCCCGGGCCAGATGGTCGAGTGCGCCCTGCCTGGTGCCGACGTACAGGACCTCCCGCATGTGGAAGCCCCACAGGCGGCGCAGCCCGTCGTAGTGGGTCTCGTTGCGGAAGCAGCGGCCCGACGCGGACAGCAGCAGCCCCTCGTCGCCGAGGTCCCGGTCCTCCAGGGACAGCAGCAGTCCGTAGCAGGTGGCGGACGGCAGGAGGTACCCGGTGGGCTCCAGCGGCAGGTCCGCCGGGGCGGCGCCGGCCGCGAGCCCGTCGAGTGCCTCCGGCGGGAAACGGCCCGCCGCCACGCCGAGGTGGGGGAAGTTGCTGAAGTAGTCGAGGCGGGCGAGGCCCGCCGCGGGCAGCAGCGGCGGGCCCACCACCTCCGGAGCGGCGAGTCGCGCGGCGAGACCGCCGAGCAGCTCGTCGAGCCCGCGGAGCAGGGACGTGCGGACCGGGTCCAGCGTGACCAGGCCCGCGCCGGGACTTCTCAGGACGCCGTCCGGCAGGGCGGTGGCGCTGGGAGTGCTCAAGGAAACCCGTCCCCTCTGGGCATGGTGGATCGGTTGCGTGAGGCCGCCTGAAGGCCGCGTCTGCGGGTGCGCCGTGCGGGCGCGGTCCCCGCGCGGGGCGTGCACCGGCGGTGCGCGGCCGACGCGGCTCGCGGGGTCGAAGCCGCACCGCGGACGCTATGCCAGCCGACCGCCGGATGTCTAGACCAATCAGATGACCATCTGGTGCACCAAGGTGGGTGCGGCGCGGTGCAGTTGGCCGAGGGTCCTTTCAGGTGCCGGGAAGTGGGCGGGGGCTTGACAGCGCACATGGTCTACACCAATTCTGCTGCCACGGGGCGTGCCCGCACCGCTCCGCCGTCGGCCCGTGCCACCGGCCACCCGTCCGAGCACCCCGTCCGAAAGGGCCCCATGACCACCCCCGCCCCCGGCCCTCGCCGCCGCCCGTACCTCCACCGCGCAGCCTCGGACCGCCCGTACTTCAGCGCCGACGGCGAGTCCTACCTCGCCGAGACCACCCTGCGGGAGCTCACCAAGTCCCGCCCCCTGCGGGTCCTCTCCGAGGACGACTTCGCGCACTGGCAGACGTACGGCTACGTGATCGTGCGCGAGGCCATCACCCCGGACGCCGCCCGCCGCCTGCTCGACTTCACCTGGCAGTTCCAGGGCCTCGACCCGGACCGGCCGGACACCTGGTACGAGGACCGGCCCTTCCGCCACCAACTGGACCGGCAGCTCCACGTCTACGGCTTCGTGGAGGCGTACCACCACCAGCTGCTCTGGGACAGCCGCCAGACCCAGCGCGTGTACGACGCGTTCGTGGACGTCTGGGACTGCGAAGAGCTGTGGGTGACGCTGGACCGCCTCAACCTCAACCCGCCCAACGTCCGCAACCGTGACCGCGCCCTGATCGAGCCCACCGAGCGGGGCTTCGACATCGAACTCCACTGGGACATCGACACCGTCCTGGGTGTCCCGCCGCAGCGCGTCCAGGGCATCATCGCCCTGAACGACACCCGCCCGGAGACCGGCGGCTTCCAGTGCTGCCCCGAACTCTTCCGTCGCTTCGAGCAGTGGAAGACCGGCCAGCCCGCGGACCGCGACCCGCTCCGCCCCGCCCTGGACCGCGAGGAGTTCCCCGTCGTACGGCCCGACCTGTACCCCGGCGACCTGCTCATCTGGAACGGTCTCCTGGCCCACGGCGTGGCCCGCAACACCTCCCAGAACGGCGTACGCGCCGTCCAGTACCTGTCGATGATGCCCGCCCTGGAGGAGCACGAGCGGCTGCGGCGCTCCCGCGTCGCATCCTGGCGCCACCTGCGCACCCCGCGGTGGAACCGCACCCTGGTCGGCGACCCCGTCCAGCACGAGTCCCAGCGCTACCCCACGGCGGAGCTCACCGCGCTCGGCAGCCGGCTGCTCGGACTGGCCTCCTGGCAGGACGCCCCGGAGCCGCACGCGGGTCCGGGCGGGCAGCGCAGCGGGGAGACGGTGTGCGCCGCGTCTGCCTGACCCTCCCCACGCACCGCGCCTGCGCGCCGACCATCGCGGCCGTCGCGGAGGAAGCCGCCCACGGAGCCCGGCACTTCGGGGTCGAGGTGCGGCTGCTGATCCTCGACTCCTCCGACGCACCCGACCGCGCCCGGCACCGCGCGGCCGTCGCGGACCTCCCCCCGGCCCCCGGAGTGGTCGTCCACCACCTCGACGAGGACGACCAGCGCGCCTTCCTGCGCGCGGTCATCGCCCGCGCAGCGGTACCGGAACCCGAGCGGGTCCTCGACCTCATGCTGCCGTCCGCCGTCTCCTACGGCGCCTGCACCAACCGCGCCTTCCTCCTCGCCGAGGCCCTCGGGTGCACGTCCGTCCACCGCCGCGACTCCGACAGCCGCTACCCCGACCGGGGCGGCACGCCGGTCTTCCCCCTGCACCACGAACTCACCGCCCTCGGCCGCCCGGCCTCGGAGGTGGCCGGACTCGTGACCCGCAGCCGCCTCGACCCCGCGTGCGCCGACCGGCCGGTCGCCCTGGTCGGCGGGTCCTTCACCGGAGCGATGTCCGTGGACCTGGCGGAGATGGAGCGGCTCGACCCCGCCCTGTACCGCGAGGTCGTCGGCCTGTCCCTGCCCGACGGGGTGCCGGACGTGTGGCGCCGCGGCCTGATCGAGCGCGCGTTCCGCGGCGCCGGGGCCACCCCCTCCACCGAGGACCGCACCACCCTCACCCACGTCGGCGCCGACCGCGTCGACATGTGCAACATCGCCCTCGACCGCTCCGTGTACGGGCGGGTGCCGCTCCCGCCGGCCACCGACACCATCGGCAGCGACTACTTCCTCCTCCACCTCGTCCACGACGCCCGGCTGCCCGGCGTCCTCCACAACCGGCACATCGTCAACTACCACACGGAGAACCGCCGTTCCGACGCCGGCTTCCTCGCGTACCAGTGGCGCTTCGCCAAGTTCCTGCTGTCCGTGCCCCACTTCGCCCACGTGTACGCGCGCACCGCGGCGGCCGGCGACGCGCTCCTCGACGCCGACGGCCGCCTCCGTCCCGGCGCCGTCGCCGCGTTCGCCCGGGAGAGCGCGGACACCGACCCGGCCGGCAGCGCCGCACGCCTCGCCGTCCTCGACCGCTCCTACCGTGCGCTCGGCGGCCGGTACGCCGACGCCGCCGACCTCTTCGCCGCCCACCGCGACCGGCTCCTCGCCGCAGCACGCAGCGACATGGCGGACTTCGCGGTCCTCGTCGACGCCTGGGCCGCACTGACCGAGCAGGCCGGGCACACTCCCGTACGGGTCACCCGGACCACCTCCACCGTCCGCGCCGAGGCGGGCGGGCACGAGCGCCGCGGCCCCGTCACCCTGGGCCAGGCCAACATGATCCGCTGCATCCTCCGCGACGAACCCGACCAGATGAACATCCACGACGTGTGGCCCGTCCCCTCCGACGCGACCACACAGGACGTCCTGGACGCGCTCCGCGCCCTCGCCGTACGGCACGACGCGCTGCGGACCACCTTCCCCCATCCCGCCGGCACCGCCCCGCGCGAACAACGGGTCGCCCCCGCCGCCCACTTCACCGTCACCGTCCTCGACCACGACGAACTCCCCACCGACGACGCACGGTACGCCGAGGAACTGGCCCGGGAGGCCCGCCGGACCCCCTTCCGCCTGGACCACGACTTCCCGCTCCGCGCCGTCCTCGTCACCCGGCGCGGCACGCCCCTGTGGCTCGCCCTCGCCGCCTGCCACGCCGCCACCGACGGCAGCGCGCTCGCCCTCCTCCGGGAGGAGTGGCTCGCCCTCCTCGCGGGCGGTGCACTCCCGGACGTCGCCGTCACCCCGCTCGCCCTGGCGGCAGAGGAAGCGGGACCGGCGGGGACCAGGATGTCCGAGGCGTCGCTGAGGCACTGGCAGCGGATCCTCCGCACCGGCCCGCAGGCGATGTTCGCCGAGCCCGCGGCGCACGGCACCGAGACCCACGCGCCCTGCCTCACCCTCCGCTCCCGGCGCGGCGCCCACGCCCTGGCCCGCACCGCCGAACGCACCGGCGCCCTGCCGTCCACCGTGCTCCTCACCGCCTGGTGCGCCCTCGTCGCCCACCGGGCGGGGCAACCGGTCTGCGTCGTGGCCCTCCCGACGTCCAACCGCTTCCGGTCCCGCCTCGCCCGCACCATCGCCCCGCTCTCCCAGGACGCCCTGCTCGCCCTCGACACCAGGGTGCCCACCTTCGACGCCCTGCTGCGCACCGCGTGGGGAGCAACCCTCAACGCCTACCGGCACAGCCGGTTCGACGCGCAACGCCTCTGGGACATGATCGGGAAGACCACCCGGGAACGCGGCAGCCACTTCGCGCGCGACGTCGTCTTCAACGACATCAGCGCCCTGCCGGCCACCCTCGCCGGCGCCGCGCCACCGGACACGGCCGCACCGGACCTCGAACTGGCCTGGGGCCCCGCCCAGACGCTGCCCAGCCGCCTCCTCACCTTCGTCCACGAGACGGCCCCCGTGCTGCGCCTCGCCACCTGGGCCGACCCCGCCCTCTTCCCACGGGACCGGGCGGAGGACCTCGCCACCGGACTCGTCCACCTCCTGGAGGCGGCCGCCGACAAGGACGTGCCCCTCGCCTCCCTCACGGAGGTGACCGGCGTCCTGCCCGCCGCACGCGGCGCCGAATGGACCCGGGTGGACGGCTGCTGGGTCTCGCCCGCCGCCGTGGCGGACACCCTGAGCCGCGCCCTGGACGGCCGGCCCGTCCACGTCACGGCCGACCCGGACGCCGGCCTCGTCGCGTACCTCCCCTCCGGCGCGGAGCCGCTCACCCCGGCCAGGGCCCACGCCGCGCTGATGGCGGCCCTCCCAGGCCACCCCGGCGTGCTGGCACCCCGGCGGTACGTGATCGTCGCGGACCCGCCCGCGGAAACGGACCGGACCGGCGCATGGCTCCGGCAGCGGACACTCACGGAAGGGACCGGCCGGGAAGCGGCCGACACGACATGACGACGCACGACGAAGCGGGTCCCACGACCGCGCCGCCCACCCCCGGCACCCCGCCCAGCCCCTGGCGCTCCCGGCGGTTCCGGCTGTTCTTCACCGCCCGCAGCACCTCGCTCCTCGCCGACGGCATGCTGATGGTCTCCCTCACCACCGCCGTGCTCGGCGCGGGCCACGGAGCCGGCGGCGTCGGCTACGCCCTCGCCGCCTGGATGGCGCCGATCGTCCTGCTCGTGCTGGTCGGCGGGGTGCTCGCGGACCGGTTCACGCCGCAGCTGATGATGATCGGCGCCGACGTGGTGCGGATGCTGGCCATGCTCGCCATGGCCGCCCTCCTGTGGGGCGGCGGCTCCGGGGTGCCGCTCTGGCAGATCATGGCGCTGATGGCCGTCAGCGGCGCGGCGACCGCGATGTTCCAGCCCGGCCTGGCGAGCATCGTGCCGCAGGTCGCCGAGGACATCCAGCGGGCCAACGCCCTGCTGCGGGTGGCGGAGGCCATGAGCGCCCTCCTCGGTCCGGGCCTCGCCGGCTTCCTCGTCGCCTACTGGCAGGTGGCCGGCTCCTACGTGGTCATCGCGGCCGCCTACGCCGCCAGCGCCCTCGGCCTGCTGCCGCTGCGGAGCCTCGCCACCGCACGCGACGAGAGCGACGCGCCCCTGTGGAGCCGGCTCGCCGTGGGCTGGCACGAGTTCCGCGCCAGGTCCTGGCTCTGGGGCGTCATCTCCCTGTGGGCGGTGTACGGCCTGTTCGTGTTCGGCCCGGCCCTGCCGCTCGGCGCGGCGCTGCTCACCGAACAGCACGGCGCCGCCGGTTACGGCTGGATCGCCTCCGCCGACGGCGCCGGCACCATCATCGGCGGACTGCTCGGCATGCGGGTACGGCCCCGCCGACCGCTCGTGGCCGGGGCCTGCGCCATGTTCTTCTTCGCGCTCAACCCGCTGGCGCCCGCACTCGGCTGGTCCTTCACCGCCACCGCGGTCACCGGCGTCCTGGCCGGCTGCGGCTTCGCCTTCTGGGGCGTGATGTGGGCGACCAGCGTCCAGTCCCACATCCCGGTGGCCGTGCTGAGCCGCGTGTCGGCGTACGACGTGGCCGGCTCCATCATGGTCATCCCGGTGGGCCGCGCCCTGGCGGGCCCGGCGGCAGCGGCGTTCGGCGCCGACCGGGTGCTGTTGTTCTCCTCGGCCGTGTCCGTGCTCCTCCTCGCCGCGATGCTCTGCGTCCCCGCCATCCGGCGCCTCGGCCGGACACCGGTACCGCCCGCGGAGAAGGGCGCGGCCTGAGGCAGGTGTCCCGGTGCGCGCGGGGGCGGCTCCGGCCGGTGCCGGTGCACCGGCCGACGGGACGGCAGTGGAGGGCCGCAGGCCGTCGGGCGGCCCGGCCTCCCGTACGCGGGACGGGCCGAACGGCGCGGAAGGCCGCGGGTCGGCGGGGGGCCGGCCGTCCGTAC
>NZ_MKXB01000035.1 GCF_001865245.1 Streptomyces sp. CC53 | reverse complement strand
CACGCCGCCCCCCGGCCAGGGCCGCGCACCCGCCGCGCCCACCCATCCGGCGACCGCCCACGCGGCGCCGTCCACGCCGCCGCCGGGATTCGGTCCGCCGCCCGCGGCCGGGTACGCGCCCACGCCGCCGCCCACCGCCGGGTACGCGCCGACACCGCCGCCCGGTCACGCCCAGCCGCAGCCCGCCCCCGCCGCCCACCCTTACACCCACCCCGTGGTGGGCGCCTTCGGGCAGCCGGGGCCCGCCGCGCCCGCACCGGCCCCCAAGCGGAAGTCCCGCGCCGGACTCATCGCGGCCGCGGCGATCGTGGCCTTCGCCGTGGCCGGCGGTGCCACCGCGTACGCGCTGCTCAAGGACCAGGACAAGGGAGGCACCAGCCAGTCCCAGGGCAAGCCCGCGGGGGAGAGCTCCAGCGCACCGGCGCCGACCGGAAACGGCAAGGCCACCGGCACCGGCGCCGACGCGGACGCCGGCGCCGACACGGACGCGGACGCGGGCTCCGACGCGGCAGCCGGGGACGGCGCGACGGACGGCGGTGCGGCCACGCCCTCGGCCGAAGCGGGCCGGCCGGCCGCCCCGCCGGAGCCGGTCGCCTACAAGGGCATCGACCTGACCGAGTTCTACGAGCTCGACCTCTCCGACGAACCCCTCAAGCCGGTCCGCGACGAGGGCGACATCCGCTACAGCTCCTCGGGCTTCGTCATCCCGACCGGTGCCTCGGGTCGGCTGGTCATCCTGCGCAGCGGGCAGGAGGGCTCGCTGGAGACCTGCGTGACCGAGACCCGGTACACCGGCAGCATCTCCAGCTCCCTGATGTCGAAGGGCACCCGGATCTGCCTGCAGAACGGGTCCGGGGACGTCGCCCTCATCACCGTGCAGGCCTTCTCGCCCGAGTCGGACCCCAGCGAGTACGTCACGCTGGACGTGACGGTGTGGCGGGGCGCGATGGACGTGGAGCAGTCCGGCTGACCACACGGGGGCGCGGGCCCGCGCCACGCGGCCGCAAGCCGCCGTCACCGGCCCGCGTCCTCCCACCGCTTCCACGAAGAAGGCGGCCACCGCCCGGGTCTCCCCTCCCGGCAGTAGGCGGAGCGACGCCCCCTCGGGCGGGGAGACGTGCACCGCCCGGACACCGGAGGGGCATCAGCCGGTGTCCCGTGGCGCCCGCCGCCCGCGCGCCGAGCCACCGCTCGTCAGGAGCGGTGGCTCCACGGCCCCGCACCGAGGGCCTGCGTACCGCCCGTCACCCCCGCGGCCCCTCAGCGGCGGATCAGGTGGTGCGCACGGGCCTTCGCCACCGCCGCCGTGCGGGACTCCACGCCGAGCTTGGCGAAGACGTGCACCAGGTGGGACTTCACCGTCGCCTGGCTCAGGAACAGCCGCTTGCTGATCTGCTGGTTCGACAGGCCCTCGCCCACCAGCTCCAGGACCTCCAGCTCCCGCTTGGTCAGCGTCTCGCCCGGGGTCCGCATGCGGTGCATCAACCGGTGCGCGACGGCGGGCGCCAACGCCGACCGGCCGGCCGCCGCGGTGCGCACCGCCGCCGCCAGCTCCTCGGGCGGCGCGTCCTTCAACAGGTAGCCGCTCGCGCCCGCCTCCACCGCGGCCAGGATGTCCGCGTCCGTGTCGTACGTCGTGAGGACGAGGACCCTCGGCGCCCCGGGGTCCCGCGCGGTGATGGCGGCCGTGGCCTCCGAGCCGTGCATGCTGCCGCCCGTACCGAACTGGAGGTCCATCAGCACCACGTCCACCCCGCCGGACGCCGTCCGCTCCACCGCCGCCTCCGCGGTCGCGGCCTCCGCCACCACCGTGAAGTCGGGTTCCGTGTCCAGCACGGCGCGCAGGCCGGCCCGTACGACCGGGTGGTCGTCGGCGAGGAGGAGGCGGATGGTCGGTGTCGTCGTCATGCGGAGGCCCCCGGGGAAGGCAGCGGCAGGGTGACGGCCACGGCGGTGCCCTGGCCCGGCGACGACTCGACGGCGAACGTACCGCCCAGCGATTCCGCCCGGGCCCGCATCGCCGGCAGCCCGAAGCCACCGCCGTCGGCCGACAGGCCGGGGGAGGGGCCGCCGGGCGGCGGAGCGAAGCCCGTACCGTCGTCGACCACGTCCAGCGTGACCGAGTCGTCCATGAACGTCAGCGTGATCTCGGCACGGCCCGCCGCCGCGTGCCGCACCGTGTTCGCCAGCGCGGACTGCGCGATGCGGAGCAGGGCCACCTCGTACGGCGTGGGCAGCGGCACCGGCGCACCGGACACCGTGCAGTGCACGGACGGGCCGTCGACGCTGGTCGACTGCTCGGACAGCCGCCTCAGCGCCGCCGCCAGCGACCCCTGCCGCTCCAGGTCCGGCGGGGTCAGGGCGCGCACGAAGCGCCGCGCCTCCGCCAGGTTGTCCTGCGCGGCCCGCCGCGCCCGCTCGATGTGCCCGGCGGCCGGCGCGTGCTCCGGCAGGGCGCGCTGCGCCGCCCGCAGCAGCAGCTGGATCGACGACAGTCCCTGCGCCAGCGTGTCGTGGATCTCCCGGGCCAGCCGCTCCCGCTCCGCCAGCGTCCCCGCGTGCCGCTCGGCCGCGGCCAGCTCGGCGCGCGTCGAGATCAGCTCCTCGATGAGCCGGCGCCGCCGCTCGCTCTCCCGGTACAGCGCCTGGTAGCCCAGCACCGTCGCCACCGCCACCGCGCCCCCCAGGAGCGGCCCCATCACCACCCCCGGGTTGAGGCCCGCTCCGTGCCCGACGTAGGCGGCGATGGCCGCGCCCGCCGTGCCCGCCACCGCAGGCAGCGCCCACCGCACCGGCAGCAGGTGCAGCTGCAGGAAGTACAGCGGGAAGGCCACCCACAGCGCGTCCGGGGTCAGCGCCAGCAGCACCAGCCACGCCGCGCACAGCGCCCCCAGCCACACCGCGGCCGCCGCCTGCGACCGCCGTACGGCACGGATCACCGAGCCCGCCGCGTACACCGCGCCGGTCAGGGCCGCGGCCGCCGTCACGGCGGCCGCGTGCGCCGCGGGGCCGCCCGCGACGGCCCGCAGCGCCGCCTGCGCGAGCAGACCGGCCATCAGCAGGTGCAGGCAGACGCGCAGCACACGCAGGGCGGGGGTGAGGGCACGTGGATCCATGACCCGTCCAGCGTAGGCGGACGGGGGCGCTCCGCCCTCAACCGAAAGTTCGATGTGACGCCCATCCGTGGCGCGATGCCGCGCGGGCGGCGGGCCACCAGGCTGGTCACCATGTTCGTGGCATGGAGAGATCTGCGATTCGCCAGAGGGCGCTTCGCGCTGATGGGCACGGTGATCGTGTTGATCACGCTGCTCGTGGGGTTGCTGTCGGGGCTGACGGCCGGGCTGGCGCGGGAGAACATCTCCGCGATCACCGGGCTGCCGGCCGACCGGCTCGCGTTCGCGGCGCCCCCTTCCGGCCGGGAGGTGTCGTTCGGCTCGTCGACCGTGCCGGAAGCCGCCTGGCGCACCTGGGCGCAGCAGCCCGGGGTGACGGCCGCCGAGCCGGTCGGCGTCACCACTCTGAACGCCACGGCGGCGGCCACCGGTGGCCGCACGGCCGCCGTGTCCGTCTTCGGCACCCGGCCCGGGGCGGGCATCGCCCCCGACGGCGGCCGACTCGGTCCGGGACGGGTCGTCGTCTCCCACTCGGCGGCCGAGGAGCTCGGCGTGGCCGCGGGGGACCGGGTCCGGCTCGGGACCGCCGGCCGGGAGGCGTCGGTGACCGCGGTCGCGGGCGACGCGTCGTACGCGCACACCCCGGTGGTGTGGGCCGACCTGGAGGACTGGCAGGCGCTCGCCCGCACCGGGGCCGCGCCGACGGGGCCGCAGGCCACCGTCGTCGCACTGCGCGGCGGCGAGGGCGTCGACTACGCGGCCGGCGACACCGCCGCGGGCACGGAGAGCCGCACCGTGGAGGGCGCGCTGGAGGCCATAGCGTCGTACCAGGCGGAGAACGGCTCGCTTCAGCTGATGCGCGGCTTCCTGTTCGTGATCTCGGCCTTGGTGACCGGCGCGTTCTTCACCGTGTGGACGATCCAGCGGAGCGGCGACGTGGCCGTGCTGAAGGCGCTGGGTGCCTCCACGCCGTACCTGCTGAAGGACGCGCTCGGGCAGGCCGTGGTGATGCTGGCGGCCGGGACCCTGGTGGGCACGGGCCTGGCGGCCGGTGTCGGGGCGCTCGTCAGCGGCGGCAGCGTGCCGTTCGTGCTGGAGCCGTTGACCGTGC
Source organism: Streptomyces sp. CC53 (assembly GCF_001865245.1). Classification (GTDB taxonomy): domain Bacteria; phylum Actinomycetota; class Actinomycetes; order Streptomycetales; family Streptomycetaceae; genus Streptomyces. The sequence continues at coordinate 927 of NZ_MKXB01000035.1, read as the reverse complement.
TGGGGCCCGCCGCCGTGATGATCGCGCTGGGTGCGGTCGGTGCCGCCCTGTCCATCCGGCGGATCACCGCCGTCGACCCTCTGACCGCGCTCGGGAGCGCCCGATGACCTTGCTGCTGGACGATGTGACGCTGACGTACGCGGACGGGGACGGCCGGCTGACCGCACTGGACGCGGTGGGGCTGGAGGTCTCGGCGGGGATGCTGACGGCGGTCGTCGGACCGTCGGGTTCGGGCAAGTCGAGCCTGCTGGCCGTGGCGGCGACCCTGGTGACACCGGACAGCGGCCGGGTCGTGGTCGACGGGGTCGACACCGGGCGGCTGGACCGGGCGGGCCGGGCGGCACTGCGCCGCGACCGGGTGGGGATCGTCTTCCAGCAGCCGAACCTGCTGCCGTCCCTGACGGCGCTGGAGCAGCTGCTGGTGATGGCCCACCTGGCGGGCGCCGCCCGCGCCGCGCGGACGCGTGCCCGGGCCCGGGCGCTGGAGCTGCTCGACGCGGTCGGCCTCGCCCCCCAGGCCGGTCGGCGGCCCCACCAGCTGTCGGGCGGGCAGCGGCAGCGCGTCAACATCGCGCGGGCGCTGATGAACGACCCCGCCGTGCTGCTCGTCGACGAACCGACGAGCGCCCTGGACCACGAGCGCGGCGCCGCGGTGCTGGACCTGCTGGCGTCCCTGACCCGCAGCCGGGGCACGGCGACGGTGCTGGTCACCCATGACCGGACGCATCTGGACCACGCCGACCGGCTGGTCACCATCCGCGACGGCCGGGCTTCCTGAGCCCGCGGCCGCGCCGGGCGCTGCGGTCGGCGTACGCCCGCGCACGCGAACGGCATCCGCCCGCCGCCGGCGCCGGCGGCGGGCGGATGCCGCGGGTCGGCTCGCGGCGAGCCGGTGGAGCCCCCCACCGCGGGCCTGCGTGCGCGCGC
>NZ_MKXB01000034.1:39737-42723 GCF_001865245.1 Streptomyces sp. CC53 | reverse complement strand
CCTGTTCCGGCCGGGCTCCGCGTCGGCGTCGCCCCGTCGTGCCCCGGCCCTCCCGCGGTGTGCCGCGTCGGCGCCGACGGGTCGTGTGCCTGCCCGGCGGTGTGCCGGGCAGGGACCGCGGCGTCCGGGGACGGTGCCTGCGTCCTGTCCGGATCCTGGCGTTCCGCCGCGTCCGGCGCGGGCCCCCGTGCCGTGCCCGGTCGGGTGGGGGCGGGCACGTACGGTCCGGGGACACCCACCGCGCCGTGCTCGCGCGGCCACGCCGTCCCCTGCCCGGCAGCGAGCGCCGCCCCCGGTTCCGGCGCCGACGCGTGCGGGCCACCGTCGCCCGCCCGGTCCGGCTGCGGGATCACCGGCCGTAACGACAGGGTGTCCCGACCGGGCGGCGCAGCCGCGTCTGTCGGGGGCCGTGCCGACGGGTGCGCGGCTCCGGGCCTCGCCTGCCCGTCGGCCGCCGCGTTCCACGCGCGGCCCGGGGCCGACTGCCGGACCGGACCCACGGCCGCCTCCCGCCCCGTTCCGGGACCCGGCCGAGGCCCCGTCATCGGAGCCAGGAAGAAGGTCTGTTCGCCTGTGATGCCGAGGACGTGCCGGCTGGTCGCCAGCACCCGCAGCCGCGGCGCGGCGCGCAGCAGTGCGTCCAGCACCGGCACGCAGGCGTCCGCGACGTGCTCGCAGTTGTCCACGACCAGCAGCATGTGCCGCTCCCGGACGTGCGCCGAGACGCCGTCGAGCGTGAGGCAGGTCCGCCGCCCGCGCAGGCCCACGGACGCGGCCACGGTCTCCAGCAGCAGCCCCGGGTCGCGCAGGCTCGCGAGCTCGACCAGGCGGACGCCGTCGGGGAAGGCACGCCGCAGCCCGCCGCCCACCCGGTAGGCCAGCCGCGTCTTGCCCACCCCGCCCACGCCCGTCACCGTCACCAGCCGGGAGGCGGAGAGCAACTGCCTGACCGCGTCGGTCTCGTCCCGTCTGCCGACGAAGGGCGTCAGATCGGCGGGCAGCGCGCCCGCCTCCACCCACGACTCCGCAGCACCCATGAGCCCCAACCTATAGCGCCTCCGTGAACTCCCTGGTGGCTTCCGCTGTTTGCGTAGTCTCACGGATACCCGCGCGGCCTCACGGACACCCGCGCGGGTTCTGGTGCGACGGCCCGCTGCCGCAGGGGCGGCACACGCCGCCGTGACCCCCGCGGGAGCGACGACCGATGACCGACCGAGACCACGGCAACCGCTGGGCGCGCCGGTCCGGCACCCTCCGCCGACCGGGCGGTTGTGCCCTGCCGCCTGCGCCTGCCCTCCGGCGTCATCCGGGAAGGGTGACCGCCCCCGGCCATGAGTCGCCCGCCGGAGTGCGGTGGCTCGGCCCTGCCCTCGGGCGCTGCGCGTGGGTGCCTCCGGGCCGGCGCCTCCGGGGTGCCTCGTCCGGCGAGGTGACTCCCGGCCGGGTATCGGGGCGCGTCCGTGCGCGTCCGCCGCCCTCAGCCGCGCCGTGCGCCGCCGCCGGGTGTCATCCCAACGGCGCTTCACGAGGCCGTCGGGGTGGACCCGGTGCCCCGCGGGGCCCGGGCGCCCGACGCGGCACGTCGTGCGGCGGGTGCGGGGGCGTGATGCACTGGACGTGGGAGTCACAGGGATGGCTGCACGGAGCACGCGCGGACCACTGGGGCTCGTCACCGCCGCGGTGGCAGCCCTGGTGATGGCGCTCGTCCTGGGGCTCGCCGGGTGCACAACCACCGACCAGGCGTCCCGTACCCCCGCCAGCCCGCAGGACACGGCTGCGACCACGCCCGAGGCGACCCCCGACGGGCTCTCCCCGTTCACGGGGCTTCCGGGGCGTCTCGGACCCGTCCTCGCCGTCAAGATCGACAACGTGCGGCCCGCACGACCCCACACCGGCCTGGAGGCCGCCGACCTCGTGTACGTCGAACAGGTCGAGGGCGGCCTGACCCGGCTGCTCGCCGTGTACGCGTCGCAGGACCCGCCCCGGGTGGGGCCGGTGCGCAGCGCCCGGGAGTCGGACGTGGAACTGCTGCGCCAGTTCGGGCGGCCCGCACTCGCCTACTCGGGCGTGCAGAGCGCGCTCAAGCCGCTCATCGAGGACGCCCCGCTGTTCCCGCTGCCCCCGGAGGAGGCGCCGGCCGCCTACGTCCGGGACCCGTCCAGGCCGGCCCCGCACAACCTGTACGTGGTGCCCGAGAAGGCCCTCGCCGCCGCGCCCGGCGCCGACCTGCCGCAGGACATCGGATTCCGGTTCGGGGCCGCCCCGGAAGGCGGCCGGCCCACGGAGTCGTACGCCGTCGGCTTCCCGGCGGCGCGGTACGGCTTCGCCTGGTCCGCCGCCGAGAAGCGGTGGCTCGTCAGCATGGACGGCACCGCCGCGCGGACCACCGGCGGGGAGCGCGTCGGCGCACCCACGGTCGTCGTGCAGCACGTCACCGTCCGTCCGTCCGACTACCAGGACCGTGGCGGGAACGTCACCCCCTACACGGAGACCGTCGGTTCGGGCAGCGCCGTGGTCCTGCGGGACGGGAAGAGCTACGACGCCCGCTGGAGCCGCCCCTCCGCAACGGACGGAACCACGTTCACCGGGGATTCCGGCGAACCGCTCCCCTTCGCGCCCGGCCCGGTCTGGATCGTCCTCGCCCCCCGGTGACCCCGCGGCCCCCACGGGCGGGCCGCGCGCCCTACGCGGGGTTTCGGCCAGCCGTGCGGCGCTTCACCACCTGTACGCGTACGTGCCCCCGGTGCGCAAAGCGGCGGTTCCCCGGGCGTTACGACCATGCGCCCGGTGGCGACGGGTTTCCGTGGCAGGGGGGTGCGGGCAGTCCACAGGGGGCCGACGGGGCCTACGGAGGAGGGGGAACCGTGATCGTCTGGATCAACGGTGCGTTCGGTGCCGGCAAGACCAGTGCCGCACGCGAACTGGTCGACCTGATCCCGAACAGCACGTTGTACGACCCGGAACTGGTCGGTGCCGCGCTGCCCGG
>NZ_MKXB01000034.1:22175-39455 GCF_001865245.1 Streptomyces sp. CC53 | reverse complement strand
CCTGCCGATCTGGAGGCGCCTGGTCGTCGACACCGCCGCCGCCGTGCTCGCCGAGGTGGGCGGGGTGCTCGTGGTGCCGATGACCGTGCTCCGCCAGGAGCACCGCGACGAGATCTTCGGTGGCCTCGCCGCCCGCCGGATCACCGTCCGCCATATCGTCCTCACCCAAGACGAAACGATCCTGCGCGCACGGATCGCCGCCCGCGAGGACGCCCCGGACGCCCCGGCGGGCAGCGAGCGGGCGCGCCGGTGGGCGGAGGACCGCGTCGCGCCGTACCGGGCCGCGCTCGACGGCTGGCTGGCTGCCGACGCGTACGCCGTGGACAACGGCTCCCTCACGCCGGAGGCCACGGCCAAGGCCATCGCCGACGCGGTGCGCACCGGCGCGGCCGGTGTCTGCGGCATCGTGCAGACCCCGGAGCCGACCGGAGAGACGCTCGCCGCGGGCGTGCTGCTCTTCGACGACCAGGACCGCGTCCTGCTCGTGGACCCGACCTACAAGCCGGGTTGGGAGTTCCCGGGCGGTGTCGTGGAGCGGGGGGAGGCCCCGGCCCGCGCGGCGATGCGCGAGGTCGCGGAGGAGACCGGCCTGGAGCTCGGCGCCGTGCCGCGGCTCCTGGTCGTCGACTGGGAGCCGCCCGCCCCGCCACGGTACGGCGGGCTGCGGCTCCTCTTCGACGGCGGCCGCCTCACCAGCGCCCAGTCCGACCGGGTGCTGCTGCCCGGTTCCGAGCTGCGCGGTTGGCGGTTCGCCAGCGAGGAGGAGGCGGCCGGGATGCTGCCGCCCGTACGGTACGAACGGCTGCGCTGGGCGCTCAGGGCGCGCGAGCGGGGCACGGTGCTGAACCTGGAGGCGGGTGTCCCGGTGGGGCCGGCGTAGGTCCCGGGTGCCTGCCGGCACGGCCGGGTGCGGGTCCCCGCCGGCTGCCGACGGGCCCCTCGCGGCCGAAGGGCTTGCAGGCCCGGCCCCGGCACGAGCCGAGGCCGGGTGAGGGGGGCCGCACGTGAGGCACCCGGGGGCGCCGCGAGCGGCCCGGTCCGTCAGTTCTGCCGCGACCGTGCGTAGTACAGCAGGAACAGCGCCTCCGCCACGGACATGCGCTCCAGCTCGTCCGGCGACACGCTCTCGTTCACCGCGTGGATCTGCGCCTCCGGTTCGCTCAGCCCGATCAGCAGCATCTCCGCCTCCGGGTACAGCGCGGCCAGCGTGTTGCACAGCGGGATCGACCCGCCCATGCCCGCCGCCTGCATCTCCCGCCCCGGGTAGGCCGCCCGCAGCGCCTCGCCCATCGCGCGGTAGGCCGGGCTGGCCACGTCCGCCCGGAAGGGCTGGCCCTGCCCGACCTGCTCGACCGTCACCCGCGCCCCCCACGGGGCGTGCGCCTGGAGGTGGGCGGTGAGCAGCTTCGTCGCCTCCGCCGCGTCCTGCCCGGCGGGCACCCGCAGGCTGATCTGGGCGCGCGCGGACGCCTGCACGGACGGGGTCGCCCCGACGCACGGCGGGCAGTCGATGCCGATCACGGTGACGGCGGGCCGCGCCCACAGCCGGTCCGCGACCGTGCCGGAGCCGATCAGACCCACACCGTCCAGGACCCGCGCATCCTGGCGGAACTCCTCCTCGTCGTACTGGAGCCCGTCCCAGGCCGCGTCCGCCGCCAGCCCGTCGACGGTGGTCGAACCGTCCTCCGCGCGCAGCGAGTCCAGGACGCGGATGAGCGCGGCCAGCGCGTCCGGTGCGGCGCCGCCGAACTGCCCGGAGTGCAGGTTGCCCGCCAGCGTGTCCACCTGGACCCGCAGCATCGTCATCCCGCGCAGCGTCGAGGTGACCGTCGGCAGGCCCGCCCGGAAGTTGCCGGTGTCGCCGATCACGATCGCGTCGGCGGTCAGCAGCTCGGGGTGCTCCTCCACGTACCGCTCCAGGCCGCCGGTGCCCTGCTCCTCCGAGCCCTCCACGATCACCTTGACGCCGACCGGTACACCGCCGTTCGCCTTCAGTGCGCGCAGCGCCAGCAGGTGCATGAGGAAGCCGCCCTTGCAGTCGGCGGCGCCGCGCCCGTACCAGCGGCCGTCCCGCTCCGTCAGCTCGAACGGCGGGCTGTCCCAGGCCGCGACGTCCAGCGGCGGCTGCACGTCGTAGTGCGCGTACAGCAGGACGGTGGGCGCGCCGACCGGGCCGGGCAGATGGCCGTACACCGACTGACTGCCGTCCGGGGTGTCGAGCAGCGCGACGTCCGTGAAGCCCTCCGCGCGCAGGGCGTCCGCCACCCAGGCCGCGGCGGCCTCGCACTCGCTGCGCGGGAAGACGGCCGGATCGGCGACCGACCGGAACGCCACCAGCTCGGTGAGTTCCGCCTTGGCGCGGGGCATCAGCGACGCCACGGTGGCGGCGACGGGCTCGGCGAGCTGATCGACCATCGGGTCGGCGGCGGTCATGGGGCACGCTCCTCGTGGGTGCGACGGTGTCACGACGTGTTGCTGGGGTCGGCGTTGCTGCCGGTGCGCCGCGAACGCCGGTTCGATCCTCCCACAGGGATGCTCGCGGCCGGCGCCGTAGGATGCGATCGAGAGCTTGGGACACGGTCTGGATCATCGGGATCAGGAGCAGCAGCACATCGTGAGCAGCGAGAACGCAGCGGCTGAGAGCACAGACGACGAGAACGCGACCAGCAGGGGTGCGGCCGCGCGGAACCCGGAGGTCGGGCCTGCGGCCCCGCCGGCAGCGGAGCCCCCTTCCGCGGCCGCCGACCCGGAGGACGGCGCGACCGCGCGACCCGGCTCCGCACGCACCGACGCCGCGGCGTCCGGCTCCGCAGGCCCCGGCTCCGCGCCGACCGGAAGCGACCGGCGGACCGTCCCCGCCCGGGCCACCGACCAGCCGGGCACCGACCAGCCGGGCACCGCCCGGTCGGGCGCCGACCGGCAGGGGGCTGCCCGCCGAGACACCGACGAGCCCGGCGCCGCCGGGTCGGGCGCCGACGCGCAGGGTGCCTCCCGCGGAGACACCGACCGGCCGGGGGCCGGTCGGGCGGAGGACGGTGTGGCGGAGCGCCGTGAACGGGGAGCCGCCGCGCAGGCTCCCGGTGGGCCCGCAGCCGTCGGGCCCGCCGCCGTCGAGCCCGGTGCCGTCGGGCCGGGCGTCGTCGGGCCGGTCGGCGGGGAGGCCCACGGGGGAGGGCCGGCCGCCGGACCGTCGGCCGCACCCGGGCCCGCCCCGCAGCACCCGCATGCCGAGGACCGTGACGCGGACGCGCCGGACGCCGGGCGGCGGCACCGGGAGGCCCGGAACGGCGGCGACCCGGGTGCCGGGGAGCCGCGCGGGCTGACCGGCGACCCCGCCACGGCCCCCGGGGCCGACCCGGGCGGGTCCGCCGAAGAGCGGCCCGGTCCGCCCGACGTGTGGGACGTCGTCGTGGTCGGCGCAGGTCCCGCGGGAGCTTCGGCGGCCTACGCCGCGGCCGTCACCGGGCGCCGCGTCCTGCTCCTGGAGAAGGCGGAGCTGCCCCGCTACAAGACCTGCGGCGGCGGCATCATCGGCCCCTCCCGCGACGCGCTCCCGCCCGGTTTCGAGCTGCCGCTGCGCGACCGGGTGCACGCCGTGACGTTCTCGCTGAACGGCCGGTTCGCCCGCACCCGCCGCGCCAAGCGGATGCTGTTCGGCCTCGTCAACCGGCCCGACTTCGACGCCCGGATCGTGGAGCACGCCCGGAAGGCCGGGGCCGAGCTGCGCACCGGCGCCACCGTGGCCCGGGTGGAGCAGCACGGGCCGGCCGTACCCGACCGGCGCACGGTCGCCGTCGTGCTCGCCGACGGCGAGACCGTCCTGGCGCGGGCCGTGGTCGGCGCGGACGGCAGCGCCAGCCGGATAGGAGCGCACGTCGGGGTCAGACTGGACCAGGTGGACCTCGGGCTGGAGGCGGAGATCCCCGTGCCGCCGCCGGTGGCGGAGGACTGGGCCGGCCGCGTCCTCATCGACTGGGGCCCCCTGCCGGGCAGTTACGGCTGGGTGTTCCCGAAGGGCGACACCCTCACCGTCGGCGTGATCGCGCACCGCGGTGAAGGCGCCGCCACCAAGCGGTACATGGACGACTTCGTGGCCCGGCTCGGCCTGGCCGGCTTCGAACCGTCCCTGTCGTCCGGGCACTTGACGCGCTGCCGGACCGACGACTCGCCCCTCTCCCGCGGCCGGGTCGTCGTCTGCGGCGACGCGGCGGGACTGCTGGAGCCGTGGACCCGCGAGGGCATCTCCTTCGCACTGCGCTCCGGCCGCCTCGCCGGCGAGTGGGCGGTGCGGATCGCGGAGGCGCACGACGCGGTGGACGCGCGCAGGCAGGCCCTGAACTACGCCTTCGCGATCAAGGCGGGGCTGGGCGTCGAGATGGCCGTGGGCCGGCGCATGCTCGGCTTCTTCGCGCGGCGCCCCGGGCTGCTGCACGCGGTTATCACCGGATGGCGGCCCGCCTGGCGGGCGTTCACCGACGTGACGCGGGGCACCTCGACGCTGGGCGGGATGGTGCGCAACAGCGCCCTGGCCCGGCGTGCCGTCGAGGCGCTGGACCGCCGCGAGGCCGCGGAGCGGCCCGTGCCCGAGGAGGAGCAGCCGCTCCCGGGCCCCGAAGCGGAGCGCCCCGAGGCCGGCCGGGGGGTGCGGCAGGGGGAGTGAGCGGACCGGCCGGTGCGTGACGGACCGGCGCCGCCCCGTCCGGTTCCACCCGACGGGACCGGACTGTGCCGGATGTCCAAGGTGCCGGGGCCGTACGGGCCGTCGACCGGCCCGGCAGTGGTCGGATCGGCGGTGCGCCCCGCCCGGTGACACGGGTCGGCCCGGCGGCGTGGGCAGTTCGGCGCCGGCCCTGCCGGCGCCACTGGTCCGACCGGCGCTGAAACCCGTCCGGCGCCGAAGCCCGACCGGCGCCGAAACCCGTCCGGCGGTGTGGTCCGACCGGCGGTGTGGTCCGTCCGGCGGTGTGGTCTGCCCGGCGGTGCGATCAGGTCGGCGGTGCGATCAGGTCGGCGTGATGCGGAAGACCGGGTGCCGGGGTGCGATCGCCCGCAGCTCCTCGTCCGTCGAATCGGGCCCCGCACCCCCGAAGAACACCCCCACCTCCGCCTTCCACCGCCGCAGGTAGGCGCGCAGCACCGGCGGCTTGTCGTCGTCGCCGACCTCCTCCGCGGTGAACGGCTGCACCTGCTTGCCCAGGTGCAGCTCCCCGCCGCCCGCGGCGCGCATGTTCCGGGTCCACTGGACGTGCCCACGCGGCGCCACGAGGTACTGGACGCCGTCGAGGGTGAGCAGGTTGACGGGGGTGCGCCGCCACTCGCCCGACTTCCTGCCGCGTACGGCGAGGACACGTGAGCCCCACACGCTGACTCCGCGACGGGTCAGCCAGGCCACGAACCGGTTGAGCACGTGGACCGTGAACCAGCCGGGCTTCTTCACGTGCAGCGGCTGTGCGGACATGGCGGGACCTCCGGGAGCGGGGCCGAAGCGGGAGCGGGAGAGCACTGCTCTCTCTGTGGAGCAGTATGCCTCGCGTGGGTGCCTCTTTTCAAGAGCACCGCTCTTGCTTTGGTGCGGTGCTCACGAAGGCGTGGCACACTGGCCGCCATGACCACGAACCGCGCACCCCGCATGATCTCCGCAGCGCCCTCCGTGCAGGGGGCGCGGGCCCGGGCGCGGGCCGAGATCACCGCCGCCATCAAGGACGAGGCACGCCGGCAGCTCGCCGCCGAGGGCGCCGCCAAGCTGTCCCTGCGGGCCGTCGCCCGCGCGCTGGGCATGGTCTCCTCCGCGCTCTACCGGTACTTCCCCAGCCGCGACGACCTGCTCACCGCGCTCATCGTCGATGCGTACGACGCCCTCGGCGCCGCTGCCGAAGCGGCCCTGGAAGCCACTCCGCCCACCGCCGACCCGGTGGCCCGCTGGACGGCCGTCTGCGCCGCCGCACGGTCCTGGGCCGTCGCCCACCCCCACGAGTACGCGCTGCTGTACGGCTCCCCGGTGCCCGGCTACACCGCACCCCGCGACACCGTGGCGCCGGCAGCCCGTGTCGCCCTCGCCCTCGTCGCCGTCGTCCGCGACGCCCACCGCGCGGGGGCCGTCGCGCCCCCGCCGCTGCCCGCCGCGCTCGGTGCGGAGGCCCGGCGGATGACCGCCGGACTCACGGCCGGCGCCGGCGCCGGCGACCACCTGCCGCCCGCCCTCGTGCACGCGCTCGTCGGCGCCTGGGCACAGCTCTTCGGGCTCATCTCGTTCGAGGTGTTCGGCCACTTCCACGGGGTCGTGGAGGAACGCGAGACGTTCTTCCACGCCGCCGCGGCCCGCATCGGCCGGGAGGTGGGGCTGCGCGGGGACGCGGACTGAACCGGCCGCGGGACGGGGCTGCGCGGCGGCTCGGAGGGAACGGCGCCCGGCGGTGGTACGGCGCCGACGGCAGGCGCCGTACGGCTCCGCCCGCCACCGGTCACGCCCGAGAGGGGGCGCCGTGCGCAGGGGCCGGCTCGCCGGGTCGGCTGCGGAACGGCCCCCTGGAGGGAGGCCCCTACAGGGCCTCGCCCGTTCCGTCCGGACGGTCGGCGGCGGACGCGGTGGAGGCGGGCCCGGGCGGGCCCGCCACCGGCGAACCCGCACCCGCGCGGGTGAACCTCCACAGCACCCGCGCCACCCGGAGTGCGAAGCCCGCCGTGGCCGCTGTCCACGCCGCGGCCACCACGGCGCGCTCGGTGCCGCCGTCCAGGTCGAGGAGCAGCGCCGGGGCCCCGACGAGACAGAAGAGCGCACCGGCGAGCAGTGCCCCGGTGCACACCGCGAAGCCGATCTCCACGGTGGCGGCGTCCCGTCGGGCCTGCCGCGCATCGCCGATCACCGCACCGGGCCGCCCTTCCGTGCCGGGCCCTGCGTCACCGCACCGGTGTACGCCCGCCGTGACGGGGCCGGCTGCCGCGCGTTCCGGCCCCTCACCGCACGGATGTCCTGGGCCGACGCGCCGCGCCCTCACCACGTGACCGCCGACGTCTCGCGCCACAGCCGCACCAGGCGCTCGTCCCCGGTGAGTGCCACCGCGGGGGAACCCGGCCTGATGCGGTTCCACAGGGTCAGGTGCAGGGCCTCGGCGGGGCCGCTGAGCTCGCAGTCCGCCGGGCCCTCGGCGTCCCGTGTCGTGCGCGGGGCCTCCGTCGACAGCCGTACGGTCCAGACGTCCCCCGTGTCGGTCGCGCGGACCCGCAGGGTGCCGGGGCGGTCCGTGCGAACGCGGCTCTTCTCCCGGGCGTGGAAGCCGCACAGCAGCTCGTCCACGCCGTCCGCGGCCAGCCGGGCGTCCAGCGGGGAGCGGCCGGCCACGAGCCCCAGCGCGGACTCCGCGTCGACGCGGTGCACGGTCGTCTCGTGCGCCTGGCGGCGGGCCCAGAACGCCAGGGGCGACGGCGCGGGCAGGAACGTCCAGCACTCCAGGGTGCCCGGTGCCTCCGTCAGCGCCGTGACGAGGGCGCCGTGGCCCTCGCGGAACCACGCCAGCAGCGGTTCGCCGTCCAGGTCGGGCTCCCCCGCGCCCGCGCGGAACGCGGTGTGCCCCTCGGCGACGAAGGCGGTGGCCCAGCGGTGCACCATGCCGGTGTGCCTGAGCAGGTCCCGCACGTGCCAGCCCGGGCAGGTGGGGACCTCGGCGTCCGGCCCGGCCTGTTCCGCTGCGTCGGCCAGCAACTGGCCCTCAAGCGTCAGGTACTTGATGTGCTCGGCAATGTCCATGCCGGGATTCTGCCAGGCAGGGGGCCCCTGCCCTCAACCGTGCTGCGGCCCGCCGTGCGCCGTGCCGCGGGTGCCGTAGCCGATGACGGCCGCGCCCGCCGCGAGGACCGCCACGGTCGTCAGGGCCACCGGCAGCGAGTACCAGTCGGCGAGGAAGCCGATCACCGGCGGGCCCAGCAGCATGCCGCCGTAGCCCAGCGTGGAGGCGGCGGCCACGCCGGTGGGCCCGGCGAGCGCGCCGGCGCGGTCCACGGCCACGGGAAAGATGTTCGCCAGGCCGAGCCCGGTGACGGCGAAGCCCAGCAGCGCCAGCCACACGGTCGGTGCGAGGGCGCCCAGGAACATGCCCACGGCCGCCGCGGAGCCGCCCGCCACGAGGGTGCGGGTCTGGCCCAGCCGCTCCAGCATCGCCGTACCGGACAGCCGGCCGGCCGTCATCGCGAGGGCGAACAGCGCGTAGCCGGCCGCTGCGAGGCCCGGGTGGGCACCCAGGTCCTGCGTGAGGTGCAGGGCGCCCCAGTCAGCGAGGGCGCCCTCGCCGTACGCGGTGCACAGGGCGATCACACCGAAGACGGTGACGAGCCGACGCGAGCGGCGGTCGAGGGGTGCGCGTCCGGCGCCCCCGGGTCGCGCCGGTGTCCCCGGGCGGGCGGGGGAGGGGTGCCGCAGGAGGGCCGGGCCGGCCACCGCGGTCAGCAGCAGGCCGGCGACGGTCAGACCGAGGAGGTGGACGGTCGGCGACAGATGGCCCGCGACCAGCCCGCCGATCCCCGCGCCGAGCATGCCGCCCAGGCTGAACGCGGCGTGGAAGGCCGGCATCACGGGCCGCCGCAGGGCGGTCACCAGATCGACGGCGGCGCTGTTCATGGCGACGTTGACGGCTCCGTACGCCGTGCCGAACACCAGCAGGACCAGCCCGAGCGCCGCCACCGAGTGGGTCAGCGGCGGCAGGGCGATGCCGAGGCAGAGCAGGACGGCCGCGGCCACCGTCACGGGGTGGCTGCCGAAGCGGCGGCAGAGCCGGCCGGTGAGGGTCATGGTGACGACCGCGCCCGCGGAGACGCCGAGCAGGGCGAGGCCGAGATCGCTCTCGCTCGCACCGGTCTGCTGCTTGATCGCGGGGATGCGGACGACCCAACCGGCGAAGAGGAAGCCGTCCAGCGCGAAGAAGAGGGTGAGGGCGGTGCGCAGTCCGCGCAGGTCGCGGGGCGTGTCGGGGGCGGTCTGCAGGGGTGCGGCGGAGCGCGGGGGAGCGAGTTTGTTTAGTGGCGGCACAAACTCAGGATAGGGATCCCCGCGCCCCGCTCCAAATCGGCGTGCGCACGCCTCACACCGTGCGGTTGCCCTTCGGCTTGCCCCGCTGGTCCGGCGTGCCGTGCGGCGGGGGACTCGACGGCTCGGGCGACGTGGCCGGCGACACCGGCGACCCGCCCCGGCCCCGCTGCGACTGCTCCGGCCGGTAGGCCCCGGGGTCGCCGCCCGACGGCTGCGCGCCCTCCTCCAACTGCCGCTTGCGCGACGCGAGGAGCTGCACGACCGGCGGCCGGTCGGCGTGTTCGTGCTCGTACTTCAGCAGCCGCGCGACCTCGTCCGAGCGCAGGGAGCGGATGCGGTGCTCAAGAGAGCCCGCGGGCAACTGGTCGTAGTCGGGCAGCGGCAGGTCGCCGCGGTCGGGGGTGCTCATCCGGATCCTCCCTGAGTGTCGTGCGTGCCGCCGGGCGTGACGCCCGCACGGCGCTGTCCCTCTCCGCCTCTCCTCGGCTGTCGGCGCTTCCGGAGGGCCTTGCCTCCCTCCGGCTGTCGGGCGTTCCGGGGTTCCTGTCCCGTCCCTCCTCGGCCGTCGGTGCCCCGAATCCTCCGTCTCTTCTCGGCTGCCGCTTCCGGGCCTCCTCCCTCTCCTCCTCGCCGCCTCCTGCTCGGGCTGCCGCCCCTGGCGGGCGGCCGGACATCCGCGTGGCCGTCCGTCGCTCAGGCCTTCCGCTGCTGCCCCGCGGCGCGCGGTCTCCTCCCGTCCCCGCCCCGCCGCCCGCCGCCGTGCTCCCGCTGCCCGCGCACGTCCTCCACCACGTGCCGGTCGAGTGCCGCACGCACCAGCGCGGCGGCCAGGGAGGGCAGTTCGTCCCGGTCGACGAGGCCGGACAGCTCGTCCCGGTCCGCGGGCAGCCCCAGTCGCCGGGCCCCGTCGAGCGTCCTTCCGTCGAGGTAGGGCGCCAGCTCCGGCCACACGCCCTGCGCCTCCCGCAGGAAGATGTCCGCCCCGGCGGGCCCGATCCCGGGCACCTCCTGGAGCAGCCCGCGCAGGCGCTCCGGATCGTCTCCCGCGTCCCGGTGCATCCGCCGCAGATCGCCGCCGTACTCGTCCAGCACGAGCTGCGCCGCACGCCCCAGCTGCGTGGAGGTCCGCTCGTCGTAACGCCGGTATCCACCCGCGCCGAGCGCGTCCACCCGCTCCTGCCACGTCGCGTCCCGCATGTGCCGGGCGTCCTTCAGTCCCGCGTCGAACAGCGCCCGCGCCGCGGCCACGGCGACGTCCGCGCGGATCCTCGCGGACATCAGATGCGCCAGCACCAGCAGCTGGTACAGCGGCTGCGGGGTGTCCCTCAGCCGGATCCCGGCCTGCCGGGCGTACGTCCCGCCGTGGGTGCCGAGCAGCTCCCGCACGGTCTCGTGCCGTCCTGTGTCGCCCGAGGGTGACATGGCGCCTCCCTCACCCTGCCGTCGTCGGTACGGTCCTGCGCCACCGCTGCCCGCAGTACCCGTCCAGGGACCGGCGAAACAGCGCACCGGGGCGGCCGGACCGCAGGATCATGGGAGACTCACCGGCATGAACGGCAAGGCGACGACGACCCGGACACGGCTGGACAGGGGCCGCAGCGCCCTCGGCCCCGCCTTGGAACTGGTGCACACGGGGCGGGCGCCCACACGGGCCGTGCTCACCGCCGAACTCGGCGTCACCCGGGCCACCGCAGGCGCCGTCGCCGCCGAACTGGAGGCCCTCGGGCTCATCCGCGTCGACGCCCGCCCCGGCGCGGGCGCCGGCGCCCAGGGCCGCCCCTCGCACCGGCTCACCGTGGACGAGCACGGCCCCGTCGCCCTCGCCGCCCAGATCCACGCCGACGGCTTCCGCGCCGCATTGGTCGGACTCGGCGGGCGCATCGTGGCGACCGCGCCCGGCTGCGTGGAGGTCACCGCCGACCCGGCCCAGGTGCTCGAAGCGGTCGTCGCCGTCGGTGCGCGGCTGCTGCACGACAGCGGCCGCCGCTGCGTCGGAGCGGGCCTGGCCGTCCCGTCCGCCGTGGCCGAGCCCGAGGGCACCGCCCTCAACCCGCTGCACCTCGCCTGGCCGCCCGGGGCGCCCGTCCGGCAGGTCTTCGCGGACCTCGTACGGGACGCCGGCATCGAGGGGCCCGCCTTCGCCGGGAACGACGTGAACCTCACCGCCCTCGCCGAGCACCGCCACGGTGCCGGGCGCGGTGCCCAGCACCTGCTGTGCGTCGCCACCGGGCACCGGGGCGTCGGCGGGGCACTGGTCCTGGACGGGCGGCTCCACACGGGCAGCTCGGGTCTCGCCCTGGAAGTCGGCCACCTCACGGTCCGCCCGGAGGGCCGGCCGTGCCACTGCGGCAGCCGCGGCTGCCTGGACGTCGAGACGGACCCCCTGGCCTTCCTCACCGCGGCGGGCCGCACGCCGGGCCCGGAGGTGTCGCTCCTCCAACAGGCCCGCGACCTGCTGCGCGACGAGCCGCGGGACCCGTCGGTCCGGGCCGCCGTCGAGGAGCTCGTCGACCGGCTCGGTCTGGGGCTGGCGGGGCTGGTCAACATCCTCAACCCGGACCGCATCATCCTGGGCGGCCTGCACCGCGAGCTCCTGGCCGCCGATCCGGAGCGGCTGCGGGCCGTGGTCGCCGACCGCAGCCTGTGGGGCCGCAGCGGCGGGGTGCCGATCCTCGGCTGCACGCTGCCCCACAACAGCCTGGCGGGCGCCGCCGAACTGGCCTGGCAGCCGGTGCTGGACGACCCGCTCGGAGCCCTGGCCACGGCCTCGCGGGTGTAGCCGCCGAGCCGGTGAGCGAGGCCCCCTCGGAGGCGCCTCGACTCGCCGCGCCGCGCAGGCGGGAGGCGGCGGAGCCGGCGCCCGGCAGGACGGCGCCCCCGCGTCGGAGCACGGACGTGTCGTGCGGGTCCGGGCGTGTCGTCACCAGTGGCGGCCCCGGCGCAGCCGGGCGCGCTCCGGCTGTGACACGTGCAGCACCTGGAACACCTCGCCCGCCGCGTCCTCCGGAGCGCACTCGCCGGCCAGCAGGCTGAACGTCAGCAGCTCCCAGGCGTGCGGGTCCACGGCGACCGCGGCCGCCACCACGCCGTCCTTCCGTACGAGCCGCTCGTGCGCGGCGGTCGCCCGCTCGACCGCTTCGGCGGGCCGCACGCCTGCCGGCACCGGCTCCCGGCGCCGCACCGCCGTACGGGGCACCGATCCGGCCGCCGCGCCCTCCCCGTACGCGGCGCCGGCCCAGTGCAGCACCCGGGGCCGCCCGAAGTCGTCCACGATGCCCTGGAAGCCGGGGCCCCACAGGAACGCGTTCATGCCCTCGGGCTCAGCCCACAGGTAGAACGGCGCGTACTGGTTCACGGGCGACCCGGCCACGCCGCGCTCCCGCATGAGGTACGCCTTCACCCCGAGTCCGGGGAAGTCGTCGAGGAGGTGGCCGCGCGTCGCCACGCGGTGCCGGATGATCCCCATGTCGTAGTCGGCCGGCAGCGTGATCTCGTACTGCATCGCCTGCATCTCAGGCGTCCCCCTCTTCGCTCGCCGCGTCCGCGGCCTCCGTCCGTGCGTGCTTCCCCCGGGTGTCCGCCGTCGCCCGGCCGCCCGGGGCGAGCAGGGCGAGCAGGCCGCGCGCCGCGGTGTCGAACGCCGCCGCGTCTCCGGCCGCGCGTGCCAGCACGTAGCCGCCCTGCCCCACCGCCACGATCGTCGCCGCGGTGTGCCGCGGGTCCAGTCCCGTGGCGAACTCCCCGCGGTCGACGCCTTCCTGGACGATGCCGGCGAGCCGCGCCCGCAGCCAGTCCAGCGTCTCGTCGACCGGTGCCCGCAGCGCGTCGTCGGCGACCACGTCCGGGTCCATCGCCAACCGGCCCAGCGGGCAGCCGCGCAACACGTCGCGTTCCCGCAGCAGATACGCCTCGATGCGCCCGTACGCCGTGCCGCCGCCGCCCAGCGCCGCTTCGGCCGCCGCCCGGAGCTCCTGCGCGGAGCGCCGGATGGCGGCCAGTGCGAGGGCGGGCTTCCCGGCGAAGTGGTGGTACATGCTGCCCTGGCCGGCGCCCGCCCGCTGCTGGATGGCGCGCGGGCTCGTCCCGACGTACCCCCGCTCCCACAGCAGGTCCTGTGCGGCCTCGACCAGCCGCTCCGATGCCTTCACGCGGTCACTGTACATACCAGTAGGTACAGGGATGTCGGCAGGGCCCCGCCGTCGGGAGCGCCGATCAGCCGGGGACCGGCACCGGGGCGGCCGCCACCACGTATTCGGGCGCAGGCGCCGACGGCGGCGCCGCGGGGCTCGCGGACGTGCGGAAGGACGCGGGCGCCGCACGCCCGGACACGGGCGCCGGGTCGACCGGCGTGTCCGAGGGCGCGGGGAGGGTGAACCACACGACCTTCCCCGAATCGCCCTGTGGCTGCGCCCCCCAGCTCTCGCTCACCGCTTCGATCAGTGCGAGGCCGCGCCCCGACGTGGCGAGCGGGTCCCGTGCCGCGGGGGAGCGGTCGAGGACGGGGAGGCGGGGATCGTGGTCGTGGACGGAGACCGTCAAGCGGTCGAGCGCGAAGGAGATCTCGACCGTGCACACCTTGTCCGGTCGGGCGTGCTGGTGGACGTTGGTCAGCAACTCGGTGACGCCGAGCGCCGCTCTGTCGATCAGGCAGTCGAGGTTCCAGTAGCGCAGCTGCGCCGACACGATCCTGCGGACCTGACGGATCCGCCACGGGAGGGCCTGGAGCTCTACCGTGCACTGCCTTCTGCTTGCCTGGCTGATCACGCTGCGACTCCCCGAAGTAGGTCCGGAAGAAGACGGAGATCGGATCCAGTGGTGGGCTGGCTCGCGGTACGGCGGGCTGGGTCACAGCGTTACCGCCCATGCACCCTGAGTGATGTCAATCCAGCGTGGACCAGACGTGACCGCTTCGCAACTCGCGGCGGCCGACGCCCCGTCAGGCGCGGTTGCCCCGGGCCCTCCGCAGGGCGTCCAGGAAGCGGCGGCAGAGCCCCTCCCGGGCGGCGTCGGCGGCGCGGTCCTCGGCGCCGTCCCGGTCGCGGCCGTCCAGCGTCAGCCGGTACCGCGTGCCGTTCAGCGTCGCCACGGCGGCACCGGGCGCCGCGAACCAGGGGCGGCCCGCCCTGACCGTGCCCACGGGAGCGCTGTCGATCTCGCGGCCGTAGCTGGTCAGCAGAGCCAGCCGGCCGTCCTCGATCCTGACCTCGCCGGCCCTCGTGAGGGAGCGCGGCCAGCGTTCGATCCGCACGCCCCGGGCACTGAAGTCGGGTTCCGCCATACGTCCGCCGCCCCCTTCGCACCGGTTGTCCGCCGCCAGTCTGCACAACGGGCCGCCGTCGCACCAGAGTCCCGGCGGCCCCCGCCTGCAAGCCAAGCCTATGCGTCATCAAAGTCATCGTTTGCCCAGGTGAGGGCTGTATGTTCAGCAGCGAGGCCCCCTGTGGCAGCGAGGGCCCTGAGCGGCAGGAGAGCGGGATGAGGAGCGCGGGGACCGTGAGGACGACGAGCAGCGAGGAGCGCCGGGCGTGAACACCACCCATCACCGGCCCGAGCCGGCCCCCGAGGCCGCCGCGGGAGCCGCGTCCGCGGCGCGGCCCACGGTCGCGGCCGCGACGGTCGACGTGGACCGCACGGACACCGCGTACCGGACCTGGCTGAAAGAAGCCGTACGGAAGGTGCAGGCCGACGCGAACCGGTCAGCCGACACCCACCTCCTGCGCTTCCCGCTCCCCGAGGCGTGGGGCATCGACCTGTACCTCAAGGACGAGTCCACGCACCCCACCGGCAGCCTCAAGCACCGGCTCGCCCGCTCGCTGTTCCTGTACGGCCTGTGCAACGGATGGATCCGCCCGGGAAAGCCGGTCATCGAGGCGTCCAGCGGCTCGACCGCCGTCTCCGAGGCGTACTTCGCCAAGCTCATCGGCGTGCCCTTCATCGCCGTGATGCCGCGCACCACCAGCCCGGAGAAGATCCGCCTCATCGAATTCCACGGCGGGCGGTGCCACTTCGTCGACGACTCCCGCAAGATGTACGAGGAGGCCGCCGCCCTCGCCGCCGAGACCGGCGGCCACTACATGGACCAGTTCACCTACGCGGAGCGGGCCACCGACTGGCGGGGCAACAACAACATCGCCGAGTCCGTCTACCAGCAGCTCCGCCTGGAGCGGTACCCGGAACCGGCCTGGATCGTCGCCACGGCCGGCACCGGAGGCACCTCCGCCACCATCGCCCGCTACGTGCACTACATGCAGTACGACACCCGCGTCTGCGTGCCCGACCCGGAGAACTCCTGCTTCTTCGACGGCTGGACCAGGCACGACCCGGACGCGGCGAGCGACTGCGGCTCCCGCATCGAAGGCATCGGCCGCCCCCGCATGGAGCCCAGCTTCGTCCCCGGCGCCATCGACCGGATGATGAAGGTCCCGGACGCGGCCAGCGTCGCCGCCGTACGGGCCCTGGAGAACGCCATCGGCCGCAAGGCGGGCGGCTCCACCGGCACAGGCCTGTGGAGCGCCCTGAAGATCGTCGCGGAGATGGTGGCCCGGGGGGAGACGGGCAGCGTCGTCACCCTCATCTGCGACCCCGGTGAACGCTATCTGGACAAGTACTACTCGGACGACTGGCTGGCCGAACAGGGGCTGGACATCGAGCCGTACAGCGCCACGCTCGACGAGTTCCTCGCCACCGGCGCCTGGCCCGACTGACCCGCCGCCCCGGGTGCCGGTCGCGCGGCCGGCACCCGGCGACGTGCCTCACCCCCGGGCCGGCGGCCGACGCGCGCCCCGCCCGCCGTCGAGCACCCGCCGCAGCGCCCGGCCGAACACCCGCCGGGCGCCCGCGTCCAGCAGGGGGTCGCACCACCCCGGAACGCCCCAGGGGCGCAGCTCCTCGACCCACGTCACCCTGGTGCCGGCCCCCTCGGCCCGCACCGTGAGCTCCGCCCAGCCGCCCACGACGCGGCCGTACTTCTCCACCCGGCACACGCCCCGCGTCCCGCCGGCCTCCTCGGGCGGCTCCCACCGCACGACGGCCATCGGGTCGTCGAAGGCCACGGGCCCCACGCCCGTCCGCATCGTGAAGCGGGTGCCCGCACACGTCGGCCCCGGGCTCACCGACGCCAGCCGGGTCAGCGGCACCTGGGCCGCCTGCACCCGCCAGTCGGTGATCCGCCGCCACGCCTCGTCCGGGGACAGTGCGGTCACCCGCTCCACACGGAAGACACCCATCGCGGCCTACCTCTCGTCCGTGCTGCCGTTCCCGCCCGCCACGACCAGGCCGGGCAGGTGCTCCGCCATCTCCGCCCGCACCGCGTCGGGCGCGCCCCCGTCCGTCACCAGTGTGTCCACCTCGTCGAGCCGGGCGAAGGAACCCAGCGCGACCGTCCCCCACTTGGTGTGATCCGCGACCACGACGACGCGCCGCGCCGACCGGATCAGCCGCCGGTTCGTCTCCGCCTCCGCCAGGTTCGGCGTCGAGAGGCCCGCATCCACCGACACCCCGTGCACCCCCAGGAACAGCAGGTCGAAGCGGAGCGTCCCGATCGTCTGGTCCGCGACCGGCCCGACCAGCGCGTCCGACGGCGTCCGCACCCCGCCCGTCAGCACCACCGTCGCCGTACCGGCCTTCGCCGCGTGGAACACGTCCGCCACCCGCACGGAGTTCGTCACCACCGTCAGGTCCGGCACCTCCAGCAGGTGCCGCGCCACCGCGTACGTGGTCGTACCGCCCGACAGGGCCACCGCGCTGCCGGGCGCCGCCATCGCCGCCGCCACCCGGGCGATGTCCTCCTTCGCGCCGGGCGCCAGGGCCGACTTGGCCTCGAACCCCGGCTCGTGCGTCCGCGCCTCCGTCTCCGGGACGGGCACGGCGCCGCCGTGCACCTTCTCGACCACGCCCTGCCGCGCCAGCGCGTCCAGGTCCCGACGCACCGTCATGTCGGAGACGTTCAGCTTGCGGGTGAGCTCGTTGACCCGCGCCCCGCCCCGCCGCCGCACCTCGTCCAGGATCAGGGCGCGCCGCTGCTCCGCGAGGAGGTTGTGGTTGTCGCTCACCCCAGGGCCGTTCCTTCCGTGATCGTTCGGCAACACCGCTGGCCAAGCCTGCTCATCCTGCCACGCGCTTCACTCCGGCGGGCGGCGGGGAGACTACGGGTGAGCCGTGCGGCGGCCCGCCCGGAGCCGCCGGCCACGGCACGTCGCGCACCCCCACCCGCACGCCCCGCCGCACGCCACTGCACCCGCCGCACTGCACCGCCGTTCCCG
>NZ_MKXB01000034.1:0-21888 GCF_001865245.1 Streptomyces sp. CC53 | reverse complement strand
CCACGCCGCCCCCTCCGTCCCCCCGCACCGCCGCTCCCGTGACCCGCTTTCACCAGCTCCCCACAGGAGGGAACACCGTGCCCCCCACCGCACCGGAAGCCGCACCCGGCGCAGACCCGGAGGCGAGGAGCCCCGCCGCCGCGCTCGAACTCCTCGTGCACGGCGTCGGCGGAGCCACCCCGCAGGGCATGCTCGACGACCCCCGCACCGTCCGTGTCACCGGGGACGGCACGGCCGCCGTGTACCGCCGCGCCGACGACGCGGACGCCGAGAGCCGGCCCGACCGGTTCCGCGACGGTCCCGTCCCCGAGGCGTACGTCTGGTCCAACCTCACCTCCGGCAACGGCTCCCGCGCCCTGTGGCTGCTGCTCCTGCCGTTCATGGTCGTCAACCTCGCCCACTGGATGCGCCCGGCCGCCTCCGGCGGGCGCGGCGGCTCCGTGCGCCTCTACGGCGTCCTCGTCCGGCTCGTCGCGCTCACCCTCACCGTGCTCCTCACCGCCGCCGCCTGCGAGGTCGCCCTCGACCTGGTGGCGTGGCAGTGCGCGGGGACCGCCGCCTGCACCGGCGGCCGCGGCTGGCTCTCCTTCCTCGCCGCCGCCGAAGGCGGCTGGTGGTCCCAGCCCGGCCGCCGCCTCACCGCCGCCGCCCTCGTCCCGACCGCCCTCGTCGCCCTCCTCTGGTACCTGTCGCACCGCACGTGGAGCGCGTACGAGTCCCAGCGCCCGCCCCGCGGCGAGGCCGGGCCCGGGGCGGGGGAGGCGACCGAACCTCCGCACGGGGACCGGCCCGCCCTGGGCCGCCCCGGGTTCTGGTACGGCCGCCGCCTCGTCGCCCGGCTGCGCGCCGCCCACACCGCCGCCGGGCTGCTGACCGTCGCCGCGGCCGTCGCGGGGGCCGCCGCCCGCCACGACCGCGGTGGCGACAGCGCCCCGCTCGCCGTCCTCGGCTGGTGCGTCGAAGGCGCCCTCCTCGCCGGCGGCTGCACCGCCGCCGCCGTGGTGTGCCGCCGCGGACGCAGCGAACGCCACCTGGACCAGCGCCTCGACGGCACCCTCATCACCTGGCTGCCCGGCTCCGCCGCCGCGCTGCTCGTCGTCGCCGCCCTCTACGCCTCCTGGTCCCGGCCCGGCTGGACGTCGAGCGGCTCCCTGCCGGGCGACGCCACGTTCGGGGTCATCGCCCTCGCCCAGGGCTGCCTGGTGCTCGCCCTCGCGGCCGTCGCCGTGCGCCTGTACCGCCGTGCCCCCGCGCCCCGCACCGCGCTGCGCGGCCTGGCCGGGCCCGCCGTGGCGATGCTGGCCTGCGCCCTCGGTGGCCTGATGGCCGGAGGCGTCGCCCAGCGCGTCGCCGACTGGCTCGCCGCGCCCGCCGCCCCGGGCCTCGACCGCGGCGCCCTGGCCGGCCCGCCCGTCATGCTGAGCTGGCAGGCCGCCGCCATACCGGCCGTGCTGCTCACCCTCCTGGTGCCCGTCGCCTACCTGGCGGGCCGCACCGCCGTCGCGGCCCTGCGACTCGCCCCGGTCGTCGAGGCCGAGTACGCCGACGAGCGCCCCGACCCGGTCCGCACCCGGACCATCGCCCGGATCCGGGCCGCCGCCCGGCTCACCGACGCCGCCCCCGGCCTCGCCGGGCTGCTCGCCGGGGCCACCCTCCTCCTCGGCACGGTCGGCGTCGCCGGCGCGTGGCTGACGGGCGAGGTGCCGGGCACCGCCTTCGACGGCGCACCGGCCGCCCTCGACGGCGCCGCCGAAGCCGCCCAGTCGCTCGGTTCCTGGCTGGTCGGCCTCGGCTTCCTGCTGTTCGTCACCTGGGGCCGCCGCGCCTACCGCGACGCGTCCGCCCGCCGCACCATCGGCATCCTGTGGGACGTCGGCACCTTCTGGCCCCGCGCCGCCCACCCGTTCGCGCCGCCCTGCTACGCCGAGCGCGCCGTGCCCGACCTCACCTGGCGGATGGCCTCCTGGACCGGCCGCACCGGCGGGCGGCTCGTCATCTCCGGCCACTCCCAGGGCAGTGTGCTGGCCGCCGCCGCGGTGTGGCAGCTGCCGGCCGCGACCCGCCGCCGCGTCGCCCTCCTCACGTACGGCTCACCGCTGGAGCGGCTCTACGGCCGCTGGTTCCCCGCCTACTTCGGGCGGGGGCCGCTCACCGGCCTGCGCCACGACGTGCACTGCTGGCGCAACCTGTGGCGCCACACCGACCCCATAGGGGGCCCCGTCGGCCTGCCCGCCGACGCCGCCGGGCGCGAGGTCGACCACCCCGTCCTGCGCGACCCCGTCGTGTACGGCCGCACCGGCGACCACCCGCTGCCCGAACCCGTCCTCGGACACTCCGACTACCAGGCCGACCCGGCGTTCGCCAGGGAGCGCACCGCCCTGCTCGACCGGCTGCCGCTGCCCGCGGACCCGCTGTCCTCGGTGCCCACGCAGCGCGGAGCCGGACCGGACGACGGGCGCGGACCGGACGACGGGCACGGTCAGGGGGCCTGCGGCAGGTCCTCGGGATAGAGCAGGCTCAGGTCGTCCGTGCTCGCGCTGGCGAGCACGGCGACCCGGCCCGCGTGCCGTTCCACCATCGACTCGAACGTCTGCCGCGCCGTGCGGCCGTTGCCGAACGCCGGGCCCTTCGGCACCGCCGCGAAGTAGGTGAGCAGCGCCTCCGCCGTGCCCTCGGCCAGCCGGTACTCGTGCTCCTCCGCCTGCTGCCGCACGATCCGCAGGAGCTCCTCGGGCACGTAGTCGGGAAAACTGATGGTCCGTGAGAAGCGGGACGCCACGCCCGGGTTGACCGTCAGGAACCGCTCCATCTCGGCCGTGTACCCCGCGACGATGACCACCACCGCGTCCCGGTGGTCCTCCATCAGCTTGACCAGGGTGTCGATCGCCTCGCGCCCGAAGTCCCGCCCCGAGTCCTCCGGTGACAGCGCGTACGCCTCGTCGATGAACAGCACCCCGCCGCGCGCCCGGTCGAACGCCTCCTGGGTGCGGATCGCCGTCGACCCGATGTGCTCGCCGACCAGGTCCACCCGGGACACCTCCACGAGGTGGCCGCGCTCCAGCACCCCCAGCGAGGCGAGGATCTCCCCGTACAGCCGTGCCACCGTCGTCTTGCCGGTGCCCGGGTTGCCGGTGAAGGCCAGGTGGCGGCGGACGGACGCGGCCTTCAGCCCGGCCTCCTGCCGTCTGCGCCCCACCTCGATCATGTTGATGAGGGTGCGCACCTCCCGCTTGACGCTCTCCAGGCCCACCAGCGCGTCGAGTTCCGCGAGCACGTCCTGCGAGGCGCGTGCGCCTGCCGCCCCCCGCTCCGGCGGGGGCTGCTGTGCGGGAACGGCCGCCGGGACGGGCGGGGCGACCGCCACCGCGGCGGTGGCGCGCGGGGCGGCCGCGGCGGGACGGGGCGCCACCGCCACCCGCGGGGCGGGGGCCGGGACGGTGGCGCTCTCGTCGGCGGTGCAGTCCTCCACGAGCGGGCCGTCGCCCGCGACCTCGTAGCCGCCGCGGGTGCAGCGCTCCGTGCGGCACCGCCGGAGCGTCGTGCGGCAGCCGTCCCGCACGTGGAAGCCGTACCCGCCGCTGTCCGCGACCCGGCAGCCGTCGAAGGTGCCGCGCCCCTCCGCCGACACGTAGAAGCCCGCCTCGCCCGGGGAGGCCACCGTGCAGCGCTCGACCACCGGGTCGGCGCCCTTGCTGACGATGACCCCCGTCTGCACGTTCTCGAAGACGCAGGACGCCAGGGTGCCGCCGCTGCCGTGGTCCCGGAACCAGGCACCCGTCGACGCCTCCCGGATGCGGCAGTCGTCGAGCTGCGCGGTCGCCCCGTCGCTCACCGACACGGCCGTGTTGCGCACCTGCGACAGGTCGCTGTCCACCACGTCCACGCGCGAGCCGCGGTCCAGCACGAACAGCGCGTCCGGCACCTCCCGCACCCGGCAGGAGTCCAGCACGGCCGTCGCGCCGTCGCTCACCCACACCGCCGGGTAGTCGCCCGTGCTGTCCCGGATCTCGCATTCGTTCGCGTCCACCCGCGTACCCGGGTCCCACACGGACAGGCCGTTGCGCCCGAACCGGCGGACCGTGGACCGGGTCAGGGTGAGGACGGCCCGCGACCGCAGGTCGACGGCGTTCTCCGGCACGTCGTGGATGTCGCAGTCCGAGAGCGTCAGCACGGCGTCCGTGTCCAGGGTGACCCCGTCCGCGGAGGCGCGGTGCACGGACGAGTCGCTCAGGTGCGCGCTCGCCCGGCCGGCGACGCGCACGCCGCTGCCCCGGATCTCGTACACCTCGCAGCCGAGGCCCTCCAGGGCGCTGTCCTCCCCGGTGACGGACAGGCCCGCGCCCGAAGCGTGGTGCACCCGGCACCGCTCCAGGCGCGGACGGGCCCCGCCGGTCACCGACACGCCCTCCTGGCCGGCCGCGACGACCTCGCAGTCCTCGAACACGCCGCCCGCGCCGCCCAGCACGGCGATGCCGACGCCCGCCGGGTTGTCGACGGTGACCCGCCGCACGGTCGGCCGGGCGGCGCCCCGCACCTCCAGGCCCGCCGCGGACCGCGTGACGATCCGCAGGTCCAGCAGCTCCGGCGCGCCGTCCTCCACGAGCAGCGCGGGCACCGCCGCGTCCTGGCCCTCGATGTGCAGGTCCCGCACGGTGGCGGAGGCCCGCACGGTCAGCGGGACGCCGTCCGCGGGCGCGATCCGCACGGACCCCACGGCCCCGTCCGTGCCGCGCAGCGTCACCGCGCGCTCCAGCACCAGGTTCTCCCGGTAGGTGCCGGGGGCGAGGGTGAGGACGTCCCCGTCGCCCGCGGCCTCCAGGGCCGCGGTGAGGGAGGGGTACTCGCCCGTGCGGCGCCGCCACCGCGACGTGCCCGTGTGCGTCACCTGGACCGTGCCCTGTGCCATCGTGCTGCTCTGCCCCCGCCTCGTGCGCTCGCCCGCCCGGCCCGCGTCCGGCCCCGGCGCGCCGCCGATCTCCGACTCGTCGCACCACCGTAGCGCGCACGGTGGCGCCGGGTCGCCCGCTTGCCGCGGCGCGGACGCGCACCGACGGGCGGTCCCTCCCCGCCCGCTCCCTGCGCGCGCCGAGAGGGCTCGGCGCGGGAGCGCCGTGCCGGGACCGCTCCCGCGCGCGCCGCACTCACCGCGCCGGTACGGGGCGCCGCGCGCTGCCGAGGGCGACGCCCGCGCCGGTACGGCGGGCTCGCCCATCACCGCCCGCGCGGGGAGCCGCCCCCACGCCGGTACGGCCGGCCCCACCGGCCTCGGATTCCGGGCGCGTCGCCCCACCCGCCGAAACATGGCAGGAGCCCCGCGTCTCTCTTGACCGAGCGCCTGGACGTGTCGGTAGCTACCGGAAGCAGCGACTGAACCGCAAGCGCAGCTACCGAAGGCACCTGCGGCAGCTGTTGAGTCGCTCGCGCATCCCCGCAGGCCAAGTCGGGCACCGAAGGTGCCTCAGTAAGGGCTCTGACCTGTACTTCTGCCCAGCGACCAAAGATTCGCAGAGTCGCTGCCCTTCGGTCGCCGCCCAGGCAGGGCAGCCAGTTGGCCCAGCGCCCCAGGCGACTGAAGCGACCCACCTACCGCCGCACCCTTTCCGGCAGGCACCACCGGTGCATGGCTTCGGGACTCCGCACCCGAGCGGCACCCTTGCGGTGCCCGGCGCCGATCTTCAAATGTCATCGCTCTCCGGCTCCCCGGCCCGGATCACCGGCAGCAGCACCTCGTGCAGCAGACGCAGCAGCGCACCGGCCCAGACCAGAGAAGCACCGACGAAAGGTGCCTCGTTCCCGTGACGGAAGTCGCTGGTGGCGGGGCACCTTTCTTGGCTTGTCCGGACCTCCTGCCGAGGTTGCTGCTCGATCGCGGGGAGTGGGCGCTTTGCCCCCCTTTCGGTCACGCTGGCGTGCCTAGGTGCATGATGTGCCTGGACATAGGGGGGATGCATGACGCGAACCATGCCGCCGACATGGGGGCTGACACCGCCGGGGGCTCCAGGGAATCCGGGTGTGCCGCCGCAGGGGTTCATGCCCGTGCGGCCTCCGGACGGCGGGAACGCTGCGGTGTTCACCGTCGGGGCTGTGGCCATCGGGGCTGAGACCGTGCTCGCTGCACTGGTCGCGGTCCTCTACAGCTTGCAGTCCGAGTCCCACGGAGGTGAAGGCGGCCTGGGATGGCTGTTCGGCACCATATTCGCGCTCGTGCTGCTGGCAGTCATTTCGGTGATCGCAGGGCTGGCCGGTTCGGCAATGGCGGTGCTTCCCCTCGTCCTCCTCGGGCGTGCGGTGGCCCGCCGTACGGGTCGGCGCGACAGCTGGCAGCTCACCCTGGCCACTGTGGCGGTCGCTGCCGTTGCTCTGGCGCTGCTCATCGGCTCCTGCATGCTCCTGGCCGGCTTCGGCGGCCCCGGCGACCTGCTCGTTCATCCCGTCCTTGCCCTCAGCTTCACCGTCGGGCTGGCACCCGCGACCCTGTGCGCCCGGGCGGCGGGGAACCCCGGAAAGCCCGGGGCCCGATGGTGGGTGCTCGGGGGCGTGGCGCTGGGCGGTCTGGGGCTGCTCGCGGTGACGCTTGCGGTCGGGGTCGCGGCGTACAGCTCGGGGATCCTCAAGATCTACGAACCGCCCCGGCTCACTGAAGCCGACATGGTCGGCACCTGGACGGATGACGACGGCGGAAGCCTCCGCTTCGAGGCGGACGGCACGGTGACGGCGAAGGGCGTCCACCATTACGAGGCCACGGGCGAGCAGTCCGGTGCTTCCAACTGCACCGGGAAATGGCAGCTGACCGAGAACGACGGTGTCGGTCGGCCGTTCGAGCTCAGCATCGCGGACTGCGATAGCCTGTCGTTCGGCTGGGACATCGGCGGTACGGAGGAACACCCGACGGTCTTCACCTGGATCGGCGAGCCGGATTCGGGTGAGCGGTACATCCTTACGCGGCAGCGCTAAGCCATCCGGTGCTGAGCTCCCGGGCCTGGCCGGGTGTAGGTGTGCGGTCATGCCGCCCTCGATCGGCGGCCTCCACCGCCACATGGGTCCCAGCCGACTGCCCCGAAGCGACGCCGTAAGCACCACGCAGTACGCCAGGAACGTGAGCGGGCGGGCTGAGCGCAGCTTCGTTTGGCGCCCCAGGTCGTCGAGCCGCAGCGACGAACGAGGGCGAGGGAGAGGGGCCATGACGAGCGGGCACCAGATTCACGGGGCAACCTCCGGGCGGCGGCTGTTGGAGACACGCGCCCTGACCCGTGAGGCCGGGCGGGCACGGCAGCTTCTGGCCGCGGGGGAGTGGCGCCCTGCCGCGGAGGACTCCGAGGCAGCAGCGCGCGTCCTGGCCCGCCTCAAGGCCCCCCTCCCAACCCGGCGGGCAGCGACCACGCTTACGCTGGCCACGGACCGGGACCGGCGCCTCCAACGCATTCTGCGGACCACCCTCCACCACCTCGACGCAGGCGCAGTCAGCCCACCCGCAGCCGCCCTCCTGGCCGCCGTCGCCCGCGCCTTTGCGCCTTGGCACACCGCCCCGAACCCACCGCCCGCGGCAGCGGCCCCGAGATACGGGACCCCGTTGGGCACCGCGGACAGCCGGGCCGTGCCACCGACAGAGGCGGGCGAGGCCCTGCTTCCCGATCTGATCGCTCTGTTCGCCGTGCTGGCCTCGGCGCCTCCGCCCGGGAGCGTCCCGCTCACGCCCCCGGTCGAGCCCTGGCAGGTCCGGTACGCGGGTCGCTTCCGTCGTTATGGCAGCCCCGCTTTCGGGGTGTGGACGGCCGAGACCATCGGCTGCCCGGAATGCGGGGGTAAGGACGGCCCGTGGACGGTGACCTGTGACTGGCGCCTGATCTCGCTGGGCTGCCCGTGCGGGGCGGTGACCCACAAGCACGGCCTTGCCTTCTCCGAAGTCTGGCTCCTCTTGCCTGACCTGTGACCAAGTGCCGTGACTGACCGCACGCACATCGGAGGCCGTCACTGCGGGACGGGACTGGGCGAGAGTTCGCATGTTCCTGCGAAGTCTGCTCGCGGTGGCGGAACGCAACGGTGCACTGTCCACCTCGCTCGTGCCACCGGCGACATCCGCACCGCGCTGCCGACCGCCACCGCCCTCGGCCGGCCCGGCGTGAAGGGGACGTGCCGGACGAAGGGCTGCTCTACCAGGCGGGCGGACGCGGACGGGTGGAACAGTCCAGCGGCGGCGGTCGCCCCGGGCCGGTCGAAGGCGTCCAGCGGGCTGACGGCCCGCAGAAGGCGGCGCTCCTCGGGGGTGAGGTCGGCCAGGGTGCAAGTCCTCGGGCGGAGGAGCGGGGTCGACGAGCCGGAGACTGTACAGGCCCGCTGGCGCAGCCTGGCCCTGGCACGCTCCTGACCTACTCCGTCAGTTGCTTCACCCTGACAGGTACGGCACCCCTCGGGACCATCTGCGACACCGGCACGGCCATGCCAGGCTTTAGTGGGGCTGGGGCGGTGGGTGGGCGGCGACGACACGGCGGAAGAGGGCTTGGACGGCTCCGGTGATGTCGGTGCCGGTCTGGGTGTGGTGGCAGGGGCCGGTGTAGGCGTGGGTGAGGAAGTCCGCGGTGAGTTCGGGGTCGGGCACGTCGAACTCGCCTGCCGCGTGGCCTTGAGTGAGGAGGGTGACGAGCAGGTCGCGGGCGGCGGTCATGGGTTCCTCGCCGGTGGCGCCGCCGGGTTCGTGGAAGAGCTGGTGGTAGAGCTCGTGGTGGTCCTGTTCGGCGGCGATCCAGGCGGCGACGAGTCCGTCGAGGCGTTCGGTCCAGGTCAGGCCGGGCTGTTCCAGGAGGGCGGCGGGCTGCTGGAGCATGCGGTCCCACATCTCGGCCTGGAGGGCGGCCAGGAGTTCCTGTTTGGAGTCGAAGTAGAGGTAGACCGTGCCTTTGGCGACCCCAGCGCGGGCGGCGACCTTGCTGATGGTCAGGGCCTCGTAGCCGTCGGCCAGGAGCAGGGCGGCCGTCGCGTCCAGGATCTGGCGGCGGCGGACGTCCGGGGGCTGGAAGCGGCCGGTGGGCTGGGCGGGGGCGGACTGGTCCGCGGGCACGGTCCCTCCTTCGTCGTCGGATGACTGACTGACCGGCGGTCGGTCAGCCGGCGGACTCCAGGGTGTCATGCGGCTTGCGGGCGATGACGATGACCGCGTGGTCCTCGCTGGGGTGCTGGATGCGCGGTACGACCTGCCGTTCGGCGCGCACGATGTCCAGGCCGAGGCCGATGAAGGCCTCGGTCAGTTCGGCGAGGGTGGCCAGGTCGCCGGGCTTTCCCCAGTCGCAGGCATCCTCGTCCCACTCACCGAGGGCCAGGATCCCGCCCGGGGCGAGTGCGGTGGCCAGGGTGGCCAGGGTCGAGGTGCGGGCGGGGCCGCGGGGCGGCAGCGCATAGGAGCTGAGGGCGAAGTCGTAGGCGGTCTCAGGCTGCCAGGCGGCGCTGTCCGGCGATGGCGAGATCCACCCGGTCGTCCAGGCCGCGGGCGCAGGCGCTGGCACGTGTGGAGGCGATGGCGCGGGGGGCGAGGTCCACGGCGGTGACGCGCCAGCCGCGTTCGGCGAGTGCGAGGGCGTTGCCGCCGGCGCCACAGCCCAGGTCCAGAGCCCTGCCCGGCGGGAGGTCGTCGGCGGGGGTCAGGAGTGCCAGGTCGGGGTCGGCGGTGTCGCTGCCGTCGCCAGCGTAGAGGTCATCCCAGTCGAAGTCCGGGTACCCGGTCGCTCCGGGGCCGTGGACCTGGCTGCCGTCGGGCGTGCCGCAAGCATGGCCGGTGGTGTGGGTCACAGTTCCTCCAGCGGGAATGAGATCGAGCGAATGACCGTTGGTCAGTAGTATGACCGCTGGTCATTCGATTCCGTCAAGTCGCCTCGGAGGCATCCCGTGAACCCCACCGCCCAGTACGACACCGTGATCATCGGCGGCGGGCCCGCCGGCTTGACCGCCGCGCTGACCCTGACCCGCTACCGGCAGCGCAGCCTCGTCGTCGAGTCCCCCGCGCCGCCCCGCAACGCCGCCTCCCGCGGTGTGCACGGCCTGATCGGCCTGGAGGGGGCTACCCCCGACGAGCTGCGCTCCCGTGCCTGGGAGGAGCTGGACCGCTATGGCCTGGCCACGCGGCTCGACGCCACGGTGGGCGAGATCACCCCGCTGAACGGCGACGGATTCCGGGTACGGGCAGATGACGGCACCACGGTGTGGGCCCGGAACGTGATCCTGGCCACCGGTGTCATCGACCAGCACCCGGACGGGGTGGAGGGCTTCGCCGCGTGCTGGGGCCGCACGGTGATCCACTGCCCGTTCTGCATCGGCGAGGAGAACGCCGACCGCACCTGGGCCCTGGTCGCCGACGACCCCCAGTACCTCGGCATGGCCGCCACCGCCTTCCGGGCCTGGACCGGCGACACCATCGCCATCGCCCCACCTTCTCTGCCCGGCGCCGACGAACTGCGCCGCAGCCTGCGCGAGCAGGGCAGCGACCTCGTCCAGGGCGAGATCACCCGCCTGCACCACACCGACGGCGACCTGCACACCGTCGAGCTGGCCGACGGCACCCTCCTGAAGCGCCAGACCCTGCTGTGGCCCCAGCCGCAGCGGCAGGTCCCGCTCGTCGAACGCCTGGTCGCAGAGCACGGCCTCGCCCTGAGCGACGGGTACGTCACCGTGGACGACGGCTGCCGGACCAGCATTCCCGGCCTCTACGCCGCCGGCGACCTGACCGGAAAGACCTGGGAACAGGGAGCCGTCCCCGCCGTCACCGCCGGAAGTGCCGCTGCCGACGCCATCCACTTCGCCCACCTGGCCTGACGGCCCCGACACACCACCGGAGCCCTCCGTGTCCGAGCAGGACTTCACCGACTACATCGACCGCATCGGCGGCCACCTCGGCGACCGCACCACCCTCTACCAGGCCGTCGCCGCCCACACCGGAGCCCGCCGCGTCCTCTACCCCGGCAGCTACCTCGACCTCTCCCCCTCCTACCACTGGCCCGACGTCACCTACCTCGACGCCGACGCCCGCGCCCGCAAAGCCTTCCAGGGCCCCGACGCCACCACCCTCGCCACCCGGCACAAGCACTACCCCGAACCACCCCGCATCGCGTTCGTACCCGGCGACTACACCCGCACCCTCGCGGAACTCCCCGCGGCCGAGTGGGATCTGGTGATCTCCCTGTACGCGGGCCCCGTCTCCGAACACGCCACCCGCTGCCTGCGCCCCGAGGGCTGGCTCCTGGCCAACAACAGCCACGCCGACGCCGGCCTCGCCCACCTCGACCCCCGCTACCAGCTCGCCGCCGTCCTCCACCACCGCTCCGGCCGCTACCGCCTCACCACCGACGACCTCGACCGCTACCTGCAGCCCGAACGCCCGCCCCACCCCACCCGCGAACAACTCCACGCCGCAGGCAGAGGCACCGCCTACACCCACCCGGCCACCGCCTACCTCTTCCGCCTCCACCCCCACACGCGCGAACGGTAGAGGCGACCCGGAATCCCACCGGAACCCGGCAGACCAGCACCACTCAACGAGCCCGTAGGTGCCAGGAGCCCGGGCGGGGCCGTGAATCTCCCCCGGGGGCGCCTGGCACGTTCGCCCCACCCCCTCGTACGCGCCGTCCTCCCCGCCAGTGTCTCGGTCATCACCGTCGAGCAGGTCGTACACGTCGACTTCGGTGAGCTCGCGTGTCTCGCCCATGACCCTCATGATGCCGACCCGCCGACGCCGACCCGGGGCATGGACGCCGACGACTACGGCCCCGACCGCTACGACATCATCGGCGCCCTGGTCTGCCTCGCAGACATGGCCGTGATCATCTACTCCTCTCTCGGTCACTGACCTGCCGGTGCCGGTTTCCAGTCTGGTGAGGGGCTTTCTGCCAGCCCCGCTTCCAGTTCGGCTGGGGCGAGGAGCCGACGGGCGAGGGTCGCGTACCTCACGGCTGTCGTCTCGGAGATGTCGAAGATCGCGGCCAGGTGCAAGGGGTCGGCTCCGGTGGCAAGGGCTTCGCCCAGGACGCGGTCGGCGCGGACTCGGTCCAGGCTGACGCCGTGCATCGTGAGCTGGCGCCTGAGGAAGTGCGCGCTGACCGGGCCGGTGCCGTTCGCGGTCTGCCGGGATACCAGGACGTGGCGGTTGAGGGTCCGGGGCCAGCGGGTGTGCCGCTCGGCGAGCCAGGTCCGGAGGGCAGCGTGGGTGAGGGCACCCATCGGCTGGACGGTGCCGTCGAGGACGATGCGGTTCAGGCGGAAGTCCAGGTCGTCCAGCTGCAAGGTCCGAATGGCTTCGCCCCGGACGGCGTGGACGGCGGCCAGGGCGACGGCCAGCCGGGCGGCCGGGGTTCGGGCGGTGGTCTGGACGTGGGCGATCTCGTCCTCGGACATTGGCATGACGGGTCCTGGTGGGCGGCGGCCGACGCGGATGCCACGCACGGGGTTGGTGAAGACGCGCTTGTACTTTTTGCCGTAGCGGAAGAGGGACCGCAGGGATGTGACGGCGGTGGTGTACTGGCTGCCGCGAAGGCCGGCGACCACCTCTGTGACGTCCTCACGGGTGACCTCCCTCAGCTGGGAACGGTGCTCGGCCCACCGCTCCACGATCGGCCGGACGGCACCGAAGTAAGAGTGCAAGGTGCCCAGGGCCCTGGGGTGGGTGCGGGCGTCGCCGTCCAGCAACCAGAGAAGCCAGCCGCGGACGTCAGAGACGAAACCATCGGGTAGCTCTGCGGTGCGCCGCTCGATCCAATCCCTGGCGGCCGGCGCCCGGTCGTCGTGCAGCAGGTCCAGAGCGGCAAGGACCTCGGCGGTGTGGCACATTGGCAGGCCGGTTCCGGACAGCCGTCGACGCAGTTCGAGGTGGCTGACGCGGTCGCCTTCCGGCAGGCCGGCCAGCAGCCGGCCCAGGGCATGGTGGACGTCGCGATGCACGTAGACGGTCCAGCCCCGCTCCTCGCCCAGATCGACGGCGTACTTCCTGGCGGTTCCCAGCACGCCCTCTCCCGTGGGCTCGGGCCGCTTCAACACCGCCGGGGATCGACCGGCGTGGCCGCGCCGATAGGCCCGGCTCTTGCACGCGCTCGAGCAGTAGACGCGCCGGCGCCCCAGCCCTGTGCGGACCGGCAACGGCTCGGAGCAGACCGGGCAGGTCATCGCGGCGGCAGCGATCGTCCGCCGCGCGTCCGCGGCACTACCGTCGGTGTGGGGCCGCTCTGCCCGACGACGTCGGCCGCGGGCATGTGCTCGCTCGTGGCGCGGGTGACGTTCTCCGGCTCGGGCGTCATGATCTCGGTGATCTCGCAGCCCAGGGCCACGCAGATCACTTCGAGGTCGGAGAGCTTGATGCTGGCCGGGGTGCTTGACCACAGGCCGGACATCTTCCCGGCGCTGATCACGAGACCGTGCTCCGCTAGGAGTCGTTGCAGCTCGCTCGCCTTCCAGATCTCACGGTGGGCCGAGGCCAGTCGCAGGTTCCACTTCATTGGGTCAGTCCCCTCCAGCGGTTCTCGGCGCGCTGGTGGGCGGCCGTCCATGCGTCTTCGATGTGTGTGCGGTGCACGTGGATGTAGCGCATCGTCGTGGCGATCCAGCTGTGACCCAGCAGCTCCTGGACAGAGACCAAGTCCATCCCGGTCAGGTAGAGCTGGGAGGCACAGAAGTGACGCAGGACGTGGGGGGTGAGCTTCCCGGCCCAGGTCGGGAGGTGGCGGGCAGTGGCCTGGGCCAGCGCCGTGCGGAACACCTCGGTCCCGGCCCGGCCGGAGGGACGTCGCTCGGAGGGGAACAGTGCCGCTCCGGGGAGGGTGTGGTCGGCTCCGAAGTGGCCCCAGACGTCTTCGACGTACCAGTGCAGGCTGCGGTCCGCACCGTTGATCAGCGGCACCATCCGCTGCCGGGGGCCGGAGCGCCGCGATCCCTTGCCGAAGCGCACGTTCAGCTTTCCGAACCTGCCCAGGTCCCAGCGGACGTCGTCCAGGTCGAGCATCCGGGCTTCGTTGATCCGCAGGCCGACATCGGCGGATAGGCGGGCGACCGCGTAGTTCCGCGCGGCCGGGGCGAACTTGCGGCAGGTTGCGAGGTCATCGCGCCACCCAGCGAAGAGCCGCTCGACTTCGTCGGCGGTCGGCGGGATCCGCAGTTGCGATGTGACGGTCGCGCGCGCGGGCGGTTCATCTCGTCAAGCGGGCACTCCACCAGTCGTCCGGTCAGCTGGTGGAGTTCGGCCCGGTGCCGTAGGTCCAGGAAGTCGAAGAGCACGCTGACGGCTCCGGCCCGGCCGGCCCGGAGCGAAGGCGTCGCGTCACGGACGACCTTGCCGAAGTACGCGTCCGCGTCCGGCGGCTCCATCTCCCACAGCGGTCGGCCGAACCAGTCCCGAACCTTCTCCCGATGCCCAACGTCGCCCCGGATCGTCCCGTCAGTCAGCCCCGCCGACGCACGCGCCAGGACGAACCCAGCCAGAACACCGGCAGCGTGTCGCCCGGCTCGGCGGCGTCCCGCGGGGCGCTGAGGACGCCGGTGCGTTCCGTGCCGCCGGGCGCCGCCCAGCGCGCGTCGACCGGTTCGCGGAGTTGCCGCTCGGCCCCGGACGCCGGACGGGGGAGCGCGGAGCCCGGCCCGGGCGCCACGGCGGGCCCCAGGACCTCCGCGACCACCTGCCGGCGGCGCTCCTGCTGGAGGCGCGCCGATTCCTGGAGGGCCCCGTCGGCGGACGCCCCGACCAGCCACCCGACGACGGGCGCACCCAGGCAGATCAGCAGCAGGGCCGCCAGCGCCGTCCATGCCTCCAGCAGGTCGGTGGTGCGGCGCAGCGGATTGCCGCGCCAGCGCCACAGGCCCGTGGCCGCCGCGTACACGGGGCCCACCCCCTTCGCCTCTCGTCGTCCGAGCCCGGCCTCGGTCCCCGTCGGGTGCCCAGGTCGCGGGGGCTATGCGACGGCCGGGCCGGGGTCTCCCGCGGGCTGCCCGCCGCGGGTGGCGAGCACCCGCACCGGGTCGCCGACCCGCACCGTGCCGGTGGTCTCCGGGATGAGGTTCTGGCCGAAGAGGACCTTGCCGTTGGTGCGGCGGTGCCGGCTCAGGGTGCGCAGCGGCTCCTTGCCCTTCGCGGCGGTCCGCGGGTCGACCGTGGTCACCGCGCAGCGGCCGCACGGCTTGACGACCCGGAAGACGACCTCGCCGACGGCGATGCGCTCCCACCGGTCCTCCTCCCAGGGGCGGGTGCCGCCGATGACGAGGTTGGGTCGGAACCGCTCCATCCCGAGCGGTCCCTCGTGGGCGTGGTCGCCCTGCGCGACGAGGGCGTTGAGGGTGTCGAGCGACGCCGTGGCGGCGGCGAGCAGGGGGTAGCCGTCGGCGAAGGAGACGGTGTCTCCCGGGCGGGCGTAGTCGGGGTCGACGGGGCGGTCGTGCGCCGGGTCGCCCATGTACACCAGTTGGACGTCGGCTCCGGTGTAGTCGCTGAACCAGGCGTCGGCCTCCGCGCCCGCCGGCACGGCGTCGACCTTCGAGCCGAAGACCTCCACGACCACGGTGCCGGCGGACGACGCGTCGGGCACGGCGACGGTGAGCGCGTCCCTCCCGGGTGCCGACACGCGCAGCCCGCCGTCGGGGTCCGCCTGGGCGTGGGCCAGGGTGAGCAGGGGGCGCTGACGCTGGGTCACCGCGCGGCCGGCCGGGTCGGCGAGCGCCCAGCGGCGGTCCCCGGACAGTCCCCACGGCTCCACGACCGCGTGGGCGGGCGAGGAGCCCCGGAGGGCCTTGACCGGGTAGACGTGGAGGGAACGCAGAACGGCGGAGGGCATGGCCTCGTGACTGGGCATGGCCTCATCCTGTCAGGAGTCCTCCACCGGTCACCGGCAGGCGGTTGAAGCGGGATCGCCTTCCGGCCGCCCCGCCCGTCGGCGCGCCCGGCGTGTGCGGACGGCGGCACCCCTCGGGGTGCCGCCGTGCTGCCGCCCCCCGTGGGACGGGTGCCGCCGTGCGCGTCCGCTCAGTACCCGCCGCTCTGGTAGGGCCGCCGGTACGGGTCCTCGTACGGCGTGGCCGTCATGGGTGCGGGGGCGGCCGGACGCGGGGGACCGACCGGCCGCATCGCGTCGTAGCCGGTGGCCATCGGCCGCGGCTGCTGCTGGGGACCCGGGTAGCCGTATCCGCGCGGCGGCGCGGACTGCTGCGGGATGTGCGGCCCCGCGGCGTGCTGGAGCGGGGTGGGGTGCGGCATGGCCGGCTGGGGGTAGCCGTATCCGCCGCCGTAGGAGGGGGCCTGCTGGGGGGAGGGGGCCGCCGGGAGGGCGGGGAGGGCCGCGGGCAAGGCCGGCAGGTAGGTGCTGCCGGTGTCGTACGCGGAGGGCACTCGGATCGGGGCGATCTGAGGCGTGCCCCGCTCTGCGACCAGAGAGTCGTAGATCGGGGTGTCCGGGAACGACGGCGCGTTGTAGTACGCACCGCCGTACGAGGCACGGGGGGAGGTCATGGCCCTAAGTTAAGCCCACGATGTGTCGGGTGGAAGGCCGATAAGCGGGTTGTTTGACGTGCTTCCTGTGACGGCGGAAGGCTAATGCGACCGAACATGGGGAAATCGGTCGCGCCCGAGTGTGATGATCGCGTAAAAGCCGAGCTTGGGAGGGGTTACCCGCGGGTCTCCGGGGAGGGCTGTTCCGCCCGGATTAACGTGGCCGCTACATAAACCGGCGGCGTTCGACGACGGGCCGGGGTGGGCATGTCCATGCTTAGGGCGGCCAATGTTCCGGTGCCGGCGCGGACTCTTCGCATCGAAATGGGATGGCGTTCCGGTGAAGGGGTGCCGGATGCCGATGCTTCCGCGCTACTGCTCGTGTCCGGAAAAGTGCGCTCCGACGCCGACTTCGTCTTTCGCCATCAGGTCGCGCACCCCTCCAACTCCGTGCGGCATGACGGGAAACGCACCTCGGGCGGCGCGGTGACGGGCGCTCCCTCGGCCCCTCCGCCCCTGTCGAGCCGGCGGCGGAGCGCACTGTCCTGGCGGCCTCGACCGACGGCGGCACCTTCAGCCGCGCACCGGGACCGCACCTCCGCGTCGCCGCCCCGGCTCCCGGACGCACCGCGGCGGCACGTCCCGGGAGCCGGGGCGCGACCGCGGAGACCGTGCGCTCCGGACCGGGCCCCGGAGGAAGTGAGCGGCGCCCGCTCAGCTGTCCGGCGCCGCCTGCGGACGCGGATACGTCCTGCCCTTCCAGGCGGCGCCCCGCCCCCGGTGGTGGCGCACCGCCGAGTCCACCGTCATGCACAGGTACAGCAGCGCCGTCAGCGGCAGCAGCACCGCCGCCCACGCCGGCTGCCGGTAGTGACGGAGCATCGGCACGTACGTGCCCGCCATCACCGCCCAGGCGCCACCGCCCGCCCACGCCGCCACCGGGTCCCCGACGGCCAGACCCGCCGCCAGGCAGAGCGGCGGCGCGAGGTGGACGAGCGCGATGCCGGCCACCGCGGCAGCCAGCAGCACCACGCTGTGCCGCAGTTGCGCGTACGCGCTGCGTGCCACCATGTCCCACAGGTCCGCGAGCCGCGGATACGGCCGGACGCTGTCGACCCGCTCGGCCAGCCCCAGCCAGATCCGCCCGCCGTGCCGCCGCAAGGCCCGGGCCAACGCCACGTCGTCGATCACCGCGCCCCGGATCGCGTCGGGAACCCCGGCCCGGTCGGCAGCCTCCGCGCGCAGCAGGACGCAGCCGCCCGCGGCGGCCGCGGTGCGCCCCGCGGGCCGGTTCACCCACCGGAACGGATAGAGCTGACCGAAGAAGTAGACGAAGGCCGGCACGACCAGCCGCTCCCAGGCGTTCGCCACCCGCAGCCGGGCCATCTGCGACACCAGGTCCAGGTCGTGCGCCACGGCCGCGGCGACCAGACGCCGCAGGCTGTCCGGTGCGTGCGCGATGTCGGCGTCCGTCAGCAGCAGGAACTCCGCAGGGCAGCCCCGTGCTTCCCCGCCGGCCGGGCCGGTGGGCCGCTGCCCGTCCGCCGGGGTCGGCGCGGCCCCGCTGCGGCCGCGCGCCACCGCGATCCCGTGCCGTACGGCCCACAGCTTGCCCGTCCAGCCGGGCTCGGGAGGCCCCGGCGACACCACAGTCAGCGGCAGCGCCCCGGGGCCCTGCCCTTCCGCGATCGCCCGGGCCGCGCTCCCCGTGCCGTCCGTGCTGCCGTCGTCCACCAGCACGACGTCCGCCCGCCCCGGGTAGTCCTGGGCGAGCAGCGACGGCAGGCTCAGCGGCAGCACCTCCGCCTCGTCCCGCGCCGGCACCACCACGGTCACGTCCGGCCACCGGTCCGGTTCCGCCGCGGCACCCGTGCGCGGCAGCCGCTGGTCGGTCCGCCAGAAGAAGCCCCGGCCCACGAGGAGCCACACCCAAGCAGCACAAGAAATCAGGGCAATCCCTGCAAGAAAGGTCATTCGTCGCAGTCTGCCCCACATCGCGGCACGTCGGAGGGGCGTCGGCTAGGGTGACCGGGTGAAGATCGCACTGATGGACTCCGGGATCGGCCTGCTTCCGGCGGCCGCCGCCGTGCGCCGGCTGCGACCGGACGCCGACCTCGTGCTTTCCTCCGACCCGGACGGCATGCCCTGGGGTCCCCGTACACCGGAGGACCTCACCGAGCGTTCCCTCGCCGTGGCCCGCGCGGCCGCCGCCCACGCCCCCGACGCCCTCGTCGTGGCCTGCAACACCGCCTCGGTGCACACCCTGCCGGCCCTGCGGGCCGAGCTGGAGCCCCGCATCCCCGTCATCGGCACCGTGCCGGCCATCAAGCCGGCCGCCGCGGCAGGAGGGCCCGTCGCCATCTGGGCCACCCCCGCCACCACCGGCAGCCCCTACCAGCGGCGCCTGATCGGCGAGTTCGCCGCCGGCGTCGACGTCACCGAAGTGCCCTGCCCGGGGCTCGCCGAGGCCGTCCAGCACGCCGACTCCGCGGCCGTCGCCGCGGCCGTCGAGGCGGCCGCCGCCCTCACCCCGGCCGCCGTCGAGGCCGTCGTCCTCGGCTGCACCCACTACGAACTGGTCGCCGACGCCATCGGCCGGGTCCTGCGGGCCCGCACCGGCCGCGACATCCGCCTCCTCGGCTCCGCACCCGCCGTCGCGGCGCAGGCGCTGCGCCGCGCCACCGCCACCGGGACCCCCGGGAGCGCCACCCTGACCGTGCTGCTCAGCGGCCGCCCCGCCCCCCTGCCGGAAACCGCGCTCACCTACCCGGAGGGCCGCGCCCTGCGCCAGGCCGCGCCCGTCGCCTGACCGCCCAGGCCACCACCCGGTCCGCCCCGGCGCACGGCGCGGAACGCGGCCGCTGGGTACCCGCCCCGGCTGAGGATCCCAGGCTTCCGTCTGCGGTCCCGGGCCGGTGCCCTGCGAACCTGTCGCACCCGACCACGTACCCGCCACCGGCTCACGCTCCCCCCGGGCAGGCCACCACCCCCCCCGCACCCGCCGTGCGGTCCCTCCGCCCCGCTGCCGGAGGCCGGCGCAGCGCCCCGGCGGTGACCCGCCCGGACGCCCCGCGGCGCCGGTCCGGGCCGTGCTGCGACCGGGCTCACCCGTTCGGGCGCGCCCCGCACAGCGGTGCGCCGTAGACTCCGGCACGTGAGTCCCACAGCCACCCCCGACGCCGTGACCCCACCACCCGCCCCCGAGGAGGCGCGGACACGGCGGCTGCTGCGCGGGCTCGTACGCCCGGCGGCCGCCGCCCTGTCCGGCGCCGTGCTGTACCTGAGCTTCCCGCCCCGGCCCCTGTGGTGGCTCGCGCTCGCCGCCTTCGCCCTGCTCGGCTGGACGCTGCACGGCCGCCGCCTCCGCGCCGGCTTCGGCCTCGGCCTGCTCGCGGGCCTCGGGTTCCTGCTGCCGCTGCTCGTGTGGACCGGCGAGGAGGTGGGGCCGGGGCCGTGGCTGGCGCTGGTCGCCGCCGAGTCGCTGTTCGTCGCCGCCACGGGCCTCGGGATCGCCGCCGTGACCCGGCTGCCCGCCTGGCCGGTGTTCGCCGCCGCGGTGTGGGTGCTCGGGGAGGCGGCGCGCGCCCGCGTCCCCTTCGGCGGGTTCCCCTGGGGCAAGCTTGCCTTCGGCCAGGCCGACGGCGCGTTCCTGCCGCTCGCCGCCGTCGGCGGCACGCCCGTGCTGGGCTTCGCCGTCGCCCTGTGCGGCTTCGGCCTGTACGAGGCCGTCCGGGTCGTGCGGGCCCGGCGCCCGCACGGAGCCGCAGCCTCCGGCACACGGCCCCGCGGCCGGGCCGCGGTCGCCGTGCTCTGCGTCCTCGCGCCCCTCGTCGGGGCCTTCGCCGCCCGCCCCCTGGTGTCCACCGAGGCCGAGGACGGCACGGCGACGGTGGCCGCCGTGCAGGGCAACGTCCCCCGGCTCGGCCTCGACTTCAACGCCCAGCGCCGCGCGGTCCTCGACAACCACGCCCGGCGCACCGAGCAGCTCGCCGCGGACGTCCGGGCGGGCAGGGTCGAGAAGCCCGACTTCGTGCTGTGGCCGGAGAACTCCTCCGACCTGGACCCCTACCGCAACCCCGACGCCCGTGAGGTCATCGACCGGGCCGTACGGGCCGTCGGCGTGCCGACCGTCGTCGGTGCCGTCCTCACCCCCGAGACCGGGAACCTGCGCAACACGCTGGTGCAGTGGGAGCCGGGGCGCGGTCCCGTCGCCACGTACGACAAGAGGCACGTCCAGCCCTTCGGCGAGTACATCCCCCTGCGGCCGCTCGTACGGATCTTCAACGAGGACGTCGACCGCGTCAGCCGCGACTTCGGGCCCGGCGGCGAGGTCGGCGTCTTCGACCTGGCGGGGACCCGCGTCGGCCTCGCCACCTGCTACGAGGCCGCCTTCGACTGGGCGGTCCGCGACACGGTCACCCACGGGGCCCGGCTCATCGCCGTGCCCAGCAACAACGCCACCTTCGGCCTCAGCGAGATGACCTACCAGCAGCTCGCCATGGACCGCGTGCGGGCCGTCGAGCACAGCCGGACGGTCGTGGTCCCGGTCACCAGCGGGGTGAGCGCGATCATCCTCCCGGACGGCCGGATCGCCCAGCGGACGGAGTTGTTCACCCCCGACGCGCTCGTCGCCGAGGTGCCCCTGCGCTCCTCCCTCACCCCCGCCACCCCATGGGCGTCCTGCCGGAGGCCGCACTGGCGGCGCTCGCGCTCGGCGGACTGGTGTGGGCCGCGGCGGCCGGGGCGCGCGCCCGGCGCAGCCCCACCACCGCCCCGGCCGACACGACCCGCTCTGGAGCTCCGAAGGGGACCGCGCAGGCGGCAGCGGCCTCCCCGGCCGCGGACCGGCCCTCATCGCCGGCCGCTGCCCGGGCCGCGTCCGGCGGTTACAGTCGGGGGCATGGCAACTCCTGACTTCATCAAGGAAGTTCGCGCCACAGCCGGGAACGCCCTGCTCCTCCTGCCCGGGGTCACCGCCGTCGTGTTCGACGAGGAGGAGCGGGTCCTCCTGGTCAAGCGGCGCGACGACGGCCGGTGGACCCTCGTCGGGGGCATCCCCGAACCGGGGGAGCAGCCGGCCGCCGCGGCCGTGCGGGAGACCCTGGAGGAGACCGCCGTGGAGTGCGAGGCGCAGCGCGTGGTGCTGGTCGAGGCCGAGCCGGAGCCCGTCGTCTACCCCAACGGCGACCGGTGCCAGTACATGAACATCACCTTCCGCTGCCGTGCCACGGGCGGGCGCGCCCGCGTGAACGACGACGAGTCCTCGGACGTGGCCTGGTTCACGGCCGACGCCCTCCCGCCGCTGTCGGACCACGACCTGTTCAGGATCAAGCAGGCCCGCGCCGACGAACCCACCTGGTTCGCCGCCCCGCCCGCCCCCTGACACACCGGGATCCGCGCCCCGGCACCCCGGGTCGGCACACCGCCCACGATGGCCCCCGGGCCTC
>NZ_MKXB01000033.1 GCF_001865245.1 Streptomyces sp. CC53 | reverse complement strand
GGGGGGGGGGGGGGGGGGGGGGGGGGGGGCGCGGGGGGGGGGGGGGGGGGGGGGGGGGCGGGGCCGCCCCGGCCCCGCGCCCCGCCGAGGTCAGGCGGTCTCGGCCGCGAGCTGCCGTTCCGCCGCGTCGACCGTCTGGCCGAGGAGGGTGGCGATGGTCATGGGGCCGACGCCGCCGGGGACCGGGGTGATGAGGCCGGCCCTTTCCGCGGCGCTGTCGAAGTCGACATCGCCGACGTTGCCCTCGTTGTACCCGGCGTCGATGACGACGGCTCCCGGCTTGATGTCCTCGCCCGCGATGAACCGGGGGCGCCCGACGGCCGCGACCACGATGTCCGCCTCGCGCAGCGCCGCGGACAACTCCGCGGCAGGGGTGTACGAGTGGCAGTAGGTCACGGTGGCGTTCCGGGCCAGCAGCAGCATCCCGGCGGGCTTGCCGAGGATGGCGCTGCGCCCGACGACCACGGCCTTCTTGCCCGCGGGATCGATGTCGTACGCGTCGAGCAGCCGCATGATGCCGGCGGGCGTGCAGGAGACGAAGCCGGGCAGGCCGAAGCTCATCGACGCGAAGGAACTGGTGGTGACACCGTCGACGTCCTTCTCCGGTGCGATGGCCTCGAAGGCGGCACGCTCGTCGATGTGCGGGCCCACCGGGTGCTGGAGCAGGATGCCGTGCACGTCGGGGTCCCGTGACAGGTCGGCGAGGACGCCGACGAGTTCCTCCGTCGTCGTGGCGGCCGGCAGTTCGACGTGGCGGGAGCGGATCCCGGCCTTCTCGCAGCGGGCGCGCTTCATGCGCACGTACGTCACGGAAGCGGGGTCCTCGCCGACCAGGACGGTCGCGAGGCACGGCTGGATGCCGGTGCGGCGCGTGAGTCCGGCGGCGCGGGCAGCGGTCTCCTCGACGAGGCGGCGGGCGAGGGAACCGCCGTCCATGAGGCGGGCTGCGGCAGTGGTGGTCATCGGAACCTCCCGGGCGGCGAGACGGATGGAATGATCTGTTCGTCGCCCAGGCGCGCGGCAATCGGCACGACCGCAGCGGCGGCCTGCCGGGCCGCTTCCCGGTGGTACTCCACCCAAGCGCCAGTCACGGCCCGGCCCCCACTGTACGTCAGCCTGCCACCGGCGTGGAGACGTCTTCCGCCCCGAGGGGCGCGCGAGGGCGGTGGGACGGCGTGGACCCGACGGACGGACCGCGGCGCCGCCGCCACGGGCGCACGCCCGGTGACGGCAGCGTCAGGACTGCGACGTGGAGGGCAGGCTGGGCGCGCGTGGGTCGCCCGGGGTCAGGTCTCAGAGGCGGTGCCGCCCGGTCGGCGGACGCCCTGCAGGGCGTCGCGCGAGCCTGCCGAGGCATGCGGGATCACGCTGAGGGTGCCGTCGGTCTCCAGGACCACCGCGG
Source organism: Streptomyces sp. CC53 (assembly GCF_001865245.1). Classification (GTDB taxonomy): domain Bacteria; phylum Actinomycetota; class Actinomycetes; order Streptomycetales; family Streptomycetaceae; genus Streptomyces. The sequence goes on along the minus strand of NZ_MKXB01000033.1, from coordinate 11,721 downwards.
CGACCTGACCGGTGTCGCCGATGCCGTGTGAGCGGATGGCCTGATGCACTTCGCTCTCCGTGACCCGCTGGCGGTACAGCTCGCCGGTGAGCATGCGGCCGTCCCGGAGCAGCAGCGTGGGTCCGGCCTTGATGAGCCCCTGGAAGAAGGCGGAGTGCACCGCTGCCTTGGCGGTGAGGAACTGCAGCGCCACCAGGAGGGCCAGCGCCAGCGCTCCCTCCGCCATCGACACGGAGCTGTTGAGCAGAATGGTGGCGAGGGTCGAGCCCAGCGCCACGGTGACCACCAGGTCGAAGGCGTTCATCTTCGCCAGCGTCCGCTTGCCCGAGAGCCGGATCACGAGGATCACGGCGGAGTAGGCGCAGACGGCCATGACGGTGACGCGCACGAGGTCGTGCCAGGAATCGAAGAACACCCCGGACGTCTGCCCCGACCGCCGCAGTCGTCACGCACGGTGCGCATCCGTCACCGAGGAGCACCGCAGTGGGGAGCGGCCCGCGGACGTCCGTCCGGCAGGGTCCGTGTGCACCGCTTCCCCCCCGGGGGGAAGGCCGCGGGGCCGGACCCGTCCTCGGGGACGGACCCGGCCCGGGCACCGGCAGGCGGGCGGGTCAGACGCGGTCGGCCGCGATCAGGACGTACTGGAAGGAGCCGTCCCTGTACGACTCGATGAACGCCTCTTCGATGCCGGTGACCAGCGACGACGTGGCGCGCAGCTCCCAGTAGGGCAGCGTGTCGGGGGTCAGGTCGACGACGGCCTGCGGCACCAGGCGGTTGTCGGCCATCGCGCGCAGGTACTCGCGGCGGGAGTGGATGTTGCACTCGAAGTGGGCGTTGATCTGCGAGACCCACTTCGACGGCTGGCCGTAGCGCGGGTTCCAGCAGCCGGTGATCGTCACGTAGCGGCCGCCGACCTTGAGGAAGCGGGCGTGCTCGGCGAAGAGGTCGTCCAGGTCGACGTACATGCTCGACTCGTTGTTCCACGAGGCGGTGATGCTGCCCTTGTCGAAGGGCGTGTCGAGCATGTTGCAGACCCGGGCGCGGACGTGGTCCGCGATGCCGAGTTCCTGTGCGCGCTTGTTGCCGAACTCGGTCTGGGTGGAGGAGAGCGTGACGCCCTCGACCGTGCAGCCGTAGCGTTGGTGCGCCATGACGCTGGTGCCGCCGCGGCCGCAGCCCGCGTCGACGAGGGTGTCGGCAGGCGTGATCGGGCCGAGGTGGTCGAGGAGGACGTCGGCCTGCGCGGACTCCAGGCGGTGCAGCTCGGCGATGAGGCGCTGCTCGTAGCCCGCGTCCTGCGGGTCGCCCAGGGCGGCGTGGTCGACGGCGCCGATGCCGTAGTGGTGGTGGTACAGCCCGTCCACGTCACCGAGGCGCAGGTTCACCGGCCTGGCCTCGTTGTTCCAGTAGCGGGCGATGTCCCCCTGGTAGGGCGTCGTCGGGCCCGGGATGAACGCGGAGGGGGCGGCGGCGTCGGCGGAGGTCAGTTCGGTAGTCACTGAAGAATCCATTTCTCACCAGAAATCGGGCAGGCTGTAGCGGTAGGTGTTGGTCATGTGCCAGTAGTGGTTGCCGTCGACCCAGGCGGCCACGCCCTTGAGGAAGCGCAGCACGGTCGGGACGGGGCAGGCGGCGGCCAGCTCGGCGGCGGCGGCTTCGAAGGCGTGCATGAGGTCGTTGTGGATGTCGACGGCCTTGAGGTACGCGTCGCGCTCGGAGAGCTTCTCCCGCTCGGCGAGGACGACCGGCAGGTTGAGGTGGCGGCCGGGGGCGGCGAGTTCCTTGGTGTACGAGTACAGGTCGTTGACGAGGGTGGTGGCGTTGCCGGCGAGGGCGATGACCCGCTGCATGTCGGGCCGTGCGTGCAGGTCCGCCGGGAGTTCGTAGCCGCCGACGGAGTCGGTGATGGTCGGGCAGGGACGGAAGTTGTTGAACTGGCGCATCGCCAGGTACTCCCACACCTCCGGCAGGTGGTCGGTCTCGGCCCAGGCGGCCTCCGCCAGGTAGCCCATGTGCAGGCGGGCCATGTCGTGCCGGTAGCGGTCCGCCTGGGAGGGGGTGGCGGACCGGGTGAAGTAGTCCATGGCGCTCCGGTACGCCCGCCGCGGCGCGTCCGAGCCCAGCGAGTCCTCCCAGGCCGGGGCGTACTCCGGCGTGGTGTGGAGGGGGTCAAGGGCGGTGTGGGCGAGGAGGAGACGTCCGCCGAGGCCGACCGGTGAGCCGCCGTGGTCCTCGCAGTAGCAGTCGTCGACCGCGTTCTCCGCGATCATCAGCCGCGTGGCGAGCATCAGGTGGTCGACCGTCGGCGCGTCGGGGTGGCAGGCCACCATGTAGCGCCCGACGGAGAAGCCGTCGAACTGGCCCTCCCACTCGTCGGGGAACAGGTGGACCTCCTCCACGGCCCAGTCCTTGATCCGCCGGCTGACCTCGGCCACGCGGACGGGGTCGGGGGCCGGGACGGGGTGGAAGTAGAGGCCGGGGACCGGCCGTCCGGCGGCCTCCTCGGAGGCTTCCTCCGCGGCCGGTGCGGAGGCGTCCGCGTCCTCCTCGCGCCGGGCGAGCGACAGAGCGGCCGTCCCCAGGCCGCTCGGGCCGCGCATCAGCCGCTCGAGCGCGGATCGCCTCGGGTCCGGCACGGACTGCTCCGGGACGGCGCGGCCGCCGGGGACGGCCCCGGTAACCGGGCGGGCCGCTGCGTCCCCGGTGGCCGGGGGTGCTGCGGGGCTCGGGGAGGGCGGGCCGGCTTCTGGTGACGTGGCGGCCGGGGCCACCAGTGGCTGCCCTCCGGTCGGCAGGGCGAACGGCGGCGGGGCCGCGGGACCCCCGGCCCGGAGACCCGCACCCGCCGACGCGCGGCCGGCGGGGACACGGCTCCGGAGCAGGGGGTGGGCGCCGAGGTGGGCTGGGGCGGCGGGAACGCTCGGCTGCGGAAGGGCGGGATCAGGATCGGGCATCCGTAGCTCCTTGTGCGGTGGTGGGACTGGCCCGGATCCAGAGGCGAGCACGCCGCGCCGGGGGCCCGGGCTGTCGGGGCCGTGGGGCGGATTCCGCTGGGAGTGCCGTCGAAGTGCCGCCGTCCGCCAGGGCGGGGCCGGGGGCGCCGGGCGGACGTGCCGGGCGCCGGCGGACGGGCGGGACTCCGAGGGCACGGGCTAGTCGCGCCTGCGGGCGATCTGCACGTTCTCCATCACACCGAGCGCGTCGGGCACGAGCACGGCGGCGGAGTAGTACGTCGTGACCAGGTACGACATGATCGCCTGCTCGCTGATGCCCATGAAGCGGACGGAGAGGCCAGGCTCGTACTCCTCCGGCAGACCGGTCTGACGCAGTCCGATGACGCCCTGGTTCTCCTCACCGGTGCGCATGGCGATGATGGAGCTGGTCTGCTCCTTGCTGATCGGGATCTTGTTGCAGGGCAGGATCGGGACACCGCGCCAGGCCGGGACCTGCTGGCCGCCGAGGTCGACGTGGTCCGGATACAGGCCGCGGGCGTTGAACTCGCGTCCGATCGCGGCGATCGTCCGCGGGTGCGCGAGGAAGAGCTTGGTGCCGCGGCGGCGGCAGAGCAGCTCGTCCATGTCGTCCGGGGTGGGCGGCCCGGAGTGCGGCTGGATCCGCTGCTTGAAGTCGGCGTTGTGGAGCAGGCCGAACTCGCGGTTGTTGACCAGCTCGTGCTCCTGGCGCTCGCGCAGCGCCTCGATGGTCAGGCGGAGCTGCTCCTCCGTCTGGTTCATCGGCCCGTTGTACAGGTCGGCGACGCGGGTGTGGACCCTCAGGACGGTCTGCGCCACGGACAGTTCGTACTCGCGCGGGTTCAGCTCGTAGTCCACGAAGGCGCCGGGCAGTACGGCCTCACCGACGTGGCCGGCCGACATGGCGATCTCGGCTTCGCCGTGGCGGTTCTGCCGCTGCTGGGGCAGGGAGCTGAAGGCCTGGATGTGGGCCTGGAGGGCGGGCGAGGACGCCTGGATGGCGGCGAAGTCGGCGCGGGAGAGGGTCAGCAGGGTGCCGGAGGTCTCCGCCGTGGCGGTGTAGTCCCAGGTCGCGTCGGCGTCGAGGAGGGAGTCCTCGCCGAAGCGGTCGCCGTCGGCGAGGACCGCGATGGTGATGTCGTCGCCGTACGGGCCCTCGGACAGCTGGCTGATGCGGCCGTGCGCGATCAGGTGGATCTCCTCGGCGGGGACACCCCGCTCCACCAGGACCTCGCCCGCGGTGAAGTCGCGCTGTACGCAGCGGTCGGCGAGGGCGGCCAGGACGTCGTCGTCGTCGAACCCCCGCAGCAGGGCGAGTTCGCCGAGCTCGCGCGGGATGACGCGGACGCGGGCGCCGTCCTGGACGAACTCGACGCGCCCGTCTCCGACGGTGTAGCTGAGCCTGCGGTTGACCCGGTACGCACCGCCCTTGGTCTCCACCCAGGGGAGCATGCGCAGCAGCCACCGGGAGGTGATCTCCTGCATCTGCGGCGCGGACTTGGTGGTACTGGCGAGCTTCCGGGCGGCTGCGGTGCTGAGGGACTGCTGCGGGGGCGCCGCCTGCGTATCGGGCTGGGCTTCCGGGCTGCTGTCGACGGTCATCGGGGCGAGCTCTCCTTCGGGGGTAGCGGACGGCGCACGGCGGGGCCGGCCGGCCAAAGAGGAGGAAAGGAGGGAAAGTACCTGGGCTTGCGACCAGATCCGCGGGAACAGTAACGGTCCGCCAGATGGGGCAGTCCAGTAGATCCGACGGCATTACCCCAATATGATGATCTTGTTCGATGTTCCGCTCGCACAGCTGCCCGTACGGTGGTAGGTGGTCGCTGAAAGCACTCCTGGCGCACGTGGACCGGGGCTGCCGCCGGCGAGCCCCCGGTGACCGGCCGTGCGGCCCGCCGGGAGCGACCACCGCCGGGGCGCTCCACCGGCCGCACCGACGGGGGGAGGAACCGGGGGTCCGGCTCGAAGGCCCCGAGCAACGCGCCGGGCCGACGTGCAGCCGGCACCCGTACGCGAGGGCCGGGCCGTCGTGCGGCCACCCGTGCCGCCCCGGCGCGCACCCCCGCGGGACGGGGCCGGTCGGGTCGGCCACCTGATCGGCGCGGTCCCGCTCCTCACGGCGGCACACCGTTCGCACGGCGAGTGGCTCCGGCCGGTTCGGGCGGCTGGGGCGGATGCCGGGCGTCACCCGTCCGACCCGGCCCGCGGCTCCCCCCGCCGGTGCGCCCGCACTCCGGCTCCCCTGGGAGGCGCCCGGCGCACGCGCAGCGCCGGCGGGATCCTTGGGACCAGGCCCCGAGGTGGGTCGGAGTCGTCCGATCGGCGCCGTGTGACACGTTCGGCGGTCGGTCCGCGCCGGCCGTCAAGGGAACCGGCAGCAGCCGGGCACGGCAGGTGGCGCCGGAGGAGCGGTGGCTCCCGGGGCCGGGGTGTCCGCGCCGGCCGGTCCCCGGCCGGCGGACGGTGCGGCCAAGGCCGAACGGGGCACCCGCTTCAGTCGGCCGACCCCGCCGGGCCTCCGGGGCGCAGCCAGGCGGCGGTGTCGGGAGGCAGCTCGCCGTTGTGCACCGGGCCGCTGGCCAGCAGAAGCGTGTGCGCGGCGGGCAGGGGTGCCGGGCGCGGTGACAGGTTCACGACGCACACCAGGCCGTCGCCCCACGGGAAGGCGAGCACCCCGTCCGGGGACGGGAGCCAGCCGAATGCGGGGGCGCCGCCCGGTTTCCGAGCCGCCGCGTCGAGTGCCGTGCGCCGCAGGCGGATGGCCTTGCGGTAGAGGGCGAGCATCGAGTCCGGCATGCCGTGCTGCGCCTCCACCGTGAGGGACGCCCATGCGGGTGGCTGCGGCAGCCACGGCTCGTCGCCGCCCGCGGGCCCGAAGCCGAACGGCGGCGCCGTCCCGGACCAGGGCAGCGGGACACGGCAGCCGTCGCGCCCGGCGTGGGCGCCGCCCGAACGGATGCGCATCGGGTCCCGCAGCCGGTCGGGGGGCAGGTCCTCCGCCTCGGGCAGGCCGAGCTCCTCGCCCTGGTACAGGTACACGGAGCCGGGCAGGGCGAGGGTGAACAGGCAGGCCGCGCGGGCCCGCCGGGTGCCGAGCGGCAGGTCCGAGGGCGTGCCGTGGCGGTCGGCCGTGAAGTCGAACGACGTGTCGGCGCGGCCGTAGCGGGTGACGGTGCGGGTGACGTCGTGGTTGGACAGCACCCACGTGGCGGGCGCCCCGACCTCCGCGTGGCTCGCGAGGGTCGCGTCGACGCAGCCGCGGAGGCGCTCGGCGTCCCAGGGGCTCTGCAGGAAGTCGAAGGTGAACGCGGTGTGCAGTTCGTCGGGCCGCAGGTAGCGGGCCAGCCGTGCGGCGTCGGGCAGCCACATCTCCCCGACGAGGACGCGCCCGCCGGGGTAGGAGTCGGCGACGCGGCGCCACGAGCGGTAGACGTCGTGCAGGTCGTCCCGGTCGGCGTACGGATGGGGCACGGGGCCGTCGCCCGCCCCGACGTCGGGCAGGGCGGGGTCCTTGGTGAGGAGCGTCGCGGAGTCGACCCGTACGCCTGCGACGCCCCGGTCGAACCAGAACCGCAGGACCGCTTCGTACTCGGCGCGCACGCGGGGGTCCGCCCAGTTGAGGTCGGGTTGCTCGGGCGCGAACAGGTGGAGGTACCACTCGCCCGGTGCCCCGTCGGGGCCGGGGACGCGGGTCCAGGCGGGGCCGCCGAACTCGGAGCGCCAGTCGTTGGGCGGCAGGCCGCCGTCCGGGCCGCGGCCGGGACGGAAGTGGAACAGGGCGCGCTCCGGGCTGCCGGGCGGGGCCGCGAGTGCGGCGCGGAACCACGGGTGGTCGCGGGACACGTGGTTGGGCACGATGTCGACGAGGGTGCGCAGGCCGCGCCGCAGGGCCTCCGCGATGAGCTCCTCGGCCTGTGCGAGGGTGCCGAACAGCGGGTCGACGCCCCGGTGGTCCGCCACGTCGTAGCCGCCGTCGGCCTGGGGGGACGGGTACCAGGGCGTGCACCACAGGGCGTCGACGCCGAGGGCGGCCAGGTGCTCGAGGCGGCGGCGGATTCCGGCCAGGTCGCCGGTGCCGTCGCCGTTCCCGTCGGCGAAGCTGCGGGGGTAGATCTGGTAGACGACGGCGTCGCGCCACCAGTCGGCACGGCGGTCGGCCCCGCCGGGACCGGTCAGGTCGGCCATGGCTCCCGTTCCTTCCTGCGCGGGACGGCGCCCGTGCCCGGCAGTGCGGTGAAGTCGGCGTCCACCAGGTCGGGGAGTACCCGGTCGGCGGCGCCGTAGTCGAGTCCGCTGGTCAGGGGTGTCGGTACCGCCACGACCGTCGTCCCCGCGGCCCGCGCGGCGGCGACGCCGGTCAGGGAGTCCTCCACGGCCACGCAGCGGTTCGGCGCGCAGCCGAGTGCCGCCGCGGCCCGCAGGTACGGCTCCGGCGCCGGTTTGCGGGCGGTCACGTCGTCGCCGGTGACCACCGCGTCGAAGAGGTGGTCCAGCGCGAAGTGGCGCAGCCAGCGGCGGACCCAGGCGCCGTCCGACGAGGAGGCCACGGCCAGGCGCAGCCCGGCGGCCCGTGCCCGCTCCAGGGTGTCCGGCACACCGGGCAGCAGCCGGATGTGCGCGGGTGTCATGAAGGTGTCCCAGTGGTCGGCGAGCCGGCGCCGGAGCCGCTCGTCGTCGGTGCCGGGCGCCGGGGCGGTCTCGCGCAGCAGGGCGAACAGTCGTGCGTAGCCTTCGGGGCGGCCGCACACCTCGCGGGCCCACACGTCGTGCGGCAGGCGGGCGCCGTGCTCCTCGAACAGGGCGGTGCAGGCGAGGAAGTCGGGGCGCACGGAGTCCACGAGGGTGCCGTCCAGGTCGAAGACGACGGCCCGGTGGTGTCCGGCCGGCAGCGGGGCGCCCGCGTCGGCGGTCACGTCAGCTCCCGGACGATCCGCGCCGGGTTGCCGACCGCGAGGACGCCCGCGGGGAGGCTCTTGGTGACGACGCTGCCTGCGCCCACGACCGTGTCGGCGCCGATGGTCACGCCGGGCAGGACCGTCACTCCCCCGCCGAGCCACACCCGGTCGTGCAGGGTGATGGGCCGTGCGCTCTCCCACATGGCGCGGCGCAGCTGCGGGTCGTGCGGGTGGTTGGCGGTGTAGAGCTGGCAGCGCGGTCCGAGGAGGACGTCGGCGCCGAGGACGATCGGCGCGCAGTCGAGCAGCACCGCGTCGAAGTTGATCTTCGTTCCGGCGCCGAGTTCGATGAAGAACCCGAACTCGCAGAGGAAGCGCGGCATGACCCAGCCGCCGGGTTCCACGCGGGCGAGCAGGTCGCCGAGGATCACTTCACGGGCCTTGAAGTCGCCCAGGGCCGTGCTGTTGAACTTGTCGAGGAGTTCCATGCAGCGGGCGCGGTGGGGGCCCAGTGCCGGGTCGGTCGCGGAGTACGGCTCGCCGCTGCTCAGCCGCCGTTTGACGGCGTCGAGGTCGCTCACGTCCTGTGGTCTGCCTTTCGGGCTGCTGGTCCTTCGGGTCACCGGCGGCGGAGCCGGATCGTGACGGGGCGGTGGTCGGAGGCGACGGGCCGGTCGCCGGGACGGGCGTGGTGGTGGCCGGAGCGGGCCGGGCGGTCGCCGGGGGCCGCCGGGTCGCCGCCCGCCGCGGGCGTGGGGTCGGCGGGAAGCGCGTCGGGCGGGCCGGGCCGGGGGTCGTGGGTCCGGTACTCCACGAGGTCGCCGGCCAGCGACGGAGAGAGCAGGAACAGGTCGATGCGGCGCTCCGCCTCCCCGGCCGACAGCGGCCCGCCGAACGTCGGCGACCGGTCGCCGCACCGGGCTCCCGCGTCCACGAGCAGCGGGTCGTCCGGGTCGTCGCCGAGCAGCCGCCGCAGCGGCATCCGGTCGGCGCGCCCCTCCGTGTCGAGCAGGTGGTCGTCGCGGCGGTGCCGGGGGGTGCGGCTCCAGTCCGGTTCCGGGTCGCCCGGCGGCACGCAGTTCGCGTCCATCGCGAGGACGAGGGGCGGCAGGGAGGGGTCCGCGTGGTGGCGCAGGTGGTCGGACTCGATGCGCCGCCCGGTCGGGCTGAAGGGGTCCAGGTGGGCGACGAGGAACCGCAGCGGCGCGCTCCGGCCCGGCAGCCCCAGCGTGACCAGGCCGTGGCCGTGCCAGTGCGCCAGTTCGTGCGGAAGCCGTTCCGTGCCGTGGTGCTCGATGTCGGGCTGCCAGAAGACGGCCTGGTGGCAGCCGGTCTTCGCGGTGAACAGCTCGCCCTCCATGCCGAAGGCCGCCTTCGCGTCCTCGAAGAGGGCACGGTCGTCGAGGTGCCAGCCCCAGCCCTCGGTCGTCATCAGGACCCTGGGCCGGTGGGCGGCGACCAGCGCGCACTGGGCGAGCCACCGCTCGTCGCGGCCGCCGAGCCGCTCGATACCGGCCTCGTACAGGTTCCAGAACATCAACAGGTCGGTGGTGTCGCTCACTTGAAGCCGACCACCATCGACTCGGGGCCGTCCAGGTGCTCGACGTAGGTGTCGCGGAAGCCGGTGCGGCGCATCCACTCCTGGCACTGGGCGCCGGTGTAGTCGAAGCCGCCCGGCACCTCCGCGTGCATGATCAGGCTGAGGATGAGCCCGACCGCGTTGCTGCGGCGCTCGTCGTCGATCAGCGTCTCGTACACGACGACGGCGCCGCCGGGCGGGAGCGCCGCGTACGCCTTCTCCAGCAGCTGGAGCTTCTCGTCCTCCCCCCAGTTGTGCAGCACGTGGCCGAGCACGAGCACATCGCCCCAGGGCAGTGGGTCGCGGAAGAAGTCGCCGGCCCAGAACTCGACGCGGTCGGCCACGCCGAGGCGGGCCGTGTACGCCTCGAAACCGGCCCGTGCGGGCGGCAGGTCGAAGCCGACGGCGGTCAGGTGGGGGTGGCGGCGCAGCAGCCAGGCGGGCAGGGCGCCCTCGGCGCAGCCCACGTCGACGAGGGTGCGGTAGCGGTCCCAGGGGAACCGCTCGGCGATGGCCCGGGCCGATCCGATGCTGAGCGCCGTCATGTCGCGCTGGAAGGCGCGCACGGAGTCCTCGGTGGCGTACGTGCCGGCGTAGAAGTCCCGTCCGTCGCGGGCGGCACGGGCCGCCTCTCCGGTGCGCAGCACGGCCACGAGGTCGTCGGCGAGGCCGGCGCACTGGGTGAGGAAGCTGTCGCCGAGGTAGGTGGCGGGCTTCCCGGCGTCCAGGTACTCCTGCGCCTCCGGGGAGTTGGCGTACACGCCGTCGCTGCGGGACAGCAGGCCGAGGGCGACGAGGGCGTCGAGGAAGTCCGCGGCGGGTCCGGGGTGCAGGCCGGTGCGGGCGCGGAGCTCCGCGGCGGCGAGCGGCTCCTTGGCGAGGGCTGTGAACACGCCCAGCTCGACGGCGCTGAGCATGGTCTTGGTCTTCCAGTGCGCCCACATCAGGTCGGTGACGGGCTGCGGCGAGGTCATGCGGAGTGCTCCATCTCGTCGGGGCGGGTGGCGGAGTGGCGGGTGTGCGGTCGATGGGGGAGGGCGCCGGGTGCCGGGGCGGCCGCGCGTACGGCCGCCGCGCGTACGGCCGCCGCGAGGGCGGCGGCGGACGCCAGGGCCAGCGCGGCGAGGGCGAGCGGGACGGCGGCGGGCGGTGCGGGCCCGGTCAGGAGGGCCAGGGCGTAGGGCAGGGCGGCGCTGCCGGCGAGGTTCGCGGTCAGCAGCACCCCGCTGATCCGCCGGGCGCTGTCCGGCAGGACCGTGACGGACCAGGCGAGGAGGGTGGGGAACGCCCCCGCCAGGCAGACCCCGGCGAGCCCGTAGGCGGCCGGGGCGAACGCGCCGGACGTGGCGGCGGCCAGTGCGGCGGCGCCCGTGAGCAGCGCCGCGAGGACGAGGACAGCGCCGCCCACCCGCCCGGCCAGCGCGGGGAGCAGCAGCCGGCCCACGGTGAGTCCGCCCCAGAACAGCGCGGTCAGCCGGGCGGCGTCCTCGGGGGCGTACCCGACGGCGGCCAGGTGGGTGGCCTCCAGTGCGCCGGTCCCGGCCTCGACGCCCGCGTACAGGAACGCGACGAGGGCGCAGGCCGCCAGCGGCCCGGTGCGGGCCGGCGCGGCGGCCGCCCGTGGGGACGGCGCAGGCGCGGAGGGTGCAGGTCCGCGCGACGCGGGTGCCCGTGGCGTGCCCCGGGTGGGCGGGGCCCCGGACTGCGCGGGACCGGCCGGCAGCGGCGCCGGGGGTTCGGGCCTCGGCCGTTCGCCGCAGGCCGCCTCCCGGAAGGGGTGGCAGCACAGGGTCAGGGCGGCGGCCGCCCACAGCAGTTCCCTTACGGCGCCGGTCTCGCCGACGACCAGGGGGCCCGCCACCGCGCCGGCGCCGAACGCGGCGTGCAGCCCGTTGAGCAGCCGTACGCTGCGCGGTCCGCCGTCGCGGCCGAAGAACGTGTTGGCGTGCAGGATCAGTCCGCCGAAGCCGGCGCCGGTGACGAGCGCGCACACGGTGAGGACCCACCAGGCGGGGGCTGCCGCCATGCCGGCGCACCCGACGGCGAAGGCGGCGAGCAGCCAGGACACCGCCGGGCGCCCGCCGAGGCGTCGTTCCAGCAGGCCGGCGCCGAGGAGCGCGGTGAGCGCCCCGAGGTTGTAGGCGACGACGACCTCCGTGCCGCCGGCGTCCCCGGCGCCCGCCCCGTAGGCGGTGCGCAGCAGCGGGAGCGCGGCGCCGAGCGCGGCGGTGACCGCGCCGAGCAGCACGGACAGGACGAGTCCGGCCGCGGCGGC
>NZ_MKXB01000032.1:23022-39318 GCF_001865245.1 Streptomyces sp. CC53 | reverse complement strand
GGCGCCGGCCGCGCGGACGCGTCGCCGGGCGCCGCGGGGACCCGGAGACGCGCGGCGCACGGCGGGCGGGGACAGGCGTCTCGGCAGGGTGGCAAACCGTGGCGTGCGTCACTTCCCGCGCCGACCCGGTCCGGCCCGCGGGCCCCTCCTTCTAGGCTGGCGCCATGCTGCTTCCCCTCGCGCTGCTCACGTTCGGCGTCGTGGCCGCCGTGGCGGCTCCGCGCCTGCTGGCACGGGCCGACTGGCCGGAGCGGGAACCCATCGTGGCGTTGTGGGTGTGGCAGTGCGTCGTGGCGGCGGTGCTGCTGAGCTTCGCGCTGTCGATGACGTTCAGCGCGGCCGCCGCCTGGCAGGTCGTGCGCGGCCACGTCTTCGCCCCGGCGCCCGCCGCGGTCGTGGAGGCGTACGCGCTCGCGGACCACGCGCCGTGGTCGGGGGTGCTCGCCGTGCTCCTGGGGTGCGGGGGGTTGTGGACCGGGGCGATGCTGACCCGCGAGGTGCGCCGGACGCGGGAGCGGCGCCGCCGGCGGCGGGCCGAACTGCTGGTGCGGGCCCCTCTGCTGCCCGGTGAGGAGCCGGGCGAAGGACCGCTCGTGCTGCTGGAGGGCGACCGGGCGGGCGCCTGGTGGATGCCCGGCCCGACACCCCGGCTGGTCATCACCACGGCGGCGTTGCGCCGGCTGAAGGGCCGTCAGCTCGATGCGGTGCTGGCGCACGAGGCGGGCCACGCCCGCGCCCGCCACGACTGGCTGCTGCACTGCGCCTCGGCGCTGGCGTCCGGCTTCCCCCGGGTGCCGGTGTTCGCCGCGTTCCGCGACGAGATGCACCGGCTGGTGGAGCTGGCGGCGGACGACTCGGCGTCCAAGCGGTTCGGGCGGCTCACCACCGCGCTGGCGCTGGTGGGACTGAACGAGGACCGCGGCGTCTTCGGTCCCTGCCCCGCGCCGGACTCCGAGGTGCCGCGTCGGGTCCGCCGGCTGCTGTCGGGCGGTCCGCGGCTCACGCCGGGCCGCCGGCTGCGGCTGACGGCCGCGGCCGCGCTGGTGCCGGCGATGCCGCTGCTCGTGGCGCTGGCACCGGGTCTCAGCGCGCTGCGCTGACGGCGGCTCCCCCGCGTACGGCCGGGTGTGGGCCGGGCGGGACCGTGGAAGATGCGTTCCATGGCGATGTCCACCAGGGAAGCAGCGGTCACCTCCGTCACGTACGTCCCGTCGCGCAGACCGCGTGCGCTCGCCTGGTGGAGCGGCGCCGCCTCCGTGGTGCTCCTCGGGCTGGTCGCGGCCCGGTGGGAGCCGCTGACGGCGACGGACCGTGCGGTGGCGGACGCCACGCACGCCTCGGCGGTGGACAGCCCGGTGCTGGTGCGGATCAGTCTCGTGCTGACGGACTGGGTGTGGGACCCGTGGACGATGCGCGCCTTCGTCGCGGTCGCGGCCGTCGTCCTGTGGCGGCGCGGCGAGCGGTGGGTGGCGGGCCGCCTGGCGGCGGTGGCGGTGGGGGCGGCGGTGGCGCAGCAGGCGCTGAAGGCCGTGGTGGGGCGAGACCGCCCGCGGTGGCCGGATCCGGTGGACAGTGCCCACTTCGCGGCGTTCCCCTCGGGCCACGCGATGACGGCCGCGGTCACGTGCGGGCTGCTGTGGTGGGCGGCGGCGGTGGCGGGTCGGCGCACTGCGGCGACGGGCGCGACACGGCCGCGGAGGGCCGCGGCCGCCGGTCCGGCATCGGTGCGGTGGGCTGCGGCGGCGGCAGCGGCGTCCGTGCGGAGAGCCGCGGGCCGGATGTCGGCACGCACGGTCGCGGTCGTGGGCGCGGTGTCGGCGGTGGGCGTGGGGCTGACACGGGTGTACCTGGGCGTGCACTGGCTGTCGGACGTGGTGGGCGGCTGGCTGATGGGCGCGTGCCTGGCGGCGGCCGCCGCCGCCGTGCCGGTGCGCCTCGCGGCGACCGGACGCGCGGCCCGCCGCCCCTGAGCCGGCCCTTCGGAGCGACCGCTGCCGCTGCGGGCCCTCTTGCGGCACACGCACCGGCCCGGGAACGCTCGTCGGCATGGCCGTCACGGGCGTTCTCTTCGACTTCTCCGGGACCCTCTTCCGCGCCGAGCCCGCCGACGACTGGCTGCGGGCCGTCGTCCACGCGGCGGGCGCCGACGTCCCGCCGGACGCGCTGAAGCGCTGGGCCCGGCGCCTCTCGGCGGCCGGCGCGCAGCCGGGCGTCGCGCCGCCGGGCGGTGTGCCCCCGCACCTGGCGGCCGCGTGGGCGGTGCGGGACCGGAGCGCGGCCGAGCACCGCGCGGCGTACACGGCGCTGGCGCGCGAGGTGGAGCTGCCCGACCCCGCGTGGTACCCCGCGCTGTACGACCGCCACATGGCGCCGGAGGCGTGGCACCCGTATCCGGACGCCGAGGAGGTGCTCGTCGGGCTCCGGGCGCGCGGGGTGGCGGTCGGAGTCGTCAGCAACATCGGCTGGGACCTGCGCCCGGTGTTCGCGGCACGGGGATGGGACCGCTTCGTGGACGCGTACGCGCTGTCGTACGAGCACGGTGTGCAGAAGCCGGACGCGCGGCTGTTCCGGGTGGCGTGCGCGGCGCTCGGCCGGGAGCCCGGTGAGCTGCTGATGGTGGGTGACGACCGGCGGGCGGACGGCGGGGCCGCCGCCCTCGGGTGCGCCGTGCACTTCGTGGACCACCTGCCGGTGGCGCAGCGGCCCGGCTCCCTGCGGCCGGTGCTCGACCTGGCGGTGTGACGGCCCGCACCCGGGCAGGCGGACGCCGTCCGACCGGACGATCCCCCGCGTCGCCCGGTCGGACGGCCCCGACCGCACCGACATGCCGTGCGCATCGGTGCGGACGCACTGAGTATATTGGCTGGGAGCCAGTCAACGCAGGAGTTAAGCATGTCCCCGCGGAGCGCATCGGTCAATGAAGAGCTCCGCCGACGATCCCGGGAACGGCTCTTGCAGGCCACGGTGGAACTGGTCGCGGAGCGCGGGTACGAGGCGACAACGCTCGGCGACATCGCGGAGCGGGCCGGCACCGCCCGCGGCCTGGTCTCGTACTACTTCCCCGGCAAACGGCAGCTCCTGCAGTCGGCGGTCCACCGGCTGATGCACCGGACGCTGGAGGCCGCGCTGGAGCGGGAGCCCCGCACGGAGGACGGACGGGAGCGGCTGGCCAGGGCCGTCGACGCGGTGCTGGGTCTCGCCGTGGAGCAGCCCGTGCTGATGCGGACGCACATGGCGGGCATCCTCCAGGCGGAGGGCTTCGTGCAGTGCGAGGACCAGCAGCGGCTCGCGGCCCTGCTGCGCGACACGGTGCAGCGGTACGGGTCGCGCAACGTCGACACGGACTACCCGCTGTTGCGGGCCCTGCTGATGGGCGCGGTGTTCGCGGTGCTGCTCCCGGGGGCGCCGATGCCCCTCGCGCTGCTGCGGGCGGAGCTGTTCCAGCGGTACGGGCTGGAGTGGGAGCGCGGGTTCCCGCCGGGTAACGGGCCGGAGGACCGGCCGACGCCCGGCGGGGCACCCGGCTGACGACGCCGGGGAGGTGCCACGGCGGCGGGCCGGTCGCTTCGTCGTCGGGCCGGCCCACGCCGCGCGCGGCCCGCCCGGCGGGTGGGCGGTGCTGCGGGTCGATCCCATCCCGCCGGGTCGTGGCGTCGGCGTCCCCGCGGCCCGCCGGTGCCCTGCCCGCCCCGTGAGGGGGCGGCGCGGCACGGGGGACGTTCCGCGGGGCGTCCGTCAGCGGTCGAAGTCGTCGAAGTAGTCGGGCTGCGTCTGGACGTTCAGTTCGTGCATGCGGATCCGTTGCGCGGAGTCCGTGCGCCGGTCCTCGATCTTGAGTACGTCGAGGCCCTTGCGGATGTCGTTGGAGTAGATGTAGCCGTTGTAGTAGTAAGCGGACCAGGACCCGCCGAGGCCGAGTGTGTCCGTGCTCAGCGGGCCGCGTTCGAAGTAGCCGATCTCCTTGGCGCGGGCGGGGTTCGTGAAGTCGATCACGGAGACACCGCCCTGGTACCAGGCCTGGACCATGATGTCCCGGCCCTTGACCGGGATGAGCGAGCCGTTGTGGGCGACGCAGTTCTCGGTGTCGGCCTGGTGGCGGTCGATCTTGAAGTAGCCGCGGAAGACCAGCTTACGCCGGTCGCCCTTGCCCCGGATGTCGTAGAAGCCGTCGGCGCCGCGGTGCGGGCCGACGCTCTCGTTGCAGGTGGCGCCGACGCCGCCGCCCAACTCGTCGGTGAACACGACCCGGTTCGCGCGCTGGTTGAAGGTGGCGGAGTGCCAGAAGGCGAAGTGGGTGTTGTCCTGGACCTGGTCGATCACCCGGGGGCGCTCGGGGTCCTCGATGTCGAACAGGATGCCGTCGCCCATGCAGGCGCCGGCCGCCAGGTCGCGGGACGGCAGGACGGTGATGTCGTGGCACCCGGTCGTCTTCGAGACGCCCGGGTGGGTGGGCGCACCGGGGTTGCCGCCGCCGTCGGGCCCGTCTCCGGGGAAGAGCACCGGGAAGCCCACGACCGCGGCGCGTTCGGGGGCGGAGCGCGGAACCTTGATGACGGAGATGCCGTCGTGCGGCGGCCGGCAGTCGGGGAACGCCGGGTTCGGGGAGTACGAGGCGACGTACACGTAGACGTTCTTGCGCTGCGGGACCAGGGTGTGCGTGTGGGAGCCGCAGGCGGTCTCGACGGAGGCGACGTACCGCGGGTTGCGGATGTCGCTGATGTCGAAGACCTTGATGCCCTCCCAGGACGACTTCTCCGTCGCGGACTGGGGCGTGCTCTGGCAGGAGTCGTCGCTGCGGGACGAGTCGGTGGACAGGAACAGCAGGTCGCCGGAGACCGAGATGTCGTTCTGGCCGCCCGGGCACAGGACCTGGGCGACGGTCCGGGGGTGGGCGGGGTCGCTGATGTCGAAGATCTGGAAGCCGTCGTAGTTGCCGGCGAACAGATGGCTGCCCTGGAAGGCCAGGTCGGTGTTGATGCCCTTGACGGCGTCGAGCGGGATGTTGGCGACGTGGCGGATGTTGTCGCTGTGGACTACCTCGTCCACATCGGGGACGCCACCGTTCGCGATGGCGGCCTCGGTGTCCGCCTGCCGGCGCTGTGAGACCTCCTGACCGCCGGCCGGCGCGTCCGGGTCGGGCACCGCGGCGGCGGGGCCCGCGGCGAGGAGGGCGGCGATCAGGCCCGCGGCGGCGGTGGCCACGAGCGGGCGTCTGCGCCGCTGCCGAGTGGTGCGCAACAGGGTCACGTGCGACCTCCCTTGTCCGACGTTCGCCGTTCGGGGGGTGAACGGCGCATCGACCAGGGCAGTATGAGCCTGAGCATGGACATCTCAACAGGGGTCGTCAGAGACACGGGCGCCGAACGGCGCCCGCCGCACGGGAGCACGCCGAGGACCGTTCCCTTCCCACCACAGACATGGGGGTCTTTCGTGTCGATCCGCAGGACGCACCACCGCACCTCCGCCCCGGGCGCCGTGGCAGCCGCCGCGGCCCTTGCCCTGACGGGCGCTCTCGCCCTCTCCGCCCGCGACGCGGACACCCCGTCCGGGGCTCGGGGACCGGGCGCCGAGGCCTCCGGGACGAGCGTGCTGGCACCGGGCAGACCAGGCGAGCCGGCCAGGACCCTGTCGCCCGAGGAGGCCGCCGCGGCGGTGCCCGAGGACACGCCGAACGCGGCGGACTTCTCGTACATGCGGATGATGGTGGTCCATCACCGCCAGGCACTCGTGATGACCGCGCTCGCCCCCGACCGGGCCGCGTCGCCGCAGGTGAAGAACCTGGCGGCGCGGATAGAGGCGGCGCAGGGGCCGGAGATCGCCGCGATGCAGGCATGGCTGGAAACGCACCGCGCGCACGGTGAAGGCGGTCAGGCCGGGAGGCCGGGCTCCTCCCACCCATCACCTCACACGCCTTCGTCGCACCCGTCTCATCCATCGCCCTCACCCCGTCAAGCGCACCCGGCTGACCCGGCCCATGCGGAGCCCACTGCGCCGGAGGCGCACCCGCAGCACCCGTCCCATCCGCCGCACCCCTCCGCACCGGCCTCCCCAGGGGCTCACAAGCACACCCCCGGTCAGGTGTCCGGCAGCCCCGGAGGGGATGCCTCCGGGCACGACCACGGGTCCATGCCCGGGATGGCCACGGACGCACAGCTCGAAGAGCTCGAACGGGCGCGGGGCGCCGCCTTCGACAGGCTGTTCCTCCAGCTGATGACCACCCACCACGAAGGGGCGGTCGTCATGGCGGCGCAGGTCCTGCGGGACGGCCGCCACACCGCCGTCCAGGAGATGGCCGACGACGTGATCGCCCAACAGACCGCGGAGATCCACCGGATGCGCGCGATGTGACCGGACGGCGCCGCGGGGCCTCCCGCCGCGCCCGTACCGGTGGGATGCTGGAACCCTCCGCGGAAGGAGCTGCGTCGTGCTGCGTGTCGCCGTGGTCGGTTCCGGCCCCAGCGGGGTCTACACCGCCCAGTCGCTGGTCGAGCAGACGGCCGTGCCGGGTGTCCGGGTGCACGTCCTGGACCGGCTCCCGTGTCCGTACGGGCTCGTGCGGTACGGGGTGGCGCCGGACCACGAGAAGATCAAGTCGCTTCAGGGCAGCCTCCGCACCGTACTGGAGCACGAACGGGTGACGTTCCTCGGCAACGTCGCGGTGGGTGGCCCGCCGCTGACCCCGGAACGGTTGCTGGGGCTGTACCACGCGGTCGTGTACTGCGTGGGCGCGGCCCGGGACCGCCGGCTCGGCATCCCCGGCGAGGACCTGGAGGGCAGCCGTTCCGCGACCGACTTCGTCTCCTGGTACAGCGCCCACCCGGACGCCCCGGCCCACCGGTTCGCCCTCGGCGGGGTCCGGTCCGCCGTGGTGATCGGCGCGGGGAACGTCGCCGTCGACGTGACCCGCGTCCTGGCGCGGGGCGCCGAGGAGCTGCGACCCACCGACGTGCCCGCAAGGGTCCTGGCCGCGTTCGCGGCGAGTCGGGTGCGCGAGGTGCACATGGTGGCCCGCCGGGGGCCGTCGCAGGGCCGGTTCACCACCAAGGAACTGCGCGAGCTCGGCTCGCTGCCGGCGGCCCGGGTCGCGGTGGACCCGGACGATCTGGCGCCGGACCCGGCGTACGCGGACCCAGCGGGTCTGCCTGCGGTGAACCGGCGGAACGTGGAGGTGATCCGCTCCTGGGCGCAGACCGGGCCGCCGCCGGGGGCCGCCGACGGGAGCCGCACGATCCGCCTCCGCTTCCACCTGCGTCCTGTGGAGCTCCTCGGCAGGAGCGGCCGGGTGGTGGGCGTCCGGTTCGAGCGGACCGTACCGGACGGGACGGGCGGAGTGCGGGGCACCGGGGTGTTCGAGGACATCCCGGCCGACCTCGTGCTGCGCGCGGTGGGCTACCGTGGCGCCGCGCCGGAAGGGCTGCCGTTCGACCCCGTGCGGGGCACCGTGCCGCACGCCGCCGGACGGGTGCTGCGCGACGGGGCGCCGTCACCCGGGGAGTACGTCGCCGGGTGGATCAAGCGCGGACCGTCCGGGGTGATCGGCACGAACCGGCCCTGCGCCAAGGAGACCGCCGGGTCCGTGCTGGCGGACGCGCACCTGCTGGTGCGCCGCGCGGTCGCCGACGACCCGCTCGCCGCCCTGCGCTCCTGGGGCCTCGCCCCGGTCGGGTGGGCGGGGTGGCGGTCCATCGAACGGGCCGAGGCGGACCTGGGGCGCGCCCTGGGGCGGGGCCCGGTGAAGATTCCCGACTGGCCCGGCCTGCTGGCGGCCGCGGAACCCGGCGCCTGAGAGGGCGGGCGGGCGCCCTCCCGCGGCGGGGCCCGGGGGCGGCCGGGGCCGGGCGGCGGACTGACGAAGGCAGGGCCAGGTGTCGCAGGGGCCCGCCCCGGCGGACGGCGGGTGCGCGGGGCCGTGTCCCCGGCCAGGGGGAGGCGAGGGGCGGGCCCGCCGCGCGGGACGCGCCGGTGATGGGCGGCTGACCTGGGGCGGAGCTGCGTTCCGGGGCGGTGTCAGTGGGTGGGTGCACACTGGCGGGTGTCCGCGACAACGGCGTCCTGGAGGTCGGGCCATGTCCGATGACGTACTGCTGACCGTAGGCACCCGCAAGGGGCTCTTCCTCGGCCGGAGGCGCGGTGGCGCCTGGGATTTCGAGGGGCCGCACTTCACGGCGCAGGCCGTGTACGCGATCGGGATCGACCTGCGGCGCAGCAGTCCGCGGCTCCTGGTCGGCGGGGACAGCGCGCACTGGGGGCCGTCGGTGTTCCACTCCGACGACCTGGGGGCCACCTGGACCGAGCCCGCCCGGCCCGCCATCCGGTTCCCGCAGGACACCGGCGCCTCACTGGAACGGGTGTGGCAGCTCCACCCGGCGGGGCCCGCCGCCCCCGGGGTCGTGTACGCGGGGACGGAGCCCGCGGCGCTGTTCCGCTCGGACGACGAAGGGGAGACGTTCACGCTGGTCCGGCCGCTGTGGGAGCACCCCACCCGGTCGCAGTGGCACCCCGGCGGCGGCGGTGAGGCGCTCCACACGGTGGTCACCGACCCGCGGGACCCGGACATGGTGACCGTGGCGGTGTCGGCGGCCGGGGTGTTCCGCACCGTGGACGGCGGCGCGAGCTGGGAGCCGTCGAACGACGGGGTGTCCGCGGTGTTCCTGCCGGACCGGCACCCGCGGTTCGGGCAGTGCGTGCACAAGATCGCGCAGGACGCCGGCGACCCGGATCGGCTGTACCTGCAGAACCACTGGGGGGTGTACCGCAGCGACGACCACGGCGTGCGGTGGACGGACATCGGTTCCGGACTTCCGTCGGACTTCGGGTTCGCCGCGGTCGCGCACCCCCGGCACTCCGGTGTGGCGTACCTCTTCCCGATCAACGCCGACTCCGACCGGGTGCCCGCGGAGCGGCGGTGCCGGGTGTTCCGCACCCGGGACGCGGGCGGCAGCTGGGAGGCCCTGACGGCGGGGCTGCCGCAGGGCGATCACTACGGAACGGTACTGCGGGACGCGATGTGCACGGACGGCGCCGACCCGGCGGGCCTCTACTTCGGGAACCGGAACGGGGAGGTGTACGCGAGCGCGGACGACGGCGACACCTGGCACTTGCTGGCGGAGCACCTGCCGGACGTGCTGTGCGTGCGGGCCGCGGTCGTCGGCTGAGCCCCGGGCCCGCTGCCGCGGTGTCAGGGGAGGCGCCAGTCGACCGGCTCGGCGCCCTGGCGCATCAGGAGGTCGTTGGTGCGGCTGAACGGCCGGGAGCCGAAGAAGCCTCGGTCGGCGGACATCGGGGACGGGTGGGCCGACTCGATCGCCGGGTAGGCGTCCAGGAAGGGGCGCAGATTGCGCGCGTCCCGCCCCCACAGGACCGCCACCAGCGGCTTGCCGCGCGCTGCGAGCGCCTTGATGGCCTGTTCGGTGACCTCCTCCCAGCCCTTCCCCCGGTGTGCGCCCGGCCGGCCCGGGACGGTGGTGAGGACCCTGTTGAGGAGCAGCACGCCCTGACGGGTCCACGGCGTCAGGTCGCCGTTGGACGGGCGCGGCAGTCCGAGGTCGGTGTGCAGCTCGCGGAAGATGTTCTGGAGGCTGCCGGGAAGACGCTGGACGTCGGGTGCCACGGCGAAGCTGAGGCCGATCGGGTGTCCGGGCGTCGGGTAGGGGTCCTGACCCACGATCAGGACGCGCACCTCGTCGAAGGGCTGCTGGAAGGCGCGCAGGATGTGCGCCCCGGCGGGCAGGTACGTACGGCCGGCCGCGATCTCCTCGCGCAGGAAGCCGCCCAAGGCGGCGATGCGTCCCGCCACCGGGCGGAGCGCCTCCGCCCAGCCGGGCTCCACCAGTTCTTCCAGAGGTTGTGCTGCCACGGCGCGTCACTCTACCGGTGCAACGGGATCACTCCCAACCGGTCCGCGGGCGCCGGGGCGGGTCAGCCCGGCCGCGGAGTCGGCGGAGGTCCCGGCCGGGAGCCGCAGGAGGAGGAGGCGTGAACGGGCCTGGTGCGCAGGGGCCGTGGCTGCTGGGTGTCGACTCGGGTGGCTCGGGCCTGCGGGTCGCCCTGGGGCGCACCCCGGGTCCCGGGTGGGGTGGTTTAGCGGACGTGGAGACCGTGGCGGTGAGGGAGTTCGACGAACCCGTGCCGCTGGGCCCGGGCGGCATCGACGCGGACCGTCTGCTGCAGCAGGTGGTGCGGGCGGTACGGGAGCTGTCGGCCGAGGTCGCGGAGGGGACGACCGGCCGCCGGGCGCCCGCCGACCTGGTGGCGGCGGTGGGGGCGGCCGGGATGGCCTCGCTCGGCGGGGAGTTGCGGGCCGTGCTGCCGCGCGCGCTGCGAGCCGAGCTGGGGGTGCGGCGACTGGCCCTCGCGTCGGACGCGGTCACCGCGTACGCCGGCGCGGCGGGGCAGCGGGCCGGCGCGGTGGTGGCCGCCGGCACCGGCATGGTGGCGCTGGGCACGGACCTGGCCCGCTGGCGGCGCGTGGACGGCTGGGGCCATCTGCTGGGCGACTGTGGCAGCGGGGCCTGGATCGGGCGGGCCGGCCTGGAGGCGGCGCTGCGGGCCCACGACGGGCGGCGGGGCGGCTCGGGCGCGCTGCTGCGGCGCGCCGAGCCGGCGTTCGGGCCGCCGGCCGGGATGCCCGGGGTGCTGTACCCGCGGCCGGACCGGGCTGCCGTGCTGGCGTCGTTCGCGCCGGAGGTGGCGCGGTGCGCCGCGGAGGACGGCGACCTGGTGGCGGCGGGCATCCTGGCGGAAGCCGCCGGGCACCTGGCGGATTCGGCCGCGGCCGCGCATCCGCCGGGCGGCGGGGGTGTCGCCCTGACGGGGGGCCTGTTCCGGATCGGTGAGCCGCTGCTCGCGCCGGTACGCCGCGCGCTGGCGGAGCGACTGCCGGGGATGCCGGTGCGGGAGGGGGTGCGGGATCCGTTGTCGGGGGCGCTGCTGCTGGCCGGGGCGCTCGCTGCGGGCGCGCTGCGGCTGCCGCGGGAGGAGGGGTTGCTGGACACGTACGAAGGCTGACCGGGATCTCGGACAAACGTACCGGACAAACAGGGGTATAGGTCGCGTGATCGCCCCCTACCGAACGCCGGAGTGGGCGGAACCAGTAGCATGCGGCGCCATGAGCTCCCCCACTGGGCCCGCTTCCGGCCTGCCTGTACGAATGCCGCGACCCCGCCAGTCCGGGCGGCACCGTCGCCCCGAACCCCTGGCGGCGCCCGAGGGCGCGCCCGCACTCGTCCTCGCCGTCCCCGGTGAGCCCTCCGCCGCCGTGCGGGGCCTGGCGGACGAGCTGGTGAGCATCGCGCGCTCCGAGCTGCCCGGTCTGGACGCCGCGGTCGCGTTCCTGGACGGGGACGACACGGAGTACGTCTCCCTGCCGGCCGTGCTGAAGGAGGCGCAGGCGCTGCGGGTCGAGCGGTACGAGTTCGCACAGGCCGCCGGTCGGGAGGTCGCCGCGCCCGAGGGCCCGGCCGCCGTCGTGGTGCCGCTGCTGGCGGGCCCCGAGCACGCGGTGATGGGCCGGATACGGCAGGCCGTGGCCGACAGCGGCGTGCCCGCCGAGCTGACCGACGTGCTGGGCCCGCACCCGCTGCTGGCGGAGGCCGTGCACGTGCGGCTCTCCGAGGCGGGTCTGGCCCGCGCCGACCGGGCCCGGCTGTTCACGGTGGCGACGGCCGCCGACGGCATCGTCCTGGCCACGGTGGGCGGCCAGGAGGCGGTGCAGGCCGCCGGGATCACCGGCATGCTGCTGGCCGCGCGGCTCGCGGTGCCGGTGATGGCCGCCGCGCTGGACGAGGAGGGCTCGGTGGCGGCGGTCGCCGAGCAGTTGCGGGGCGCGGGCTCCGCCCAGCTCGCGCTGGCGCCGTACCTCGTCGGCCCCGAGGCGTCCGCGACGCTGCTGGACGACGCCGCGAAGGCCGCGGACTGCCCGGTGGCCGAGCCGCTCGGCGCGTACCCGGCGGTCGGCAAGCTCGTGCTGTCGCAGTACATGACGCTGCTGGGGCTCTCGCCGCAGCAGGCGGGCGTGGCCGCCCGCTGACGGCCCACGAAGGACCCGCGGCGGCCCGCACGGAGATCTCTCCGCGCGGGCCGCACGCATGCGTGGGCCGCAGGCGCACCGGGCCCCGGGCGCGCACGCGCCCGGCCGCATGCCGGCGGCTGCCGCGGGAGCGTGCGCCGGGACCGCCCGGGGCGCGGTGCGTCCGCCGCCGCCCTCCCCCGTCGCGATGCCTGCCGTCGGCGCGCCTGCACGGCCGCACGACCGCGCACGCGCGTGCCGGAGCGCGAGCGGGCGTGCGCCCCGTGTCGGGCCGCAGGGTTCCGGGCCGGTGTGCGCGTGTCCACGAGCGCCTCAGCACGGGCGCCCACCAGACACGGGCGTCCACCAGACACGGGCGTCCACCAGACACGGGCGTCCACCAGACACGGGCGTCCGCGCGCCTGAAGGGCGGCGCGGACGCTGCGAGGAGCGCCTTCGGGTGCGCCCGTGGGTCCAGTGGGTCTATCCGAGGGCCACGCAGGTCGCCGCGGGCACGGGGACGGAGCCGGACGGGGCGGGGACGCCCGTGTCCGGGTCGATGTCGAACCAGGTGACGTCACCGGACCGTTCGTTGGCCACGTACAGGCGGCGGCCCTCGCGGTCGACGGTGAGGTCCCGGGGCCAGCGGCCGCCGCACGGGACGTGGGCGACGGGGGTGAGCCGTTCGCCGTCACCGCCCACGGCGAGGACCGCGAGGGTGTCGTCGCCGCGCACCGCCGCCCAGACGAACCTGCCGTCGGGGGCGACGGCCACTCCGGACGGGTAGGCCGCGCCACCCTCCCCGCCGTCGGGCCGCAGCGGCACCTCCCCCACCGGGACGAGGGTGCCGCGCGGGTCCC
The DNA here is from genome assembly GCF_001865245.1 of Streptomyces sp. CC53. GTDB lineage: Bacteria > Actinomycetota > Actinomycetes > Streptomycetales > Streptomycetaceae > Streptomyces. The sequence goes on along the minus strand of NZ_MKXB01000032.1, from coordinate 26,451 downwards.
ACCGGCACACGGTGAGCGTGGGGGTCAGCTCGGCGAGGACGTACACATGGCGTCCGGCGGGGTGGAAGGCCAGGTGGCGGGGCCCGCTGCCGGGCCGCAGCGGGATCTCGCCGCGCGGCGTCAGCGTTCCCGTGGCGGGGTCGAGGGCGTGGACGTGGACGGAGTCGGTGCCGAGGTCCGCCGCCAGCAGCAGGCGCCCGCCGGGGGCGGGCACGACCTGGTGGGCGTGGGGGCCCGCCTGGCGCTCCGGGTCGGGGCCGCGGCCTTCGTGCTGCACGCGGCCGGATACCTGGCGGAGGGAGCCGCCGGGCCGCACGGGGAGGGCGCTGACGCTGCCCGATCCGTAGTGCGCGGTGACCACGTGGCCGGAGACGCAGGCGAGATGGGTGGGGCCCGAGCCGCCCGTGGGTACGGGCGCGGACAGCAGCCGGGGCACCGGCCCGGTGGTGGTGTCGAATGCGGCGACCGTCCCCTGCTCCGTCTCGGACACGGCGTACAGCACCGTGCCGTGCGGGCCGAGGACGAGGAACGAGGGGTCGGCGACCGCGTCGGTGGCACCGGTGACCGCGAGGGCCCCGGTGGCGGGGTCGACGGAGGCGGCCGTGACGCCGCGCCCACCGGCGTGGGTGAACGACCCGACGAAGGCGCGCTCCTCCGCGGCGCCGCTCCCTGCCGGGCCGGGCCGGACCGCTGTGGCGTCCGGTGCCGCCGCGGCGTCCCCGCCGGTCGCGTCCTGACGTCCCTCGTGACGCGTTGCCATCGCGCTGCCCCTCTCGTCGGTCGTGCCTGCGCTGCCGGCGTCGTGCCGCGGGGCCGACGCTAGCAGTTCAGGTCTAGACCAACTGAGGGGGTGTCGGATGCGCCCCGGGGCCGTGTCGGCCGCCGGGGACTCAGGAGCGGGCGGACGACTGGAGGCGCACGGGCCGCTGGAGCGGGTCCTCCAGCCCGACCAGGGCCTGCTCCAGGGCCTGGAGGTGACGCAGCGCCGGGTGCTCCGTCGCCCGCACCGCCGTGGCGTCCGCCTCCTGCGGCACGGGGTGAGCGGTGGTCGCGGGCTCCGGCCGGTCGTCGGCGGCGGCCCCCGGGGGCGCCCCGCCTCCGGTGGGAGCGGCCTCGGTGAGGGCCTGCACCGCGGCCTCCACGCGCCAGCAGGCGACGGTGAGCCGCACATCGTGAGAGGCGTCGGCGGCGACGAGCGCCAGGGCCCGCGCCTCGGCCGCGCAGGCGTCGAGGAGCTCCATGACCCGCAGGGCCCGCCCCTTGCGTACGCGCAGCGGGTTGAGGGGGTGGACCAGCGGGGCCAGGGAGAGCCGCACCCGGGCCAGCAGGGCCTCCAGGTCCCGGATGTGCGGGGTCGGGTCGGCCTGCTCGTCGCCGGCGAGGCGTGCGGCGGCCGCGGCGGCGGAGGCGTGCACGCTGTGCAGGGCCCGCCCTATCCAGCCGTTCGTCGTCGCGTCGGTGGTGATCGGCAGCACGAAGAGCACGGCGAGCACCGCCCCCGCCATGCCGACTCCGGTCTCCAGCAGGCGCAGCGCCAGCAGCCCCGCGTCGAGCAGACCCAGGAGCCCGTAGAGGAGGCTGGCCATCACCGTCACCGCGAGCATCATCCAGGTGTAGGAGACGGGCGCCGCGTAGAAGATGCCGAACACGCACACCGCGATCAGGACGGCGCTGGGCACGGGCGCCCCGTGCAGCGGTACGGCGACGAGCGCGCCCGCGCCGATGCCGATGAGGGTGCCGAGGAAGCGCCGGAAGCCGCGGACCAGGGTCTCACCGCGGGACGTGGTGTTGACGAAGATCCACCAGGTGGCGCCCACCGCCCAGTACCAGCGCTCGTGCGACAGCATCTGGCCCACGAGCAGGGCGAACCCGGCGCCGACCGTGGCCTGCACGGCCTGGCGCGTGGTCACCCGCCGCAGCCCGGTGCCGTCGCCCGGGGCGGGCACGGCGGGAACCGGCGGGAGCCGCCGCTCGTAGCACCACGCGCCGAACCGCACGGCCGCGGCGGTGGCCAGCGACAGCAGGACGGCGGCGTACAGCTCCGGCAGCTGCGCGGGCACGGTGCCGAGGAACTGCGTCACGAAGTACGACATGAACGCGAAGACGCCGAGAGCGTGACCGCGCGGCCCCCAGCGGCGGGCGTAGACGCCGGCGCCCACGACGGCCAGGAAAGCCGCGTCGCGGGCCACTGGGTGGTCGTGCAGCGCGGCGGCGAGCGCGAGGACCGGCAGCCCGGCCGCGGGCAGCATGGCCGTGGTGACGGCTTGACCGCGCACCGTCGGGTCGGTCACGGTGAAGAGCGCGAGCAGCGCGGCGAGCCCACCGGTGACCGCGGCGACGAGCGAATGGCCGGCCAGTCCGCACAGGGCCACCGCGAGTGCGATGCCGAGGACCGCCCGGGTCGCGGCGCGCAGCCGCAGCCGACCCGGGTCGGGAGCCGCGAACACCCTCTTGAGCACCTACTACCGCCCCTTCGCATGAGTCCCTCGCACACCGTCCGGGCGCGGTCGCGCGCCTCGGCAGGAGCCGTGGGAGACGTGGCATGAAAAAGGCGCCGCGGGATCCGCAGCGCCATCGACCTCACCATGACACCACCACGTGGCGCGATGGCTCAAGTCGGCTCGCATTCACTGGGCCATTGGCCCAGCCTTCCGCCACCCGTTCCGGCCGGGAGGCAGCCAACGGACCAGTGGCCGCGGCCCGGGGCCGGGACGCCGCCGTTGGTACAGTCGGCGCATCGGAATGCCGACTTCCGGCACGGGCGCGCCGGGTCGGCCGCTGCGGAGGAGGTGAGGGCGTTGCCGGTGGACGAGCTGGACACCCGGATCCTGCGGCTGCTCCTGGAGCAGCCGCGCACCAGCGTGCGGGAGTACGCCCGCATCCTGGGCATCGCCCGGGGCACCCTGCAGGCGCGGCTGGACCGCCTGGAGCGGGACGGGGTGATCACCGGGACGGGCCCGTTCCTCTCCCCCGCCGCACTGGGCCATCCGGTGCTGGCGTTCGTGCACGTCGAGGTCACCCAGGGGCACCTGGACGAGGTGGGTGACGCCCTGGCCGCCGTACCGGAGATCGTGGAGGCATGGTCGATCACGGGCGGCGGCGACCTCCTGACGCGGGTGGTGGCACGGGACAACGAGCACCTCGAAGACGTGATCCAGCAGCTCATCCAACTGCCGGGGGTCGTCAGGACCCGTACCGAGGTCGCCCTGCGCGAGCGGGTCCCGTACCGGCTGCTGCCGCTCGTGCAGTCCGTCGGCCGCCGCCGCGCCGAGCCGCGCCCCCGCTGAGGGCGTACCGCAGGCCGCGAAGGCGGTGCAGGCCGCGGCCGCGAGGGGAACGGGCGCGCCGGGCGGCATGACGGGCGGGCCCGCGGCGGCACGGTCGCCCGACGTGCTGCGGCGGGGACGGGCAGGCCGCTGCGCTCCCGGC
>NZ_MKXB01000032.1:0-22757 GCF_001865245.1 Streptomyces sp. CC53 | reverse complement strand
CGGGCGCGCCACCGCGCTCACCAGGCGCCTGGGCCGGGACCGGGGCCGTGCAACGTCCGGCGGCCGAATCGACGAGGGAAGCCCTACCGCCGTGGGCCACGATGCATCAGGCGAAACAGAGCGCACGTGTGCCACTCATGTCCCTGTTCCGCCTGCCTTGGGGGGGGACCACTGCGTCAAGGCGCCAAGTCGACGCGGGTCCTGTGCCTCCCGTGTGGGAGGGGCGGGGCGGCCGGCTCTGAGCAGCGGCCTAGGGAGGCTAGTAGTACCCCTTCTCCCCGTCGAGCAGCTCCCGCACGATGTCCGCGTGCCCCGCGTGCCGCCCGGTCTCCTCGATGAGGTGGATGAGCATCCACCGCAGGTTGGCCCCGGCGGAGCGGTATCCGGGGTGGCGGCCGACGTCGTCCAGGGAGGCCGCGGCCACGATCTCGTTGCTGCGGGCGCACTGGGTCTCGTACCGGGCGAGCAGTTCCTTCAGGGGGACGCCGTCGGTGCGCCAGTCGGCGTCCTCGTCCCTCTCGTCGAAGGACGGGTTCCGCGTCTCGTCACCGCCGAGGAACAGCACCTCCAGCCAGGTGTGTTCGACCCACCGCATGTGGCTGACCAGCCCGGCCATCGTCATCAGCGGGGAGGTCGGGATGACGGAGCGGTGCGCGTCCTCCTCGGACAGGCCGGCGCACTTCCATCTGAGTATCTGCCGCTGGAGGTCCAACCATCCGGTGAGCGCGGAGCGTTCGTCGGCCCGCAAGGGGGGACGTTCGAGTGAAGGTGCCATGCCTCCGGACGGTAGACGCCGCGTCCCCGACTGTCGTCCGGTTTTCCGCCGGACGCGTCTCCAGCCGCCGATGGAGGGGCGGGGCGGCGGGGGCGGGCCGGGGAGCGGCGAGGGCCGCGCGTGCCCGATCGACGGGGGCGCCCGGTCGGGCCGCCCGGGCTTCGCGGGGTGAGGCGTCGGCTCACCAGCATCCGGGCGAGTGCAGCCCCGCACCCGTGCGCGCCGGCTCACCGCACGGTGTCCGCCAGTCGCCCCCGATAGACGAAGCCGCCGCCCGCCACCGCGAAGAGGTACAGCGCGTTCAGGTTGTAGGAGGCGGCCGACGCCTCCCAGTGCAGCAGCTTGGTGATGCCGTCGTAGCGGGTCTCCCGCAACTGCCGTACGAGGGCTCCCCGTTCCACGCCCGCCGTGCCCAGCTCGGTGAGCGCCTGGGCGACGAAGAGGGCGGCGTCGTAGGTCTCGGCGGCGTACCAGGGCGGATCGGCGCCGTCGAAGCGCTCGCGGTGGGCGGTGCTGAACCGCGCGGTGGACTCCTCGGACAGCGGGTCGAGGAAGGGCGCGGCGAAGACCCACCCTTCGGCGTCCCGGCCCGCCCGGTCGAGGAAGTCCGGCGCCAGGGCGTGGTGCGTGCCGAGCCGTGCTCCGGTGAACCCGGCGGTCGCGAGGGCGCCGGCGAGGAGCGCGGCGCGGGCCGGGCCTGCGACGAACACCGCGGCGTCGGCGCCCGAGTCCACGACGCGTTCGGCGAGGGTGCGGAACCCCTCCGTGCCGGTGGCCGCTGCGACGGTCCACCGGTCCGTGCGGACCTGCCCGTCGAGCGCCTCGGCCGTGCGGGTGCACACGGACCACGCCGTGTCGCCCAGTGCGGCGTCGGCGAGCAGCACGGTGTGCCGGGTCCGCACCGTGCGGGACAGGTGGGCCACGAGGGGCGCGGCAAGGGCGTCGTCCTGGGGGCGCGTGGCCACGTGCACCCGCTGGACGTACCGCGTCCGCCCCGGCGACACCGCCACGGTGGCGAGCAGCGCCCGCTGGTACGTGTCGACCACGGCGTCCATGCACGCCTCGTCGCTGGGCCCGAGCACGGCGAGGACGCGCTCGTCCGCGGCGAGTTCCTCCGCCACGGTCCGCGCACGGTCCGGGGCTCCCCCGTCGTCCCGGACGACGAGGTCGAGGGCGAAGTCGTGTCCGGTACGGGAGTTGACCTCGGCCACGGCGAGCCGCGCGCCCTGCTCGTGGGCCTTGCCGACCGCCCCGCCGGCGCCGGTGAGGTCGGCGTGCACGGCGACGGTGAGGCGGGGACGCGGCCCGGGGGGGGCTGCGGCCGACCGGTCCCGCCGCTGCCACGCCCACCAGGCCGCCCCGCCGCCCGTCGCCGCGAGGGCGCCGCCCGCCGCCCCGAGCAGCAGGCGGCGCCGTGAGGGCCGCGGCGGCGGGGCTGCCCTCGTCACGGTCGGCGCACCGGCGACGGCGTCCGCCTCTCCGCCGGGATCGGGCGCCGTGGCGCCGGTGTCGGCCGCGTCGAGGACGGTGGGCTGGACGACCGGCAGGGCGAGGGCCGCCGCCGAGCGCCGGGCGATGAGCCGCACCACCTGTCCGGGCAGCCAGTCCTCCCCCGGTGGCGACGCGGCCAGGGCGGTGATGAGGTCCGCCGTGGCCGGGCGGCGTGCCGGGTCCTTGTCGAGGCAGGCGCGCAGCAGGTCCGTGAGGTCGTCGGGGACGCCTGCCAGGTCGGGTTCCTCGTAGCTGGTGCGGACGAGGACCACGGCGGGGGAGCCGTCGCCGAAGGGCCGGTTGCCGGTGGCGGCGAAGGCGAGCAGGCAGCCGAGGGAGAAGACGTCGCTGGGCGGCCCGATCCCCGCGCCGGTGCCCCGGGCCTGCTCCGGCGAGAGGAAGCCGGGCGAACCGACCACCGTGCCCGTCCCGGTGAGCGCGGTGCCCGCCGGTTCCCGGGCGATGCCGAAGTCGATGAGACGCGGCCCGTCGAGGGCGAGGAGGACGTTCCCCGGCTTGACGTCCCGGTGCACCAGCCCGGCGGCGTGGACGTCCCCCAGCGCTTCGGCGAGCCGGGTGCCGAGCACGGCCACGGAGCGCCGCGGCAGGGGGCCGCAGAGCTCCACCGCCTCCGCCACGGAGGGCCCGGGCACGTAGGCCGTCGCCAGCCACGGGGGCCGGTCCTCGGGGCCCGCGCCCAGCAGCGGCACGACCCACGGGCTGCGGACCCGGCCCGCGGTGCGCACCTCGCGTGCGAAGCGGGCGCGGAACGCGGGGTCGTCGGCGTAGGCGGCGCGGACCACCTTGACGGCCGCCAGGGCGCCTCCCGGCGTGCGCGCCAGGTAGACCACGCCCATGCCGCCCGCCCCCAGGCGGCCCAGCAGCCGGTGGCGGCCCACGCGGGCCGGGTCGGACGGCAGCAGGGGCTGCATCAGCCGGGGACGACGTGCTGGGCGGGGCCAACGTAGTGGAAGCGCCCTTCGGCGACCTTCCACAGGTGCACTCCCGTGCCGTCGATGGTCCGCGCCCCGTTCTCCTGCGAGAAGCTCAGCTTCTGGGTGACGCCCTGGTAGGCGGTCGTGCGGATCGCCGCGGTGAGGTTCTTGCGGTCCCTGCGGTGGGCGGGAAGGCGCGTGAGGGCGTGCGTGACGAGCCCGGCCGCGTCGTACGCCTCCGCCGCGTACGGTTCGGGCCCGGCGCCGTAGCGGCGTTGGTGGGCGGCGGTGAACTTCTCCGCGCCGGGGTGGGCCGCCGGGTCGAGGACGGGGGCGGCGATCACCCAGCCTTCGGCCGCCTCGCCTGCGGCAGCCGGGAAGCGCGGGTCGAGCAGGCCGTGGGCGGCCGCCCTGGCACCGGTGAAGCCGCGGCCGTGCAGGGTGCGGGCGAGGGCCGCGCCGCGGTCGTGCAGGCCGGCGAAGACGACCGAGTCGGCACCGCCGGAGAGCAGGGCGTCGACGGTCGGCCCGAAGTCCTGGCGCAGGGCGCTGATCACCTTGGGCACGTAGGGGTGGCCGGCTTGGGCGAGGAGTCGGCTCAGGGAGCCGGCGATCTCCCAGGCGTGGTCCCCGGCGGCCCGGTCGTGGACGATGCCGATGGATCGGGAGCGGGCCGTGCCCCGCAGGTGGGCGTTCAGGAAGAAGGGCAGGAGCGAGTCGTGCGGCCGGGCCTGGAGGAAGGAACGGGACCCGAGCACGAGGAGTTTGACCGCGCCCGCGGAGACGCTGACCAGCGGCGTGAGGGCCTTGTCGTAGACCGGTAGGGCGGCCTCGGCCGCGGCGTCCGTGGTCGGTCCGATCACCGCGACGACGGACGGGTCCGCGAGGAGTTCCCCGGCCGCCGCGACGGCCCGCCGCGGGTCGCCGGCGTCGTCCCGGACGAGCAGGGACAGCGTGAAGGGGGCGTCTCGCCGGGTGTTGAACTCCTCGACGGCGAGCCGCACGCCCTGTTCCTGTGCGGCCCCGATCCGCCGGCCCTCGCCGGTGAGGTCCGCCTGGAGGCCGATGGTGAAGGTGGTTCCGGCGCCGGAGGCCGTCGCGGGACCGGTCGTGTCGTCGTCCCACCACCGGCTCAGGGCGGCTGCCGCCCCGCCGGCGGTGAGTGCGGCGCCCCCGGCGAGCAGGAGGAAGCGGCGGCGGCCCGGGCGGGCGCCCTCGTCCGCGGCGCCGCCCGCGCCGGGTGCGGCAGCGTCGGCCCCGGGCGCCGCGGGGCCGTCACCGGGCCCGTCGGCGGCGGGGTCGGTCCCGGCGGCGCCGGGCTCCGCGTCTGACGCAGGGGAGGTCCGGCTGACCGACGGGCTGCCGGGCACGCCGCGGGACGCGCCGGACGGCCGGGAAGCGGCCTGCGTGCCGCGGTCGCTGCCGGACGCGGTCCCCTTGCCGGCGTCCCGTCCGGTGGCTCCCGCGTCGATCTCGGTCGGTTCGATGTCCGGGAGCGCGGCCCCCTCGGCCGCACGCGCGGCGACGAGTCGCGTGACCGCGTCCGGCAGCCAGGACGGCTCCGCCTCGTCGGCGGGCGTGCCGTCCGCGCCCGTGCCGGATCCGGGTGCCCGGTCCCCGCGGCCCCGTACCGGTGCGGCCGCACCGGGGCCGGGCGTCCCGTCCTCTGGGTGGCCCGCGGGTCCGGCCAGCCCGCGGGCCACGTCGGCCGCGGTGGGGCGACGGCGCGGGTCCTTCGCCAGGCAGGCGTGCAGCAGCGGTGCGAGTTCGTCGGGTACGCCGTCGAGGTCGGGGCGCTCGTGAACGGCCCGGAACAGCAGCGCGTCCACGGGCCCGGTGCCGAACGGGCTGTGTCCCGTCACCGCGTACGCCAGCACGCAGCCCAGGGCGAAGACGTCGCTCGGCGGTCCCAGCCCGTCCCGTTCGCCGCCCTGCACCTGCTCGGGCGCGAGGAACCCGGGTGTGCCGACGACCAGGCCCGTCGCGGTCAGCGCGGTGTCGCCGGGTTCGCGGGCGATGCCGAAGTCGATGAGGCGCGGCCCGTCGAGGGCGAGGAGGACGTTCCCCGGCTTGACGTCCCGGTGCACCAGCCCGGCGGCGTGGACGTCCCCCAGCGCTTCGCCGAGCCTCTGCCCCAGTACGCGTGCCGAGGGGGCGGGCAGGGGGCCGTGGAGGGCCACCGCCTCGGCGAGCGACGGCCCGGGGACGAACGCGGTGGCCAGCCAGGGCTCCGGGGCCTCGGGGTCGGCGGCCACCAGCGGGACGACCCACGGGTTGTCGATCCTGCGCAGCGTGTCCACCTCGCGGCGGAAGCGCTCCCGGAATCCCGTGTCGTGGGCGTACTCGGCGTGGACCACCTTGAGCGCCACCAGTGCGCCGTCGGCGGCGCGGGCGAGGTGGACCACGCCCATGCCGCCCGCGCCGAGGCGGCCGAGGAGGCGGTGTCCAGCGATCGACGCCGGGTCGGAGGGGTGCGGTGGGTGCATCAGTTCTCGCTCTCCAGCAGGTCGACCACGCGGGCGCGCATGCCCGCCGTGCCGCGCGTCGCCACGGTGAGCGGCGCCGGGACCCCCTCGTCGTCGGCCCCGCGGACCGAGACCGCGATCGTCACGGGCCCCAACCGGTCCACGGTCCACTGGTAGGGGTGGGTGAGGGTCGTCCCTCCGCTCTGCAGGACGTAGGTGCCGGCTTCGAAGACGGAGTCGTCGGCGTAGTCCTGGGACGTGCCGGCCGGGCGGCCCAGGGAGTTCAGGTCCGTGATCCGCTCCCCCGGGCGGATCTCCTGCTCCGGGCAGCGCATGACCTCCTCCAGCGTCGTGGAGAGCCGGTCGTCGGCGCTCGCCACCGTGGTGTGGACGGTGACGACGGCCGTGACGCGGACCGCGCCACGGCCCTCACCGAGCGGGAGTTCGCTGTAGCGGGAGACGGCGGCGAGGACGTCGCCGGGCAGCGGCTCCCTGGTCCAGCGGCAGGTCTCGTCCAGGACGGCCCAGGTGTCCGGGTCGCTCTCGGCGGGGTCCTGGGCGACGAAGCCGTCCCCCCAGTCCCGTGGCAGGAAGGCGACGGCGCGGGCCAGGCGCAGCGCGTCCGCCCGGGTGCGGGGGATCCTGTCGGGGTCGGGGGTGAACGACGGCTGCCCCGGAGAGGCTCCCGCCGACGGTGGTGGCGAGGCCGGGGAGGGGGTGGCGCTCGCGGAGGGTGGGCGGCCTCCGGCACCGGCGTCGCCGCCGGTGTTCCGAATCGGGTCGGCCGAGCATCCTGCCGCCAGTGCGCCCGCTGCGAGCAGGTACGCGGCGCGGCGTACGGCCCTGGTACGTCCTGTGGTCACCCTGCATCCCCCATGCCGGTGTCGTCCTTCTCCGCCCGGCCGCGCTCGCGGCGCGACCGGGCGCCCGTCAGCAGTGCCCCGGACCCTACCTGCGGGGCACACGGCGGTGTGCGGTTACGGGATATCCGGGTGGTGGGAGACGGCCGGCGGGGCCGGGCGGTTCCCGCGGCAGGTCCCGGAAGCCGGCCGCCGAGCGGGGCCGCGCGGGGCCGGGACGACCGTGCGGCGGGGTACGGCGGTACCGCAGCACGGGCGGCGGCGTACGGCTTCCCGGCGTGCGAGCGCCGCGGTCGCCGGCCTGGCGCCACCCGCGAGGTCACCGGGGGCGGCGGGCCGGCGCCCGCCGCGGGACACCCTCAGCCGCCCGTCACGTACGACGTGAACCGCGCCCACTCTCCGCGCCCGACGGCCACGTGGGGCAGCCCGGTGTCCTTGGAGTCCCGTACGTGGACGGCCTGTTCGGTGACGGCGACCTCCACACAGCTGTCGCCCTGGCTGCCGCTGTGGCTCGACTTGAACCAGGCAAGTTCGGTGACGGTGCTCATAGTTCTCCTCGCAGTCGCTCCAGCAGGCCCCGCGAGTCCTGGGCGTTGAGGGCCTGCGAGCGAAGTGTGGCATAGCGCTGGTGGAGCAGGCTCACCTCTTTCGGGTCGGAGATCAGGCGGCCGTTCTGCTGCCCTTCGGCGTACCCGAGCCGCTGGCCCTTCGGGGTCTCCAGCAACTGCACGGGGCCGTCGAGGCAGGCATGCATGCCGGCCTCGAACGGCACGAGTTGCAGCGTGACGTTCCGCGGGGAGGTCAGCTCCAGGACGTGGTCGAACAGCTCGCGCATCTGCCCCGCGTCCCCGAACCGGCGCCGGAAGACGTGCTCTTCGACGATGAAGCTGAAGGGCGTGGTGGGCCGCTCGAAGAGCATCCGCTGCCGCTCCATCCGCCGGGCCATGTACTCCTCCAATCGGTCGTCCGGCGCGACCGGCACGGTCCCCTCGAACACCGCCCGCGCGTACCCGGCGGACTGCAACAGCCCCGGCACCAGCCTGCACTCGTAGGTGCAGAGGCTGTCCGCGGTCTTCTCCAGACGCGCCCACTGGCGGAACCACGTCGCCAGTCCGGCCTCCCCTCGCGTCAGGTGCTTCACCGACCTCCGGAGCGCGCCCGTGTTCCCCAGCGCCTGCTCCGCCCGCTCCACGAAGGCTCCGTCCGGCATGCGGCGGCCCCGCTCCACGGACTCGACCGTGTGCTTGGAGAACCGGACGAGTTCGCCGAACTCGGCGCGGCTGAGCCCCGCGTGCTCGCGCAGGGCCTGGACGACCGCGCCGAACGTCCGCAGGCTGTCCGACGGGTCGGGCTCCCGCGTCACCTCCCCCGCGTCCCCCGGCTCCCCCGCGTCCGCACCGTGCACGGGCCCCGGCTCCGCCGCGTCCGCGCCTCCCGCTCGCCCCCGCTCTCCGGCGTCCCCGCCCCGGCCCGGGCGTCCGGCGACGACCGCCTCGGCTCCTGTCATGTGCCCACCTCCACGCACCCTCACGGGTTTCGTCCCACGGTCGGCCGCACGTGCGCGGCCGACCGTTCCAGCGTTGTGGTGACACCGCCGTACTGTCCACTCAGAGTGCCCGTACGCTGACAGAGCGTACGGACGTGTGGTATGGCGAGGGCTGCGGAGCCGCCGTCACGGTAGCCCCATGAACGAACACCCTTCACCCCCTGCGCCCGCCGCCTTCACCGTCAGCCGCCTGCTGCCCGCCACGCACCTCGGGGCGCGTCAGGCACGGCTGGTGACGGTCCTTGAGCTGCACGAGCGGCGGTGCCCGCCGGACGTGTCGGAGCGTGCCGAGCGGATCGTCGCCGAGTTGGCCGCCAACGCGGTGCTGCACGGCCGCGTGCGGGGGCGGGACTTCCGGCTGCGGCTCCGGCTCGACGACTCGACCGGCACGCTGCGCATCGAGGTCACCGACGCGCGCGGCGAGCGGGCACCCGCTCCCGGGCGGGGCAGCGGCAGCCGGGGCGAGGGCGGGCGCGGGCTGTTCCTGGTGGACGCGTTCGCGGATCGCTGGGGCAGCACCGCGGCCCCGCCGGGCGGCAAGACGGTGTGGGCCGAGATCCGTTGTGCGCCCCGCGGGTTCCGACCGCCGCGGGACGCGGACGCCGGGAACACCGACCGGACCGCCGCGCACGCGCGGTGACCGGCCCGAGGGCCGGGGCGACCCGCAGGAACCCCCGAGGCACGGCCCTCCGGCACGAGCACCCCGCGCGCCGACCCGGCACCCTCCGCGACGCAGGCGAGGGCCGGGAGGTGCGCACGCGCGCTCCCCCCGGCCCTCGCAGCTCCGTCCGTCACGCCGGGCCCGTCCGGCCAGGGCTCCCCGCCGGGGCCCCCACCCCGTCCCCAGCCCCGGGCACCGGGACCTGCGGCTCAGGCGCCGCTCGCCGCGGCGGGATCGCAGGTGCGCAGCCCCGTGACGTAGTTGCCGTTGGTGCCGTAGCCCGCGAAGGTCGCCCACTCACCGGGCTGGATGACGCGGCACGGGGCCCACTGGCCGTTCGTGTACTCGACCGTGACGGCGACGGTGTCGCCACAGCCGTTGCGGACGTCGGTGTAGCGCCAGCTCTGGTAGTACTCCACGCACTCCGGAGCCGCCGATCCGGCGGCTGCCGCAGCGGGCGGGGCGGCGGCCAGGGTGGCCAGGAAGCCCGCGGCAGCCAGGGCGGCGACAGCAGCGGGGCGCGCGATGTGCTTGAGGCGGTTCGTCATGCCCGGCATCTTCCTGGCATCGCAAGATCTTGCGCAAGCTACTGCAAGGGAATTCAGCCAGTGCCTTCACAGAACGATGAATAAGCAGCTCAGATCCCTTTGCAAGAGCTGCAAGAGGTTCAACTCTACTCTCGGTCCCGCGAGCAAAGCGGCCATGCGCAGGGGCGACGGCACGAGCGGCGAGCCGAGGCCGGAGCGGAGGTGTCTCCACCGCGGCCGGTATCCGACGGCCCCGGCAGACCGCATCCGCGCCACGGCAGGGGCAGGCCCCCGAACAGCCGCCGCGCACCGGTGCGCACGCACGGAGTCCACGGAGTCCACGGAGAGCGTCCCCACCGCGCCCGCCCTCAGCGGCGCACGCGGGGTGACCCGCCACAGAAGCCGCCCCGAAGCGCCCTCCACGTCCGGAGGCGCTCGACGGCCTTCCTGGAGCGAGTCGCCCGGGAAGGTCACGCCGCCGCGACCCCGTCCGCCCCCGGTGCGGGATTCCGCCGACCACCTGCCGGTGATCGCGCATCGCCCGCACCGGCCGTGGCCCACCGGCGCGGACCGTCGCAGCCGTTCCCGCTCCGCGTCGGCAGGCCACCACGCCCGCGCCCCTGCCCGCACCAGGGGCACCTCAGCCCGCGGTCGTCCGGCCGGCCGGACAGCCCCTACGGCCGTCCGGCGCCGAGGAGGAGCCGCGTGTGGGACCAGAGTGTGTCGAGGACCGCGGGGTCGTTCTTGAGCTTGGCGAAGAGGACCAGCCCCTCCAGTTGGGCGATCACCGCACGCGCGACCGACGGGTCGGCGTGCTCACGGGGGATGGCGGCTTCGGCCGCCGCCTCGTCGAGCACCTCGGCGATCAGCGCGGTCTGCTCGTCGAAGATCTCGTCCAGCCTGGCGCGGACCTCGGGTTCCTGAGAGCCGAGCTCAAGGGCGAGGTTCCCGAGCAGGCACCCGTCGACCGTGCCGCAGGTCTCCTTGCCGCGCCGCTGGACCAGCGCCATGCCTTCCAGCAGCCGGCGCAGCCGGTCGAGGGCGGGGCCGGATCCGTCCAGCTCGGCGGCCCAGGAGCGCTGCTGCTCTCCCCAGTGGGCGTCGATCGCCTGCAGCGTGAGGTCCTGCTTGGAGTCGAAGAAGTGGTAGAAGCTGCCCTTCTTCACCTCGGCCGCAGCGCAGATCTCCGCCACTCCGAGGCCGCTGTACCCGCGGTGCCTCATGAGGGTGCCGGCGGCGTCGAGAAGCCGCTCGCGTGCGGTGCTGGTCCGTCCCATAGCGGCGAGTATACGAGCGGTCAACTACATCGAGGGACCCACGGCTGGCGTTTTAGTTGACCGGTCGTCTAGTGTGCGGAGGGACGCGGGCCACCGCCTGCCTCCGACCGGCTTCGCACCCGGTTCCGGCGCACACCCTTCTGGAGGGCCACCATGTCCGTACCGATCTCCGTCGCCATCGCCTACCACAGCGGATACGGGCACACCGCCCGGCAGGCGTCGGCCGTGGCCGACGGCGCCGGCTCGGTGCCCGGCGTCCGGGCCGACCTGCGGGACGTCTCCACGCTCGACGACGGCCTGTGGCAGACCCTCGCCGACGCGGAGGCGATCGTCTTCGGCTCACCCACCTACATGGGCACCACCTCGGCGGTGTTCCAGCGTTTCGCGGAGGCCAGTGGCCCGGTCTGGGCCGCGCGCGGCTGGCAGGGCAAGCTCGCCGCCGGATTCACCAACTCGGCCGGACTCAACGGCAACAAGGACAACGCGCTGCTCTCCATGGCCGTGCTGGCGGCACAGCACGGTATGAACTGGGTGCCGCTCGGCCTCCTGCCCGGCTGGATCTACAGCTCCGGCGGCAGCCCGGAGGACCTGAACCGGCTGGGCTCGTTCGTGGGGGCGATGGCGCAGTCGCCCTCCGACCTCGGCCCTGAGCAGTCACCCACGGACGCCGACCTCCGCACCGCCCGGCACCTGGGCGAGCACGTCGCACGCACCGCACTGCAGTTCGTGCACGGGCGTGAGGCCGCGGCGGCCCTGGCGGTGACGGCGTGAGCGCGGGACGCCTGGGCGACCTCCTGGGAACGCCCCTCCCCGTCGTACAGGGTCCGTTCGGCGGGGGCCTGTCGTCGGTCGCCCTGACCACGGCCGTGTCCGAGGCCGGGGGGCTGGGCTCCTACGGGGCACACGTCCTGGCCCCGGAGGAGATCACAGGTCTCGTCGGGGAGCTGAAGACCCACACCAGCCGTCCGTTCGCCGTCAACCTCTGGGTCCCCCAGGAGGACGAGGCCCGGCCGTGGCCGGACGCCGCCGAACTGGCCCCGCACATCCGGCGGCTGCACCCCTACCACGAGGCACTCGGGCTGCCCGCGGCGACGGCCGAGGGCGTCCCACCGGTGCCGGACTTCGCCGCTCAGGCGGAGGCGCTGCTCGCGGCCGCACCCCCGGTCGTCAGCTTCGTGATGGGGCTCCCGCCGGCCTGGGTGAGGGACGAGGCGCGCCGCCGCGGCATCCTGGTGATCGGCACGGCGACCACCGTGGACGAGGCCGTCGCCCTGGAGCACGCCGGTGTCGACGCCGTCGTGGCCTCCGGGTCCGATGCGGGCGGCCACCGGGGCGCCTTCATGCGGCCGGTCCGGGAGTCCCTGGTCGGAACGTTCTCCCTCGTTCCCCAGGTCGCCGACGCCGTGAGCGTCCCCGTCATCGCGGCCGGCGGGATCGCGGACGGCCGGGGAATGGCCGCCGCCCTCACCCTGGGAGCCGACGCCGTCCAGATCGGCACCGCCTTCCTCGCCACCCGCGAATCCGGGGCGAGCCCGGCCCACAAGCAGGCCCTCAGCTCCCCCGAGGCCCGCACCACGGTCCTCACCCGCCTCTTCTCGGGCCGCACCGCCCGCGGGATCGCCAACCGCTTCATCCGCGACCTGGCGCCGTACGAGGACAGCGTGCCCCCGTATCCCGTCCAGAGCGCCCTGATGCAGGCTGTCCGCCGCGAAGCCGGCGCTCAGGGGCGGGCGGACCTCGCCAGTCTGTGGGCCGGTCAGGCCGCCGCGCTCACCACCGGGTCCCGGAGCGCACAGGACTACCTCACCTGGCTGATGGACGACTTCCACCGGCACCGCAGGCGTCCTGAGGCCGACGGGGGCGGCACGATGGCGCCGGGATCCTGACGCGCGACGACCCGGCCGGGGGCACGAGCCGGAGCGGGGTCGGCCGAGGGCCTTCTCGGCACCCGCCCTGACGGGTCTCCCCGGGGAACCCGGATGCTCACCGACTCTTCAGGTCGGCCAGCAGGAGGGCCAGTACGCGCTCCTCCTCGACCCGGACACCCGCTTCCGCGAGGGCCTCGGCGAGGTCCGGATCCCACGGCGTCCGGGCCGGGGCGCCGGTGAGAGGGCGAGGGGGGAACTGCGGGTCGCTCCCGGCCAGGGCCTTCCGGTAATCGGAGGCGGTGTACCGCCAGGGACTCCAGGGGACACGGCGCAGCAGGGCCCCGGCGATCCGCAGACCGCCCCAGTCGAAGTCGCCGTGGTACCGGAAGGCCGAGCCGTTGCCGTGCAGGTGGCGCAGCAGCGCGAGAGCGGCAGCCGACGGCTGGCCGCGCAGGCAGACCAGGGGCGGGCAGTCGGGCCCGAGGGCGTCCGCCGCCGCGGCGAGGACGGTCGGGTTCTCGCAGACCCACACCGTGGGCGACGTGGCGGAGGGCGGCCGACGCGTCAGCTGGCGAAGCGTCAGAACGGCCGGTTCGCCCTCCTCGGCCATCCAGTCGAGGGCGGGCGTCCCCCGCAGGTTCAGGACGAGGACCGTCGAGGACAACTCGTCCTTCAGCAGGCCCGCCGATGCCCAGGCGTCCCGTCGCCATTCGGCGCCGCTGCCGTCGGCGAACCCGGTCAGGGCGCGGAGCCCGGAGAGCGTGAGGGCCGCCTCGGGGGTGCCGTCGTCGAGCGCGTGGGCCGAGCCGAGGACACGGGCGGCGAAGGCGGCCAGCGAGACGGCGGGTTCGGCCGGGAGTTCGCGAAGCGCGGCGCAGACCCCCGTGAGGAGCGCGTGCACCGCGTCGGGTGTACGGCCCAGGCGACGGGCGACGCCGTCGGCGCGCACCCTGGCCGCCCAGCCCGCGAGCTCCGGCCGGTCCCGTCCGAGGCCGTCGAGAGGTGTGTACGCCCGGTCCCAGGCGGCATCCTCCTCGGCTCTGATCCGGGCGAGCGGGGTGACGGGGCCGGTGAGCGCCGTCACCGCGGCGGCGAGGCCGTCCGGGCTGACGCCCGACCGGCGCAGCACGGCGTCGACCGCCTCCAGCCGCACGGTGAGGGAACGGCCACCACCTGGTGGCCGGGCCAGCAGCCGCTCGGCCGCGGACCGCTGTCCCGGTGTGGGGGCGGCCAAGGAGACGGCGCCTGTCAGGGGTTGCCCCGCCACGAGCCGTCCGCGCACGCGCTCCACGAACCAGCCGAGTTCCGGCGCACCCAACAGGCGGCGCAGCCGGGGAACATCGACCGAGGCGTACGCGCCCTCGTCCGGTGCGGCACCAGGCGCCGGGGGCCCGCCGTGCTTCAGCTCCATTCCGGCTCCCGTCGTGCCCCGCCCGCCCCGTCGGGTAGCGGGTGCCGTACGGGGTCGGCGCGGCGCCGGCGCCGCGTGCCGTCCCACTCCCAGCGGGTGACGAGGACCGCCGCCACGTCGTCGGTCCGGGACAGCTGCGCGACGGCGATGCCGGGGACCTGGGGATAGCAGGCCCATTCCCGTTCACTGGTCATCACCACGTCGAGGTCGAAGGCGCTCAGCAAGCCGAGGCACTTGGCCCGCGCGTCGTCGTCCACGCCCGCGAACGCCTCGTCCAGGGTGACCAGGCGGGGCGCGTGCGGGCTTCCCGCGCTGGCGTAGTGAGAGGACGCGGCGGCGAACAAGGGCACGGAGACCGCGAGGACCCGTTCACCGCCCGAAGCGGGACCGGTGGCCGGCACCCAGCGCCCGTGCTGGTGGCGTTCGACGCCGAACTCGTGCCAGGAACGGTAGTCGAGGGCGGCGGTGAGGTGTTCGAGCCAGCTCCCCGCACCGTCGTCGGACTGCTGGCGGGCGATCTGCGCCTGGAGGAACTCACCGACCGCCGTACGGTCCTCCGCGCTCCACGCGTCGGCGGACTGGCGCAGTCGGTCGCGGGCCTGGGCGAGCCCGGGCGGGGCCTTGCGCGAGGGCCGCCAGACCAGCCGGAGCCTCATACCGGTGGAGGTGGGGCGGTCCTCCAACTCGGCGTTCATGTCCCGCACCTGACGCTCGGCGGCGCCGATGAGTTCCTGCAGGGTGCCCGCGACCTCGGTGATCAGGTGGGTTTCGAGGATCTCCCGTTCATGCGCGGACAGGATGCGGGCCAGCTCGCCGACCTCCCTGGCGAGCGCGGCGGCGAGCTCGGGCACCGCCCGGTCGCGGCCCTGGTAGACGACGTCGACGACCATGCCGTCGTCGACCATGCGGGCGGAGGCGCTGTGCCCGTGCCGCGAGAGGATGTCCTGAAGGGTCTTGAGTTCCTCGCTGAGCCGGCGTTGGACGCGCTCCCACGCTGCGTCCGTGTCGTCGACCGACGTGAGGCCGGTCTCGATGGCCCGGGCGAGTGCGATGGCCGGTGTGGCCGCCCAGGGGCTGTCGTCTCCGGCCGGGAAGTCGAGTTCGGGCAGCGCCACCGCGGGCAGGCCCGTGGCGGTGAAGCGCTGGAGTGCGGCGATGGCCTCCGTGCGGGCGCCGACCACCTCCGTGAGGTCGTGCTCCAGCTGCTCGATCCGCCCCTCGGCACGGCCGGCCTCCCGGTCCGCCTCCGCGTGACGCCGTCGCGCGGTCTTCTGCCCGGCCTCGCAGCCCTGCAGCGCCTCGGCGGTCTCTGCGAGCCTCCGTTCGAGTTCGGCGACGGCCGCTCCGACCGTGGAGCGCAGGGTCAGGTGGCGCTCGTCCGCCGCTGCCGCCTCACGCTCCGCGTCTGCGGCCCGCTGGGCGAGTTCGACGGCCCGCCGCTCCGCGCCGCGCGCCTCGGCGCGCTCGTCGTCCACCTGGTGTGCGGCCTCGCCCTGTTCGCGTACCGCGGGCCACAGGGCGGCCAGGGCCGCCGCGAAGGCACCGAGGGCGTCACGTACGGCGGTGAGGCCGGCCCGGTCGGCGGGCAGCCCCAGGTCCGTGGCGGCCTCGGCGAGTTCGGCGGCGGCGCGCTCGGCACGTCCAGCCGCCTCGACCGCCTCGGCCGCGCGCTCCTCGTGCCGCGTGCGGGCCTTGCCCACGGTGTCGACGGCTGCGCTCACGCGCGCGTGTGCGCGGGTGAGCGGCGACTCGTCGGGGACGGAGGCGAGCTCGGCGTCGAGTGTGCGGCGGCGTACCGCGATCGCTTCGGATCGGGCGGCAACGGCTTCCGACTCGGCCAGAAGGGAGGTGAGTTCGGTGCGGAGCACGGTGACGCGGGCCCTGCGCGCCGCCTCGCGCGCGCCCTCACCGATGTACACGGCGACGGGTTTCGCCCATGTGCCGGTGAGCGCGCCGACACGGAAGCGGCCGTCCGCCGTCACCCAGGTGCCTGCCGCTCCTCCACCGCCCAGGCCGATGGCGGCGAGCAGGCCGGTCACCGTCGCTTCGTCCACGGTCGGGGCACCCGCGTCGCCGTGCTCCAGGGACGGACGCAGTACGTCCGCCAGCGAGGGACCGTCCACCGGCCCGTTCCGCGGAGAGAGCAGGACGTCGTGCCCGTTCACGGCGAGCGCGGCGCCGTCGGGGAGCACCCAGGCGTCGAGGAGGCCGGAGGCCTCCAGCGCTGCTTCGAGCCCCGCACGTTCACGTGCGGGCAGGTCGTCACGGAAGTCGACCAGGCGCCACAGCGGCGCGCCGGGCACCTGCGCGCGGAGTCCGGGAGTGCGGCTGGCGGGGGGCTGGGGCTCACGACCCCCGCCCGCCTCAAGGGAGGCGAGTTCGGACCGCGCCCGGACCGTGCGCTCCGCCAGCTCCGCATCCCGGCGGGCAGCTCCGGCCGCCTGGTCGGCGAGGTCCGCGGAACGGACGGTGTGCGCGGTGACCGCGTGGACGCGGGCCGGGTAGGGGCCGTCGAGGTGTCGGGTCCATTCCTGGAGTTCGTCGAGGAGCCCGGTCTCGTCGGGGAAGCGCAGCTCCGTCCAGGCCCGGGAGCGTTCGCGTACGTCGTCCAGGAGTGCCCGGCCGGCCCGCGCGGCACCCTCCTCCGCCTCACCGTGCGCCTGGGTGGCCAGGGCGAGGTCGGTCTCCGCCTCGTCGAGGCGTCCGGACGCCCGACGGTGCGCGGCGGCGGCCTGCTCGGCTGCTTCGAGGAGCCCCTCGACGTGCGTCAGGGAGCGTTGGGTTCGGGCTGCGGCATCCTCTGCGGCGCGGCGCAGTTCCGGCTCGGGCAGCCCGTCGTCCGCGGGCAGGGCGATGTGCGCGGCGGTGGCGTGCTCGCGCGCCTGGGCGAAGGTCTCCTGGGCCCGGAGCCGCGCGGCACGGAGTCGGTTCTCGGCAGCGTCGAGCCGCCCGAGGGCCTTGGTGCGGAGGGCGACCGCCTGGTCGCGGTCATCGCGCGCCCGGTCCGCTGCTCGCGCCGTTCGCGTCACGGCCAGCGCGGCGTGTTCCAGTTCTCGGGCGTCGCGCATCTCGGGCGCCTCGCGCAGGGCCTTCTCCTGGGCCCGCAGGCGTTCGGCGGTCTCCGCCAGGGAACTGATCTCCTCCTCGGCCTCCTCCCGCTTCTCCTCGGCGTGCCTCCGCCGGTCCTGCGCCTCGGCCAGATCCCGTTGCACGCGCTCGTAGCGGGAATGCTCGGCGCGTGGAAGCCGCGCCCGGCGGCGGGTGGCGATGCGGGCGTAGCGCCGGTAGTGCTCCAGGAAGGCGGAGGCGGCCCGTTCGGCGGCGGAGGCGGCGGCCAGCTCGTCCTTCTCCTCGTCGAGGGAGCGGAACGCCTCGGCCACGTCGGCGATGACGGCCTGGTCCATCGGCGGCAGGGCCTCGGTGAGGGCGCGGGAGAGGGCGGCTTCGTTGGGGCGCTTGGAGAGCTGCGGCTGGCGCAGTTGGATGAGCAGGTCCACCAGGGCGGCGTACCGCTGGTCCCCGAGGCCGAAGAGTGCTTCGTCGACGGCTCGGCGGTACGCCTTCGCCTGGTCGTACACCATGCCGTGCGTCGCGACCGCTTCGGCGAGCCGGTCCCTGGACAGAGCGGTGCCGGTGGCGTCGAGCAGCCGGAAGGTGTCGCCGGTGCTCTCGGTGGAGCCGTGGTCGACGCGCTGGCTGGTGACGGCGTACCAGTGGCGGGCGATGCCCCTGCCGCTGACGGCTTTGAGCCCGCATAGCAAGGTGCGGAAGTGGTGCTCGCCGGTCGTGTCGTCACGCCTGCCGAACTCGATCCACGTGTAGCCGAGCCGTTCGGAGTGCGGGTGCTCACCTCCGAGGAGCAGGTTCCACTCCATCCGCTTGCCGGGGTCTCCGTCGGGTTCGACGCGGCGCGGGCTGAGGTCGCCGTCGAGGAGGAACGGCAGGGTCAGGGCGAGGACTTTGGACTTGCCGGTGCCGTTGTTGCCGCGGAGCAGCAGGCGTCCGTCGCGGAAGTGGAACTCCTCCACGTCGTAGTGGAACAGGTCGACGAGTCCGACCCGCAGGGGCTGCCAGCGGGCTCGCCGCGGGGTGGGCAGGCGGTTCACGAAGTGGCCTTTCGCTGCGGGGGCACGGAGGCGGAACCGGGCTCTCGGACGACGGTCTCACCGATCGCGTACCGTGCGAGGGCGGGGCGGGCCGTGACCGCCTGCGGGGTGCGGGAGACCAGACCGAGCGCGGTGAGCCGGGCGACGGCCTGTTCGACGAGCTCGGTCTCCATGCCCGGTTCGCGGGCGGACTTCGACCAGAAGCCCCCGTGCTCGGCCGCGAGTGCGCGGACGCGCACCGCCAGCGCCGCGGGGGTGACCGGGCCGTCGGAGCCGGCGAGATGCTCGGCCAGGAGCAGGGTGATGTGGCCGTGGGTGCCCTGTTCGGGCATGCGGAGGTCGGTCAGGTCGTCGTCGGGGTCGACCATGGCGATCCCCTCGGCCCGCACTTCGGCGACGAGTCCGGTCAGCTCGGTGATCCGGGCGGTGAGGAAGCCGCGCTGCCGGGTGAGGTAGCCGAGCTCTGCGTCGGTCAGGTCGTCGTAGTAGAGCACCGGGTCGTCGAGGAGCCTGCGGGTGAGCGAGCGGCGCATGGCGCGGAAGCGCAGCTCGTCGCTGTCCAGGGCGGTTTCCGCGACGAGTTCGGCGAGCCGGTCCTCGAAGCCGTCGGCCCGCACGGTGGAGGGGCCCCGGCGGGTGGCGAGGAGGCCGGCCAGTACCCGGCGTTCCACGTCGTACAGGACATCGCCGACCCCGCTGACGTACGCCTCCTCCTCTCCCGCGACCCGCCGCAGCACTCCCAGGTCGAGCAGGAGCCTTACGACGGCGGCGAGGTCGAGGCGCTCGTCGCGGCGTTCCAGGCCGAACTCGACACCGGCCGCCGCGAGTCGGGGATCGGCGGCGTCGAGGACGATCTGGTCGGCGAGGCGCCCGAGGGCGATCTGGGCCTCGCCGCGTTCGAGGGCGGCGAGTGCGAGGCAGAACAGCACGTAGCGACGGCGGGTGAACGGCGCGGTGCCCCGGCTGGTGTCGCGCGCCGGGTGCGTGGGGTCGCTGAGGACGCCGGGGATCTTGCGCAGCCGCGCCGTCTCGGCGTCCACTTGGAGCGACCAGCCCGTGTTGCGGTCGAACCACTCCCTCAGTTCGGACGCGTGCCGACGGACGAGCCGGAACTCGTCGGTGTGGCGGCCGCGGGCGAGGATGAGGGGGTGCTTCAGCAGGGCGCGCGCTGCTTTGCGCAGGTCGGCCGCGTGCTGGCCGTCCAGCACTTCGGCGAGCGGGGCGGTCATGGGTGGTGCTCTCCGTCCGTCGGCTCGTCCCCGTCCGCCAGGTCGACGATCTCGACGAGGTGATCCGGGCCGCTGAAGACTCCACCGGGCGTGCGGATCTCGGCGGTGGTGTCGTCGACGAGCGCGGTGAGCCTGATCTCCATGGAGCCGTCGTTGCTCGTGGCCACCGTGTGCCTCATGCCGGGTCTCCAGGTGGCCAGTGCGTCTCCGAGCAGCTGGAGGAACAGGCCGAAGGAGGCCGGGTCGAGCTCGCCGAACTCGGACAGGCGCGTGACGCCGTCGGTGGCGAGCCGGGCGCGGGCCGCCGCGGTCTCCGCGGCCTGCTTGGCGGCCGTCTCGGCAAGAGCGCGGCGGCGCTCCTCCCGGTCCTCGACCTTGCGGGGCTTGCCGCGCCGCTCGTAGCTTCCGGTGCGGCGCAGCTGCGGGCTGATCCGCAGCGGCTCCGCCTCCGCCCAAGGGGTGGCGGCCGGTACGGGCCGCGCCGCACGGGCGGTGAGGGTGTCGGCGTCGACGGTGAGGTGCCGGGCGGGATGGAGCCCGAAGGCGGCCCGCCACAGGCGGTGCCGGGCGTCGTCGTCGGGTGCCTCGGCGAACCAGCGGGCCAGGGTCCGGAAGTCGGCGGACCGGTCCGAGCGCCCCGCCCGGCGCTCGTTCAGCGCCCGCACGACGGCCAGCAGCTGCGGGATCGCACCGAGTGCCCGGCCACGCAGCAGCCGGGCCTGCGACTCGCGCCCGTCCCTGCTGATGAACCACGCGCCGAGCCCTGACCAGCGCGCGGCCCACCGCTCGTACGCCTCGCGCTCCGCGCTCGCCGACCCCTCCGGCGAGGCGTCGGCGGCCTCACGTCCGGCCGCGGCCCGCAGCAGGGAGTCGGCCCGGCCGTCCTGCTCGAGTTCCAGGATCAGCCGGGCGATCCGCCCGCCGAGCGTGATCAGGTCCTGGATGAACCGCTCCAGGTACTGGATGAGCCGGTCCTTGTACGCGAGGAAGACCTCCTCCTCGACGTCGTGGAGGTCGATGGTCCGCTGGAGGGACCCCATGAAGGCGCGGGCATTGTCGGCGAGTGCCGCGAAACGGCTGGCCAGGGCGTCGAGCGCCAGGTGTGCCTTGGCCGGGTCGGGCGCGTCCTCGGCGGCCAGGACGAGCAGGGCGCGCAGGTGGGTGACGATGTCGTGCAGGGCGACGGCCTGGAGCGCGCCGCGGCGGCCGAGCGCCTCGTCGTAGGCCGACAGCGCGGCCTCAGCGGCCTCCCCTTGGCGCGTGAGCTGGTAGATGAACCGCTTCCGGTAGAAGTCCTCGACGGCGGTGACCCGGGCGGTGTCCGGATCGGCCCGCAGGTTGCCCCACTCCACGAGCTTGTCGAGCGCGGCGACGACGGCCTCGGGATCGTCGGGGCGGTGGTCCGGCGGGAGCGCCGCGTGCACGTCCTCGGGACGCAGATGGACCGCGAACCGCTCCTTGGCCACGAGAAACGCCCGCATCACCTGACGGTAGAGCGGGGTGTTCTTCACGGTGAGGTGGGCGAAGGGGCCGAATGCCTCCGGCTCGGGGCCCGGACCGGTCGATGCGGCGGCGGAAGGTGCGGTCATCGCCGGCCATTGTCCCCCACACGCCACTCCCACCCGCAAGGGCCTGACGACCTGGCTGATTCACGCCGTCACTCCCGGCCGGCCATCGCGGGAGAACCGGCGGCACACCAGGACGATCTTGATCGGCTCGATCAGCCCAGGAAGCTCAACCGCACCTGCCGCTCCGGATTGTCCTTGTTGGTGTCGACCAGGCACACCGACTGCCAGGTGCCGAGCGCCATGCGGCCGCCGACGACGGGCAGGGTGGCGTGCGGCGGCACCAGGGCCGGCAGGACGTGGTCGCGGCCGTGGCCGGGGCTGCCGTGGCGGTGCTGCCAGCGGTCGTCGGCGGGGAGCAGGGTGTGCAGGACGGCCAGCAGGTCGTCGTCGCTGCCCGATCCGGTCTCCAGCAGGGCGATCCCGGCCGTCGCGTGCGGGGTGAAGACGTTGAGCAGTCCGTCGCGGCCCGCGGCGGCCTCCGCCAGGAAGGCGTCGCAGGCGTCGGTCAGGTCGTGCACGACCTCGTGGTGGCCCGTGGTGATGTCGAGGGTGCGGGTGGTGAAGGCGTCGCTCATGCCTCCATGGTGCCCGGTTCGCGTCGGGAAGATCCTCCCGACGCTCATGGTTGGTAGAAGCATGAACTACTTCTCGGCGGATGTGAGGGCGGCTGTGGACATGGACGCGGTGGTCGTCGGCGCCGGACAGGCCGGTCTGTCGGCCGCGTACCACCTGCGGAGGGCCGGCCTGGAGCCGGAGCGGGACTTCGTCGTCCTCGACCACGCCCCGCGCCCCGGCGGCGCCTGGCAGTTCCGGTGGCCTTCCCTGACGTACGGCCGGGTCCACGGGATGTACGCGCTGCCGGGCATGGAACTCACGGGCGCGGACGGCGACCGGCCGTCGGCCGACGTCATCGGGGAGTACTTCGCGCGGTACGAGGACGCGTTCGGATTGCGGGTGCACCGCCCCGTGCACGTGGCGGCCGTACGGGAGGGCGTCGGTGGGAGGCTGCGGGTGGAGACGTCCGAGGGCTCGTACACGACCCGCGCGCTGATCAACGCGACCGGGACCTGGGACCGGCCGTTCTGGCCCCGGTACCCCGGCCAGGAGACCTTCCGGGGGCGCCAGCTGCACACCGCGCAGTACGCGGGGCCCGAGGAGTTCGCGGGTCTGCGGGTGGTCGTGGTCGGGGGCGGGGCGTCCGGCACACAGCACCTGCTGGAGATCGCCGAGGTGGCGGCGGACACGACGTGGGTGACGCGACGGGAGCCCGTGTGGCGCGAGGGGCCCTTCGGGCAGGACGAGGGGCGGGCCGCGGTCGCGCTGGTCGAGGAGCGGGTCCGGCGCGGCCTGCCGCCGCGCAGCGTGGTGAGCGTGACGGGTCTGCCCCTGAGTGATGCTCTGCGGGCCGCGCGGGAGCGGGGTGTGCTGGACCGGCTGCCCGTGTTCGACCGAGTCACTCCGGCCGGCGTCGCCTGGGACGACGGACGGGAGGTGGAGGCGGACGCCATCCTGTGGGCGACCGGCTTCCGGGCGGCACTGGACCACCTGGCTCCGCTGCGGCTGCGGGAGCCGGGCGGGGGCGTGCGGATGGACGGGACCCGGACGGTGCGGGACGAGCGGATCCACCTGGTCGGCTACGGCCCGTCGGCTTCCACCATCGGCGCCAACCGCGCCGGCCGCGCGGCCGTCCGGGAGGTGCGGGAGCTGCTGGCCCGCGCCCCGGCGGCCGTCTGAACCTGCGGGTCCCGACCCGGCGATCCGGCACGGACCCGTGGCCCGTGGCCTTCGGTGTGCGGCGCACGGGGTGCGCGGTACCCGGGGAGCACCGGGCCGTGGACCGGGGGCTCGGGTGGGCGGGACTCGGCAGCCCGGCGGCAGGACGGGCCGAAGGCCGGGCAGGGACCGTGAGGGGGCGTTCAGTCGCCGTCTCGTCCCCCGTGTCCAGCCCCGGCCGTGGCGGCCCGTGGCGACTGCCCCGGGTACGTGAAGGCCCGGCAGCCCGAGCGCTCGGAGGCCGTCGCCGCAGCCCCGCAGCCCC
>NZ_MKXB01000031.1 GCF_001865245.1 Streptomyces sp. CC53 | reverse complement strand
CCCGGCGCGGCCTCCCGGCGCGGCCTCCCGGCGCGGCCTCCCGGCGCGGCCTCCCGGCCGCCGGCCGCGTACCGCGCCCACCCCGCGGCCGGCTCGGCGCCTCGGGGTCCGGCCGCACGCCGCGGCAGCCGCCGGCCGCGCCCGCCTGCCGTCGCGGCCGGCCTGCGGGCTCGGTCGCCCCACCCGCCGCGCCCCCCGCCGGGGGGCTTCCGCGTCCCACGGACGCCTCCGCCGCCCCTCGGGAAGCCGCTCGCGACGTCGCCGGGGGCGGCGAGTCGGACCGGGCGGGCGTGCCGCCGGCCTCAGCGGGCCGCCAGTGCCTCCAGCTCCGCCGTCATCCGCCGTACCGCCGCCTCGGGCGTCTGCCGTTGCGCCAGCACGTCGTGCATCACCGCCTGGACCACCAGGCTCACCTGGCCGTACCGCGGGCTCTTCGGCCGCGGGCGGGCCGCCAGCACGCTCTCCCGCAGCGCCGGCAGGTACGGGAACCGCCGCACCAGCCCGGCGTCCTCGTACAGCGCCGCCCGCACCGGCGGCAGGGCGCCCTCCGTGAGGACCCGCCGCTGCACCGGCTCACTCGTCAGGTACGCGATCAGCTCGGCCGCCGTCCCGGGGTGCCGCGCCCGTTCGCTCACCGCCAGGTTCGACCCGCCGAGCACACTGGTCCCCGGCCCGTCGGGCCCCGGCAGCGGTGCGGCGCCGAAGCGTCCCGCCACCTCCGAGCCCGCCCCGGCCGCGGCCGCCCAGGCGTAGGGCCAGTTCCGCAGGAAGAGCAGCCTGCCGTCCTGGAACGCCTGGCGCGACTCCTCCTCCGTGTACGTCAGGGCCTCCCGCGGGATCCAGCCGTCGCGGACGCCGCGCGCCAGGAAGTCCACCCCGGCCCGCGTGGCCGCCGTGTCCCCGGCCGCCCGATCGCCGCCCCCGGCTGCGCCCGGGACCGTTCCGCCCGCCGAGTAGACGGCCTCCACGGTGTTGACCGTCAGCCCCTCGTACGGCAGGAACTGGCCCGCGTAGCCGCCGAGCCCGTGCCGCGGGGCGATCTCCGCGGCCTGCCGTTCCAGCTCCGCCCAGGTGCGCGGGGGCCGCTCGCCCTCCGCCGCCAGCACGTCGGAGCGGTAGAACAGCATGCCTGCGTTGGTCACGTACGGCACCGCGTACAGCTTCCCCCCGTACGTGGCGGTGTCGACCACCGGCGGCAGCAGGTCGCGGAGCGGGAAGCGGCGAGCCTCCAGCGGGGCGATCCACCCGGCCGCCGCGAACTCGGAGGTCCAGGCCACGTCGATGTTGAGGACGTCGAAGCGGCCCTCACCGGACCGCAGGTCGGTGACCATCTGCGCCCGCGTCTCGTCCGCCGAGTCGGGCAGCTCCACCAGCGTGACCTTCTCGCCCGGGCGCCGCACGTTCCAGTCGTCCAGCAGCGGCTTCAAGTAGCCGGTCAGGTCGCCGGCGGTCGCCAGGGTCACCGGTCCCCGCCCGTCGCCGCGCCCCTCTCCGGGCGCTGCCGACGCCACGG
The DNA here is from genome assembly GCF_001865245.1 of Streptomyces sp. CC53. GTDB lineage: Bacteria > Actinomycetota > Actinomycetes > Streptomycetales > Streptomycetaceae > Streptomyces. Next base: position 9,851 of record NZ_MKXB01000031.1, on the reverse strand, counting down.
AGGCCGTCAGGATCAGGACCGCGGCAAGGAACCCCCTACCCGCGGCACGCATCCACCGCATAGGTTCCTCCCTGGAGCACTGGCACCGGACGGCGTCGTCTGGTCAGGGGCATGTATACCTGTTAGGCATTCGGCGATACTAGGGCGCAGAGCACATCGATCCCGTATCGCGACAGAAGGAGAGCCCCCCGAGTGCGCATGCAGCTCCTCGCTCTCCTCGCCGGCGGGCCGGCCCACGGGTACGAGCTCAAGCAGGACCTTGAGCAACTGCTGGGCGCCGCGTACCCTCAGCCCAACGTCGGCCAGATCTACGTGCCCCTCGGCCGGCTGAAGAAGTCGGGACTCATCGAGGGCGAGGAAGTCGCCCAGTCGAGCCGGCCCAACAAGAAGATCTACCGCCTCACCGCCGCCGGGCGGGAGGCGCTGCGCGCCTGGTTCGAGGAGACCGCGGAGGAACCGCGGATCCGCGACGAGTTCTTCATGAAACTCGCCCTCGCCCCCCGTACCGGTCTCGCGGACCAGATCACCCTCATCAACAAGCAGCGACGCGAGTACCTCAACACCATGCGCACCCTCTCCAAGCTGGCCACCACCGAGAACCGGGACAACCGGATCTCGCACCTCCTCATCGAAGGCGCCATGCTCCACCTCCAGGCGGACCTCGACTGGCTGGAGCGCTGCCAGGAGGAGCTCGAAGAGCTGGAGGAGCAGCGGCGATGAGCACCACGGACCGGCCCGACCCGACCGACCCCGGCATATCCGGCACCACGGACCGGCCCGACCCGACCGACCCCGGCATATCCGGCACCCCGGCCGGGCCCGGCGCCACGCCCCCGCGCGCTTCCGGCGACACCCGCGTTCCGGGCGGACCCCCCGCATCCGGCGCCCGGGACGGCACCGGGAGCCCGGCACACGGCGCCCGGGGCGACAAGGCCGGTCCCGCTTCCGTCGCGTCGCGCAGCGAGGAGGGCCCCGCCCCCGGCGCGGACGGCAGCCGCGCCTCCCGCCTGCGAGGGGAAGGCGCCGGCCGCCTCTTCGGCAGGTGGCGCGCCAAGGGCGGCCTCGCCTCCGGTGCGTCGCGCGGTGAGGACGGCCCCGCCGCCGGCGCCGCCCGCACCCGACGGGGGAGCGGCAGCCGCGCCTCCCGCACGTCCGGGGCGAAGGACGGATCCGCCTCCGCAAGCCTCGGCGGAAGCGGCACCTCCCCCTCTGGTGCCTTCGGTGCCCCCGCCCCTCTCCTGGAGGCCGAGGGGCTGACCAAGACCCACCGCGGCGAAGGCGGGCCCGTCCACGCCGTCCGCGGCATCGACCTGACCGTGCACCACGGAGAGTTCGTCGCCGTCACCGGCCCCTCCGGCGCGGGCAAGTCCACCCTCCTCCACCTGCTCGGCGGTCTCCAGCGGCCGGACGGCGGCACCATCCGCCTCGACGGCGAGTCCACCGACTCCTCCAGCGAAGCCCGCTGGGCCGTGGAGCGGCGCCGCCGCATCGGCATCGTCTTCCAGTTCTTCAACCTCGTCTCGAACCTCACCGTCGCCGACAACGTCGAACTGCCCGCGCTGCTCGCCGGGACCCCACCGAAGAAGGCCCGCGCCGCGCGCGAGGAACTCCTCGCCGAGCTGGGCCTCACCGCCAAGGCCCGCAGCATGCCCGGCGAACTGTCCGGCGGCGAGCAGCAGCGCGTGGCCCTCGCCCGCGCCCTCGTCAACCACCCCCGGCTGCTGCTCGCCGACGAGCCCGCCGGAAGCCTCGACAGCAAGGGCACCCGCGAGGTCATGCGGCTGCTGTCCCGCTTCCACCAGCGCGGCCAGACCATCGTCCTCGTCACCCACGACGCCAGGCTGGCCAGCGCGGCCGACCGGGTCATCAGCTTCTTCGACGGCCGGATCACCGACGACGCCCGCCTGGGCGCCGGCCCGGGCCCCGGCGCCGCGGCCGCCCCCGCCCGCGTCGTCGAGCTGAGGGACTGAGGGACCGTGCGGGCCATGCTGCGCTGGGCGCACGCCACGTCACGGAGCCACCGAGGGGAGGCGCTCTTCCTCGTCTCCGCCACCGCGGGCATCGTCGCCTCCCTGCTGCTCGCCGCCGCCCTCTTCGGCTACGCCACCAACCCGTGGCAGCGGGTCTTCACCCAGTCCCACGGCGCCCACGTCTGGCTCCACACCACCCGCGCCGCCGACCCGGCCCGGCTCGCCGCACTCGACGGCGTCACCGCCACGGCGGGGCCCTACGACACCGTCGCCACCAGCGTCACCACCGGCGGCACCCGCGCCGCGGTCGAGCTGCGCGCGGTCGAGCCCGGCCGCCCGCCCACCACCGGCCGCCCCCTGATCACCTCCGGACGCTGGCTCGACCGGGCCGTCCCCGACGGCGTCGTCCTCGACGCCGGCCTCGCCGCGGCCCTGGTCGCCGCCCCCGGAGACCGCCTCGCCCTGCCGGGACCCGGCGGCCGGACCCTCACGGTCCTCGGCATCGCCGACACCGTGGAGCCGCACTACGCACCCGGCGAGCGCCCCGGCACCGTCTGGGCGCCCCCCGCCGCCGTACGCGACCTCCCCGGCCGGCCCGGCAGCGTCACCGGCCTGCGGCTCACCGACGGCGACGACACCGCGTACGCCGTACAGCGCGCCGTCACCCTCCTCGGGGCGGGCGCCATCACCGACGTCACCCCGTGGCAGGAGGCCCGCGACGGAGCCCGGGGCGACACCCGGCTCCTCGGACAGGTCCTCGGCCTCTTCGGCCTCGGGGCGCTCGCCGCCGCCGCGCTCGCCGTGTTCGGCGCCATCAGCACCCGCGTCCGCGGCCACCTGCGGGACATCTCCGTCCTCAAGGCCATCGGCTTCACCCCCGGCCAGGTCGTCCGCGCCTTCCTCGCCCAGCACCTCGCGTACGCGGTCCTCGGCGCCGCGCTCGCCACCGCGCTCATCCGGTTCCTCGGCGGGCGGCTGCCGGGCCGGCTCGGGGACGCCGTCAGCGTGTGGCAGGGCCTGCCCGGGCACACCGCCGCACTCCTCGGCGTCCCCGGCGCGGTCGTGCTCCTCATCGGCGCGGCCACCGGCCTCGCCGCCTGGCGCGCGGGCCGCGTTCCGCCGGTCCCGGCAGGGAGCGGCTCGGCCCTGCCCGCGGGCCGCGGCCTGTCCCGCGCGTCCCGCCGGGCGCTCGCCCTCCCCGGAGTCCCGCCGGCCCTGGTCCTCGGCTGGCACCGGGCCTTCGGCGGCGGGCCCGGCCGCCGAAGGCGGGCCGCCGCCACCGTCGCCCGGCTCGGTCTGCCGCTGCTGCTGATCACCGTGGCGCTCGGCGCCTGGACGACCATCGAGCGTTTCGACTCACGCCCCGAGCACCTGGGGCTGCCCGCCGCGCTCACCGCGCGCCCCGCGGAGGGCCTCGGCGACCGGGAGGCCCGCGCCCTCCTCCAGCGAAGCCCCGACGTGGTGGCGGCGCACCGCGGACTGGAGGTCGCCGCCCTCGTGCCCGGTCAGACGGGGACGATCGCGCTGCGCGGCCTCGGCACCCGCCAGGACCCCTACCCGTACTCCGTCGTCGAGGGCCGCCCCGCGCACGGACCCGACGAGGCCGTCGCCGGGCAGGGCCTGCTCGACCTGCTGGACGTCGAGGTCGGCGACTGGGTGCGGCTCACCGTCGCCGGCCGCCCCCAGGTGCTGCACCTCGTCGGCCGCAGCATCGAGCCCGAGAACGGCGGCCGGGTCGTCTCCACGTCGCTGGACACCCTCCGCGAGAACGACCCCGCCCTCCAGCCCACGCTCTACCACGTGCGGATCCGGCCGGGCGCCGACCCGCACGCCGTGCGCGCCGAACTCGCCGAGGCGGCCGCCGGACGGCTCGACCTCCACGAGGTCGCCGGGCCCGCCGACCGCCTCACCTCGCTGCGCGGCGTGGTGGCCGGACTCGTCGCGGTCCTCGCGCTGATCGGGCTGACCGAGGTGTCCACCGCCATCGGCGGCACCGTGCGGGAAGGGCGGCGGGACCTGCTGGCGCTGAGGGCGATGGGCCTGTCGCCCCGCCAGATCACCGCCGTCACGGTCACCTCCGTCGCCGCCACCGCCCTGGCCGCCGCCGTCGCCGGAACGGCCCTCGGCGTGCCGCTGGCCCACTGGCTGATCGAGCACCAGGGCCGCACCAGCGGCATCGGCGCGGGCATCGCCTACGGCCCGCCCTTCCCGTACCTGCTGGCGCTGTCGGCCGTCGCGGTGCTCGGGGCCGCCGCCCTCGCGGCGCTGCCCGCCGCACGGGCCGCCCGCCGCCGGCCGGCGGACACCCTCAGCGCGGTCGCCTGAGCACTCCGCGCACCCCGCGCGGAGTACCGTGCGGGGTGTCAGGACAGCCCACTACGCAAGGATCGCCGCACGTGACCACGGTCCCCTCCCTCACCCTCAACAACGGCGCCACCATGCCCCAGCTCGGCTACGGGGTCTGGCAGGTGCCGGACGACCAGGCAGCCGAAGCCGTCGGCACCGCCCTGCGGGCCGGCTACCGCAGCATCGACACCGCCGCCGTCTACGAGAACGAGCGCGGCACGGGCCAGGCCCTCGCCGCCTCCGGCATCGACCGCGAGGAACTCTTCGTCACCACCAAGGTCTGGAACAGCGACCACGGCTACGACTCCACACTGCGCGCCTTCGACGCCTCCCTGGAGCGCCTCGGCCTCGACTACGTCGACCTGTACCTGATCCACTGGCCGGTCCCGTCCCGCGGCGCCTACGTCGACACGTACAAGGCGATGGAGAAGATCCACGCGGACGGCCGCGCCCGGTCCATCGGCGTGTCGAACTTCCTGCCCGAGCACCTGGAGCGGCTCATGGACGCCACGTCCGTGGTGCCCGTCCTCAACCAGATCGAACTGCACCCGCAGCTCGCCCAGGCCGAGGCCCGTGCCTTCCACGTGCGCCACGGCATCGCCACCGAGGCGTGGTCGCCGCTCGGCCAGGGCCGCGGCCTGCTGGACCTCCCGCAGGTCGCCGCCGTCGCCCGCAAGCACGGCCGCACCCCGGCGCAGGTGGTGCTGCGCTGGCACCTCCAGCTCGGCAACGTGGTCATCCCCAAGTCGGTGACGCCCTCACGGATCGAGGAGAACATCGACGTCTTCGGCTTCGCCCTGGACGATGACGACCTCGCGGCCTTCGCGTCCCTCGACCAGGGCCGGCGGCTCGGCCCCGACCCGGCCCACTTCGGCTGACCCGCCCGCGACCGGGCCCCACCGGGGGCCCGGTCCGGGACCTCCGTCCGGTGGCAGCCGGTCCGGGGCGGTGGCACGATCGGAACTGCGGTGATCACGCAGTCGCCCCCAGGAGCGGTCATGACGAACACCGGCGCCACCCCGTACCCCACGCCGTCACCCGGGCCGCAGCAGCCGGTCACGGTGACCGCCCGGCTCGACACGCCGCTGTCCCGGTGGCTGTGGCTGGTCAAGTGGATTCTCGCGATCCCGCACTACGTCGTGCTGTTCTTCCTGTGGATCGCGTTCCTCGTCGTCGCCGTGATCGCCTTCTTCGCGATCCTGTTCACCGAGCGCTACCCGCGGGCCCTGTTCGACTTCAACCTCGGCGTGCTCCGCTGGTCCTGGCGGGTCTCCTACTACTCGTACGGAGCACTGGGCACCGACCGCTACCCGCCCTTCAGCCTCGGCCCGGAGCCCGACTCCCCGGCCCGCCTCGACATCGCCTACCCCGAGCAGCTCTCCCGTTCGATGGTCCTCGTGAAGTGGTGGCTGCTGGCGATCCCGCACTACCTCGTGCTCGGCTTCCTCACCGGGGGAGCCCGCGCAGGCTGGTGGGGAGGCGGCCTGATCAGCCTGCTCGCCGTCATCGCCGGCTTCGCCGTCGCCTTCACCGAACGCTACCCGACCGGCCTGTTCGACCTGGTCGTCGGCCTCAACCGGTGGGTGCTGCGGGTCGCCGCCTACGCGAGCCTCATGACCGACGCCTATCCGCCGTTCCGGCTGGACCAGGGCGGTGCGGAGCCCGACCGGCCCACGGGGTAGAACACCCCCATGACCGACGACGCCCTGCTGCCGGACGCCGACCCTGCGCTGCGCCGCATGCGGTGCCGCCTGTGCGGGAGGCCCCTGACGGGACGCGCCTCCCGCCGCACCGGGCTCGGACCCGCCTGCGACGCGAAGCTCCACCCCGGGCGGGCCGACGTCCGCGGCCGGCGCCACGACGTCGAGCAGGAGCCCCTGCCCGGCCTCTGAACGGCGGTGCGCCCCGGGACACCGCCCCGGGGCGCACCGCACGGACCGACTACAGCGTGCCGACGTCCGTCACGCGGACCACCGCGCGGCCCTCCTCGTCCGAGGCCGCCAGGTCCACCTCCGCGCTGATGCCCCAGTCGTGGTCGCCGTTCGGGTCGGCGAACGTCTGGCGCACCCGCCACAGCCCGTGCTCCTCGTCCTCCTCGATGGACAGCAGCTTCGGGCCGCGCGCGTCAGGACCCGTGCCCAGGTCCTCGTACTCGTCCCAGTACCCGTCCATCGCCCCGGCCCACCGGTCGGCGTCCCAGCCGGACTCCGCGTCCAGCTCGCCCAGCCCGTCCACGTCGTCCTGCGCGGCCAGCTCCACCCGGCGGAACATCGCGTTGCGGACCAGCACCCGGAAGGCCCGCGCGTTGGCCGTGACCGGCTTGACCTGGTCGGCCTTCTCCTGCGCCTCCTCGGCGCTCTCCACCTCCGGGTTGGCGAGCTGCTCCCACTCGTCCAGCAGGCTGGAGTCGACCTGGCGCACCATCTCGCCCAGCCAGGCGATCAGGTCCTCCAGGTCCTCCGTCTTCAGGTCGTCAGGGATGGTGTGGTCGAGCGCCTTGTACGCGCTCGCCAGGTACCGCAGCACGATGCCCTCCGTGCGCGCCAGCTCGTAGAACGACACGAACTCCGAGAACGACATGGCCCGTTCGTACATGTCCCGGATCACCGACTTCGGCGACACCGGGTGGTCGCCGACCCACGGGTGCGACTTGCGGTAGGTGTCGTACGCGTGCCACAGCAGCTCGTCGAGCGGCTTCGGGTACGACACGTCCTGGAGCCGCTCCATGCGCTCCTCGTACTCGACGCCGTCCGCCTTCATGGCGCCCACGGCCTCGGCCCGCGCCTTGTTCTGCTGGGCGGCCAGGATCTGCCGCGGATCGTCCAGCGTCGACTCCACGACCGACACCATGTCCAGCGCGTACGACGGCGACTCCGGGTCCAGCAGCTCGAACGCGGCCAGCGCGAACGTCGACAGCGGCTGGTTCAGCGCGAAGTCCTGCTGGAGGTCCACCGTGAGCCGGATCGTGCGCCCCTCCGCGTCCGGCGCGTCGAGCTGCTCCACCACGCCGCCGTCCAGCAGCGAGCGGTAGATGGCGATGGCCCGGCGGATGTGGCGGAGCTGGTTCCGGCGCGGCTCGTGGTTGTCCTCCAGGAGGCGGCGCATCGCCTCGAAGGCGTTGCCCGGCCGGGCGATCACCGACAGCAGCATGGTGTGCGTGACCCGGAACCGGGACGTCAGCGGCTCCGGCTCCGACGCGATGAGCTTCTCGAAGGTGTTCTGCGACCAGTTGACGAAGCCCTCGGGCGCCTTCTTCCGGACGACCTTGCGGCGCTTCTTCGGGTCGTCGCCCGCCTTCGCGAGCGCCTTCTCGTTCTCGATGACGTGCTCGGGCGCCTGCGCCACCACGAAACCGGAGGTGTCGAAGCCGGCCCGCCCCGCGCGGCCGGCGATCTGGTGGAACTCCCGGGCCCGCAGCGTGCGGACCCGGCTCCCGTCGTACTTCGTCAGCGCGGTGAACAGCACCGTGCGGATGGGCACGTTGACGCCGACGCCGAGGGTGTCCGTGCCGCAGATCACCTTGAGCAGCCCGGCCTGCGCCAGCTTCTCCACCAGCCGCCGGTACTTCGGCAGCATGCCGGCGTGGTGCACGCCGATGCCGTGCCGGACGTAACGGGACAGGTTCTTGCCGAACTTGGTGGTGAAGCGGAAGTTGCCGATGAGTTCGGCGATCCGGTCCTTCTCCTCCCGCGTGCACATGTTGATGCTCATCAGGGACTGCGCCCGTTCCACGGCGGCGGCCTGCGTGAAGTGCACGATGTAGACGGGCGCCTGCTTCGTCTGGAGCAGCTCGGTCAGCGTGTCCGTGATGGGCGTCGTGCGGTACTCGTACGACAGCGGGACCGGGCGGGTCGCCGAGCGGACCGTCGCCGTGGGGCGGCCGGTGCGGCGCGTCAGGTCCTCCTCGAACATCGACACGTCGCCGAGCGTCGCCGACATCAGCACGAACTGCGCCTGCGGCAGTTCCAGCAGGGGGATCTGCCAGGCCCAGCCCCGGTCCGGCTCGGCGTAGAAGTGGAACTCGTCCATCACGACCTGGCCGATGTCGGCGTTCCTGCCGTCGCGCAGCGCGATCGACGCCAGGACCTCCGCCGTGCAGCAGATGACGGGCGCGTCGGCGTTGACGGACGCGTCACCGGTCAGCATGCCGACGTTCTCGGTGCCGAACAGCTTGCACAGGTCGAAGAACTTCTCCGACACCAGCGCCTTGATCGGCGCGGTGTAGAAGGTGACCTGGTCGTTGGCCAGCGCGGTGAAGTGGGCGCCCGCCGCCACCAGGCTCTTGCCGGAGCCGGTGGGCGTGGACAGGATCACGTTGGCACCGGAGACGACCTCGATCAGCGCCTCCTCCTGGGCCGGGTAGAGGCTGATGCCGCGGCCCTCCGCCCAGGACGAGAAGGCCTCGAAGAGGGCATCGGGATCGGCGGTCTGCGGAAGCTGATCGATAAGGGTCACGCCTCCATCTTGCCTGCCTTCCCCCGCGAAGCGGGAACCGGCCGCCGCCCCGAAGATCACGGGAGGTACCCTGTCCCGTCAACTCGGCGACACGGCACGAACACTTGGGGCGGGCACACACCATGATGGGACCGGCGCACTCTCTCTCCGGCGCGGCAGCCTGGCTGGGGGTGGGCGCCGCGGCCGCAGCCGCCGGTCACGCCATGCCGTGGCCGGTCCTCGTCGTCGGAGCCCTGATCTGCGCGGGCGCCGCCCTCGCCCCCGACCTGGACCACAAGGCGGCGACGATCTCCCGCGCCTTCGGCCCGGTGTCCCGCTGGCTGTGCGAAGTGGTCGACAAGCTCTCGTACGCCGTCTACAAGGCCACCCGCACCACGAAGGACCCCCGCAGGAGCGGCGGCCACCGGACACTGACCCACACATGGGTGTGGGCCGTCGCCATCGGCGCCGGGGCGTCCGCGCTCGCCGTCACCGGGGGCCGGTGGGCGGTGCTCGCCATCCTCTTCGTCCACCTCGTCCTGGCCGTGGAGGGCCTGCTGTGGCGGGCCGCCCGGGTCTCCAGCGACATCCTCGTGTGGCTGCTGGGCGCCACCAGCGCGTGGATCCTGGCAGGTGTCCTCGACCAGCCGGGCAACGGCTCCGCCTGGCTGTTCGACGCGCCCGGCCAGGAGTACCTGTGGCTCGGCCTGCCGATCGTGCTGGGCGCCCTCGTCCACGACATCGGCGACGCCCTGACCGTCTCGGGTTGCCCGGTCCTGTGGCCGATCCCCATCGCCGGCAAGCGGTGGTTCCCGATCGGGCCGCCCAAGGCACTGCGCTTCAAGGCCGGAGCGTGGGTGGAGGTGCGGGTCCTCATGCCGCTCTTCATGGTCCTCGGCGGTCTCGGCGGCGCCGTCGCCCTGAACGTCCTCCCGTAGCGCGGGCACACCGCGCGCGGCCCCGCCCGGTGCTCCGGCACCGCGCGGTCGGCCCCACACGTACCGCCCGGCGGCGGCCGGCCGTCCGGGGCCGCGGCCGTCGCGCCGGGACCGCCGTCACGGCGGCCCGGCACGGCAGGCGCGGACCCGGTGCAGGACCCGC
>NZ_MKXB01000030.1:2378-23525 GCF_001865245.1 Streptomyces sp. CC53 | reverse complement strand
CGACGGCCCCCGGGCGGCCCGCGGGTCTGCCGGCCGGGTGCGCCGACCTGGCGCTGTCACGTTGAGTGATGGACAGCCGGAACAGTCGGGCGGTACCGAGCTGTGCGACTGCCGTGTGTCCCGGTCCTTCTGGAGTTCCGTTCACCGCTCGCTCCCGCAGGGCAGTTGTGACGTACGAATGTGGTCGGGCCAGGTCAGGCTGGGAAAGTGTGCCGATCATAGAGGGCTCCCGTGGGGCCGTTCCAGTGACCTTGGCGGCCTGTGGACAACGGGTCCCCGACCCCCTGCCCCCGGACGATCGTTTCTGCGCGGGTGTGGCGGGGGCCGATCCTCCTCTGATCGGTTGTGACTGTCGGTGAACTGGCCGCACGTGCCCGGGTGTGTCGCCGATCACCCGGCTGGTGCAGCGGAACAGGACGTACAGCGGCAAATCCTCACAGGGTGGTGAGACATCACGTTTCTCGTACGGAGGTCGACGTGCAGGGTCAGCAGCCGCCCCCGCAACCACCCGAGGGAGTGCACCGCCCGAGTCTGCGCGCCGCGGCGGCGGGCCTGTTCTGCCTCGCCGCCATCGCCGCGACCGGCCTGGTGGCGGGGCCGTCGGCGGCCGCCTCCGCGCCGGGCTCCTGCGCCCTGCCGCGCACCGCGGCGCACCCCTCCCTGGGCCTCGACACCTGGAACACCGCCTACCCGAAGCCCGAGCGGCGCCTCGACGCGGTGATGATCTTCCTGTCCTTCCCGGACTCCCGGCCGCTGACCGGCACGGGTGAGATCGCGGCCTCGTACTTCCCGGACACCAGCCGCTTCTTCGAGCAGTCCTCGTACGGTCGGTTCACGCTCCGGGCCCACCCCCGCAAGGGCTGGCTGCGCATGCCCCGGGCGTCGACCGCGTACGCCATACAGCGCGACTGGGCGCCGGACCGGCGCGCCGCCTACCTGCGGGACGCGCTGGCGGTGGCGGACCCGGTGGTGGACTTCTCCCGCTACGACATCGTCTACCTCGTCGCGGACCCGGACGCCCCGGGCGTGGACTCCGACGCGACGAAGGTCGTGAACCTGCGGACCCCGCTGCGGGCCGACGGCGCGGCCATCCGCCGGGTGGTGACCCTGTTCGAGGGGAACCCGCCGGACCGCAACGTCCTCGCGCACGAGACCGGCCACGTCTTCGACCTGCCGGACCTGTACCACCGCCCGGTGGACGGGAAGGGCGACTGGGACACGTACGTCGGCGACTGGGACGTCATGGGCAGCCAGTTCGCGCTGGCCCCCGAGTTCCTCGGCTGGCACAAGTGGAAGCTGGGCTGGCTGGGGGAGCGGCAGGTCCGCTGCGTGCGCGGCCCCGAGGTGTTCTCCCTGGAGCCGCTCGCGGCGCGGCCCGCCCGCGGGACGACGCCCGGCACACGGCTGGCGGTGGTGCGGACCGGGCAGCACAGCGCCCTGGCCGTCGAAGCGCGCGGCGCGGTCGGCAACGACCGCGGGGCCTGCACGGAGGGCGTGCTCGTCTACCGGGTGCGGGGTGAGGCGGCGTCCGGCGCCGGCCCGGTGGAGGTGATCGACGCGCACCCCCTCACGGACGCCTGCAGGGACCGCTCGGTGTACCCGCCGCTGGCCGACGCGCCCCTGGGGGTGGGGGAGGCGTTCACGGTGCCCGGCGGGACGACCCGGGTCGAGGTCGTGGGCCGGACGGCGACGGGCACGTGGACGGTGAAGATCACTCCGTAGGCCGCCGAAGGCCCTTCGGGGCACCTTCCGGAGCACGAAGAAGCCCCCCGCTTCCGCGAGGGGCTTCTTCCGTCTGTGCGCCGCCAGGGACTCGAACCCCGGACCCGCTGATTAAGAGTCAGCTGCTCTAACCAACTGAGCTAGCGGCGCCTGCTGACGTCGTAGACATTAGCACCCGGATCCCGGTCCGGCGAAATCGATACCCGCACGTCCCGGCCGGGTGTGGCGCGTGCCACGCGGACGCAGGCCCAGAGCAACACCTCGGGGCCGGGCAGCCAGGGGGAGCGGGTGTCCGGAGCGACGAGCCAGCGGGGTCCGTCCCCGCTGCCGGCACCGGGGACCAGGGGCGGGACCGTCACGGCGTCGCCCGCGCCGTGGCACAGCAGAGGCGGGACCGCGCCGCCCCACTCCTCCCAGTCCAGCAGGGACGGCAGCCGGCGGGCGGTGCCGGGGGCGGCGAGCAGCAGGACCCGGCCGCGGTGCGCGGCGACCGGCCCGGAGCCCGGCCCCTCGTCCCAGAGCCGGTCCAGCAGGCGCCGCCCGAAGAACGCCGGGACGTTCACGACGTCGAAGGCGCGGCCGCAGGGCAGCACGGCGGGCGCGGCCGGGCGCGCCTCCCACAGCGCCAGCGTGGAGTCCGGGTACGCCGAGGCCGACACGAGCCAGTCCACGCCCTCCGCGGTGACCTGCGTGGCGTGCTGCGGACCGCTCCCGCCCACCGGCCGCCGGACGGGGGCGGCGCGGCGGGCGGCGCGGGCGTCGTCGCCGTGGACGGGGGACAGCGGGGTCGCGGGGCGCAGCCAGGTGCTCATGCGTCCAGGTCTACCGGCTGTGACGGGTCGAACCCGCTGAGTTCCCGGAATCGAAGACAGGACGGGGAGCAAGCCGCTATCGTTCGCCCCCGGCATATGTCGCCTGCGGGGTGCGGCCCCCTGTCCGGTCAACGGCACGGACACCGGTTTCACTCGTCCGGGGTCCGACCGCCGCCCTTGATCAGGTCGCGTCCGAAGTCGACCATCCGCTGCGCGTAGTCCTCGGTCCACTCCGCCCGCGCCGCGATGTCGGCGGTGGTGAGCCGGTCGAAGCGGCGCGGGTCGGCGAGCTGCGCCGCCGCGATCGCCTGGTACTCCACGGCCCGGTCCGCGGCCGCCCGGAAGGCGAGCGCGAGCTCGGTCGAGCGGGAGAGGAGCTCGCGGGGGTCCTCGATCGACTCCAGGTCGAAGAAGTGCTCCGGGTCGGAGGCGGCCGCCGCAGGTTCGAAGAGCAGAGGGCCCGGCCTCAGCCGCCGCTGCTGCTCGCTCCGCTCGGTTTCCGCCATTGACGACTCCCCACATCCGATGCCCGGGCCGCCGTTCTCGTTCCCCGCGGCCACCGACCATTGTCCCGCCTCCCGCAAGACCGCGTCCGGCCGCCCCGTGGCGGCCGCGCGGGCCCGCTGTCAGGAGCCCGGCGCGTCGGTCCCGTCCCGGCCGGCTGCCCTCACGCCCTCCGGCGCTGCCCCGCGCGCTCCGGGGGCGACCGGCGGGCCGGCCGTTCCCGGGTCGGCGGCACGTCGCGAACGACCCCTTCCGGTCAGGTGTTCCCCTTGTTCGATTAGCCTGCCGTGGACCTCAGGGATGATCATGTGCTTTTCGGGCGGGGGCCCGCAGGGGGGAGTGCCGTGCTCTACAGGCCGTCACAGGACGGGCGGGCCGCCGCGGCGGGACGCCTCAACCGGGTGTGCTCCACCGTGCGCCGCCGGACCCCGCTGTGGTCGGTACCGGTGCTGTGGACGGTCGCCCTCGGGCTGTGGGGACTGTCCCGGCAGGACAGCGTCTGGCGCGACGAGGCCGCGACCTGGCAGGTCGCCCGGCGGTCCACCGCCGACATCCTGCGCATGCTGGAACACGTCGACGTGGTGCACGGGCTCTACTACCTGCTCATGCACGGCCTCTTCGGGTGCTTCGGCGCCTCCACCACCACTCTGCGGCTGCCCTCGGTGCTCGCCGTGGCCGCCGCGGCCGGCTGTGTGGCCGCCCTCGGACACCGGCTGGCCGGCGCCTGGGCGGGCCTCGGCGGAGGACTGGTGCTCGGACTGCTGCCCGCCGTCCAGTTCCACCTCCAGGAAGGACGTCCCTACGCCCTGGTCGCGGCCGGGGCCGGGATCGCGACGCTGCTGCTCGTGGGCGCGCTCCAGGGACGCGCGGGACCGGCACGCTGGGCTGCCTACGGCGCCGCGGTCGCCGTGTGCGGCCTGCTCAACTGGCTCTCGCTGCTGATGCTGCCGGCGCATCTGGCGACCCTGCTGTGGGTGCGCCCGCAGCGACGGCTGTGGGCGTGCTGGGCCGCGGCCTCGGCGGCCGCCGCAGCCACGGTCCTGCCGCTGGTCCTCGCCAGCCGCAGCCAGTCCGGCCAGGTGTCCTGGATACCGCCGCTGACGTGGCACATGATGATCGGCCCCGCCGTCCTGCTGGCGATCGGCGCGGTCGGGGCCCTCGCCGACCGCCCGCGCCCCGGGCGGCTGTCGGCGGCGTCCGTCGGCCTGCCGCTGCTGGCGGTGCCGCACCTCGGCCTGACCGGCCTGTCCCTGGTCCGGCCGCTGTTCGTGGACCGGTACGTCCTCTTCAGCCTGCTGGGGCTGGCGCTGCTGATCGGCGCGGCCCTCGGCGCGCTCGTCCGCGCGGCCGCGCCGCGGTTCCCCGGAGCGGCGCCGTGGCTGGTGCCCGTCCTCGTCGCGGCGGCGGTGCTGGCCCTGCTGCCGCAGTCCCTGGCCAAGCGGTCCCCGGCCAGCCGGGTCGACGACGTCCTCGCCGTGGCCGCGCAGGTGCGGCGGGTGAAGCAGCCCGGCGACGCGGTGCTCTACATACCGGCGGCGCGGCGGGACACCGGACTGGTCTCCCCCGACGCCGTGGCCGGCCTGCGGGACGTCGCGCTCGCGCGGAGCCCCGAGGAGTCCGCCACGCTCAAGGGCGAGGAGGCCGGGCCCGACCGGATACGGGCCGCGATGCTGGCCCAGCGGCGCATCCTGCTCGTCACGGACGCGCAGCAGGTGGCGAGACCGGTGGCCGGCGCCCGTGACAAGGCGAAGGCGGCCGTGCTGGAGGAACACTTCACCGCGGTGGCGGACCACCAGGTGCGGGGCCGCCGGGTCACGGTGTACGAGCGCCTCCCCGCCCCGCGGTGACGGCGGGCCCAGGCCCCCTCGCCCGGCTCCCGCGGACCCACCGCCCACGACGCCGACCCCTCCCGGCGGCCGTCGGCGGCGCATCGCCGCGGGCGCCGGATGGTGCCGCGCGGCAGCGGACACGGCCGCCCCGTACGCACCCACCTCTCCGCGTCCCTCCGCACGCCCGCCCGGGACGGCGTGAACCGGCCGCGGCGGACGGCGGGCGCCTCCCCGCGGGCCGTCCTGCCGGCCGCGTGCGCCCGCCGTCCCTCCCGGGCGGCGGGCTGGCGGCCCGTACGGCCGTGCCGGGCATCCCGGGCCCGGGCGGGCACCCCTGCCGGGCGGGACGGACGGCGGGTCAGGGGCGCCAGCTGACGCGGTGCTCCGACCAGTGGTCCCACGTGGACATCATCGCCTCCCAGCCGTCCGGGAACTTCACCGTCACCCCGAGCTGCACCGGTTCCGTCGAGGGGTGCTCGTCCAGCAGCTCCGCCACGCCCGCACGGCACACCACCACGCAGGCGTGCCGGTGGCGCGAGGCCAGCACGCACAGGCGGCCCGTCTCCAGGTGGAACGCCGTCGCGTCGGGGCGGCCGGACAGCGGGTGCAGGACCACCGTCAGGTCGTACTCACGCCCCTGCAGCCGGTTCGCCGTGTCCACCGTGACACCCGGCGGCACCCCCAGGTCGTGCAGCGCCGCGCGCACCGCCGCCGCCTGGTCCCGGTGGGCCGTGCCGACGGCCACCCGGTCCGGGGTGAGCGGCACCGGCCCGTCCGCCCGCTCACTGACCGCGGCCGCACCCCGGTCCAGGAGGCGGCGCACCACCAGCGCACACGCCCGCACCGCTTCCGGGTCCGTACGGGGCGTGTGGCGCGCGGGCAGCTCCAGCAGCCCCCACCCCGACTCCGCCGCCTCGTCCAGCACCCGGTCCGCCGGCGAGCCGTCGCCCCGCGCCCCGAACGTCAGCCGGCGGTCCTCCGGGCCGGTGCCCGCACGGAACCGCGTGTACGGGTAGAACGCGTCGGACACCAGCGGCGCCGCCGACGCGGGCAGCCGCCACGACACCGGCAGGCGGTGCTGCGGCAGCTCCGGGTTGTGCGCCAGCAGCGTCGACACCGCGCTCGCCGACGGGTCGTACGACAGCCCCGCCCACTGGTCGGCCGTGACGACGGAGAACGGGTCCAGCTGCCCGGGGTCCCCGACGAACAGCGCCCGCTCGAACAGGCCCGCCACGGCGAGCAGCGCGTCCGAACGCATCTGGTACGCCTCGTCGACGATCGCGTGGCGCCACGGCTCGACGCCCTTCACGTGCGCCCACTTCGCCGCCGTCGACAGCACCACGGGCAGCCCCGCCAGGTCCGCGGCCTTCGCCGACTTCCGCACGGTGTCCAGGGCGTCCAGCGCCCGGTCGTACGGGTCGCTGTCGCTGGAGTGCAACCGCCCCAGCTCCAGCCCGGGTTCCTTCTCCGCGAGCCGCAGCACCAAGTCGTCGACCTGCGCGTTCGTCTGCGCCACGACCATCAGGGGCCGCCCCGCCGCCGCGAGTTCCCGCGCCGCCGTCACCACCAGCGTCGACTTGCCCGCGCCCGGCGGGGAATCCACCACCACCCCGCGGTCCGCCCCGTGCAGCGTGTCGTGCAGGATCCGCGCGGTCGCGCGGGCGGCCTCCGCCGCCGGGTCGAAGACGTCCGCCACCGTCACAGGAAGTCCTCCCCGGTCACCGGGTCGGGTGCCTCCGCCAGATCCGCGCGCGGCGGCCCCCCGTGCGTCCACGGCGTCTCCTCCGGGTCCGGCAGCTTCGGCCCCACCCGCTGGTCGTGCTCGAACAGCGTCCACACGATCCGGTCCCCCTTCTGCGGCACCGAGCCCTCCGCCGGCTCCCGCGACCTGCCCATCCGGTCCAGGACCCGCAGCACCACCCCGGGCCCGGCCCCCCGCTCCCCGGCCTCCTCGAACCGGACGAACTCCGCGCTCTGCGGGCGGCCGTCCAGCGACCGGTACGCCTTCACCCCCGGCCCCAGGTGCGGTGCGTCGTCCGTGCGCACCGTCAGCAGCGGGCGGGGCGACGGGCGCTTCGACTCCGTCCACGCCATCTCCACGTCCACGACCTCCCCGAGGAACGCCTCCCCGGCGAGCCGCCGCCCCGCCATCACCAGCGGATCGTCCAGCGCTTCCTGCGCGTCCAGCTGCGTCTGCGCCGCCTCCCGCGCGGCGAGCTTCTGCGCGGCCGTCACCGCGTCGTCCCGGCGCGGCTGCGGCGGCTCGCCCGCCCGCACCCGGTCCCGGTGCCCCGTGAACGACCAGCGGTCCCGCGTCCAGCGGTCCGCCACCCGCGGCCCCGCCGGCAGATCCCGCAGCAGTCCCAGGGCCCGCCACACCGCGTCCCACGTGGGCCGCAGCTGAGTCAGCAGCAGGCGCCGGACCTCGCTCTCCGCCCGGTGCAGCGCGCCCAGCCGCTCGTCGGCCGCCTCGCCGTCCTCGGCGGTCGCGAGCGCCTGCCGCGCCCGGTCGTACCGCTCGATCGCGGGCGCCAGCAGCCGGTTGTCGAACGCAGGGTCCGTCGCCGGGCCCGCCGGCGGGCACAGCAGCTGCCCGTCCCGGTCCCGCCCCAGCTCCGCCCGCAGCGCGGCGGCCGCACCCTGCTCCCCCTCGGGAGGGTCGATCCACGCCAGCAGCGCCCCCAGGTGCTGGTCCTCCAGCGACGACTGGCCCGTCGCCCAGTGCCGGTTCAGCAGCTCCGTCGCCGCCACCAGCAGCGACGAGCCGGGCACCCGCGCCCGCTCGCCGTAGTGCGTCAGCCACCGCCCCAGCAGCGGCACGCGCGCCGGCGCGGGAAACGGGGTCTCGGGGTCCTGCTCGGCGGTCCGCCGGAACCGCGTCGACCGCCCCAGGAGCCGTACGTACTCCACGCCCGCCCGGTTCGGCACGACGATCTGCGGCGCGTCCGCGCACAGGTCGACCGCCACCTTCACCTTCTTGCCGGTCTCCGGATCGGTCTCGGACCGCTCCGCCTGCTCCACCACGTCCGCGTACGCGTCGAGGTGCGGCAGGACCTCCTCCGCCAGGTCCGCGAGGAACGCGAACCGCAGGTCGCGGTCGCGGGGCTGCGGCACGACGAGCAGCCGGGGCGCCGCCGGGTCCGAGCCGACCAGGGCCCCGAGCGGCGCGCCCGCCTCGCCCGCCGTCGTCAGCGGCACCAGCACCAGCGGCCGGTCCGACACGTGCCGGTGCCGCACCGTCGCCAGCGGGCGCGCCCGCCCCGCCTCCACGGCCTCCAGCCGCGCCAGCGTGGAGATCAACGACATGCCCCGGCCTCCTCCCGCACCGGGCGGTCCCCCCGGCACCCCGCCGCGCCCCCCGCCCCCGGGGCCGCGGCCTCCAGCGCCTCCGCCCGCAGCGCCGCCGCCCGGCGCAGCGCCGCCACCGCCGGGTCGTCGGCCTCGCCCGCCTCGCCGCGGGCCGCCGCCAGGACCGCGCCGACCGTCGTCAACCCCCCGAGCTCGCCCCGCACCGAGCGGCCCAGCACCTCCACGGCACCCGCGCCGCGGGACCGCTCCCGGCAGTGGAACGCCAGCTCGCAGGAGGACAGGCACTCCGGCGCGTACGCGTGCGGCACCGCGTCCACGGCCGCCGCCAGCTCCTCCGCGGAGCACGCCGACACGTCGAAGGTGAGTCCCTCGGGCAGGGCCGCCGCGATGTCGTCGAGCCGGGTCAGCCGCGCCAGCTGCCGCCGGGTCACCGCGAGCTGCTTGCGCACGTCCACGGCGGAGCCGGCCGGCTGGTTGGAGAAGTCCTTCGGGCAGACCAGCAGCACCGACGCCGCGACCTGCGCGCCGGGCGTCACCGCCGCCACCCGTTCCAGCGCCAGCACGTACACCGCCGCCTGCCGGGCCGCCGCACCCACCTTCGCCGCGTCGGCCGCCCCGTCGATCATCGGGAACGACTTGATCTCCACGACCGTCCACCGCCCGTCCGGCCGCACCACCACCACGTCCGGCTCCAGGTACACCGGGGAGCCCGCCACCTCCAGCGCCAGCAGCGGATGGTCCAGCACGGTCCACCCCCCGGCCGCCGTCGCCTCCCGCAGTGCCAGCGCCGTGCGGGCCGTGCGGCCCTCGGGCCCGGCGGCCGCCAGGTCCGGCGTCCGCACCTCCCCGGCCGCGTCCGCGCCCAGCAGCCGCAGCAGCTCGGCGCCGCCGCCCGCCTTCACCCTGGCCTCGAAGGCGTTCCCCCGCATGAACGCGAACTGCGACTGCCCGAAACCGGGCTGCGCGCCCAGCGCGGACGCCAGCGCGAGCTTGTCCACCCCGGCCCCGTCCAGCAGCGCGCGGCGGCGGCAGCCCGGGTTCGCCGCCAGCGCGGCCAGCGCCCGGGCGTCCATCGGATGCGGCGCGGCGGCGGGACCGCGCAGCTCGGCCAGGCGCAGCCGGAGGGACGTCTGCGGAGTGTGCGGAGCCGGACGCGGCCCGCTGCCCAGGGAATCGCTCACCGCGGAAGTCTCCCATCCGCCACTGACAGACGGGGACGGTCCACCGGACGGCCCCGGGTCCCGGCCGCCGCTCCGCGCGGACACCCGTACGCGATGATGGACGGGTACGCCGCTGCACCCGCCGTCGTGTGCACACCTTCCGCGGGCTCCCCGACAAGCCCGCGAACACCCAGGAGAACCACCCATGGCACCGCGCATCCTGCTCGCCCGGCACGGCCAGACCGAGTGGTCGCTGCTCGGCAGGCACACCGGCAGGACCGACATCCCCCTGCTCGACGAGGGCAGGCGCGGCGCGGAGCTGCTGGGCGGGCGGCTGCACCGCGGCCCCTGGGCGGGCCTCGCCGGGTACGAGATCCGCACCAGCCCCCTGTCCCGCGCGCGGGAGACCTGTGAGCTGGCCGGTTTCGGGGACCGCGCGGAGACCTGGGACGCGCTCATGGAGTTCGACTACGGCGCCTACGAGGGCATGACGCCCGCCGAGATCCAGGCCGCCCGCCCCGGCTGGCTCATCTGGCGCGACGGCGTCCCGGAGGGCGAGACCCTGGCGGAGGTGGCCGCCCGCGCGGACGAGGTCGTGGCGTGGGCCCGCTCGGCCGACCGGGACGTGCTGGTCTTCGCGCACGGACACATCCTGCGCTCCATCGCCGCGCGCTGGCTGGGCGAGGACGTCTCCTTCGCCGCACGCATCAACCTCGCCCCGACGAGCCTGTCGCGGCTCGGCTGGGCGTACGGCGCCCCCGCGATCGAGCGCTGGAACGACACGGGGCACCTGGAGGCGTAACGCGCGGCCGCCGCCGCTCCGCTTCTTTCCCGGACGCCCACGTGCGGCCCGCCGCGCCTCCGCGCGCGCAGGCCCCGGTGCCGGGGCGCCCCACTCCGCCGGACCGCCACGGCTCCGTGCGCGAGAGCCCGGGAGCCTCGCCGCGGCTGGTCGGAGGCCCTGCACGCCCAGGCCCCGGGCCCGACGGGCACCTCGGCCGCCGCCGGACCGCCTCCCCTACGCGCGCGCGGGCCCCGGGGGCCGCGGGGAGCCGGACGGTCCTGCCCCCGGCAGACGGGTGCGGCGCGCCGCGCCGGCACCTCCCGCGCCGGTGCGCCGGGCGAGGAACGCCGCCACCTGGGGCGCGGTGCGCCACGGCTCCAGCGCCCGCGCCGTCTCGGCGAGCATCGCCCGGATCCGTGTCGACTGCACCTCGCCCAGGGCGTCCAGGACCCGGCCGCCCGCCTCCGCGGCCTCCTCCGGCGAGCCGTCGCGGGCCAGGCCGGCCGCCAGCCGGGCCCGGTACAGGGCCCGGTTCCTGGCGAACTCGGGGCCTCCGAGCGCCGCCGCGTGCCGGGCGTGCCGCACCGCGCGGCGGCCGTCGCCCAGCAGGGACCAGCACTGGGCCTCCAGGAACTCCAGTTCCGGCTCGCCGAAGAACGACATCCACTCCGGGTCGGCGTCCGACGGTCCCCGGCCGAACAGCGCGTGCGCCCTGCCGAGGGCCCGCTCGCACGCGGCCCTGTCCCGCAGGCCCGCCCAGCCGTTCGCCTCGCGCAGCGCGAGCAGCGCAGGCAGGCGGCCTCCCGGCAGGTGGCGGACGGCCTGCTGCCCGGCCTGCGCCGCCCGCACGGCCTCCCGGTGCCGGCCCGCGTCCGTGGCCAGGAACGCCATGTTCGAGAACGCGTGCGCCTCCAGGCCCGGGTGGGCCGCGACCCGCGCGGTGGCCAGGGCCTCCGCGTAGTGCGAGCGCGCGTCGTCCAGGCGGCCCGAGTCGTGGGCCAGCCAGCCCACGGACAGGGCGAGCTCGCCGGCGCCCGCGTGCAGCCGGTCGGCGGTCGACCCGCGGGCCGTCGTCCCGGCGTCGAGCAGCGCGTACGCCGAGCGCAGCGGGCCGGACGCCGTCCGGTACAGCGCGTCGGCTCCGTGCCGGTCGTCGAACAGCCTGATCTGCCGGACGGCGCTCTCGACGGCGCTCACCTCGGTCTCGCCGAAGCGGCCGCCGGCCCGCGGCGCGGGAATGGCGGCCAGCGCCTCCAGGCCGCCGCTGCCGAAGGTGGCGGCCGCCACCGAGACGGTGCCGCCCCTCATGAATGCGCGACGCCGCACGTCGCTCTCCTCGTGGTCCAGGGACGGGGCGGGTGCGGGGGGCGCCGGGGCGGGGGCGGCGGCGCGCGCGCCCCGGCCGCGCACCGTCTCCCGTGCGACGAACCCCAGGTCCGTCAGCGACCGGCCGGGGAACATGTGCAGGAAGACCCGTTCGTAGGCGTAGTTGGGGCAACGGATCTCACCCGACTCCACGCGCCCGATGTAGCGGGCGTCGCAGGAGACCTGCTCCCCGATCTCCCGGGCGGCCCGGCGGACCGCGGCGGCGAACTCCCCGGCGGAGCGGTGTCCGCGCAGCCGGCGGAAGGCGAGATTCGGTACTGCCCGTGACGAGGCCATGACGGGTCCTCCCCTGCGTGCTGCCGATGCTCCGGCGGAGCAAGAACGTACCGGCGCGGGACGGCGTCCATACAGTGCTTTTCTGGGCGAAAGGCGCGTATCGCCCTCGATCTGCTAGGAAGTGCCATCCTTTGCGGCGGTGTCCGGCCGTAGCCGTTGACAGGTGGCGGCCGTTGAACCCGGTGGAACGGAGGCAGCGCGGCGACCGAAGCCGCCGGACGGTGCCTCCGACCCGTCCACCGGGACCGGAGCAAGGAGGACATCCCTTGTGGGAAGCCAGCACGGAGGCCGCAGCGCACGCCCGTACTCCGCAGCACCCTTCGCCGACCGCCCTCCGGCACCAGCCGTGCGACCTGGTGACGGTCCCGGCCCGCCAGGGACTTGAGGCGGTCGACATCCTGCGCCGCACCGGCGCCCCGTCGGTCGGCCCCGTCCTCCACGACGACGCGAGCGACACGCTGGGCTTCCTCGTGCCGCCCGGCACCGCGGCGGCCTGGGACGTGCCCGGCAGCGCCTGCACCCGCACCCCCGGGCACGGCCTGCGCCTGACGGCCGAGCCGCCGGTCGCCGGCACGGGCTGGCTGCTGCCCCCGGCCGACGCCGACCCGCTCACGGACCCCGCCACCCTCCGCGAGGCCCTCGGTGAGGCGGCCCGCCTCATCCGCGCCGCCGACGACTGCCACTGAGCGCGCGCCGGGCGCGACCCGGCCCACTCGCGGCGGGTCGCCCCGCCCGGCGCGGAGCCCCGTCCGCGCCCCGGGCGCCGGCGCTGTCCCTCGGCGCCCCCCGCGCCGCGGTGCGGGGTGCTGCGCCGCCCTGCCCCTGCGACCCGGGTCGCGTCCGGTCCCTCCGGTCCGTGCGGTCATGCACAGCAGTACGGTGCGGGCCGGCGCCGCGCTCAACCGCGCTCCGCCGCCGCGGGTCCTGCGCCCCCTGCGGACCGGCCCCGGCCGGGGCCCCTCCTCGGAGGGACGGCCTGGCCCGCACGGCCCGGCGCCCCTCGGCCTGCCGCCCCGTACTTCCTGCCTGGCGGGCGCGGCCCGTCGGCTGGCCTGCTGCTTCCCGCCGGTGGGCGTTGCCCGCCGGGACGGCCTGCCGCCGCCCCGCTCGCTGCCCCCGCCGGGTCGCCGCACGCCCGTCGCGAGCCGTCGGCCCGGCGCCGGGCCGCCCGCAGCGCGGGGATGCCGCACGGCCCGCGCCGCCCCGGACGGACGCCCGCGGGGGCCGCCGCCGATAATGGGTCCGTGGCGAAGGGCAGGCAGCAGCGGCGTGGGCGGGAGACCGTGGCCGAGACGGTGGACGGCGGGCTCGCGGAGCTCGTACCCGACCGGGACCGGCCGCGGGCCTGGACCCTCCTCGTCGACGGCGCCCCGCAGTCACACGTCGACCTGGACGACCCGGCCCGCCTCGACTTCGCCTACCAGCGGCGCCTCGGGCACGTCATCGACCTCGCCGCCCCGCCGGGGCGCCCCCTGCACGCCGTGCACCTGGGCGGCGGCGCCCTCACCCTCGCCCGGTACGTCGCCGCCACCCGCCCCCGCTCCACCCAGCAGGTCGTCGAGATCGACGCGCCGCTCGTCCAGCTCGTGCGGCGGGTGCTGCCCCTCGATCCCGGCGCCCGCATACGGGTCCGGGGCGGCGACGCCCGCGCCGGCCTCGCCCGGCTCCCCGACGGCTGGGCCGACCTCGTCGTCGCCGACGTCTTCAGCGGCGCCCGCACCCCCGCCCACCTCACCAGCACCGAGTTCCTCACCGAGGTGCGGCGCGTCCTGAAAGCCGGCGGCACGTACGCCGCGAACCTCGCCGACGGCCCGCCGCTCGGGCACCTGCGCGGGCAGATCGCCACCGCGGCGGAGGTGTTCCCCGACCTCGCCCTCGCCGCCGACCCGGTGGTGCTGCGCGCCCGCCGCTTCGGCAACGCCGTCCTCGTCGCCTCGGACACCCCGCTGCCCGTCGCGGACCTGACGCGGCGCGTCGCCACCGACCCGCACCCGGGGCGCGTCGAACACGGCCGTGCCCTCGCCGACTTCGCCGGCGGCGCCGCACCCGTCACCGACGCGAACGCCGCGCCCTCTCCCG
This sequence comes from Streptomyces sp. CC53, assembly GCF_001865245.1. Taxonomy (GTDB): domain Bacteria; phylum Actinomycetota; class Actinomycetes; order Streptomycetales; family Streptomycetaceae; genus Streptomyces. The sequence continues at coordinate 9,664 of NZ_MKXB01000030.1, read as the reverse complement.
CGCCGCCGCCGGAACTGTTCCGGTAGCCGTCACGCCGGGCGCTCGTCGATCTCCACCCGGGGCGCCGTGTCGTGCCAGACGCAGAACACCGACACCTCCCGCCCGTCGCCGGTGAACGTCACCCGGATCCACGTGTCCTGTTTCCACACCTGCATCTGCCAGCCCGACGCCGGGGTGGCCGACACCAGCTCCGCCGAGCGGTCGCCGAGGGAGAACGCCACCCAGCCGCCCGCCACCGCGTAACTCCGCACCGTGCCCTGGACGGACGGCGACGGCGACGGGGCGGCCGGCGCGGCAGGCGGGGCGGAACCCGTGCCGCGGCCCGACGGCTCCGCCGCGGGCGGCGGCGCGGCCGGGGACGACGGGGGCCGCGCGGACCGGGACGGGGACGGGGACGGGACCGGTTTCGGGCGGTGCGTCGACGCCGCCTGCGGCGCCGGGCTCTCCGGGACCGCCGCCAGCGGCACCGCCGCCGGACGGTCGTACACCGTCCCGGTCATCACCGCGCGCACGCCCCACCACGAGAGGGTGACCGCCGCGCCCGTGGCGAGCGACCACGCCGTGGCGTGAACCAGTCCTCTTCGCATCCGGGCCATAGTGCACCACCCGCCCACGGCGTCAACACCGGTCCCGCTCATTCCGCCTCATGGCGTACGGTGCCGCCCATGGCAAGTGTGCTCGTGGTCGAGGACGACCAGTTCGTGCGCTCCGCCCTCATCCGGCACCTGACCGAGGCCGCCCACACCGTGCGGAGCGTCGGAACGGCCCTGGAGGCGCTGCGCGAGGTCGCCCATCTCCGCTTCGACGTCGTCATCCTGGACCTCGGTCTGCCCGACCTCGACGGGGCGGAGGCGCTGAAGATGCTGCGCGGCATCACCGACGTACCGGTGATCATCGCCACCGCCCGGGACGACGAGGCCGAGATCGTACGGCTCCTCAACGACGGCGCGGACGACTACCTCACCAAGCCGTTCTCCGTGGAGCACCTGTCCGCGCGGATCGCCGCCGTGCTGCGCCGGGCCCGCGCCGCAGGGGGCGCGGGCGAGCTGCCGCACAGCACCACCCTCCGCGTCGGCGGGCTCGCCATCGACCCGCTGCGCCGCCAGGCCGAACTGGACGGCCGCCGACTCGACCTGACGCGCCGCGAGTTCGACCTGCTGGCGTTCCTCGCCGGGCGGCCCGGCGTCGTCGTGCCGCGCCGCGAACTCCTCGCCGAGGTGTGGCAGCAGTCGTACGGGGACGACCAGACCATCGACGTCCACCTGTCCTGGCTGCGCCGCAAACTGGGGGAGACCGCGGCCAACCCCCGCTACCTGCACACCCTGCGCGGCGTGGGCGTGAAGCTGGAGCCGCCGCAGGAGGCCCTGCCGTGAGATGGGCCCTCGTCAAGGTGGCGCTCGCCGTCACCACCATGGTCGTCCTCGCCTTCGCCGTGCCCCTCGGCCTGGTCATCAAGGAGATGGCCCGCGACCGCGCCTTCGGCGACGCCGAACGGCAGGCCGCCGCCCTCGGCCCCACCCTGTCCATCACCACCGACCGGGGCGCCCTCGAACGGGCCGTCGCCTCCACCCGGGCGGGCGCCGACGGCCGGATGGCCGTGCACGTCCCCGCGCCGCCCGACCGGCCGTCCGCCACACCCCTGGAGATCGGCACGGGCCGCGCGGGCGACGCCGACCTGGACACCGTGCGCCGGGTCCCGCGCGCCTCCGTCACCGAGGTCGAGGGCGGCTCCGTGCTGCTCCAGCCGACCGCCCTCAGCACCGGGAAGATCGCCATCGTCGAGGTGTACGTCCCCGAAGGGGAGCTGACCCGCGGCCTCACCACAGCGTGGCTGACCCTCGCCGGGGTGGGCGCCGCCCTGGTCGTCGGCTCCGTCGCGGTCGCCGACCGGCTCGGCGTGCGCATGGTGCTGCCCGCCCAGCGCCTGGCCCGCGCCGCCCGCGAGCTCGGCGACGGCAGGCTCGGCGCCCGCGTCCGCGAGGAGGGCCCCGCCGAACTCCGTTCCGCCGCCGTCGCCTTCAACTCGATGGCCGACCAGGTCGTGCAACTCCTCGCCAACGAACGCGAACTGGCCGCCGACCTGTCCCACCGGCTGCGCACCCCGCTCACCGTGCTGCGCCTCAACACCGCGTCCCTCGGCGACGGCCCGGCCGCCGAGCAGACCCGCGCGGCCGTGGAGCAGCTGGAGCGGGAGGTGGACACCATCATCCGCACGGCCAGGGAGGCCAAGCCGCAGACGCAGGCGGCGGGGCCCGGAGCGGGCTGCGACGTCTCCGAGGTCGTACGGGACCGGATGGCGTTCTGGTCGGCGCTCGCGGAGGACGAGGGCCGCAAGGTGCGCCTCGCCGGCACCGACCGGCCGGTGCGGATCCCCGTGGCGCGCCCCGACCTGGCCGCCGCCCTCGACGCGCTGCTCGGCAACGTCTTCCGGCACACCCCGGAGGGCACCGCCTTCTCCGTCGACGTCCACAACGGGGAGGACGCCGTCATCGTGCTCGTCTCGGACGCGGGGCCCGGCATCGAGGACCCGGAGGCCGCCCTGGCCCGCGGCAACAGCGGGGAACGGGCCGGGTCGACGGGGCTCGGCCTGGACATCGTGCGGCGCGTCGCCGAGGCCACGGGCGGTGACGTCCGCATCGGGCACTCCGTCCTGGGCGGCACGGAGGTGCGGGTCTGGCTGGGCCTCGACGGCCGCCGCACCGGCGGCTCGGACGGCCGCGCCCACCGGGTGCGGCGCCGCCGCCGCAGGGCCGTCCCCGCCTGAGCGCCCGGGACGCGCACCCGGCCGCAGCTCCCCGCGGCGTGCTGGGGCGTGCCCGCCGTGCAGCCGTCGCGGGCGGTGGGGGACCATGACGGGGTCCCCGCGCGCGGCGCGCCCGTCCCTGCTGCCGCGCCACGAGCCGAAAGCGCCTCACGACCATGCCGTACCTCCTCACCTCCCTGCCGCCCGTCGCCCAGGGCATCGCCATCGCCGCGGGCGGCCCGGTCCTCCTCTGGTCCCTGTGGAGCACCGCCCGGCTGGCCGCCGCCAAGCGGAAGGGCACGGACGGCATCGACCTCGCCGCCTACGGCCTGGCCCCGCGCCACCTGCTCGACCCGTCGCGGAGCGGGCCGCCGGAGCCCGAGGCGGTCCTCGCCGTCCAGGCCGCGCAGGGCGGCGACCGGCGGCCCGCGGCGGCCCTGCTCGCGGACGCGGGCGAGGACTGGGACCTGCGCTGGGACCGGCTCGCCGCGCTAGCCCTCGCGGCCGCGCAGGACGGGCGCTGGCTGGCGGAGTGGCGGGCCGAGCGGCCCGAGGACCCGGACGCGGCAGCCGTCCACGCGGAGGCGCTGCTCCGGCAGGCGTGGGCAGCGCGCGGGGGCAGCTACGCCCGGGACGCCTCCGCCGACGACCTGGAGCGCTTCCGGCAGCTGCTGACCGCCGCCGTGCAGGCCGCCCGCGAGGCCGCCGCGCTCGCGCCCCGCGACCCGTCCCCGTGGGTCACCCTGGTCTCCGCCGCCCGCGGACTCGCCCTGCCGCACGCCGACTTCCGGCAGCTGTGGGACGAGCTGACCGCCCGCGCCCCCCACCACTTCTTCGGGCACCTCAACGCCCTCCAGTACTGGTGCGCCAAGTGGTGCGGCTCCCACGCGCTGGCCCAGCGCTTCGCCGACGGCGCCGCCCGCTCCGCGCCCGAGGGCAGCCTGCTGTCCGTGCTGCCCCTCCAGGCGGCGTTCGAACGGGCCTTGGCGCGCGCCGCGTACACCCCGCTCGGCGGCAGGAACACGCCGGGAGATCTCGACGCCGTCCGCGACGCCGTGGCCGCCGCGCCCTCCGACGACCCGCGGCTGCCGTACGTCCGGCACATCCTCGCCGGGGCGCTCGTCGTCGCGGGGCGGGGCCGGGAGGCGCTGGAGCAGTTCCGGGCGGTGGAACCGTGGGTGGGCGCCCACCCGTGGACCTGCCACCCCGACCCCGCCGCCGCCTTCGACCATGCCCGCGCGGTGGCGGTGTACCGCTCCGGCAGGTGGCCGTGGCTGCTGATGGGAGCGGCGCGGCCGCGCGCGAAGCAGGACCGTTAACCGGGTCCGATGGGCGCCTTAAGCGCGCCCTAAGATCCCCGACTGCCGCCCGACATTCCCTGTTTGACGGGTTCGGGCCCGCTAGCGTGCTGCCGCACCCCACCCCCACACATGAGGCAGGCACAGCGCATGGGCATACGCAGCGGCGCCGTCACCGGCGGCCACCGACGCGGGAGCAGCCGCAGGGCGAAGGCGGTCGGCGCCCTGGTGGCGGCCGCGGTGGCCGGAGGGGCGGCGTTCGCGTTCACCGGGACCGCCCAGGCGGCGGCGGTGAGCGCGCAGTACACCCGGACCAGCGCGTGGAGCGGCGGCTACACCGGCCAGTACGTCATCGCCAACGCCACCGGCGAGACCCGCACCGGCTGGACCCTGGAGTTCGACCTCCCGGCCGGGACCCGGATCACGTCCCTGTGGAACGGCGAGCACACCGTGGACGGGCGGCACGTCACCGTGAAGCCCGCGAGCTGGAACAAGGACCTGGCGCCCGGCGCCTCCGTCACCGTCGGCTTCGTCACGGCCGCCGCCGAGGGCGGCGCCGGGGACCCGGCGGGCTGCCTCATCGACGGCGCGAAGTGCTCCGCCGACCCCGGCACCACACCCCGGCCCAGCGGCCGCCCCACCGACCGGCCGACCCCGGCCCCGAGCACCACGACCGCGTCCCCGCGGCCCACGGCGCCGACGGGCACCCCCACCACCCCCGCGCCCCCCACCACCCCTGCCCCGGACCCGTCGCCCACCCCGACCGGTGGCGCCCCGGCCGGTGCCGTCGGGTTCGCGCCGTACGTCGACACCTCCCTCCACCCGGCGTACGACCTGCTCGACACCGCGGCGAGGACCGGCGTCCGGGACTTCACCCTGGCCTTCGTCACCGCGGGGAACGGCTGCGAACCGCGCTGGGGCGGCGTCACCGCCCTCGCCGACGACAAGGTGGCCGCGCAGATCGGTGCCCTGCGGGCCCGGGGCGGGGACGTGCGGGTGTCGTTCGGCGGCGCGGCCGGCCGCGAGCTGGCCCTCGCCTGCTCCACCCCCGACGCCCTGGCCGACGCCTACGGCGAGGTCGTCGACCGGTACAGGCTGACGAAGGTCGACTTCGACGTCGAGGGCGCCGCCCTGCCCGACACGGCCGCCAACACCCGCCGCGCCCAGGCCGTCGCCCGTCTCCAGAAGGACCACCCCGGCCTGGACGTGTCGTTCACGCTGCCCGTCATGCCCGAGGGGCTGACCCAGCCCGGCGTCGGCCTGCTCGCCGACGCGAGGAAGAACGGCGTGCGGATCGGCGCCGTCAACATCATGGCGATGGACTACGGCCCCGCCTACAGCGGCGACATGGGCACCTACGCCGTGCAGGCGGCGACCGCGACCCAGGCCCAGGTCAAGGCCGTGCTGGGGCTGTCCGACGCGGCCGCCTGGAAGACCGTCGCGGTCACCCCGATGATCGGCGTCAACGACGTCACGACGGAGGTCTTCAGGGTCGACGACGCGACACAGCTCGCCGCGTTCGCCCGGTCCAAGGGCATCGCCTGGCTGTCGATGTGGTCCGCCACCCGCGACAAGCAGTGCCCCGACGGGGCCGTGAACCGCGCGGACGCCACGTGCAGCTCCATCCTTCAGGAGCCGCTGGCCTTCACGAAGGCGTTCGCCGCGACCCGCTGACGCCCCACCCCCCACACCGCGCGCTCCGGCCGTCACCCCACCGCGGCCGGAGCGCGCCCCCTCACGCCCCCGGCAGGTCCGGGAGGACACCGCTGCGGGCGAGCCGCGCGTACCAGTGCGCGCTGGCCTTCGGGGTCCGGGTCTGCGTCGCGTAGTCCACGTGCACCGCCCCGAACCGCTTCGCGTAGCCGTACGACCATTCGAAGTTGTCCAGCAGCGACCACAGGAAGTAGCCGCGCACGTCCGCGCCGCTCTCCACGGCCCGGTGCACCGCCTCCAGGTGGCGGTGCAGGTAGGCGACGCGCTCCGGGTCGTCGACCGAGCCGTCCGGGCCCACCGCGTCCTCGTACGCCGCGCCGTTCTCCGTGACGTACAGCGGCAGGTCCGGGTACTCCCGGGTCATCCGCATCAGCAGGTCGTACAGCCCGGAAGCGTCCACGGACCAGCCCATCGCGGTCCGCTCGCCGGGCGGCTGGTGGAAGACCACGTCGTCCGCACCCGCCCACGGCGAGTGCCCCCCGCCGCCGTGCCCGCCGTCGGCCATGACGCTGCCGACGCCGACCCGGGCGACCGCCGACACCAGCGTCGGCGTGTAGTAGTTGACGCCCAGGAAGTCCAGCGCCTGCTGCGCCGTCGCCGCGTCGGCCGGCCGGACGAACGACCAGTCCGTGAGCCGGGCCGTGTCGGCGGCCAGGTCCTCCGGGTAGGCGCCCTCCAGCATGGGCCCGAGCCAGATGCGGTTGCCGACCGCGTCGATGCGGCGGGCCGCGTCCAGGTCCTCCGTCGTCCCGGTCAGCGGCCTGACCTGGTGCAGGTTCAGCGACACCCCCACCTCCGCGCGCGCCGGGAGCGCCGCCCGCAGGGCCTGTACGGCCAGGCCGTGGCCCAGGTTCAGGTGGTGGGCGGCGCGCAGCGCGGCCACCGGGTCGGTGCGGCCCGGCGCGTGCACCCCGGAGCCGTAGCCGAGGAAGGCGCTGCACCACGGCTCGTTGAGCGTGGTCCAGCGGTCGACGCGGTCGCCGAGCGCGTCCCCGACGAGCCCCGCGTACGCGGCGAACCGTTCGGCCGTCGCCCGGTGCGGCCAGCCGCCCGCGTCCTCCAGCTCCTGCGGCAGGTCCCAGTGGTAGAGGGTGACCGCCGGCCGGATCCCGGCGGCGAGCAGCTCGTCGACCAGTGCCCGGTAGAAGTCCAGGCCCTTCTGCACGGCCGGCCCGCGCCCGGTGGGCTGCACCCGCGGCCACGAAACGGAGAAGCGGTACGCGGTCAGGCCCAGTTCCTTCATGAGCCGGACGTCCTCACGGAACCGGTGGTAGTGGTCCACGGCCACATCGCCCGTGTGACCCTCGAAGACCTTCCCCGGCGTGTGGCTGAAGGTGTCCCAGATGGACGGGGTGCGGCCGTCCTCCCGGGCGGCGCCCTCGATCTGGTACGCGGCGGTGGCGGCGCCCCACAGGAACCCCGGGGGGAACCGGCGGGCCGCGGTGAGTGGGCGGGTGTCGGAGGCAGTCATAGGGGGAGCGCTCCCAGAGGTAGGTGGGGGTTACTCGGACAGCGGACACGGCGGACGCAGC
>NZ_MKXB01000030.1:0-2114 GCF_001865245.1 Streptomyces sp. CC53 | reverse complement strand
CGGAGGGGCGGGGGACCGCGGCGCCGGCAGCGGGCGGGGACGACGGCGCCGTGGAGCGGGAGGGGCAGGGACGGCGGACGCGGGGCGTCAGCTCTTGACCGCGCCCGAGGTGATGCCGCCCACGATGTGCTTGCCCAGTACGGCGAAGACCAGCAGCAGCGGCACGGTGGAGATCAGCGCGCCGGTCAGCACGATGGCCTGGTCGATGGTGTGGTTGCCCGAGCCCAGCCCGGCCAGCGCCACCTGGAGGGTCGGGTTGCCGTCCGGGGTGAGCGCGATGAACGGCCAGAAGAAGTCGTTCCACGCCTGGACGAACACCAGCATCCCGAGCACCGCCATCGCGGGCCGCGCCACGGGGAACACCACGTGCCAGATGATCCGCAGGCTGTGCGCCCCGTCCACGCGGGCCGCCTCGATCAGCTCGACGGGCAGCGCCTCCAGCAGGTACTGCCGCATGAAGAACACGCCGAACGCCGCGACGAGCGACGGCAGCACGACCGACTGGAGCTGGTCCACCCAGCCCAGGTCGGTGATGATCCGGTACAGCGGGATCACGCTCAGCTGCGGCGGCACGGTCATCGTCGCCACCACGAGGGCCAGCAGCACGTTCCGGCCGCTGAACGGCAGCTTGGCGAAGGCGAAACCGGCCAGCGTCGAGAACACCACCGTGGACGCGGCCACGAGCCCCGCGACGACCGTCGTGTTCACGAGGGCCTCGCCCATGTCGACCTGGTTCCAGGCGAACGTGAGGTTGTCCAGCAGCCGGGGCCCGGGCAGCAGCGGCGCCGGGGCCTCCACGACCCGCTCACCCGAGTGGGAGGCGGCGACGAGGTTCCAGTACAGCGGGAAGAGGGAGAGCAGGGCCGCGAACCCCAGCAGGACGTACGTGAGCGGCCCTGCGTGGTGCTGGCGGCCCGCGGTCTGCCTGAACGCGGGCCGTGGCCCGCGCCTGCGCGCCGGCCGGCCGGTGGTGAGCGCCATCGGTCAGACCCCCTGCTTCTTGCGGCCGGCACGGGCGAGCAGCAGCCGCAGCCCGCCGATGAGGAGCAGGAGCAGCAGCATCACCCACGCGATCGCGGAGGCCTGCCCCAGGGCGCCCGTGACCCAGCCCTTCTCGTACATCAGCAGACTCAGCGTCTGGAACTGGTTGCCGCTGCCGCCGCTGACGCCGAGGCTGCCGCCGAACAGCATCGGCTCGCCGAACAGCTGCGTGGCGCCGATCGTGGACACGACGATCGTGAAGAGGATCGTCGGCCGGATGGACGGGATGGTGACGCTGACGAACTGCCGCCAGCGGGAGGCCCCGTCCAGGGAGGCCGCCTCGTACAGGTCCTGCGGCACCGCCTGCATCGCGGCCAGGTAGATCAACGCGTTGTAGCCGGTCCACCGCCAGATGACGATGGCGGAGATGGCGATCTGCGCCGGCCACTTCGACGACTCCCAGTCGACCGGCTCGAACCCGGCCCAGCCGAGCACGGTGTTGATCAGCCCGTAGTCCGAGTTGAAGAGCTGGGCGAAGACCAGCGTCGCGGCGGCGATCGACGTGGCGTACGGGGCGAGGACGGCGACCCGGAAGAAGCCGCGGCCCCGCAGCCTGTAGTTCAGCAGGTGCGCCAGGCCCAGCGCCATGAGCAGCTGGGGGACCGTCGAGATGACCCCGATGGTGAAGGTGTTGGCGAGGGCGTTCCAGAAGAAGTCGCTGTCCCGGAGCGCCGCGTAGTTGTCGAAGCCGCGCCACTCGGCCTCACCGCCCAGCTCCACCCGGTGCAGCGAGAGCCAGCCCGTGTGGATCAGCGGGAAGAGCCCGAACGCCCCGAAGGTCAGGAAGAAGGGCGCGATGAAGGCGTACGGCGTCGCCTTGAGGTCCCAGCGGTACAGCCTGCTGCGCCAGCCGGCGCCTGCCGGCGGCCGGCGGGACCGCTTGTTCCGGGACGTGGAGGGGGGCGGAGGCGGGGAGGGCGGTGAGGTGCCGCCGTCCGCCGCCTGGACGGAGGTGGCCACGGGGGCGTCCTTCCAGGTCGGTGCAGACGTCGGGCGGTCGGGGGCGGCGACACGGCCCCGGCCCGGGACCGACAGCGGTATGGAGGGGTGGAAGCGGGACGGAGGGGCGGGGA